>NZ_CP160328.2:600000-1200000 GCF_040741455.2 Snodgrassella alvi
TGACATTCTTTCAGGTGAAGAAGGCAAAGACCTGTATATCTTCCAGACTGGTCATGGACAGGATACTATATATGACAAAAGCCAATCAACAGAAAAATGCCAGTTTAACGATATAAAATTTGAAAAAGCATTATCTTCGAATGCTGTATTTAGCCGCACAGGAAATAATTTAATTATTAAGGCTTATGGAAGTAATGATTCTGTTACTCTGGCTGATTTTTTCAACCGCGAAAACCCCTATACCCGTGCATTCAACTTTATTTTCGAAGATAAAACATTCACCGTCGATGATATTGCTAAAATGACATTCATAATTGAAGGTACTAATGCAGATGATGTGCTCAATGGATGGGACAGCAACGACATCATCAATGGCCGAAAAGGCAATGATGTTATTTACGGAGGTAAAGGCAACGATATTCTCTATGGGAATGAAGGTAATGACACAATTTACGGAGAAGAAGGTGATGACAATATTATTGGCGGTAGTGGCAATGATATCCTTCTAGGCGGTGGAGGGAATGATTCACTCTTTGGTGAAGAAGGCTACGATATACTGAATGGAGGTGTAGGTAATGATTATCTCTATGGTGGCAATTTTGAAAGAGATATGTATGTTTTCAATGCCGGCCACGGACAAGATGTAGTCAGCGATATGGCTGCAAATTCCCAACAAGGTGATATTCTGGCTTTCAAAGACTATAAAAGTAATGAATTGTGGTTTAGTCATAACGGCAATGATTTAATTATCAGCCATCTAGGCACTAAAGATCAGGTGACAGTTAAAAACTGGTATCTCACTGATTACTGTCGCCAATACAGCATCACCACAGCTGATGGTAAAGAAATATTTGCCTCACAAATTAAGCAATTAGTGAATGCCATGTCATCCTTTAGTTCTGATTCGCAAAACATCCCATCAATAGATGAACAAAAGATGCTATTCAATCAGCAGGCAATCATTTCATCATACTGGGGAAATTAAATCTAAATCTTTAAAACCAATTTAATATTCAATAAAAGGAATCCTCCAAGGGATTCCTTTTTATTTTTCCGAAAAATTATTTTAAATAAGCAAACATATAATTTAAAAATAAAACCGGCTAAGTAAAAATACAGAGCCAGTTTTACTTTACAAACTGAGATGTGTGTCCATCCCAAACAAATATAAATTGTTATAGGTGCATACCAGTTAGACGAGCAGTATCCTGAGCAATCATCAGCTCTTCATTGGTTGGAATCACCATCACAGATGCTTTACTATCTGCTGTGCTGATTACACCTGGCGTACCAAAGCAAGCTTCCATATTGGCATCATGATCCAGAATCAGACCAAACACATTCAGATAATTCACTACTTTTTCACGCATCATGGTAGAGTTTTCACCAATACCTCCAGTAAAGACCAGCGCATCAAGACTGCCACAAGCAACCATCATGCCGCCTACATATTTAGCTAAGCGGTAAGCAAAAACATCCAAAGCCAGCTCTGCCCCTTTATGTCCATTAGCGGCTGCTTCTTCCAGCATGCGGCAATCATTGGACAGATTAGATAAACCGAGCAATCCGCTTTCCTTGTTCAGCATTTCAGTAATCTGTTCGATGCTCATTTTGGCATTAGCAGCTAAGAATGAAAAAATACTTGGATCAAGGTCACCACAACGGGTACCCATTACGAGCCCTTCCAGCGGAGTCAGACCCATGCTGGTATCCTGTGAACGGCCGTTTTTCACAGCTGTAATGGATGCACCATTGCCCAGATGAGCAATAACCATACTCATTTCATTGATATCACGCTTTAAAAAAGCAGCGGTTTCCTGTGCCACATAGCGATAGCTGGTACCATGAGCACCATAACGGCGCACACCATAACGAGTATATAGGGTAGATGGAACAGCATAGTGATAGGCATGCGGAGGCATAGTCTGATGAAATGCAGTATCAAACACCGCTACCTGCGGTAAGTCCGGAAATGCCTGCTGAGCAGCCTGAATACCCAGAATATGAGCCGGATTGTGTAATGGAGCCAACACAATACAGGCTTCGATATCTCGCATTACTTCAGGAGTAATCACTGTAGACTGCGTAAAACGTTCACCACCATGAACCACACGGTGACCAATCGCTTTTACGCGATCGTATAGTCCTAAATCTTTCAGCTGTTCCAGCAAAGCCATAACAGCAGCTACATGGTCATGACTACCTGTCAAAGCGTGTTTGTGTTTTTCACCATTTATTTTGAAAGTAATGAAAGCATCAGTATTGCCTACTTTTTCAGCCAGACAGCTCATTAAAACTTCTTTTTCGGCCACATCCATTACTGCAGCTTTCACGGAAGAACTGCCGCAATTAAGTACCAATACTAAATCTTGCTCACTCATGTTGTTGTCCTGTTTATTTTATTTACTCAGTTTGAAAAAGAAAGTTCATTCTTTTTTTTGATTAACGGGCAAACAGCGTTCGTGCACCTGTAAAACGCTGGCTGAAATAGGGTTGATCCAGTCTGGCCGTACGAATCACACCGTTACTGGAAGGAGCATGAATAAATTCACCGTTACCGATATACAACCCCATATGAGAATACGTCTGACCCGAAGTATTGAAAAAAACCAAATCCCCGACCTGCAGATCGCGCGTACGAATTGGAGCAGAAACAGCGGCTATATCTCGAGCAGTACGGGGTAGCCTTACTTGCAAAGCTTGCTGGTAAACATATTGCACCATACCACTACAATCAAAACCATTATCACGGGTACTACCACCATATCGGTACGGGGTGCCTATCAGACTCAGGCTTTGCAGCATTAATTCCTGGCTGCCTGCCCGGTGGCTGATTTTAGTAATCCGGATAGGAGCCAGATGGTGCTGACTGGCAATCTGAACTCCTTTTCGTTTTCCAGTACCACAGGCCGAAAGAAACAGAATCAGCGCGCCTAAAACGGCACGCCGCTGTGCATTACATGCCATCATTCATTGATACCCTGTGTGATTAACTGATTCATCCCTACTACGGAAATATAACATGAGTTGGTAATAATTTCTCTAAGCAAAAAGGCTTAACTGATTATCATTACAATACCTAACCTTGTCGTACAAAACCCACAAAAGAGCTTACAAAGCCTGATTTAAACGCCCTTGCCGACTTTTATTTTCTTGACAGTAGCTTTGCGCAAGAATAGAGTAGATACACTAATTTGTAAAAACCAGCTGAGAAACAGACGCCTGTCCGCTTTTTCAGCCGCAATTATAACACTTTAGTTGTAATGACACTCATCGGGCATCAAGAGACAGGAAGCAGCATGCAGGACTTTGCACCACTCATTATTCGCAATCATCATCTCATTCCGATAGTACAGGGAGGGATGGGCGTAGGTATTTCCGCGTCCAAACTGGCCAGTGCCGTAGCACGTGAAAATGGTGTTGGTACCATTGCAAGTGTAGATTTGCGTCATCTACATCCCGATTTACTGGAACAATCTAAAGAAAATCCCACCCAGGAAAAATACGATTCCCTCAACCGGATTGCTTTAGACCGAGAAATCAAAGCTGCCTTGGCACAGTCAGAAGGACGTGGCATGATTGCAGTAAATGTCATGAAAGCGGTAAAAGACCATCAGGCAATGGTACAGCAAGCCTGTGAATCCGGTGCTCATGCAATCGTAATGGGTGCAGGCTTGCCATTAGATTTACCTGATATGACCGAAAATTTTCCTGACGTTGCTCTTTTGCCGATTTTGTCCGAATCCCGTGGTATCGCCATTGTCATCAAACGCTGGATGAAAAAAAACCGGCTTCCGGATGCAATTGTAATTGAGCACCCAGCACATGCAGCCGGTCATCTTGGAGCTGCCACAGTAGCCGGAGTCAATGATGAACGCTTTGAATTCAAACGAGTTTTAACCGAAACATTTGAATTATTTAAAAAACTGGATTTAGAGCGGGAAAAAATTCCTTTAATCATCGCTGGTGGGATGGCCAACTTTCAGAAAATCTCCACCGCCCTGAAAGAATGGGGTGCCGCCGCAGTACAAATAGGTACAGCCTTTGCCGTTACGCAGGAAGGTGATGCACATATCAATTTCAAAAAAACACTGGCTGGTGCTGAAGGTGAACAAATAGTTGAGTTCATGTCTGTTGCCGGTTTACCAGCGCGCGGTGTCAAAACCAAGTTTCTAGACAGCTACTTGAAACGAGAAAGCGTTTTACAGGCCAATGCCAAAGCAGATCCACGACGCTGTACACAAGGTATTAATTGTTTATCTGTATGTGGTCTACGTGATGGACTGGAAAAAGTCGGCCAATTCTGTATTGACCTGAAGTTGGCTGCAGCTTGGCGCGGTGAAACTGACAAAGGTTTGTTTTTCCGCGGTAAAGATCCTTTACCTTTTGGCAATGCTATGCGTACTGTTAAAGAAACCATTGACTATTTATTAACCGGACATATACAGGCTGAACAAAAATCTGCCTGAGTGTTCATTTTGTTCATTAAGCCACTTAATATGTGGCTTTTTATTTATTCATTAGCTTTATACATACTTAATACGCTTAAGTCTGCCAGCAACTGAATAAGCGCAGTAATAAAAATTACAACTTACTGCTGCGGTAAACAGATTGGTGGTAGTATCAAAGTATAGAAAATTTGATGCATATACCACTATGAATCCAAAACTAGAATTATTACAACCCTATCCTTTTGCCCGCCTGCGTAAATTAACGGATGGATTAGAACCGCCACCCAATCTACAACCTATATCTTTACATATCGGCGAACCAAAGCACCCCACACCTGCAGTGCTTACGGACGCATTGCAGCAACATCTGGACGGACTTGCTGTATATCCCCTTACGGCGGGGATACCTGAATTAAAAGAAGCCTGCGCCCAGTGGCTAAACCGCCGATATGATGGTTTAAGTGTCAATGCTGAAAGTGAAGTGCTGCCAGTTTTAGGTAGTAGAGAGGCATTATTTGCTTTTACCCAAACAATTATAAATACAAGCAGCGAGTATAAACCAGTCGTAATTAGCCCTAATCCGTTTTATCAGATATATGAAGGAGCTGCTTTACTGGCTGGCGCACGAGTAGAATATGTCAATTGTCGGGCACCACACTTTGTGCCCCAATGGGAGGAAATTGATAGCAACACATGGTCGAAAGTGCAGTTGGTATTCGTTTGTTCACCAGGCAATCCAAGCGGTGCCGTCATGAATCTAGAAGAATGGCAGAAATTATTTGCCTTACAAGACAAATATGGCTTTGTTATAGCGTCAGATGAATGTTATTCAGAAATTTACTTTGATGATAACAATAAACCCTTAGGAGCTTTGCAGGCTGCAACCCTATCGGGACGAACATTTGATAATTTAATTATGTTCACCAGCCTATCCAAACGCTCTAATGCACCAGGATTGCGTTCGGGCTTTGTAGCTGGCGACAGCAAACTCTTGTCCAGTTTTTTACTTTACCGTACCTATCATGGTAGCGCCATGAGTCTACCGGTACAGTACGCCAGTATTGCTGCATGGAGTGATGAACAGCATGTAATCGAAAACCGACAACTGTACCGAGAAAAATTCGATAAAGTCATTCCGATTCTACAACGCAAATTCGCTATCCATAAACCCGATGCTTCTTTTTATTTGTGGCTATCCGTACCCGACTGTGATGATTTAGCCTTTACACAAAATTTATGGCAAAAAGCAGCAATCAGAGTATTACCTGGTCGCTATCTTGCACGCAATACTCCTTATGGCAATGCCGGTGCCGGTTATGTCCGCATTGCATTGGTTTCCAGTGTAGAAGAATGCATTGAGGCTGCCAATCGAATGGTTAATTTGTCTTTCTAACAGCATCTTCAAACAAATACGCAATAACATAAACCAGAAATACCTGTATATATATACAGATATTTCTGGTTTTTAATTTTACAATGCTATAACTATTCTACATTCTGTACCTGTTCACGCATTTGTTCAATCAGCACTTTCAGCCCTACTGAAGCCTGAGTACATTCAATGGCAATGGCTTTACTACCCAGCGTATTCGCTTCACGGTTAAGTTCCTGCATCAGAAAGTCTAGACGCTTACCTACACTACCATTATGCTCCTGCAGAAGACGTCTTGTTTCTGCGATATGTGTATTCAGCCGATTTAGCTCTTCATCCACATCAGCCTTTTGCATAAACAGTACAAATTCTTGTTTCAGACGTTCCGCATCTACCTGTGCCACAGCTTCGCGTAAGCGTGTTTCGGACTTATTCATATAATCCTGCAACAATTGAGGAAACAGCTGCTGTATTGCGGCCACAATATCGCTCATATCATTTAGCCTGTTCAACAGATGCTGTTGCAGTTTCTCTCCTTCTCGAGCCCTTGCAGCCTTAAGTTCGGATAATACTTGCTTGAGCAATGTCTGCACACCATTTAATAAGACATCATCATCCTCTGAAGTGGCCATAAGCACACCAGGGAAATGAAGAATATCGGCCACTGTTAACTTACCCAAATCCTTATGCTGGCGACGCAACTGATGATTAAATGCAGCCAGCTGCTCTACCAATTGATGATTGATAGGCAGACTTTCTGTATTCTGATTAGGTAATGTCTGAATCTGTATGCGGCATTCCAGTTTCCCACGAGCCACTTCCGCACTGATTAATTCACGCATCTGTCCTTCAAAAGGACGTAATTCCTCTGGTACTTTAAACTGAATGTCTAGATAACGATGATTTACAGCCCTAAGCTCAATGTTGATTTGACGACTACCAAATTGTCCTGAACCGTTTGCATAGCCAGTCATACTGTATAACATATTATTTTCCTTAAACCGTTTATTCCTGCCTGATAATATTCAAACTGGCAATATAATCAAGTATAACGAAATCCGCTTAATTCATAAAAGACCTAATTAGTATGATGAACAGCATACAAGTAATATAATGTTTACTTTACTACCCCTTCCTCTCCAGCCAGCATGAAAACCAATACAGTACCTAACCGCACCAACCGTGCAAACGATGAACCGCGCCAACTGACGATTGTTCCGCATTTTTTGCCTCATGCTGATGGTTCCGTACTTATCAGCTGCGGTAATACCAAAGTTATCTGCACAGCCACCATCGATGAAAATGTACCTCCTTTTTTGAAAGAAAGCGGACGTGGCTGGGTGACTGCAGAATATGGCATGCTGCCCGCTTCTGCCAACGGGCGCATGCGCCGTGAAGCAGTAGCTGGTAAACAGACTGGTCGAACACAGGAAATCCAGCGCCTGATTGGCCGTTCCTTACGGGCAGTAGTAGACATGAAAAAGCTGGGCAGCCGCCAAATATTGATTGATTGTGATGTAATTCAGGCTGATGGAGGTACCCGGACCGCCAGCATAAGTGGTGCTTTCGTCGCGATGTCTCTGGCTGTAAGCAAACTGCTTACCCAAGGCATCATCATAGAAAATCCCATCCGTGAAGCAGTTGCCGCTATTTCTGTTGGTATGCTTGACAACACATTGTTACTTGATCTGGATTATCCAGAAGATTCAAACTGCGATGCTGACATCAACATTGTTATGACTGCATCAGAGCAATTAGTGGAAATTCAGGGTACCGCAGAGGGTGCCACATTTAGTATCCAGCAGTTGAGTCAACTAATCAATCTGGCACAAAAAGGCATCCGTTCTATTCTTGCTGCTCAGCAGGACGCATTAAAAGCCAAGTAATTCAAACAAATACCACTAACTATTATCTAAATTTAAAGATAATTTAAAACAAGCCGCTTGAATCTGACAAAATACTGATTCAGCGGCTTGTTTTTACATGATAAAAATGCTACAAAGAACGCCCTGACTGGATAAATAAGCAGATAGTGTTTACACAGTCTCTCCTTTTTTGACAATAAAACAACTCAGAAAGCAAGCAGTATTATGGCGTTAATCGTACAGAAATACGGCGGTACCTCAGTAGGTTCAGTAGAACGCATTAAAAACGTAGCGCGTCGGGTAGCACAGGCCAAAGCCAATGGTGATGATGTTGTCGTAGTGGTTTCCGCAATGAGTGGCGAAACCAATCGCCTAGTTGCACTGGCTCATGAAATACAGGAAAAACCCAATCCACGCGAAATGGATGTTGTACTTTCAACCGGAGAGCAAGTTACGATCGGCCTTCTAGCCATGGCTTTACACAGCATTGGAGTAGATGCCAAAAGCTATACCGGCTGGCAGGTAGCGGTAAAAACCGATTGCGCTCACACCAAAGCCAGAATCGATGCAATTGACGAAATTCGCATTCGTAGCGATCTGAATGCAGGTAAGGTTGTCATCATAGCAGGCTTTCAGGGTGTAAACGCGAACAACGACATCACTACGCTAGGCAGAGGCGGTTCTGATACCTCAGCTGTGGCTCTGGCCGCAGCATTGAAAGCAGACGAATGCCAGATATATACCGATGTAGACGGCGTCTACACAACCGACCCGCGGGTCGTACCAGAAGCACGGCGTCTAGAAACCATTTCATTTGAAGAAATGCTAGAACTGGCTAGTTTGGGGAGCAAGGTTTTGCAAATCCGTTCGGTAGAATTTGCCGGCAAATACAAAGTGCGGCTGCGCGTCTTAAGCAGTTTGGAAAACAGTGGCAAAGGTACTTTAATAACGTTTGAAGAGGATCAAGATATGATGGAACATGCGGCAGTATCCGGTATTGCTTTTGATAAAAATCAGGCTCGAATTAATGTGCGTGGTGTGCCGGATACACCGGGAATGGCTTCTCAGATACTCGGTGCCGTAGCCGATGCCAATATTGAAGTAGACATGATTATCCAGAATGTAGGTTCTGCAGGCACCACAGATTTCTCTTTCACCGTACCACGTAGCGATTATCAAAATACATTGGATATTCTGCATGAAGTGCAGAAAACTATCGGTGCCCGCGAAGTTTGCGGCGATGATACCGTATGCAAAGTTTCCATTGTTGGCATGGGCATGCGTTCACATGTAGGCATTGCCTCCACCATGTTCCGCACATTAGCGAAAGAAAACATCAATATCCAAATGATATCTACTTCTGAAATCAAAGTATCCGTGTTAATTGATGAAAAATATCTGGAGCTGGCTACGCGCGTGCTACATCAAGTATTTGAGCTTGATAAAGAACCATCCCAAAGAAATTAAAACATCTATTTAATTCTTGTAAAGTTTACAAACGGCCGGCCGAGTCACATCAGTCGGCCTTTAATTATTGTACAATGGCAGCTATTTGTTTAAATTATTGCTGCATCCATGTCCCATACACCAAAACACGAATACGAAAACAACAAGCTGGTCAAACGGCTCCGTCATCAGGTTGGTGCTGCTATCAATGATTTTCAGATGATTGCAGACGGCGACAAAATCATGGTTTGCCTCTCAGGTGGCAAGGATAGCTATGCATTGCTGGATATCCTGCTGCGATTACAAAAATCCGCTCCTGTACGGTTTGAGATTCTGGCCGTTAATCTGGATCAGAAGCAACCAGGCTTTCCAGCGCATATTTTGCCGAATTATCTAAGCAGTCTGAATGTCCCGTTTAAAATCATTGAAGAAGATACATATAGTGTTGTCAAACGCGTGATCAATGAAGGTAAAACCACCTGCGGGCTGTGCAGCCGTTTACGGCGCGGCATTCTGTACCGAGTAGCAAAAGAAAATGGCTGTACCAAAATCGCTTTAGGTCACCATCGCGACGACATTTTGGAAACCCTGTTTCTTAATATGTTCTATGGTGGCAAGCTTAAAGCCATGCCTCCCAAACTGTTATCAGATAATGGCGAGCACATCATCATCCGTCCTCTGGCTTATGTTAAAGAAAAAGACCTCATTCGCTTTGCACAAATCCAGAATTTCCCCATTATTCCATGCAATCTTTGTGGCTCTCAGCCCAATCTGCAAAGACAGGTAATTAAAGATATGCTGCAACAGTGGGATAAAACATTTCCCGGACGGATTGAATCCATGTTTTCCGCCTTGCAGAACGTCATACCCTCTCATTTGGCAGACACTCAGTTATTTAACTTCGTAGCGTTGCAACAAGGACAAAAACTGCCACATGGTGGCGATACAGCTTTTGACCGTGAATATTATCCAACTACACCAACGCTGGCACAGACCGGCGAATTTACACAGCTTGCAACCACAGTAAAACCTATTATTAACATTTTAGATTCCCGACATTAAGCCCCTATGAATCAATCAAGAAAAAAATTAACTCCCGCTAAAGCCATGGTCGCCGCCATTAGTGGCTACGCCATGGATGGTTTCGACCTATTGATACTGGGTTTTATGCTCAGTGCCATTAGCACAGACCTTGGTCTCAACGCTTCTCAGGCCGGTTCTCTCGTCACATGGACCCTAATTGGCTCAGTTGTTGGCGGCATTGTATTTGGTCACCTAAGCGACCGATTCGGCCGTGTGCGCATGCTCTCACTGACCATTCTTATGTTTGCCGTATTCACTGGCCTATGCGCCATTGCACAGGGCTACTATGATCTGCTGATATACCGAGCACTAGCTGGCATGGGCCTAGGCGGGGAATTCGGTATCGGCATGGCCATGATTGCAGAAGTCTGGCCAGCAGCAAAGCGCAATCGTGCCTCAGCATTTGTCGGCATAGGCTGGCAGCTCGGCGTACTGGCTGCCGCATTCATTACCCCATTTTTGCTCAGCATTATTGGCTGGCGCGGTATGTTCTTAGTCGGATTGTTTCCGGCTGTGGCCTCTTACTTCATCCGTCACGATACCAGCGAACCAGAGCAATTTACCCGTGAACACAAAGCAAAAGGTGAGCTGTCTTTTTCAAATCGCCTGTGTTTACTGATCAAAGACCGTCAGACGGCCAAAACCAGCCTTGGCATCTTCATTCTCTGTGCAGTACAAAATTTCGGCTACTACGGTTTAATGATATGGATGCCCAGCTATCTGGCCAACAAACTGGGCTTCAGCCTCACTGCATCCGGTAATTGGACAGCAGTCACCGTAATCGGAATGATTATCGGCATCTGGCTATTTGGATTTCTCGCCGACCATTTTGCACGCTGGAAAATTTTTCTGATTTACCAAATAGGTGCCTTTATTATGGTGGCGCAGTATGCCCAATTACAGGATCCTACCGCCCTGCTAATCTGTGGGGCCATCATGGGACTATTTGTTAATGGCATGATTGGTGGTTATGGTGCCCTCATATCCGATAATTTCCCACCGCATGTGCGCGCTACAGCTCAGAACGTCCTCTTCAACCTTGGTCGCGGAGTTGGCGGTTTTGGACCACTTGTTATAGGTTTTTTTGTAAAAGAATGGTCTTTCTATGCCGCCTTGTGCTTACTAGCGTCCATCTATCTGTTAGACATCATAGCAACCCTGTGGCTGATACCAAAACACAACCAAACCCCATCCAAAGACGATAGCCTTGGCGTAATAGGCTGATAAACCAGCCTGACTGATTAAATTTTCCATCAGTGCAGTGGTACAATACCCTGCACTAATTTTTTAGCCATTATTCAACAAATAAACATGACCACACTAAACAAAATTATTCTCTTTACCGACAAAGACGGCTTTGCCCGTTTTAAAGAAGAAAAAATCGAATTAAGCGAAGGCAATGAAAAAAGCCGCTTATCCACATGGATGAATGCGGAAGGTCTACAATTACGCCAAAGTCCGGTTGGCTTTGCCAGCGACTTTCACTGTACCGGCAAACCGCAATGGCTATTTGTACTACAGGGCATCATGGAAATCGGCTTGCGTGATGGTACAACCCGCCGCTTCGGACCTGGTGAATATTTCTATTCTGCAGACACCCTACCAACAGGTGTCTCATTTGATACAAACATTCACGGACATTGCAGCCGCCTGATTGGCGATAAACCGCTGATTACCGCTTTTATCCGTGACTAAATTAACAACATAAAAATCCATACAAAGGAAAATATAATATGTCAGAATCAATGCTTTTCACTCTGCCAGACGCTGAAGACAACAGCTTCAACATTGCCGAACACCTACCCGCCGTTGTCTATTTTTATCCCAAAGACAACACCCCAGGCTGTACAACCGAGGCACAGGAATTCAGCGCCTTACTACCTCAATTTAAACAACTTGGCTACAGCGTAGTGGGCATATCCCGCGATACAGAAAAAAGTCATCACAACTTCATTTGCAAATATCAACTCAACGTCACCTTGTTATCCGATTGCGAAGAAAATGTATGCCGACAGTTTGACGTACTCAAAGAAAAAAACATGTATGGCAAAAAAGTATTCGGTATAGAAAGAAGCACCTTCATTCTAGATAAAAATGGCAACATTGTGCAGGAATGGCGCAAAGTCAAAGCTGCCGGCCATGCTCAGACCGTTTTAGATACATTACAAAATCATGTCTAGTTACCTCTACAATGCCCCTTGCTGCATGCTAATTGTAGATTGCCACCCGCTGAATAACATACAGGGCATACGCTGGCAAAAAGACACAACAGAAAAAATGCCCGAATTAACCGGTTTCTGGGCACAACAGCTTGACGCTTACTTTGCCGGCACCCTGCACAATTTCAATCTTTCACCCTCATCCGCAGGTACTGAATTTCAGCAGCGCGTGTGGCAGGTTATCGCCTCCATACCATATGGGCAGGTAGTCACCTACGGCGACATAGCGCGCCAATTGGGCAGCGCCCCCAGAGCTGTGGGGCAAGCTTGTGGTAAAAATCCTTTACCTATTATCATTCCCTGTCACCGAGTAATTTCAGCTACTGGTCTAGGTGGATTCAGTCTGAGCAACGATAGTTTCGAACTGGGTATCAAACGCTGGCTACTTACCCATGAAAATGCCACATGGTAACCCAAGCCTTACCAGCAGAATTGCTCGAACCAATTGAATCATTACTAGAGCATTTATGGCTGAGCGAACAACTGGCTTTTAACACTCTCGAAAGCTACCGACGCGATCTAAGCAAAATAGCCCAACGCTTACATGCACAGCAACTGAACTGGTCCAACGTAGACGCGTTATCACTGGCCACTGCCCTATTTATAGATACAGAAAAGCCATCATCACAAGCGCGCGCCTTATCAGCATGCAAACGACTGTTTAATTGGATGCAAGAATACAATCGGCGGCAGGATTTACCCACAGAGCAACTTCAGATGCCGAAAAAAGGGCAGCATCTGCCCGATATCATATCTGAAAGCCAGATAGATGCCTTGCTGGCAGCTCCAGATACTGAATCGATACATGGTTTGCGCGATAAAGCTTTACTCGAACTAATGTACGCCACCGGATTACGTGTCAGCGAAGCTGTCAACCTGCACATAAACGAAATTGATTTACAAAACGGCTTACTTAGCACCATCGGTAAAGGCAACAAGCAACGCATGGTACCTCTTGGCGAAGAAGCCACAGACTGGCTACAAAACTACTTTACACATGCCAGACCTGCCTTACTTAAAAGAAAAGCATGTGATGCCGTATTTGTCAGCCAGAAAAAAACCGCCATCAGCCGCCAGCTTGCTTGGATGATTGTAACCAAATATGCAAGCGCTGCCGGTATTCATCACCTTAGTCCGCATGGATTACGCCATGCCTTTGCCACACATCTGGTTAACCACGGAGCCGATTTGCGCGTCGTCCAACTTCTGCTGGGACATGCAGACATAGGGACCACCCAAATCTATACTCACGTTGCCAATGAACGCCTGAAACAACTGGTACATGAGCACCACCCACGTGGCTAAAACAATTTATATTCAAGTGAAAATTTTATTTTATATAAATATCTTACCAATCAGTCAACTAGTTGCCTAATCTGAAAGCGCCGGAATCAGTTTATCTAATACATCATAATGACATCAAAAAATAATTAGAAGCTAACTATTAAAATCTTTTATTTAACCTGCTTACTCCAACATTTTTTTATGCTGATCCCAAACGGACACATAATGCATCATCCAATAAAATAGCCAGCACGCATTGCATACTGGCCACACTGTATTCGAACTAATAATATAAACACCAAATAATATTAAAATAAACCTAAGCCAGATCCAATATTCACAGAATTCTGTGGCGTAGGCTGCATCGTAAATTTCGGACTTCCGGTATAGTCAAACTTGATCCGATAGTCCATTTTAATTGCTTGCTTAAATTCTTTAACTTTTTCCAAAGGGATTTCCATTTCAGTTCTCATCCCAGTAATACGTCCCTTAGAATCCAGATAAAAATTATATATAATCGGTGAAGAGTTATTTTTCAACTGCTGAATAAAATAAGCAGCTGGTACACCAAGCCTGCCATTATCATCACCAGTATAGATAGCCGTCAAACCATCAACAACATTTTGTAAAACCGCATAATCCTGTGGTTGATATTTACTATCCGATCCGGCTTTAGCAGCAGCCTGCTTCAAACTTTCAGAAATGCTTTTCAGCATAGCTATATCATACTTCAAACTCATTGCATAGTTTGAATTCAGCCTAACCTGATATTTAGCTTCCAGATTTTTACCGAATTCATCTAAATCAACCTTTGTAAATGCATTTGCATCCATAGCAGCATAACCATCATCTACAGATTTAGGTAGGCTTTTAAGCAAATCTTCAACCGGTAAATGCACCAGTCGTTCTTGTGGTACGGCTACTTGCAAATATCTGTCCCCCACTACTCGAGTAGGATTTGATTGCTCATTCATAATATCTGAGATATTAGTTATCGCAGAGGCATCCACATACACTGCGAAATTATTAAAATCAATATAGGTTGGAAATTTATAAGAAACTAAAGCATTTTTGTTTTCATAGCGCAATTCCGGAATAACTTCCACACGTCCTTTCGGCATATCCACTGCACCGGTGAAAGGAATGGTAAAAGATTTACTCAATAAATTTAGTACCCTATTTAACGACTTCATTTGCTTCTTATAGAAATCTCTTTCATCTGCAGCTTCTGATTCTTCATCCGAATTCGAATCTAAATCCACGTCAAAGGCATCACTTGCGTTATGTTCAATTACATCAGAATTTTTATCAGCTATATCTGCATTAACCTGATTTGGTACATCTAGTTTAAGCGTGCCCGAAAAATTGTACTGATTGTCCTCCTTCATCATCCGCTGCATACCAGCGCGAACCATCTTATCAGGAGATTGTTCTATCTTAGAATACCCACATGCAGATAACAATCCGCCCACAGTAAGCGCCAAAATTAATTTAGTCATTTGTAATTGCATAGTTTTCCCTTGAAAACAAAATTCAAAAAAATTTAAATACGTTAATTATTGTAAATGATATACGCAAACTATACCAGCAAATCATAAATTTCATGTATGGCTAAAATCAAATATGATTTATCACCATATAATTAATTACAAACAAACCTATCTGTAATTATATTTAATAAATACCTAATAAACAGCAAATTACCTGAAACATCATTTACTTATAGCTTCTGACTGCATTAAACAATGACATCAATACACACCTTGTCCCCTTATTTCTGATTTTCGCATACATCATAAAATGGCACTCATCAATCACGATAGATTAAAAACCGACAATTGCTCATAATCATAAAAATATGACATAAAAATAGTATAATTTTTTTTCCGGATATAAAAAAACAGACAGAAAAATCTGCCTGTTTTTTTCAATAAGACATATCAGCCCATACAATTAGAACTAACTACTCTGTAAACACTTACGCCAGCGAGCCACCTGTGCCCGAACCTGCTCAGGTGCCGTACCACCTATATGATTACGAGCATTCAAACTGCCTTCCGGCGATAATACCTGATAAACATCTTCCTCAATCAAACCAGAGAAAGACTGCAGCACATCCAGAGGTAATTCGCTTAATTCTTTTTGCTGTTCTTCAGCAAGACGTACAGCACGTGCCACCACCTCATGACTGTCACGAAATGGTAAACCCTTTTTCACCAAATAATCAGCTAGATCAGTTGCCGTAGCAAAACCCTGTAAAACCGCTGCTCGAAGATTTTTAGGCTTCACACTCACACCACGCATCATATCGGCATAAATCCTCAGTGTGTCAACCAACGTATCTACCGTATCAAAAAGAGGTTCCTTGTCTTCTTGATTATCTTTGTTATAAGCCAATGGCTGCGATTTCATCAAGGTGATCAGCCCCATCAAATGTCCGACCACCCGCGCACTTTTTCCGCGCACAAGTTCCGGTACATCCGGATTTTTCTTTTGCGGCATAATGCTCGACCCTGTACAGAAACGGTCGGCAATATCAATAAAGCCGAAGCACGGACTCATCCAATATATCAGTTCTTCACTCAGCCTTGAAAGATGCATCATAAGAATCGATGCGGCTGCAGTAAACTCAATAGCAAAATCCCGATCTGATACCGCATCCAAAGAATTTTGACATATAGCCTCAAAGCCCAGTAATCGCGCTGTCACTTCCCGATTTATCGGAAAAGTTGTCCCTGCCAGCGCGGCCGCACCCAGAGGCATCCGATTAACTCGATGGCGGCAATCTTGCATTCGCTCGCAGTCTCGTCCCAGCATCTCCACATACGCCAGCATATGATGACCAAAGCTCACAGGCTGAGCCACCTGCATATGCGTAAAGCCAGGCATCACCACCTCTGCATTTTTTTCAGCCAAATCAACCAGCGCAGACTGCAAATCATTGATAAGCAACACAATACGGTCAATTTCCTCACGCAGCCATAAACGGATATCCGTCGCTACCTGATCATTGCGACTTCGACCGGTATGTAGACGTTTACCGGCATCACCGACTTTCTGCGTAAGCAGATGTTCCACATTCATATGAACATCTTCCAAATCAACTGACCAGTTGATTTTACCGGCAGCAATTTCATGTAGAATTTCCCGCATACCCTGCTGAATTGCGTTCAAATCTTCCGCACTAAGCACACCAGCCTGCTGCAACATCTGCGCATGTGCCAGAGAACCCTCAATATCACATTGAGCAAGACGCTGATCAAAAGTAATCGATGCAGTGTACTGCTTTACCAACTCACTAACCGGCTCATGAAAACGGCCCGACCAGGCTTTTTCACCCATACAACTTTCTCCACTATATTCTATAAAAACACAAAACATTGCTGACAAATTTCAGCTATCAGCAACAAAATATATACACTTACAAAACAGCACCACTCTCGACAGAAATAAACCTACAAAACACCTCGGGCACGATCAGCATGAAAACGCATTTGAAATTCATTAAATTTACCCGCTTCAATAGCCAGACGCATTTCTGCAGTCAGAATCTGATAATAGCGTAAATTATGAATAGTATTTAATTGAGCACCCAGAATCTCACCCACACGCTGCAAATGATGCAGATAAGCACGACTGAAATGCTGGCAAGTGTAACAATCGCAGCTTTCATCCAGCGGGCGCTGGTCATGGCGATAGATAGCATTACGGATTTTCACATCTCCAAAGCGTGTAAACAGCCATCCATTACGCGCATTTCGTGTTGGCATCACACAATCAAACATATCAATACCATACGCCACACCATATACTAAATCTTCTGGCGTACCCACACCCATCAGATAGTGTGGTTTATTCGCCGGAAGTTTAGGTCCAATAGCACGTAAAATACGATACATCTCAGGTTTTGGCTCTCCCACCGAAAGACCACCTACAGAGAGACCAGGAAAACCGATTTCTTCCAAACCAGCAAGCGACTGCTCACGCAGGTCTTCATACATTCCGCCTTGCACAATACCAAACAAAGCATTCGGATTATTCAGACGTTCAAATTCGTTTTTACTACGCTCCGCCCAACGCAAACTCATCTGCAAAGATTTTTCTGCTTCTCTTGCATCCACATTTCCATCAGGGCATTCATCCAGCTGCATCACAATATCAGAATTCAGCACCGTCTGAATCTGCATGGATATTTCAGGTGATAAAAACAGCTTGTCGCCATTAATAGGACTTCGGAAAGTACACCCTTCTTCTGTTAGCTTCCGCATTTGCGCTAGCGAAAATACCTGAAAACCACCTGAATCCGTCAATATCGGCCGCTTCCAACCTATAAAATCATGCAGACCACCAAAATCACGGATAACATCCAAACCCGGTCGCAGCCAAAGATGAAACGTATTACCCAGAATAATCTGCGCCTTAATTTCTTCTAGAGTACGTGGCGACATTGCCTTTACTGAACCATAAGTTCCCACCGGCATAAAAACCGGCGTCTCCACCGTACCATGATTCAATTCAAGCGTACCACGGCGCGCAAAACCATCCGTACGCTGTAAAGTAAATTTCAGCATATAACTTATTTAATATCAAAAAATATGACAGAATTTCCCATTATAGCCCAAACCTACACATTTCGCCGGGCAAGCATTGCCAAGCAAAAACCAAATCGTTAAAATAAATTCCTTAACTGAAGCGAAAGTTCATCAGAACTGACGCATTAAATTATCCCATTAATTTATAAATATAAACAAAAGCGGCCATCTGATATTCTCACTCGTAACAAACGAGACCGGTCTGTTGTTTGTGGAGTATGCATGTTAAACATTACCTTGCCAGACGGCTCAGTTCGTCAGTTTGAAGCGCCTTTAAGCATTGCCGACATTGCCGCTTCCATAGGTACAGGCTTAGCCAAAGCCGCCATTGCCGGTAAAGTTAATGGCAAATTGGTAGATACATGTGATCAAGTAACAGAAGATGCTCAAGTCAGCATCATTACTGCCAAAGACAAAGAAGGTGTCGAAATTATTCGTCACTCCTGTGCTCATCTGGTTGGCCATGCTGTAAAGCAACTGTACCCTGAAGCCAAAATGGTTATCGGCCCTGTAATCGAAGATGGATTTTATTACGACATCTGGTACGAACGTCCCTTTACGCCCGAAGATATTGCAGCAATTGAAGCCCGCATGAAAGAACTGATTGCACAGAATTATGACGTAATCAAAAAAGTTACACCGCGGGATGAAGTTATCAAAGTATTCACTCAGCGGCACGAAGATTACAAACTGCGCCTGATTGAAGACATGCCTGATGAAAAAGCCATGGGTCTATATTATCATCAGGAATATGTAGACATGTGTCGCGGCCCACATGTTCCCAACACCCGCTTTCTTAAAAACTTCAAACTCACAAAACTTTCAGGCGCCTATTGGCGTGGTGATGCTAAAAACGAACAGTTACAGCGTATTTACGGCACCGCATGGGCTACCAAGGAAGATTTGAACGCCTACATCCAGCGTATTGAAGAAGCAGAAAAACGTGACCACCGCAAACTGGCCAAACAAATGGATTTATTCCATTTGCAGGACGAAGCACCGGGTATGGTATTCTGGCATCCAAAGGGCTGGTCATTATGGCAGATAATCGAACAACACCTGCGTCGTGAACTAGCAGCTGCTGGCTATCAGGAAATCAAAACCCCAATGATTATGGATCGCAGCCTTTGGGAAAAATCCGGTCACTGGGATAATTACAAAGAAAACATGTTTATTACCGAATCGGAAAAACGTGTTTACGCAGTAAAACCCATGAACTGTCCTGGTCATATCCAAATTTTCAATCAGGGTTTACGCTCTTATCGCGACCTTCCCTTGCGTCTGGCCGAATTCGGTTCTTGTCACCGAAATGAACCTTCTGGCGCTCTACACGGCCTGATGCGCGTACGTGGCTTTACACAAGACGACGCTCATATTTTCTGTACCGAAGACCAGATAGTCAGTGAAGCCAAAGCATTTAACGAACTGGTCATGCGCATTTACCGCCAGTTTGAATTCAATGATGTATCGGTTAAATTATCCCTTCGGCCTGAAAAACGTGCCGGTTCTGATGCCATATGGGACAAAGCGGAACAGGGTTTACGCGAAGCTCTGACTGCCTGTGGCGTAACATGGGAAGAATTACCCGGTGAAGGCGCATTCTACGGCCCGAAAGTAGAATATCACATTAAAGACGCATTAGGCCGTTCGTGGCAATGTGGCACTATCCAGCTGGATTTTGTATTACCAGAACGTCTTGGTGCTGAATATGTCACCGAAGAAAACGGCCGCGCCCGACCAGTAATGCTACATCGAGCCATTTTAGGTTCATTAGAACGTTTTATTGGTATTCTGATTGAACATCATGCCGGCGCATTTCCGCTTTGGTTAGCACCGGTACAAATGGTGATTATGAATATCACTGAAGCACAGACAGAATATTGTCAACAACTTGCCACGCGATTAACCGCAGAAGGCTTCCGCGTGCATTTAGACTTGCGTAATGAGAAAATTGGATACAAAATCCGAGATAACAGTACGCAACGCCTTCCCTATCAACTGGTTATAGGCGAGAAAGAAAAACAGGACAACAAGGTTGCCGTACGCAAACGCGGCGGCGAAGATTTGGGTCAGATGGATATTGAAACATTCATTAGCCAGCTGAAACAAGAAGCCTTGTCTCTTCATTAAACGTGAATAAGGAGTACGACCATCGCTCAAGAACGCGAAGCACGCATCAACGGTGAAATCACCATTAAAGAAGTGCGTTTGATTGGTCCAACTGGCGAACAGTTGGGTGTAGTATCTACTCAGCAGGCCATGAAATTGGCTGAAGAGAACGATGTGGATCTGGTGGAAATTGCCCCTACCGCCAAACCACCCGTCTGCAAATTAATGGATTTTGGTAAATACAAATACGAACAATCCAAAAAACGCGACGAACAGCGCAAAAAGCAAAAACAGGTGCAGGTAAAAGAAATCAAATTCCGCCCTGGTACTGATGAAGGTGACTATCAGATTAAAATGCGCAACATTGTTCGCTTTTTAACAGATGGCGATAAAGTAAAAGTCACGCTGCGCTTTCGTGGACGTGAAATGGCTCATCAACATTTAGGAGCAGAACTACTCAAACGCATTCAAGCTGATTTGATTGAAATCGGCACTGTTGAGCAGTTTCCAAAAATGGAAGGTCGCCAAATGGTGATGATAATCGCACCGAAAAAGAAATAATTATTAAACTCAGCCTGTCTTATAAAAACCTCATTTTACTCACCTGAAATGAGGTTTTTCATATATTGACTCAAGCAACCTAAATAATCACAACAGGACTGTGTCAGCAGAAGCATACCACAGCGATATTGTCTTAACGACGCAGATATATTATAATCCTCGTCCTTGTGCATCGCCGCTGTGCGCAAAGAATATTCAGGCGGCAAAAACCGTGGTGTGCGGGTCAAAGTGCTGTATACAGCCACCCCTCGCCTGATCAAACAACAATGGAGTTTTCCCATGCCGAAAATGAAATCCAAATCTAGCGCAAAAAAACGCTTTAAAGTATTGGGTAACGGTGGTGTAAAACGCGCTCATGCGTTCAAACGTCACATCCTGACGAAAAAAACCACTAAAAACAAACGCCAATTGCGTGGCACCTCTTTGGTGAATGAACGCGATATGGCTTCTATCCACAAAATGTTACCCTACGCTTAAGGAGTTTGAACTATGCCTCGCGTAAAACGTGGTGTTACCGCTCGTGCACGTCATAAAAAAGTTTTAGCGCTAGCCAAAGGCTACCGCGGCCGTCGTAAAAACGTCTATCGTATTGCCAAACAGGCAGTAATGAAAGCCGGTCAATACGCCTATCGTGACCGTCGTCAACGCAAACGTCAATTCCGCCAGTTATGGATTGTACGTATCAATGCCGCTGCACGTCAGAACGGTTTGTCTTACAGCAAATTCATGAATGGCCTGAAAAAGGCGGCTATTGTTATCGACCGCAAAGTACTGGCTGATCTGGCTGTATTTGATCAAGCTGCGTTTGCTCAGCTGGCCGCACAGGCAAAAGCTGCTTTAGCCTGATAAGCAGATTCTGGAAAAAAGGAAACTTCGGTTTCCTTTTTTTTCATTCCTGTTTTATCAAA
This sequence comes from Snodgrassella alvi, assembly GCF_040741455.2. Classification (NCBI taxonomy): domain Bacteria; kingdom Pseudomonadati; phylum Pseudomonadota; class Betaproteobacteria; order Neisseriales; family Neisseriaceae; genus Snodgrassella; species Snodgrassella alvi. The sequence continues at coordinate 621,891 of NZ_CP160328.2, forward strand.
CTTTTTAATTATATTTAAACTGATGGCTTAACATTGTTTATCGCATGAATTTCGCGTTAAAATAAGCTTTTAGCAAAAAATATATTATAGCGTGTTATATACCTCGTTTTGTCCGCTTCAGATTCGGTATTATTTACAATTCCAGCATTTTTAAAAGCAAGACAAAGCATTACACATCTCTTCGGTTTATATTTAAGTAAAGAATCTTGTTATGGAAAACGCCAACCGCATCGTTGCCGAAGGCATCGCTGCTGTTCAATCAGCTACTGATTTACCTGCATTAGAATTGGTAAAAGCCCGTTATCTGGGCAAGACAGGTGAACTCAACGCCCTATTAAAAACACTAGGAAAAATGACACCGGAAGAACGCAAAACCACCGGTGCGCACATAAATGAGTGCAAAAATCAGTTTCAGTCTGCCTATAACCAGCAACGTGATGCACTGAACGAAGCCAAACTGCAACAACAGCTGGCGGCCGAAGCACTGGATGTGACTCTGCCCGGTCGCGGCGAAAATATAGGTGGTTTACATCCCGTAACCTTAACCTTACAGCGGATTGTAGAACTGTTTCACAGCATGGGATTCACCGTAGCCGATGGGCCGGAAATCGAAGATGATTTTCATAATTTTCAGGCATTGAATATTCCACCAAACCATCCTGCTCGCGCCATGCAAGACACATTCTATGTCGAAAATGGCAACGTACTACGTACCCATACATCTCCTATTCAGATACGCTACATGCTGGACAAAAAAGAGCCGCCGATTCGCATTATTGCTCCAGGACGCGTATATCGGGTAGACTCAGATGCCACCCACTCACCAATGTTTCATCAGGCAGAAGGATTGTGGATTGAGGAAGGTGTGACCATGGCCGACCTTAAAGCGGTATTTACCGATTTTATCCGTCGCTTTTTTGAACGTGATGATTTACAGGTACGTTTCCGCCCTTCATTTTTCCCATTTACCGAACCATCAGCTGAAATTGATATCATGGGTGAGCGAGGTTGGCTCGAAGTCGGCGGATGCGGCATGGTGCATCCAAATGTATTAAAAAACGTCAATATAGATGCTGAAAAATATACAGGTTTTGCCTTTGGCATTGGTCTGGACAGATTTGCCATGCTGCGCTACGGAATTAATGATTTGCGCCTTTTTTTCGACAATGACCTGAATTTTCTGAAACAGTTTCAGGATTAACTACAAAGTGTCTGTTAAAAGTAATGAACTTGTTTTAAGCCAATCCCTGAATTATCCAATTCAGGCATAGCCGAAACAAAACAACATTCATTACCACTGATATAAGATTAACATCAAAGCGTAATCATCTCACTAGTGAACGACTGATGAATTTTTATGGTTAAAAAATTATTCACCCTATAACAAACTAGAATAATTCATCTTAACCTAATACGAATTCCAAAAGCGAAGTTACATAATTTACAGATTAAACAATCCTGTAACAACTGCAGACCAGCAAACCCAACACTTTTGGATGAAACTGCAACAGAATACATACTGGAAGCATTATGCAATTTTCTCAACAATGGTTATATTCATGGGTCAATCCAGACCTGTCAGCAGACCAGCTGGCACATTTACTCACCATGGCCGGACTTGAAGTAGAAGAAACCAGACTGGCTGCTCCCACCTTCACAGGTGTAGTAATTGCTGAAGTAAAATCAGTCATTAAACATCCTGATGCTGACCGGCTCAATATCACACAAGTAGATGCCGGCACAGGCGAACTGATACAAATTGTATGTGGTGCTCCCAATGTACAGCCAGGAATCAAAGTACCTTGCGCGTTACCAGGCGCCATTTTGCCAGGCGATTTTAAAATCAAACCCACCAAAATGCGCGGTCAAGTATCCAATGGAATGCTGTGCTCAGCAAAAGAATTAGGTCTGCCAGATGAAGTTAATGGTCTGCTGATTCTGCCTGCAGATGCACCTATCGGTGAAAACATCCGCAACTATCTGGAATTAGATGATCATCTGCTCACCCTCAAAATCACACCTAACCGTGCAGACTGCCTCAGTATAAAAGGAATAGCACGTGAAGTAGGTGCATTAACTCAGTCTAAGTTACATCCGATTGAAATTGTGCCTGTCCAAGCAAACATCGAAGCTAGCCAACCAGCCAGCATCGAAGCACCACAAGACTGTGGCCGCTTTCTTACCCGAGTTATCCGTGGCGTTAATTCACAATCAGCTACACCGGCATGGCTAAAACAACGACTGGAACGCAGTGGATTGCGGAGTATCAATGCTTTAGTTGATATCGGCAACTATGTCATGCTAGAGCTTGGGCAGCCAATGCACATGTTTGATGCTGATAAAATTACCGGTAAGCTGAATATTCGTCGTGCTCATGATGGTGAAACTATTACCTGTCTTAATGACAAAACTGTCACCCTCTGCAGCAATACACTTGTAGTAGCTGATGAAAAACAGGTATTGAGCATTGCTGGGCTGATGGGTGGTATAGAAAGCTCAGTTACTAACGATACCCATAATGTAGTCATCGAAAGTGCATGGTTTACTCCAGACATCATTGCCGGCAAAGCTCGACAGTATGGTTTTGGTTCAGACTCATCATTTCGTTTTGAGCGAGGTGTGGATTTCAATTTACAGCAACAAGCCATCGAACGTGCCACAGCCCTGATACAAGAAATCTGCGGAGGTGATATCGGTAATATCACTGAAGCAACAGGAAACCTGCCTGACACCAAAAAAGTCCGAGTACGCACCAACAGAGTAGCCAAAGTACTGGGAGTAAATATTTCTGCAGAGAATATAGGAATTATTCTGCAACATCTAGGCCTGAATCCACAAATATGCGAAGACGGTTTCACGGTTACATCACCCAGCTTTCGCTTTGATATTGAAATTGAAGCAGATCTTATTGAAGAAATCGGCCGCGTTTTCGGATATGACAATATTCCAGACAACCATACCAATGGCAAACTGAACATGGTAGCCCTGCCGGAAACACAGAAACCATTATTCAGTGTCTACCACCAGCTTGCCAATAACGGCTATCAGGAAGTTGTCAGCTACGCCTTTGTAGAAGAAGCATGGGAACAAGATTTAGCCGGCAATACTAATCCGATTCGCCTGCAAAACCCGATTGCCAGTCAGCTAAGTGTCATGCGCTCTACCTTGTTTGGTGGCTTGATAGAAATTCTGCACAATAATCTAAACCGTAAACAAAACCGGGTAAGATTATTCGAAGTGGCACGCGTGTTTCACAAACAGAATGAAGCATATGTCCAGACCAAAAAAATTGCTGGTCTTGCTTATGGTTCTGCCCTGCCAGAACAATGGGCCGCAACCACACGTAATGTGGATTTCTATGATGTCAAAAACGATATTGCCGGTTTAATCAGTGCTGATACTGTTGAATATCGCGCAGCAGAACATCCGGCACTGCATCCGGGCAGAACGGCAAAAATCATCATTGCTGATAAAGTAGTCGGTGTTATCGGAGAACTGCATCCACGCTGGACACAAAAATACGATTTACCTCAATCACCGATTCTATTTGAGCTAAATCTAAGTGCTGTATTATCGCAAGACAGAATTACTTACCAACCAGTATCCAAATTTCAGCCCGTACGACGTGATCTGGCTTTTATCCTCCCAGAGCAAATAACTGCTGAACACTTACTTAACACTCTGACCAGTGTTAAACATTCTTCCATACAGGAAATCGCTATTTTTGACGTTTATAGAGGTAAAGGTGTCCCTGAAAACATGAAAAGTCTGGCTGTAAAAATTATTCTGCAAAGCCCTGAGCAAACACTGACCGATGAAGAAGTAGACTCAGTAATAACAAAACTCATAGATACAGCAGGTACAATTGACGCAAAATTACGCGTTTAGAATTTTACCCAGACATCCTAAACGATTAAAATTTTACTTACTTGATAACACAAATCAATTTGTGGATAATATCGCCCTCTTTAATGAAAGAAACTTTAATATGACGCTGACAAAAGCTGAACTTGCAGATATTTTGGTAGAAAAAGTAGCCGGCATGAGCAAACACGATGCCAAAGAAATAGTAGAATTGTTTTTTGAAGAAATTCGCAGTACCCTAGAACAAGGAGAACAAATCAAAATCTCTGGTTTTGGTAACTTCCAGCTGCGCGATAAACCGCAGCGCCCTGGCCGTAATCCCAAAACCGGCGAAGAAGTCCCTATTTCTGCTAGACGCGTGGTAACATTCCATGCATCACAAAAATTGAAAGGCATGGTTGATCACTATAATGGAAAACAAGCCTAAGCAACTGTTACCCATTCCAGCACAGCGGTACTTTACCCTAGAAGAGCTGTGCCAGCTTGCTGACATTAGTAAGGAGCAGTTTACTGCATGGCAGCAGATTCACGGCGTAGTGATTGGCTATGGCGGCCAGCATTATACCCGTGCTGATGTAATTAAAATTCGACAATTGCGCGATAGCTTTACTCCCTATATCGATCCATTTACACGTAATCAGGTGGATGCTGAAGGTAATCCGGCCATTGATGCTCTAGAAACACGGCAGCACATTGAGAAGATAATGGACAACCTGAATAGCGTACTTGCCAAGTAAAACGATTACTTTTATAATCGCCTCCTTTACAGAGTCGGAGTGTGGCGCAGTCTGGTAGCGCACTTGCATGGGGTGCAAGGGGTCGAAGGTTCGAATCCTTTCACTCCGACCAAAATTAAAAATACAGCCTAGAAGGGCTGTATTTTTTTATACAAATAGAGTAAATATCAGTATCAGATTCTCACAGTATCAAAATAAAAATTCAGATAATATGCTTTCGAATCAATAAAGATGTTAAAAAAGAAAATCCAATTCTTTGCTTATTAAAATTCTAGCAATTCATTCCAAATTCTCAAAGGCCCGTTACTAGTCCAATAAACTGCAATAATTTATTCAATCAGATGCTTAAATAATAAGATTATTAACCTGTTAATTGCTGCAGCTGTTTCAATATCTGTCTACTGAGGATACCGTCTGGTAGACGGAAATCAAGTAGCATGCGAGTCAGCCGAAGAGCTTCCTGATGCCATTCAGGTTGTGATGCCAGAGACTGGTTGGTTAGCGCATTAAGAGTATGTCCATGGACCACAATGCCTTTCTCTTGAGCAGATAGCTGCTGTGCCTGCATCAATAATACCGGTGCGTGCTCAGCACGCAACCAGTAACGTTCATGACAGACAATTGCTTGTTCTAGATTGTCCTGCGAGATATCCGGAGCCACACCTAAAGTATGCAGAAGGCTCCACTCAAAATAACGTAAAGCTGCCAGATGCTCACCACCGCAGATACTTTGCAAAACGGCGTACATGGCATGATAGATAGATGGTAAAGAATCCTCGCGTGCTGTAAGTTTCAAAACTAACTCATTCACATACATTGCACTGAACAAAGCTTGATTTTGTGGCTGAGGCCACCCACCTACCCATTCTGCACGATGAAGAGTTTTCAGTTCATTATTGCCATACCAAGAAATCTGCAAAGGTACAAATGGTACCAACACGCCGCGCAGTTCACTTTGGCGCCGTCGTGCACTGCGAGCCAACATCACCACTCTGCCATAGTCTCGTGAAAATATTTCTATTTGAAGACTGCTTTCACTCCACGGACGTGATGAAAGCAAAAAAGCTGGTTGATGATTGATACGATTATCAGACATGAGTAGTTGTTACATCGGATAGATTTGCTGATTATTATAGCCCGATATGGCATGACAATTGACCATATTCGCCAAAAAGCGGATAATTCCTTTAAAAATAGATATTTTACTTTCAGGCAGCCGGTTTTTTTCAGCCGGCTGCCTGAAAGCATTCAAAACTATCAGGAAAGTTTGCACACTCATGAAAGCACCGGAATTATTATTACCTGCTGGCGGTCTGGAACGGATGCGTGCTGCGTTTGATTACGGCGCAGATGCAGTCTATGCGGGTACGCCACGCTATTCTCTACGTGCACGCAATAATGAATTTGCCCATCTTCCAGTACTGGAGCAGGGAATTTCTGAAGCACACGCTCGTGGCAAGAAATTTTTTCTGGCCAGTAATATTCTGCCACACAATGCCAAACTGAAAACGTATCTGGCTGATATGGAACCAATTATTGCCATGCAGCCAGACGCACTGATTATGGCCGACCCTGGGCTGATTATGAAAGTGCGCGAAAAATGGCCGGAAATACCGGTGCATCTGTCCGTACAGGCCAATACGACTAATGCTTGGGGTGTACAGTTTTGGCAAAGCATCGGTATTGAACGTATTATTTTATCACGTGAGCTAAGTATCAATGAGATTGCTGAAATCCGGCAGCAATGTCCAGATATTGAGCTAGAAGTATTTGTGCACGGTGCTTTGTGCATCGCCTATTCCGGCCGCTGTCTGCTATCCGGATACTTTAACCATCGTGATCCCAATCAGGGTACCTGCACTAATGCCTGCCGCTGGGATTATAAAGTACATAATACGTCGGATAGTGACAGCGGTGACGCCCAGTTATTACGCGATTTTGATTTCAATCAAGCTCAATCTCTGGCAGATGAGAGCCTGTTGGGCCCGAATGAGCAGCAACGCCACCCCTTAGCTAATAAAGTATATTTAATCGAAGAGGCTAATCGACCCGGTGATATGATGCCGATTATGGAAGATGAGCACGGTACCTATATCATGAATTCCAAAGATTTACGCGCAGTGGAACAAGTTGCGAAACTAGCTGAGATCGGTGTAGATTCACTGAAAGTAGAAGGCCGCACCAAATCGGTTTATTATGTAGCCCGTGCTGCACAAGTATATCGGCGTGCCATTGATGATGCAGTTGCTGGAAAACCTTTTGATTACTCACTGCTGGCCGAACTTGAAGGGCTGGCAAATCGTGGTTATACCACTGGATTTTTGGAACGTCATCAGACTCAGGAATATCAGAATTATTTATCCGGCCACTCTTTATCCAAACAAAGCCAATATGTTGGCAAGGTAACGGCTATTGACGCTGATGGGTGGGCAACGATTGAGGTAAAAAATAAATTCAGTGTAGGTGATCAGTTGGAAATTATTCACCCCAGCGGTAATCAAATTATTCGGCTAGAACAAATGACACGTAAAGGGTATCCGATAGAAGTGGCTGCTGGAAATGGTTTCGAAGTGAAAATTCCACAAATGCATGGTAAAGACAAGGCTTTGATCGCACGAATTATGATGCAGAACGAAGCAGTTTAAACAAATAAACAAAAAGCCATAGACTCAAATTCTATGGCTTTTTATTGGATACCTGAAACTTACAGCCAGCCTTGCAGATTCTGATTGATTAAAGGTATCAGTATTTTTACCCATTCATCTTCACTGCTCATACATGGAATATAATGAAATTGTTCACCCCCATGAGCCAGAAAATCAGCTTTACCCCTAATATTAATCTCTTCTAGTGTTTCCAGACAATCTGTAACAAATCCAGGACATACTACATCAAGTTTTTTTATTCCAGCCTGTGGTAGCTGGTTGAATAAATCCTGAGTACTGGGACCAACCCATGGCGCATAACCAAACCGGCTCTGAAATGCCAGTCGGTATTCATTATCTTTCAATCCGAGCTCACTAACCAGATGCTGGGTAGTGGTGTGGCAATGCTCAACATAAATATCACCTGCCTGTTGCTGAGCTAATGGAATACCATGAAAACTCAACAACAAACATTCCCCGCGTCCATACTGTTTCCAGTGCGTATGGATATGAGCTGCCAAGGTCTTTATATAATTGGTATCTGCACAAAAACTAGTGATACTTCGTACCGCCATCTGCACACGCTGTTTAAGTAAAACACGCCATAGCTGATCAAGTGCCGCACCACTACTTGAACTTGCATATTGTGGATACAAGGGTACTACCAGCAGATTTGCTACACCTTGCTTCTTCATTTCCTGCACCACATCCACCACACATGGCTGACCATAAGTCATTGCAAAACGGGTGATCACACTTTCAGGTAAAGCTTTAGACAATGCTTGAGTGAGCGACTGTGTACCAATTAGAAGCGGAGAACCATTGTCTTGCCAAATGGTTTGATAAGCATGAGCACTTTTCCTTGACCTTAAAGGCAGGATAATGCCACGTAATAGCAGCTGCCATAAAAAACGTGGCAACTCAACCACACGCTGATCTGATAAAAACTCACGCAGATAGGGACGTACAGCCTGAGGTGTTGGTGCTTCGGGCGTACCAAGATTCAGTAGTAATACACCTGTTTCTGTGATAGATGTTTCAGGTTCGCTAAGAAATGGTTTTGACATAATAAGAGCGCCGGCAAAGGATAAGCAGGTTTATGATTGAGCTTCACAAGTATAGCTGATTACGTTATCACTACTTATGCTGCTTCATAATCAATTTATTCATAATAATCTTTCTCTTCAATTGGGTAAGACTGACAAAAATTGTACCGCTCTTTATTCTTTCCAAAGAGCCTGAAAAGCTTTTACCACCTTTTCTGGTTCAACCGCATCTGTTACTGCTCGCACTACTGCCAGAGAACTAACACCTGTGGCCAGAACATCAGGCGCATTACTCAGATCGATGCCACCAATGGCTACCGTCGGAGTACTTCCGGCTTGAAGCACGTATTGTCTAAGTTTATCTAATCCCTGAGGCTGTGTAGGCATTGTCTTAGTTTTGGTAGGAAATATTGCCCCACAAGCTACATAGCTTGGCTTTACTGAAAGTGCAAGAGCAAGCTCTTCAGAAGAATGAGTGCTTACTCCTAACCGTAAACCGGCACTCTGTATCATCACCAAATCAGCACTTTCCAAATCTTCCTGTCCAAGATGTACACCGTAGGCACCACAATCTACCGCCTCCCACCAATAATCGTTGATAAATAATTGTGTAGGTGAATCCTTTGCATAGGCCACACTTCGTTCAATATCACGGTACAATGACGAACCTATCTGGCTTTTATTGCGTAGCTGCACGGTATTAGCGCCTGCATCCACCATTCGGGCTACCCAGTCTGCAGAAGGAACAACTGCATAAAATTTAAGCGGAGCGGCAATGGGTAAAAACGGATTCGTAAACATAATTTACTCCTTTTGAAACAAAAATCTTTATAATGGCACTTTTTTACGTAGCATGGCACACGTCGGATAGCTTGTTTACGTGCCGGCTCTGAATTTTCCACTTTAAAATACATTATGGCCGCAGACACATCTTTTGCACGTTCGCCCTTGATTACACGGGTTAATTACGCTTTTGCTGCATTGCTACTTGGCACCATTGCCTATTTCATTTACTGGGGACTAGGCTATACCAATCATCATGCACCGCTATTATTCATTGTAGCTACCCTCTTTGGTGCATTTATGGCTTTCAATATCGGTGGCAATGATGTAGCCAATTCTTTTGGCACCAGCGTAGGTGCCGGTACGCTTACAATACCACAAGCTCTGGGTATAGCTGCAGTGTTTGAAGTTTCTGGTGCCGTCATTGCCGGTGGCGAAGTAACTAAAACCATCAGACACGGTATTATAGACCTTGGTGCCATGCATTTGACACCGTCACAATGTATAAATGTAATGCTAGCTGCATTGCTGGCAGCAGCCATCTGGTTACTGATTGCTTCGAAAAAAGGACTTCCGGTTTCAACTACCCACTCTCTAATTGGCGGTCTGGTTGGTGCCGGACTGTGTCTGGGCTATCTGGTCACCGGTAACAGCAGTGCACTAGATTTAATCCAGTGGAACAAAATGGGCGAAATCGGTCTATCATGGGTGATTTCTCCTGTACTTGGCGGAGCATTGTCATTCATTCTTTTCAACCAAATTAAAAAGCATGTACTTGATTACAATGAGCGTATGAACATAGCTCTGAAAGAAATCAAACAAGAAAAAAAAGCGTACAAGGAAAAGCACAAAGCGTGGTTTGAACAACTGAGTGAGACAGAAAAAATCAAAATTTCTTCTGCCATTGCACGCGATGCGGAAAATTATAGTGATCCAGACTACAGCGTAGATGAACTAGAATCGGATTATTATAAAAAGCTAGCTGATATAGAAAGCCGTAAAAACAGTATAGATGCGTTTAAAGCTCTACATAGCTGGGTGCCTCTGATTTCTGCCTGCGGTGGCATGATGATTACAGCTATGCTGTTATTCAAGGGATTAACCAATCTGCATCTGGGCTTGTCCGTAGTAACCAATTTTTTGCTAATCATCATGATTGGTGCCCTGATCTGGATGGCAACATTTATTTATGCCAAAACACTGAAGCGTAAAGATTTAAGCAAATCCACTTTTTTAATGTTTAGTTGGATGCAAGTATTTACAGCTGCTGGTTTTGCTTTCAGCCATGGAGCCAATGATATATCCAATGCAGTAGGCCCGTTTGCAGCCATTATGGACATAATTAGAACTGGTGATATTGCTATGGATGCCAATGCCATGATTCCAGCACCTGTGATGATTACTTTTGGTGTTGCCCTGATTGTCGGCCTGTGGTTTATCGGTAAAGAAGTGATTCAAACTGTGGGCACCAATCTTGCTAAAATGCATCCGGCTTCAGGATTTACCGCCGAACTATCTTCAGCAGCCATTGTAATGCTGGCTACGCTAATGGGCTTACCGGTATCCAGTACACATATTTTAGTCGGTGCTGTACTTGGAATTGGACTGGTTAACCATAATGCCAACTGGAAGCTGATGAAACCAATAGCACTTGCCTGGGTTATTACCCTTCCTTCTGCAGCAATTCTGTCGGTTTTGATTTTTCTCGGACTGAATTCTTTTTTCTGACCTCAGCAATAATATAGCGCGCCAGTCAAATACAGGCTGGCGTTTTTGTTCATCCACATCAAAATTAAACCATTGTTGAAAATTTATTTATTTCATCAATTATCTTGTCTATCATAAGTTTTAAATCTATTTCTAAATTGGTTGCCTTGAACATTTGGTGATTATCTTAAAGGTAATTAAAAGCAATTATGTAATCGGATTAATGCTTTTTAACTCAGCTAGCAGCTGTATGTGATAGTGACTTTTCGTTAAAATATTGCCTTTTGTAATTACGAACGCAAACGCTGAGCTGCCATGAACAATTTGCTTAAAAAATTTTATATAGACCCGTTTTTACTGGCTATGCTATTGGTTGTCGGTACTGCTACTATTCTTCCGTGTCAGGGCAGCGTCAAAACTTTTTTTAGCTATCTAACTACCATCGCTATTGCACTACTTTTTTTTATGCATGGTGCCAAGCTGTCTCGACAGGCTGTTACTGAAGGAATCAAACATTGGCGGTTGCATCTATTGGTCTTTTGCAGCACATTTATCCTGTTTCCGCTAATTGGTCTATGTCTAAGAATACTGGTACCAAACTGGCTTTCTCCCGAGCTTTATCTTGGCTTTCTATATTTATGCGCCCTACCCGCCACTGTGCAATCCGCCATTGCCTTTACCTCCGTTGCTGGCGGAAATGTGGCTGCTGCTGTTTGCAGTGCTTCTGCCTCAAGTATCCTCGGTGTTTTTCTATCACCTGTTCTGGTTGGACTGATGATGCCAACCAGTGGCAACAGCGTTGATACCGCAGCAGCGATAGAATCCATTTTGATGCAGTTAATGCTACCTTTTGTAATCGGACACCTTGCACGCCCTTTATTAGCCAATTGGATTCATCAGCACAAAGTATGGATTAACCGTACAGACCGTAGTTCCATTCTGCTGGTGGTGTATGTGGCTTTCAGTGATGCAGTGGTTGAAGGCTTATGGCACAAAGTAAATCTGGGTTCAATTGGTATGATTGTGATGCTGAGCCTAGTGATTCTATTTCTGGTGATTACGATCAATACACTGGTAGCACGGTTATTAGGTTTTAAACGAGCCGACGAAATTACAATTGTGTTTTGCGGCTCCAAAAAAAGCTTGGCCAATGGCGTACCTATGGCCAATGTTCTGTTTCCTGCCAATATGGTAGGTATAATGCTCTTACCATTGATGATTTTTCACCAGCTACAATTGATGATTTGCGCTGTACTGGCGCAACGCTATGCTCGCACAAATAAACCAATTTCATAACTGTTACCCAGTACTATTGCGACAGATTATAATTGGTTTAAATATTTTTCATTTTAGAAAAACTGAGCCAAATGAGTAATAGTTTTTCAGATGCATTCAAATACAACTTTTAGGTTTAATAGTCAGCTTACCATTAGCACAAATTTCTGTTTTAATAAGAAATATTTGTGGTTTCTTTGCATGTAATTAGAACACATTCAGTATATTTATCATCACGTTGATGGTTGCGATAAATATAAAATGCTTAATTCAAAGAATGACGATACAATTAAGGGAATTTAAGTTGAAATTGGAATAAGTGACGCAGAATTGTCACAAATAATTGATCTAATGAATTTTTGTGGTGCCAGTAATAGGAATCGAACCTACGACCTTCGCGTTACGAGTGCGCTGCTCTACCAACTGAGCTATACTGGCTGACTAATAAATTTTTTCAGAATGGCGCGCAGTATAACACACCTACTTTTGATTCACCATCTTTAACAAAACATGCCTGAAATCTTAAAATCTTAAGAATTTATACTTAATCATACATATATAAATTATTTAGTAGCCGTACATTTTATGCGTTACTATCTCATTAAATTTTATGCTTCTGTTAATTAAAAATAATCGCAATAAGCATAATTTTATTCAAAACACAATTTTTTTCTACTATGCTATGTTAGAAAAATTCTTTATTTCTAATAATCAATAGATATGTTAGCAACTTCAGCTACTACTCTTTTACAGAAGCAAATAGCAAAGCTAAAATACTGACATTAAATTTTAACGTTGTCTTTTCTTAAAATTGTTCATAACTTGTGTCAAGTTATATTTCAGCACGTCATCCACTGCCGAAGGCACTTCCGCCAATAGCTCACGCTGTAGCGTTGTTACCAGCCCAGCAGTATGTTTCTGTACCGCTACCCTGACCATACCAGATAATACATCGGCTAGATGAGGGCGTAATTTTTCACTAAGCTGCTGCAATAGAGCCTGTTCTGAAATGCAGGTAACAGCACGATTTGCTGTACCTCGCGGCTCGATTACATGCATATGTACATGAATTACTGGCTGGCCATTTTCACTAAAGTCTGTATTGACATCAGTAACATCAGACTCAGAAGTCTCAGCCTGCACAATCGTTGCCTGATTTCCTTTTAGTTGAACAGTACAGCCAGATGGCAAAGTTTCATCAATCGGAGCACTTTGCAAACAGCTTTGGGCAGCCAGCCAGTCTTCCTGAATCAGTAATGCTGTATCATTCAAAGCAGATTCTTGTTGCTGAGCCTCCAACGTACTCTGCTGCTGCCATTGCTGCAGGTAGGCACGATAAACACGTTCTCGCTGTATCGGATCCAATACCACCTCATCAGTCTGATTATACTGGGAAGGATTAGGTTTTTTTGGTTTAGCTGCAGCAGGCTGCCGGTTGTGAGGTACTGTACCTGTTACTACAGCAGAAGTATTAAAAGCGTGCTCGTGTCTTCTGGTTTGATGTACAACCACTGTCGGTTTAATACTCTTGTTCACATCATGATGAACAGCATGATTATCATGCTTCTTTTTATTATGGCGCAGTTGTTCAAGATTACGTACCCAATCAGGTTTGGCTTCAGCCGACTCACTATCTGTATTAGTCATAGATTGCTGTGCAGGCGGATTATCTTCACTCAAAGTAAAAACAAATTGATTTTGTTGTTCATACTGGTTTTTCACCATGCCCTCACTTCTTATCGTCTGATGTATTCTGGCTCGCTTCACATGAATTTTCACTGTGCCATATATAGGTAATTATAACAACTTTTGTAGGTTAAAATGCTAAAATAATGTATATTTTGTCCAATTTAATTAGGAATCAAATAATGAGTACCTTAGAACAACGAATTGAATTTCTCGAAGAAAATAACGAAGCCCTACTCATGCAAAACCGTGTGCTAGCCACTGCACTGAAAGGTTTATTGAGAGCCTTGCCCGCAGATTTAGCAGAACTAGCTACAGAATCTATTCGAACAGCTTTTGATAACGAAATTGCTGAATTGCAGTATGAAGAAAATCCGCAAGTAGAATTATTTCATGATGCCACTTACGCGTTTTTTCATGAACGCGAACATTAAATCATAAAACAGACCAGCAGCAGATGGCTGGTCTGTATATGCTCAACTCTGATGTTTTTCATGCCGGCAGTCACATATCGGCATAATTTGGTCCGCTACCGCCTTCGGGACACACCCAGTCAATATTCTGCTCAGGATCTTTAATATCGCAGGTTTTACAGTGTACACAATTCTGCGCATTAATCTGCAATTGTGGTTCTCCTGCTTCTTCTATAATTTCATACACCCCAGCAGGACAATAACGCGTTTCTGGACTAGCAAATTTTTGATAATTAACACTAATGGCCAATTCTGGATTGTGTAGCCTAAGATGTACAGGTTGGTTTTCAGCATGGCTGATACCAGCCAAAAATACACTACTCATACGATCAAATGTGAGTTTGCCATCCGGTTTAGGATAATCAATCTTCTGGCAATCTTGTGCTGGTCGTAAAGACGCATAATCCGCCCGCTGATGCCTTAGAGTCCATGGTGCCTTACCCTTGAACACATATTCTTCTAGTGCACCATAAACTAGGCCTCCCAACAGACCCCATTTAAATGCAGGACGTACATTGCGGACTTTATTCAACTCACTAAATAACCAACTGTTTCTGAATAAACTTGTATAATTTACTGCCTCTGCATTACTGCTTTCGCTAGCTTCCTCGCTTAATACCTCAGCAACGGCCTCTGCTGCGAGCATACCGGATTTCATAGCGGCATGAATACCTTTAATTCGCGGCACATTCAGAAAACCAGCAGTATCACCAACCAGAACACCACCAGGAAACGTTAGTTTGGGCAAACTTTGCAAGCCACCTTCACTCAGCGCTCTTGCACCATAAGCAATACGTTTACCACCCTCTAATGTAGCTCGAATGGCCGGATGAGTTTTGTAGCGCTGCATTTCTGCATACGGAGACAGATAAGGGTTCTGATAATCCAGACCAATCACAAAACCAACTGCTACTTTATTATCATTCAAATGATACAAAAAAGAACCGCCATAGGTTTTCTGATCCAATGGCCAGCCTATAGTATGAATCACAGTTCCGGGTTTGGATTTTTCCGGTGCGATTTCCCATAATTCTTTAATTCCGATTCCATAAGTTTGATGCTGGCAGTCTCTTCTTAAATCAAATTGCTGCATCAGTACTTTAGTAAGCGAACCGCGGCAACCTTCAGCAAAAATAGTCTGTTGTGCCAACAATGCCATACCCTGCTGATATTGGTCACCAGGAGTACCATCGCGTTGAACGCCCATATCGCCGGTGGCAATTCCCCGTACCGAACCATCAGCATGATAAAGTATTTCTGTAGCGGCAAAACCAGGATATATTTCTACGCCCAATTCTTCCGCCTGCTGCGCCAGCCAACGACAAAACACGCCCAGACTAATGATGTAATTGCCTTGATTATTAAAACTGGCTGGCGTTGGCAGACGGTAAGCTTTTTTTTCGGTTAAAAACAGCAAACTGTCTTGTTTCACCGCACACGATAACGGAGCGTCTTTATCCTGCCAATTTTCAATCAGCTCCGATAATGAATGAGGGTCAATTACAGCACCGGAAATAATATGCGCTCCAACTTCAGAACCTTTATCAACAACGCATACACTAATCTCGCGCTGTTGTTTAGCGGCCAATTGTTTTAAACGTATGGCAGCAGATAAACCTGACGGACCGGCCCCCACAATAACAACATCATATTGCATGCTCTCGCGTTCAAGGGTATCTGTCATGATAAGTTTTCCTGCTTAGAAACAAAATTACTCAAAATTCAGTAGCCATGCCTGATAAATGCATGCTGAATACTCAAAACTTGTCATTATATCGAACAATGGCTTCAGACAGTGACTAAGGGACTAAGCCTGTTCTGATTTCCATTTCACACTAGCCAAACCAAGAAATAAACCATTACTTAAAATATTTGAATATAAGCTGAAAAATTACTTCTTAAAATACAATAAACTGTATTTCAATAAATGTACAATATCTATCCCAAACAGGTTTTATCAACATTAACTTTTCAACGGCTTTGTTTCAATAGAATAACCGTAGTAATAGTCTATATTCTGCGCACATCATTTCAAAGCAAGGGTTCATGCTGAGAATCGCTTTGATTTTCTCAAACTAAAAAATTGGCTACACAACCAATACTAAAAAACCAAACAACAATCTTTGTTGATTTCTGAATATGAAAATTAACACATTTTCATTGCGATTAATTGGTATTACTTCATTGTTAATAGACTCAGAAATTGATAATCAGATTGAAGACTGTAATTAGGATAAACCTAAAGTACGTCAGCTGCTCTATACAACATTCCCTATTAACTTAATTGTGGCAAGATTGCATGAAAATCATCCACAGTGTCATCAGCTAAACCAAGCAGAATCCAAGGTATATAAACCATAAATATGTAAATTTGTTGTAAAAAAACAACTTCTCTAATTTGCAGTAATTTTGTTGGGTAATCATTAAACTGTAACATTATTGCTGAATATTATTTACTTTTATTAAATTTTATCAATATCTTATAACTATACCCATACCTTAATCTTATTGCTTATCTAGTAAGTATATCCTGCACTAGACTAGATTCTAACGCGCCATTCTCAACAAGCTTCTGTAGCTGTTTAACAAAAATACACCTTTGGCAGATTGCATTAGTTTGCAAGGCGGGGCATAATTCGATTTGCACAAGTTATGCGCACTGTAGCTATTTATTGAAGAAATGATATAGTGTGCAAAAACTGGACTTCCATCACTAAAGTAATACTTTTTGATACAGATTAAGGTACATAATCATGAAAAAATCTCTGTTAGCTGCTGCTGCCCTGATGTCTTTGTTCTTGGCTGCTTGTAATAAAGATGAATCAGCTCCTGCTGCTTCTGCTGCATCAGAAGTTTCAGCTCCTGTAGCTTCTGAACCAGCTCCGGCTTCTGAACCAGCTCCAGCTTCTGAAGTTTCAGCTCCTGCTGTTGCTTCTGGCGCTTCTGCTGAAGCTGCTTCTCACTAAGCACATCAAATTAAAAAAGCCAGACTTTCCAGTCTGGCTTTTTTATTATCTGATTCTTAAAAAGGGTGCAAAGTTGAGATCTGGCTCAAAAACAATAGCAAACTCCAACTACAATTTTCCTCTAAAACTTAACATTAGATATATCAGTTGAGTAAATAAACAAAAGAGCAACAATGTCTGCATGCGCCATACCGTTTTTTGTTTATTTTCTGTACGTGAAAATAGCATCAACATCAATAACCATTGAGTTCCAATCCAGTATAAAGGTTGCCAAGTAAGCATCTGTAAAACACTAACCATTAAAGGAACTAATAAAATTGTATTTCTGATTAGACATAAAATGAGCGTCAAACAGATAGCCAGCGCTCCAAACTGTAACCAACTACTATAAAGCAGATTAGATAAATAACCGTTGCTTTTGAGTCTATTGCGCTGATGAAGCATAAACACCGAACCCAACAGCACATAAACTGGCATCAGAAATAAATTTAACGGTTTAAACAAACCAGCAATACCCGGCAATACCACACTACTCATAGCTGCCAAAATCACCCAAATGGTTAACGCAGCAGCCAGCCAGCCATATAATTGATATTTACAACATTGCCACACAAACAGTACTGCATAAATCATTACAACCGCATAAATGATTAATGTAGTCATCAGCGTACCAGTTTTAGCAGACGTGCCAGTACCACGGCCATATTTTCTGCCATATAGTTTACCCATTCAGTAGCCATATCCGATGTGAAATGAGCTTCATTCTCATGGCCGACTATCAAAATTGCTAGCGTCTGTTCCTGCCAGCGCAATGGCAGTTGTAAAAAGCTTTCCAGACGAGGCTGTACGGGCAATAATTCCCGTAAAACAACCACAGGTAAGTTACCACATATGGGCTTATTCAGTTTTTTTGCTACAGCTTTAACCTTATCATCTGCCATTAAAGAAGCAGGTATACGCACACTTTTAGGTGCTTCGGTAACAATTTTCAAGGCGAAATCAGGTAATACAAATTCGTTTTTCAAGCCATCGTGAATTGCCCTTTGCCATTGAGCGACTGTATTTACCAAGAGCAGGCGTCGGTCGAAAGCCATGAACTTAGCCATCAAAGTATGATTAGCATCCGCTTCTCCCAACATCTGTACCAATTGTGAAGCCATTTTTTCCGTTTTACGCTGCATAAACTGCATCCGGCCCTGCTGGAAAGACATTATCTTGCTTTCAATAGGTCGCAGGTTAAACTCTGCTGCATGTTCGTACAGCCACTCTGGCTGAGCATGTAAAAACGCACGTACATCTGCTTCTTTGATACTCATAAATAATCAATCTCCCCATCAAAAACACTCTGGGTAGGCCCTGTCATCCATACATGAGCATCAGGTTGCTGCTGCCAACTGATTAATAACTGCCCCCCAGTCAAATTAACTTCTACCGGTTCATCATCGCCCAGTAATCCCAAACTGATTCCGGCTACAACTGCAGCACAGGCACCCGTACCACAGGCCTGAGTTTCTCCAACACCTCGCTCAAAAACACGCAGACGAATCCTGCGTGGTGCCACAATCTGCATAAAACCGACATTAACGCGTTGAGGAAACTGTTTGTGGTTTTCAATAGCTGCTCCCAGCCGGTGTACAGGTGCTTGCTCAATATCTTTCACCACTATCACCGCATGCGGATTGCCCATATTGATACAGGTAACACTAACAGTCTCATTGCCGATTACAAGCTGATGGCTGATACTACGAGCATCATCCTCATCAATAGCGGTAAACGGAATTTGCTCCGGAGCCAACAACGGCACACCCATGTCTACTGTTACCAAACCATCATCGGTTAAACGGGGCACAATCACACCGCCAGCTGTTTCTACGACAATCTGCTTTTTGCTGGTTAACCCTTTATCGTAAACAAAGCGGGCAAAACACCGTGCGCCATTTCCACACTGTTCCACTTCAGAACCATCTGCATTGAAAATCCGATAGCGAAAATCAGCTTCTGCTTGTCGTGGTGCCTCAATCAGAAGAAGCTGGTCAAATCCAACTCCGGTATGCCGTTGTGCCCATGCGGCAATTGGTGCTGTACTCGGGTTAAATTTCTGGTTGATACCATCAATAACCATGAAATCATTACCTAAGCCATGCATTTTGGTAAATTTTAACTTTGTCATAAGCCGCCCAGTTTATTATTCCAGCAGATAGGCGACTATGATACCGATTTATCTTGATAACGATAAGTTCTGAACACCAATAAAATCAAAAATCTTTACATTTATATGATTTGAAAAATAACTTAAACTGTGATTTTATATACTTCATCTTTTGAATCAGATTCAGTATAAACCGCTAATAATATATATTCTGATATAAGAAATAGTATAAAAAAATAAAAATCATCTGATTATTGAAACACTGAATACTATCAGCCTAATATTTTTTATAAATATCAGCATATATACTAAATATTTTTGCTTGATTATTTAATGTTTTCAATGAAGTAATCGATAAAAACTCTAAGTTTTGCTAAATTCCTATTTGACTCTGGGTAAAGAAAACAAAATTGCCATGTATGATTATTAGAATATTCAGGTAAGATTTCTACCAATTTATTACTCTGCAACTCATTCTGCACCGCAAATCTAAATAAATGTACAATTCCACAACCATTCAACGCAAGAACCTTAGTCGCAAGAATGCTGTCAAACACTTTTATCTGGTTCGAATAATGAAAATCCCTCTTTGAATGATTATCTACAGAATTCCATAAGAATTTTTTGTTATTTTCGCTAATGCTGAAATTGATACACTGATGATTTTTAATATCTGAAGGCGATTGTATCATGCTGTTGTTAGACAAATATTCAGGACTAGCAAACAGACCGGATGTAGCATCATGCAATTTTTTTTTAATTAAAAAGGGCTCAAGTTTGGTCTCAGGCTGAATCAACCTCACTGATAAATCATAAGTTTCAGCCACAAAATCAATATTTCGATTAGTTACATGAAAATCTAGCTTCAGATTTGGATATAGTTCACAAAATTTATTTAAATATGGCGCCATTTTATAGTTAAAAAAACTTTCTGGAACACTGATTTTTAGTCTTCCAGCTACAGACTCTTTTTGTAGTTTAAGCTCTCGCTCAACACTGATTAATGATTCTAAAATTTCAGAGCATTTTTTATAATAAATTTTCCCCTCTGGTGTTAATTTGATTTTACGTGTATTTCGACTGAATAATTCAATACCAATCCTTTCTTCAAGCCTTTTAATAGAGCGGCTAACAGCAGCAGGTGTAATATTCAAATACTCAGCAGCAGCTGAGAAATTTTCATTTTCAGCTGCTACTAGAAACAGTTCAAGACTAGCTAAATTCATACCCTGTAAATGGTTTTTCATTTCAACAACTAAATATCTGCTTGATTTTTACGCATATAGAGATTATTCATTATTAATGCTATAAGCGTAATTACCATTCCCAAAACTTCAATATACGAAACATGATGCCCTTGCAAAAGGCCAATAATGTACGATATAACGGGTACCAAATTAACAAATAAAACTCCATTGATTGTGCCAAGCGCTTTAATGCCTGCATTCCAACTGATAATCACTAAAGTAGTTATAACCAAAATAAAAATATCAAATTTACTGGCTGCCATTGCCTGAAAATTTGGATAACTGGCGTAACCTAATAATGTTGCCGCTATAGTAATGAATATTATACTCAATGTTCCTAAAGAAGAGCTTAACGCAGTAACACGTAAAGCACTCCAGCCATATACTGAAATCATAATATTGGCAAAATAGGTATATATTACCCAGCAGATAGTGGCCGCCAATAGTAGCAAATCGCCGATAAAGCTAGATGAAGCCCTCAAATGACTAAAATTACCATTAGTAATTACCAAAACAATACCAGTAAAAGCTAATAGCATGCAGAAACTAGTTTTAGAATCGGGGAAGCTACGATGAATAATGCATGTTAGCGCAAGCGATAATAAAGGCATCAGAGCTAATATAATCGTTGCATGTTCTGCTGAAGAATAACCTATTCCAATAAACGTGAGAAAATTTAGACCTGCAAAGCCGATACTTCCAAAAAACCAGAGTAACAAGGTTTTACCTTCAGTTTGATAACTTTTTTTACCTTCTAGAATGATTAAAATCACACTGACAAGCACTGCCCCCAAAACATAACGAATGAAAGTAAGATAATAGCCATCAATACCTGAAGATACGGCATGTTTGGATGCGGGATACATAATTCCCCAACCAATTACCGTAATCAATAGATATATAATACTTTTGCAACTAAATTGTCTGTTAATACCCATGTCTTTTATCCTGAAATAAATTGTATTGCATATTGTTATAATTCATTTCAAGTAAAAGAACATTATAGAGCGAGTAATAAGTCTTGTTACATAAAGTAACATCAGACAACATTAAGATCCAGAAAACCAACAACAGGTTTGTAATTGATTCTGATAAGCGTATATCGAATATACATTTATTTGCATCTCTCGCTACTCAAATTGATTACAGATTCATAACCGGCGGCTGCACCAGCATCAGCACTATCGGCAAGGTAATCAAGCTTAATACCGTACTGAAAAAAGTAGCAGAAGAAACTAGTTGTGGTTTGGTGTTGAACTGTACAGACATCAATGTGGTATTGGCTGCTGTCGGCATGGCAGCAAGAACAATTAATATTTTTTTCGCCATCAGGTCTAGCGGCATAGAATACACCAGCAGTACAGCCCACAAAGGCGATACTATCAATCGGAGTATCAACGCAAAGCTTATTTTGGGCAGTTCAATCTGCTTAATATGTAATGTAGCCAGCTGCATACCCAAAATAAGCATAATAACAGGAATGGAAGAATCTCCTATCATTCCCACAGCCAGCAGTATTTCTTTACTGAGTGGAATATGCAGTATCTGAAATGTCAAACCCAACAAAGCACCATATACAATCGGCATGCGTAAGACTTTTTTCAAAACCGTGAGCTGGCTGATGCCTTCAACATCATCGCTGCCTTTTGCTGCAAAATAAGTGCCTAATGTACTCATAACAAACTGTTGCAGTACCATCAGAATCACAGCGATATCAAAACCGGCACTCCCGAAAAATACCAGAATCACCGGTGTACCGTAGTTTCCATTATTCATAAAACATGATGCCAAAATCAGGGCGCAATTATCCTGATTGCGGTAATGACAAATTTTCGACCACAGATACACCAGGGCAATCAGTCCGATACACAAAATCAATACATAGAAAGCATAATATGCATAAGCAGAAGTAAGCTGATGGCTGTAAAACGTTTTGAAGGCCAGAAAGGGAGAAAGAATATACAAAGACATTTTCGATAATCCGGCTATATCGAATTTAAGGATTTTCTGACCGATGAATCCAGTAACAAAAATTCCGAAAACCGGTAATAAAATCATCAGAAAATGCATAATCTATCCTTACCGCTAAACAGATATCGGATTGTCAATATGTCTGAAGAATTTTTAGAAATTCTTAATCTGGCAGCGCTCGTATATAATGGCAGCAATGTGACTATGGTTTAAAACCAGTTAACCAGATAATCTCGCCACAGCGCCAGCACCCATAAAATTGCCAGTAGTAACATGGTTAATAATTGAGCAGCCGATGCTGTATCCTTAGCCCGTTTGGCCAGCGGATGTTTTGCCAACGAAGTATGGTCCACAGCTGCTTCAATAGCCGTATTAAAGAGCTCTACAATCCAGCTTAAAAACGAAGCCATAATTAAAACCATACGCGTCAGGATGCCAAAATCCAATACAAAAACCAGCACAATCAAAATTCCATTTAACCACAACAGCTGACGAAAAGCCGATTCGCTGCAAGCCGCTTTCAAACCAGCCAGAGAGTAACCATAGGCGTTGAATATGCGGCGTATACCGGTTCTACCTTTAATAGTATTGGCATACTGCTTATTATTTTCCGGCATGATAATATTATTGTCCTTTTAAAATCGGATATGGCTGCACAAGATTTATTAAAGCGGGGAACCATATAAACGTGCAGCTTCTTCAACGGCATCGGCAAATATAGCAGCCACATCACAGTCAGTTTGCTTGCTAATTTCTTGAAAACCAGTCGGACTGGTAACATTGATTTCCGTCAGATAATCACCAATCACATCCAGTCCAGCCAGCAGAATACCTCTGCGTACCAGTTCCGGAGCCAACGTTTCAGCAATTTGCCTATCTCGTTCACTCAATGGCTGCGCCACGCCATGGCCACCTGCAGCCAGATTGCCTCGTGTCTCGCCCTGCTGTGGAATACGTGCCAATGCATAGGGAACAACTCGCCCACCAATAATTAATATGCGTTTATCGCCATGAACAATTTCAGGAATATAACGCTGTACCATGATTGTACGGCTGTCTAAACGCATCAGCATTTCCAGAATACTGCTGATATTAGGGTCATTCTTCTGCAAGCGGAAAATCCCCATACCCCCCATACCATCCAGCGGCTTAATAATGATATCGTGGTACTCATGCAAAAAAGCACGCACATCTGCTGCACGGGTAGTGACCAAAGTCGGAGCAGTAAACTCTGTAAAATCTAAAATAGCTAGTTTTTCATTGAAATCGCGCATAGCCTGCCCGCTGTTATAAACACGGGCACCTTGTTTGGCGGCTAAAGTCAGCAGTTGAGTCGCATATAAATACTGCATATCAAACGGCGGGTCAGTACGCATGATCACTGCATCAAAAATGTTTAGCCGATATTGCTGTTGAGACAAAGGACTAAACCAGCAGTGGTCATGATCATCTCTGGCTTCGGTAAAGCCAAATTCGCTAGCCTCTGCCACAACATATCCTTGCTGCACACTTAGCTGACTGGCTAATGTGTGAAACAATGTCCAGCCTCGTGCAGCCATTTCCCTCATCATGGCATAAGTGGTGTCTTTATAAGTTTTGAAGCCAGACATTGGGTCGGCTATAAACAGGATTTTCATTATGTTTACCTACAGATAATTTAACCGGCTCAAAATTTACTTTCAGCCGGTTAAACCAGTACTTTATTTTAATGAACGAATGCCTACTGCTTCACGTACTTCCTCTAGCAGCGGTTTTGCCTGTGCACGTGCTTTTACCGCACCTGCCTGCAAAATATCCTCAATCAAAGTGGGCTCTGCCATTAGCTGAGTAAAACGCTCACGCTTTTCAGCCATCTCTTCATTGATTTTTGTTGCTAGCATTTTTTTAGCTTCGCCCCAAGCCAGACCTTCAGCAAGCATCTGAGTAAAGCTGCTCGTTTCTGTCGGTGTAGAGAAAGCTTTATAAATATCAAACAGGGGGCTTTCATCTGGCTGTTTCGGTTCGCCCGGTTCTTTCAGATTGGTAACAATCTTATTTACCGCTTTCTGCAATTTCTTTTCCGGTTCAAATAATGGAATGGTATTACCGTAACTTTTGCTCATTTTTCGGCCATCCAGACCAACCAATGTTTCCACATTGTCATCTATTTGAGCTTCGGGCAAAGTAAACAAAGGCTTGAAACGATGATTGAAACGGCCTGCTATATCACGCGCCATTTCCAGATGCTGAATCTGATCACGCCCTACCGGTACCTTATCGGCATTAAATATCAGAATATCTGCACTCATGAGCATCGGATAACAGAAAAGCCCCATTTCAATGCCGTGATCTAGGTCCTCCTGTCCTTTTTCAGCATTTTCCTGTACGGCTGCTTTATACGCATGGGCACGGTTCATTAGTCCCTTAGCTGTATTGCAGGTCAGAATCCAGTTCAGTTCCATTACTTCGGGAATATCAGTCTGACGGTAAAAAGTTGTACGCTCAGGATCAAGACCACAGGCCAGCCATGTTGCAGCTACAGCTTTGGTTGATTCGTGAACTTTTTCCGGATCATGACATTTAATTAAAGCATGATAATCAGATAAAAAAAGGAAAGATTCCACATCTGGATTCTGGCTCGCCTGAATAGCCGGACGAATAGCACCCACATAATTACCCAGATGCGGTATGCCGCTGGGTGTAACACCAGTTAAAACGCGCGTTTTTTTCATTATGAATCGTACTTTATAAAATTAATATTATTTTGAAACAAAATTTTCTGCTTACTCTAAATAACGTTGCAGAGAGAAAGTCTGAATGATAGAAGTAAATCAAACTGCTAGCTCAGGCATATTTTCCAGCTCTATAGCTGCAGCCAGCAACGATAATCTGGCCAGTACACCATACACATAAAGACGGACACTTTCACAATCACTGGCCTGACTAACATTCTCTGTCTGCACGATACCCAATTGTTCCCATGGCTGAAATTCGCGTTTGCTAGCAGCATCTTCTTCCGTAATCTCAGTTTCCGGTGAGACAATATTGCAGTGTAATGGCACAAAATGCATACCCATAGCATTCAGATTTTCGTCTGGTCCGCGTCCCTCATGCACACGGTAAAAGCCACCGATTACAAACCGGTCCATCATATAAACCACAGGTTCTGCGGTAGCACCATGCAGTGTTTCATAAGTATAAATACCTTCCTGCACAATCACTTCACTGACTTCCAGACCTTCTTTGATTTTAGCCATTTTATTGCGTTTTTTGCGATTGAGGCCACGCACCTCATCTGCCGAATGAACACTCATCACTCCCATACCATAAGTACCGGCGTCGGCTTTAACAATCACAAACGGTTTATCCTGAATGCCCAGTTCATCATATTTATTCTGAATACGTTGTAAGAGACGTTCCACAGTATCTGCCAGACGGTTTTCACCTTCGTGGCTGGCAAAATCTAAACCACTACATACTTCATAATATGGATTAATCGTCCACTCATCTATGCCTGCCAGTTTGGCAAACTCTGCTGCCACCTGATTATATGCATGAAAATGAGTACTTTTTCGCCTCGTGGTCCAGCCCGCTTTTAATGGTGGCAATAGTTTCTGTTCCAGCCCCTGTAGAATATCTGGTACGCCTCCTGACAAATCATTGTTTAGCAAAATCATACAAGGAGTGAAACCATCTGCTAGCTGTAATCGATTACCCTGCCGCAATACTGGCTCGAGTGTAATGTGGTCACCAAGCGCCGTTTCTAGTGTGGTAATCTGAGTGATTTCGGGATTAATTGTACCAATTCGCACATTTAATCCCACATGACGCAATATAGAATAGAGTGCGTAAACATTTTGCAGATAAAAAGTATTGCGCGTATGGTTTTCAGGTATCAGCAAAACAGACTGTGCTTCTGCACAGGCACGTTCCACTGCATCCTGTGCCGCTACAGAAGCCAAAGGCAAAAAAACAGGATTCAGGTTA
Organism: Snodgrassella alvi; assembly: GCF_040741455.2. NCBI lineage: Bacteria > Pseudomonadati > Pseudomonadota > Betaproteobacteria > Neisseriales > Neisseriaceae > Snodgrassella > Snodgrassella alvi. The sequence goes on from NZ_CP160328.2 coordinate 648,406, forward strand.
TTAAAACCACCTGGAAACAGATTCATATCAATACTGGCAAGTTTATATCCGCTGTTACGAATATCCACCGAACCGTAAAAAGGAGCGTGGTGATGTCGCCATTGGGTACGAAACCATGATTCAATCTGCGTCTGTTTGGCTAAAATTGCCCGTTCAAAATTCTGCAATTCCAAGCGATGCGCTGCGGCCACATCAGGTAAACTCATATTTCAGTCCTTTCTACATATATATGCTGCATTACTTAGTGCATATAGTGGTCATTATTATAACAACAAACGCCAGATTAACAGAAAACAGCAACTATAATCGTTTTCACACAGACATTCAGGTCATCCACACTTATAAAAAATAGACAATAAGTCCAAAAATATTCATTTAATTACATTCAAATCTGAATATTTTATATTTTTAGACAAAATGCTTGTAAATCCTTCTTAACAGTATTAAGATGCTTCACACATAAAACATAACAAAACAAAGCTAGTACAATGAATGCACAAACCCTGTATGAAAAACTGTGGAATAGCCATATTGTCCAACAACAGGCTGATGGCACAGTTTTACTCTATATCGACCGCCATCTAGTACATGAAGTCACCAGCCCGCAAGCTTTTGAAGGACTGAAGCTGGCTCATCGGCCATTGTGGCGCGAGCAAAGTATAGTTGCTACTGCTGATCACAACACCCCTACAGACCACTGGGACAAAGGCATCACCGATCCTATTTCCAAGCTTCAGGTCAATACACTGGATAAAAACATACACGACTTTGGTGTAGAAAAATATTATCCATTCAAAAATATCAATCAGGGTATTGTGCACGTAGTAGGCCCCGAACAAGGCGCCACTTTACCAGGTATGACAGTAGTCTGCGGAGATTCACACACGTCCACCCATGGTGCTTTTGGTGCGCTGGCTCATGGCATCGGTACATCAGAAGTAGAACACGTCATGGCCACACAGTGTATTACTGCCAAAAAATCAAAAACCATGCTGATTGAAATTACCGGCAGGCTAAAACCTTGTATAACCGCCAAAGATATTGCTTTATATATTATTGGCCAGATAGGTACTGCCGGAGGCACTGGTTATGCAATTGAATTCGGCGGTGAAGCAATCCGCAATTTATCAATGGAAGGTCGAATGACCCTTTGCAACATGGCCATCGAAGCAGGAGCCCGTTCAGGCCTTGTAGCAGTTGACCAAACCACAATCGATTACATCAAAGATCGCCATTTCGCACCTAAACGTGAATTATGGGAGCAGGCTGTTAGTTACTGGAAAACACTGGTCTCAGATGCAGGAGCCAGCTTTGATAAAACTTATCATTTTAATGCGGAGGACATCGAACCACAGGTTACATGGGGAACCTCACCAGAAATGGTAATTGCAGTAAATCAACAAGTGCCCGACCCTGACGCAGAAACGGATCCAGTAAAACGGGAGGGTATGCAGCGGGCACTGCAATATATGGGCTTAACTGCCGGTACACCAGTCAATGAAATTCCAGTTGATGTTGTATTTATTGGTTCATGCACCAACGGAAGAATTGAAGATTTACGCATTGCTGCCCAAGTAGCGAAAGGACGACATAAGGCAGATAATGTTAATCGGGTATTAATAGTACCCGGCTCAGGAAGAGTCAAACAACAAGCTGAAGCAGAAGGGCTGGATAAAATTTTTACAGCCGCAGGTTTTGAGTGGCGTGAACCAGGCTGCTCAATGTGCTTGGCTATGAATGCAGATCGATTACAGCCACATGAACGTTGTGCTTCAACTTCCAATCGTAACTTTGAGGGCCGTCAAGGCAACGGCGGTCGCACTCATCTGGTCAGCCCTGCCATGGCAGCAGCTGCAGCAGTCACTGGCCATTTTACTGATGTGCGACACATATAAAGTGAATAACTTGCAGTTTTAAGCCAGCAAGTGCATGATAAGCATGTAGTTCTGATTGAATGTGTTAATTATTATCTTTGTTGAAGGAGTAAGGCATGAAAAAAATGTTGTTAATTGCTGCAATGGTTATGGCTGTACTCTCTGGTTGTCACACAATTCATGGCGTAGGACAAGACGTCCGTGCTGGGGGTCAGCATCTGTCCAACGCAGCTAGTCGATAATATTACAAGGATAAAACCATGAAAAAACTGATGCTCTTAAGCGTTGCCATTGTTGGTTTTCTGGCTGGTTGTCATACAGTTTCCGGCGTTGGTCGTGATATTTCTGCCGGTGGTCAGGCAGTAAGTAATGCTTCAGACAACGTACGCTCAGAAATGTAACTGCATGCAAGCCCGACAGGGCTTGCACTAAATTCAATCATTAACTACACACATACTGAATCACCCGCATGAAATCTTTTACAACTCTTACGGCTCTGGTAGCACCGCTTGACCGCGCTAATGTAGACACAGATGCCATTATTCCTAAACAATTTTTAAAATCAATCAAACGCAGTGGTTTCGGCCCAAATGCTTTTGATGAGTGGCGTTATCTTGATCACGGTGAACCGGGTATGGACAACAGCAAACGTCCCTTGAATCCGGATTTTGTACTCAATCAGCCACGTTATCAGGGTGCACACATTCTGCTGACCCGTAAGAATTTTGGTTGTGGTTCAAGCCGCGAACACGCACCATGGGCTCTAGATGATTACGGTTTTCGTGCCATCATTGCACCATCTTTTGCAGATATTTTTTTCAACAACTGCTATAAAAACGGTCTATTACCTATAATTTTGCCCGAAGAAGTAGTGGATCAACTTTTTCATGAAGTTACTTCTCATGAAGGCTATCAGCTCAGCATCAATCTGCCCGAACAAACCGTTACCACACCCAGCGGTCATCATTACTATTTCGATATCACCGAACACCGCAAACATTGTCTCCTCAATGGTCTGGATGAAATCGGCCTGACCTTGCAACATGCGGATGCTATAAAAGCTTATGAAAGCAGCCACAAACAACAACAACCATGGCTGTATCAGTCCTGACTCCATAGAAACCTGTTTCGTTTTCATACACTAAAAATAAATTATTACTGAGTGCCAATCAGTGGCAGTCAGACAACATTCAGAAAGAATAAAATGAGTAAACACCTTGCTATTCTTCCGGGGGATGGAATCGGTCCGGAAATTATTGCTCAGGCCGTCCGTGTTTTAGACAAACTGATTGCAGAAGGACTAGATGCAGATTATCAATATGCTCCATTAGGGGGTGCTGCCTATGATGAATACGGCCATCCTTATCCAGAATTTACTCAAAAAATCTGCCGCGCTGCAGACGCAGTGTTGCTTGGTGCAGTCGGTGGTCCACAGTACGACAGCCTTGAACGCCCACTGCGTCCCGAACGCGGACTACTTGCCATCCGAAAAGATCTCAACTTATTTGGCAATCTACGTCCAGCCATACTCTATCCTGAGCTGGCCAATGCTTCTACCCTAAAACCAGAAGTAGTATCTGGTCTAAATATTTTGATTGTGCGTGAACTAACCGGCGATATCTATTTTGGCGAACCACGCGGCATTCATACCTTGCCAAATGGCGAACGCGAAGGTATTAACACCATGCGTTACAGCGAAAGTGAAATTCGCCGTATCGGTAAAATTGCCTTTGAGGCAGCACAAAAACGCAATAAAAAACTTTGTTCAGTAGATAAGGCCAATGTATTGGAAACCACCGAGTTGTGGCGTGAAATCATGGCCGATATGAGTAAAGATTACCCTGATGTCAGCCTTAGCCACATGTATGTCGACAATGCAGCCATGCAACTTGTAAAAGCGCCTAAGCAATTTGACGTTATTGTAACGGGTAACATATTTGGCGACATTCTTTCCGATCAAGCTTCTATGCTGTCCGGTTCCATAGGTATGCTCCCTTCAGCATCGCTCAACGAAACAGGTAAAGGCATGTATGAACCGTCACATGGTTCTGCACCCGATATTGCTGGCAAAAATTTGGCCAATCCGCTTGCCACCATTCTTTCACTAGCGATGCTGATGCGTTACAGCCTAAATAATGAGCAAGCCGCATTTAGAATCGAACAAGCAGTAGGCAAAGTATTGGCACAAGGGCTACGTACTGGTGACATCTATGAAGAAGGCTGCCAGCGTGTTTCATGCAGCCAAATGGGTGATGCTGTACTGGCTGCACTATAAGTCAATTGCACAAGCGCTTCAAATTACGTATATTTAACTTAACAGAGCATGCCAACTCTCTGTTAAGTTATTTTTTGTACAGCTGTTTTCTTTACTGAAATCGAATATCTTGAGCTACCGTTTAATACAACCAGCGCAACATCAAACTACAAACCTGCCTGCCGGCAGCTTGCCCGCACATCATGTTGGCTGTCCTTGCTGTGGCTTGTCATTAACCATTCCTGCTCTAATACCTGGCGAATCTGCCGAATGTCCGCGCTGCCAGCAGCGACTGGTTCGCATAGAAACCCACCCTCTTGATACTCCGATAGCCTTTGCCATCGCCTCACTAATTATCATGACAATTGTATATACACAACTGTACATGACTATCGACATGCTTGGCATTCATGTTGACCTTACCATTCCCTATATAATGGGTACTTTAGCCCAGCAGGACTATTCAATACTGGCAGAAGTAATGTTTTTTCTCACTTTTGGTTCACCAGTTCTGTTTCTACTGCTGTGCCTGTACGTATATACCGGACTACGTTATCAGCAAGTTCTACCTGGTATGCTGTACGCCACAAGAACACTAGTACGCCTGCGTCATTGGATTATGATAGACGTGTTTTATATAGCCACACTGGTGTCATACATTAAAATCAGTGCCATGGCACAAATGCATTTTGGGTTGGCATTCTGGTTTATGATGGTTTTAGCTATTCTACTGATTCGCACTTCTCAAGGCGTACCTGAACATTGGATTTTTTATCAGATACAGCGACTTACTGGAAACGATCCTACCAGACAAATCTTCAGCGACCACACCATTAATTGCAATTACTGCTTGTTTGAACAACCAGATACCCAAAATGTCTGCGGCGTGTGTGGCTCTTATCTGAGCCGGCGCAAACCTCTCAGCCTCAGTATCAGCATGTCCTTTTTATTGGCTGCCATTATTTTCTATATACCGGCCAATTTATTACCAATGATGATCACTCGTTCTCCAGGTACCAATCTTGCCAGCACCATTCTTGATGGTATCGAATACATGTGGAGTGACGGAGATGTATTTATCGCCGTCGTTATATTCAGTGCCAGTATGGCCATTCCTGTGCTTAAAATCATTTCTATGCTGATACTGCTTTATTCAGCAGCCTATCACCCGCTGATGTCCCCTCGCCGTTTAACCATTCTATATCGCATTACTGAATCAATTGGACGCTGGTCTATGATTGATATCTTTGTAGTAATCATACTGATGTCCGCATTCTCTACACCACTTGCCCACGTGGCGCCGGGTTCAGCTACCATATATTTCTGCGGCGTAGTAATCCTGACCATGGTCTCGGCACTTAGTTTCGATCCACGCTTAATCTGGGATGATCAAAACAACAAGCCCAGCATCAAAACAGCGCAATAAGGCATACATCATGAGCCAAACCGAAAACGAAAACGAAAACGAAACAACGCAAACTACAGCAATTGTAAAGCATAAACCTCCATTCAATGTACTGGTATGGATTATTCCTGCCCTAGCCTTACTCACTGGCGCATGGCTACTCATACAACATCTTCGCCATACAGGACCGGAAATTACCTTATATATCAATGATGCTGATGGAATTGCAATCAACTCAACAGAAATTAAAGTATTAAATGTTACGGTAGGCAAAGTCACATCAATCAGCATCAGTCCGGATGAAAAAGGTGTACAAATCAAAGCCAAAATGAATGCCGATGTCAAAAATATGCTGCGTAAAGATACACAGTTTTGGATAGTCAAACCACGCATCGATCAAAGCGGCATCACCGGACTGAACACGCTGGTATCGGGTTCCTATATTGCCTTTACGCCTGGGCACAGCAAAGAAAAAGCTGAAACGTTTACCGTAGCAGATTTACCACCTGTTAGCGCCATTTCTCAGAGCGGAATCCGTCTGCGCCTGAAGGGTCACAGTGACAAACTGCTTACCCCCGGCAGCCCTGTTTTATATGGTGATATCAGTGCCGGCCAGATAGAAAAGGCCTATTTTGATCCCAAAGACAACAACGTTCACTACCAAATATATATCAACAGCCCTTACGACAGCCTTATTGGTGATAAAGTCAAATTTTGGCTCCAAACCGGTGTGCAGGTTACCGCATCTGGCGGCGGCGTCCATATCGACTCAGCACCATTACCTGCTCTTTTATCCGGTGCCATCGTATTTAAAACTATGTTTGAAGGCAAAGGTACACCTGTAGGCAATAATACAGAATTTACTCTATACAACAGCGAACGAGAACTAGACAACCTGCCTACCAAACGCGCCCAATATTACGTTGTTTTCTTCCAGCAATCCGTACGTGGCTTAAGTGTCGGGGCTCCAGTAGAGTATCAAGGCATTAATATTGGTTCCGTTGCCGACGTACCCTATTTTGCACTCAATGACAGCCATAAACTCTTTCAGCATGGCTGGGTACCCGTCCGGCTGCGTATCGAACCCGGGCGCATGGAAATTAATGCCAGTAAACAAGATGACAAAATCTGGCAGCAGCAAATTCAGCAGGCACTTAATCACGGTCTTTCTGCCTCGCTAGAAAAAGACAACTTAATCACTGGTAATCAATACATCAGCCTCACACAGGCTCAACCGGGGGAAACACTGCTCAAACCGCTCACACGCTATCAGGGATACACCGTTATCGGCAGCAATCGAACCGGATTAGATATGATTCAGAATCAACTTTCTGCCTTACTGACAAAACTCAATAACCTACCGATAGAACATTCCATGAAACAGCTGGACAGCACACTAGCACAGCTAAAAACCACACTAGCCACCGCAGACAAACTGCTGGCACAGAATAAAACCCAGCAACTACCAGCAGAGCTTACCGCTACCTTGAAAGAATTGCGCACCACTCTGCAAGGTGTTTCCAGCACATCCCCACTTTATGGTGATATTCAGCAAACCCTGAAAAGTATAGATACAACTCTTAAAGAAGCACAGCCAACCTTGAAAACCCTCAGACAGCAACCAAACGCCCTTATCTTCAACCGTCGCGGTCATGATCCTGAACCTAAAGGAGCCAGATAATGAAAATCATACTATCACTTGTATGCACTGCTGCTCTGACCCTCACCGCGTGTGCTGGCACACCAGTGACCTATTATCAACTACCAGGCAGCAATTATCAGTTGCCCACCACAAGCCAGCGAATACCGGTACAGATAAAAGTTGTTCTGGCAGAACGACTCAATCAAGGTAATCTAGTGTATCAAGATACTCCAACCACCCTTCAATTTGCGCAGACACATTTATGGGCAGACGACTTGAGCAACGAAATCAAACTGGTTCTGGCTAATGAACTAAACAAAAAAAGCGTGCGATATTGGTTTACACCAGAAAACAAAACCAAAGCCACACTCACCGTATATATCCAATCTTTTCAGGGTAGCTATGATGGCTATATAAACATCAATGGTTACAGCAGCTGGCAAGGTGTAACTGAAAACAACAAAAATTTCAATATCCATATTCCGCAGCAAGGTAATGGCTACAGCAACATGGTTAATGCATTAGCACAGGGACTATCTAACGTAGCACAAACCATCGCCCCTGCTGACTAAATTTATTTTCTCTTATCATCCGCACAAATTCGGCCAGTAAAACTATTGTTTAACTGGCCGAAATGCTTAATCGATTGTTTAAAAACATTGACTACACTAATTCATATTATCTATAACTTCAGTTAGAGCAAACCGCAGAATGTCAACCGATGGTATAACTGAAAAATTAAATTAAAAAATTCCTGCGAAAGAAAATCAGTCTATTTAAAGCATCAAACATTTTCATCGCCAGACAAAAAGAAAGATTTATAATAAAACACTTAATTCTTTTGAAAAAAAGCCATGAAACCTTTTATCGTTTCACAGATAGCCTGCTTCTTACTTTGTGCCTGTAGCATAGGAGTGCCTTCCAACGTCGCCATAGGTATAGGCGGAGGTAATCATAATTTCGGACTAGGCACTTCAATATATTTTCCTATTAAAACCAAGCCAATACCTGCAGAACCGCCTGCCATAGCAGGTACCGAAAAAAGCAGCCCTCCTACTCCCACTCCATCTGCTTCAAACAAGAAACATCCAGCAAGATAGCCTGTTTGGCTCTACTGGCATTGAACTTAACAATCAATAAAACATAAACAAAATACCAAAGAGATAGACACCGCAAACTCAAAAACACTTCCAAATCATGTAAATTCATAACAACATCAATACCTATACCACAAAAACAAAATAGCTTTTAGACAAATTATGCCTAAACCGTATAAACCGTGCTAAACTCAACAGCAACTTAAATTAATTACTCAAAAATCAGAGTAAAACCTATGGCTGGCAATACTTTCGGGCAAATTTTTACTGTTACCACCTTTGGTGAAAGCCATGGTGCCGCACTTGGTTGCGTGATAGATGGGTGTCCGCCTGGAATGAACCTAAGTGAATTTGATATTCAGCAAGATCTAGACAGACGCAAACCGGGCACTAGCCGCCATGTCACTCAGCGTCGTGAAGAAGATACTGTCGAAATACTTTCTGGTATATTTGAGGGCAAAACCACTGGTACACCAATCGGATTATTAATCAGAAACACCGATCAGCGTAGTAAAGATTATGGCGCAATTGCCCAAAGCTTTCGCCCCGGACATGCTGACTACACTTACTGGCACAAATACGGTATTCGCGATTTTCGTGGTGGTGGGCGTAGCTCGGCTCGCGAAACTGCCGCTCGAGTCGCTGCTGGTGCCATTGCAAAAAAATGGCTACGCGAACATTATCAAACTGAAATCGTTGCCTATATTACCCAAATTGGCGAAAAAAAAATACCATTCGAAAACGAAAGTTTTATAAACAACAATCCCTTTTTCGCTGCCAATCAGAGCCAGATTGAAGAACTGGAACAATACATGGACAGCATCCGCAAAGCCTGCGACTCTATCGGAGCTAAACTGCATGTTACTGCCCGTAATGTTCCAGTAGGTTTAGGCGAACCTGTATTTGATCGACTGGATGCCGATATAGCCCATGCCATGATGAGCATCAACGCTGTAAAAGGTGTTGAAATCGGAGCCGGATTTGAAAGTATTTGCCAAAAAGGCAGCGAACATGGAGACGAACTGACACCAGAAGGCTTTCTATCCAACAATGCTGGCGGTATACTGGGCGGAATTAGCAGTGGCCAAGATATTCACATTAATCTAGCCATCAAGCCTACCAGCAGCATCGCCACACCGCGACACTCTATCGACATTCATGGTCAACCAGTTATACTCGCCACCCATGGTCGCCATGATCCGTGTGTAGGTTTACGTGCCGCGCCGATTGCTGAAGCTATGCTTGCACTGGTATTGATAGATCATGCATTACGCCATCGAGCCCAGAATGCGGATATACAGGTAAATACACCAAATATTGCCCATCATAACCGATAGTCCACCAATATCTAGATGTAATTTTTATAGCCATCCATACATGTAATGAACTGAATCATCAACTGATTAATTCCAATTACTAAAGTGGCCGTAAACAACAAGGAAGTAACTATATGAGTCAAGAAACCGCTTTGGGTGCAGCCCTCAAATCAGCTGTACAAACCATGAGCAAGAAAAAACAAACTGATATGATTGCCGAACATATCTACCGTAAGTACGACGTATTCAAACATTTCAAACCATTGGCAATTGGTATTGATCAGGACTTAATCACAGCACTGCCACAATATGATCCAGCATTGATTGCGCGTGTTCTAGCTAATCACTGTCGCCGGCCACGTTATATCAAATCTTTGGCACGCGGCGGTAAACGCTTTGACCTGAATAACCGCTTCAAAGGTGAAGTTTCACCAGAAGAACAAGCCATTGCTAAGCAACATCCCTCGATGCAAACAGCCAAACCAGTTGCCGACAATACTTCAATCACTGAAAAAGAAGTTTCAGAACCTGGCCAAAGTATCGATAGCGAACAAGCACAAAACTAATACCTCATATTTAACACACGAGCTTCATGCTCGTGTTTTTCATATCATGCTCTTCGATAGCCACTGCCACCTTAACCATAGCCCACTTATTGAGAACCTGACTCAAGTGCTGCAGCTGGCTGCCGAAAAAAACATCAGCCACTTCCTCGTGCCAGCAACCAATCCTGACGACTGGATACCCTCCCTTAATTTGGCACAATCTCAACCTTACATATACGCAGCAATCGGCATTCATCCATGGTATTTAGACAGCTTTAGCGATACTGCAATCGACAATCTGGAAAAATTGCTGCTTCAGCATTCACAAGCCTTAATTGGCGAAATTGGACTTGATTATGTCCATGCTGAAAATATAAATGATAAAAACCAACAAATTAACTGTTTCGAAGCCCAATTACAATTGGCCAAAACAACTCAGCGACCAACAATCATTCATCATGTACATGCTACAGCTGACTGTTTGCGCAGCATTAAACGCTGTGGTTTTACTAATGGAGGTATTGCACATGCATTTTCTGGAAGCATAGAAGAAGCGCAGGCATGGATTAAACAGGGTTTTCTAATTGGTGTCGGTTCTCTGCTTTTGCGCCCACAGGCTAAAAAAATACGCCAAATCGCCACATTGCTTCCTTTACAGCATCTGGTCATCGAAACAGATGCACCCTATATGTCCCCTAACCCTCAACACAGCAACAGTCCTGAGCATTTACTTCAGATAGCTAAAATCATAGCCAACTTGCGTAACATGCATTGGCAGGATATCGCCGCTATCACCACTCAAAATATGTTTAAATTATTAAATATAAATTAAACTCTTATTTACAAAGATAATGTATTTAATCACTCATCTGGTACAGCCAGATCTTACTTAAATGCAATGAATTATAATTTCCAAACATGCTACACCCCGATTCCTCTGTAATTTTATGCATTTATTATTAAAATAAAGAACCCGCAGATAAACTAAATCATTTAAAATTAAACAAGGGGAAAATCTCCCCCTTGTTTAACTAAAATACTTAGATTAAAAATTGACTTGTGCACTGATATTATAGCGGCGTCCATCCAAAGTACGGCCATAATCTTGCTGATCAACTCTTTTATCAAAAATATTATAAATCCCACCACTCAGAATCAAATCTTTCCGAGGTTTATATACCAGTCCAGTATCCACAAAACCATAAGAAGGCTTACCAATCGCCATAGAAGTACGTGACAAATAATCTGAAGTACGACTGCGGAAATTCCAGCGCGCCCAACTAGAAAATTTTGTATTCGCATTCCAATTCAGCGTGGTATTGAACATATGTTTCGGCATCTCATTTAGCGGTTTACCACTAAACTGCCCACTTTTTTGCTCACTCCGAGTAAAAGTATAATTGGCAGACCAATCTACTTTAGGCGTAATTTTCCAGTCAAAAGTTGCCTCAATACCGCGCAAGAGCGCCTTATCCACATTTTCACGCTGACTGATAAAATCAAAATACTCATTTCGCCATGAGCAAGCATTTGAACCAGCCTTGCCCTGACAAGTACGTACTTCTGTTATTTTATTTTTAAATTTAGTGTGATAAGCAGTCACCCCGCCGGACAAATTACGGTTATTATCCCAATTAAAACTGATTTCAAAATTATCTGATTTTTCTGGTTTCAATTTAGAATTACCCACAATCATCCCATTAGAATAACCACCACCAGTTGCCTGTCCCCAGCCATCTGACGCAGCGCGTAACGCCGGCGCCTTGTAGCCACGGGAATATCCTCCTTTAATCGTCCATTTTTCATTCGGCGTCCATACCCCATACAACTTCGGTGTTAACTCCGAACCATAATTTTCATCATGATCAAGACGTGCCGCACCAGTTAAAGCAAAAGTTGGCACAATACGCCACTCATCCTGTCCAAAAACTGCCCAGGAATCACGCTCTAGTTTTGTTAACCTTCGTCCATTAATAATCAACTGATTACCGGAATCATTAAGCTGCTCTCGCTGCCATCTGCCACCAATACTTAGCGTATGCCGATGCAAGCGAAACTGAGTTTGCGTATTGAAAATAGTATTTTTTTCATGCATATCACGAGACGGGTTATCATTTTCCTCTCGCTGAACATATGATTGAGTATCAATATTTTCATAATATCCACGATGAGTGACACTATATTGATTACGGTCATACAGCGTATAGTCATCAGTTAGTTTAGCTCCGCGTCGCGGAGTCGGATCGATCGTTTTACCGACCTTACCATTACGATTCTGCAGACTGCGGCTGACTTCAAAATCAACCGTGTTACTATCATCAGGCGTCCAAGACAGCACAAAATCACCATTGCGCATACGCTGTTCTTTATAGCCACCAATAAACTTATCCTCATCCCGATGAGAATATCCTGCATTGGCTCGAATACCCAGACGCTCTTTAATCAGAGGACCGGAAACATACACACTACTTTGCAATATATTGCCACTATTGCTGTGCTGCTGAATCGTACCATCTGCTTTCACCGATCCTGTCCAGTCAGCAGCCGTTTTTTTCGTAATAATATTAATTACACCACCCATCGCATCAGAGCCATATAAAGCCGAAGCCGGTCCCCGAATCACTTCTATTCTCTGAATTGCAGATATGGGCGGCATCCACCCCTGTTCAATCCCCGGCCCATCAGAATTCGGGCGCACACCACGCGAATTTACACGCTTACCATCTATCAGCAACATCGTATACGCGCCTGACATACCCCTGATACTAATGTCCTTAGTACTGCCGCCACCGGTTATCACCACACCCGGAACATCTTGCAAAGCATCAGTCACATCATGGTACTCTTTAGTTTCCAGCTCCTTAGCATTAATTACTGTAATTGAAGCTGCAGCATTTTTTGCCTGTTGCTTAAAACCAGATGCAGTCACCACTACATCAGCCAAATCCGCCTCCGCGGCATATAATGGAGAAACCAAAGTAGGCAGAAGCGCCAGCGAAAAAGAATGATGGACGAGTTTGCGCATACAAAAATAGACTCCTGAAAATGATCACGCCAAAAAAAAACGCTTAAACTAAAGCGTTACATTTACATAATGATAATAATAATCATTATGTAATTTAACATAAATAAACAATAAAAGCATTAAATTTATTGACAAATCATCAATCAGAGCTACAACAAAGAAAGCAAGAATGACTATTTCAGCCTTAATGAGCGCAATCAGAAAGGCAGCCCAGCCCAGAAGATTCGATATTTTTATTTAAAACAAATCAGTTTTATTTATCTAAATGAGAATAAATAAAAAATCCCTGAATAAATCAGGGATTTTTCAAAAATGGCGGAGAGTAAGGGATTCGAACCCTTGATACAGGTTTTGCCCGTATACTCCCTTAGCAGGGGAGCGCCTTCGACCACTCGGCCAACTCTCCGTAGAGAAGTGCGAACTATACCCAATCGATGCTTTACTGTCAAACAATATTCACGGCAAAACAGCCAGAAATATTAGAACAATTTCTAACACACTAACAGTAAAAGATATTTTCTTTTCGAAAAAATCTATCATTAGCTTCATAATTTTATTACATAAAGCAAATACCTCCATAACATAGACAATTCCAGCAAAGCATCCATATCAAGCTAAAACTATCCCATTACAAATAGCAAAAACAGTATATTGTATTAACATAGCTACACGCTTAAAGGGTCAAAATTTGCTGCACTATACAAAAAAATGCTTTCCAAATTTCAGCCTGTCTTATCCAAGTGTAAATTACTCTGTTCTCATACCAAGGCTTCGGTATAATACCAAGCTTAATTACCTTAACCTGCTAATCATTGACAGGCCTGTTGTTTGTACAATTTATCGCACAACAATACAAAAATTTAAAAAATCTGGAGACTTGCATGAGTGCAATCATTGACATCTTTGCGCGTGAAATACTCGATTCACGTGGTAACCCAACAGTTGAATGTGATGTTTTACTAGAATCAGGCGTAATGGGCAGAGCCGCAGTACCGTCTGGTGCTTCAACCGGCGAAAAAGAAGCATTGGAACTGCGTGACGGAGACAAACAGCGTTATCTTGGTAAAGGGGTATTACACGCTGTAGAAAATGTTAATAATGAGATTGCACAAGCATTAATTGGCATCGATGCCAGCGAACAAAGCTACCTTGATCAGATTATGATTGATTTGGATGGTACCGAAAATAAGGGTCGTCTTGGAGCCAATGCTACTCTCGCCGTATCACTGGCTGTCGCCCGCGCCGCTGCAGAAGATGCTGGTTTACCTTTATACAGATACATCGGTGGAGCCGGACCCATGTCTATGCCCGTGCCCATGATGAATGTTATTAATGGAGGTGCACATGCCAACAACAGTTTGGATATTCAAGAATTCATGATTATGCCGGTAGGTGCAGAATCTTTCCGTCAAGCTCTGCGATGCGGTGCAGAAGTTTTCCACCAGCTGAAAAAATTATGCAACGACAAAGGAATGTCTACTTGCGTTGGTGATGAAGGCGGCTTCGCACCCGATCTGTCCAGCCATGAAGAAGCAATCAAGCTGATACTGTCTGCAGTAGAAGCCGCAGGCTATGAACCCGGCAAAGACATCGTTCTGGCTTTGGATTGTGCATCTAGTGAATTCTATAAAGATGGACATTACCATTTAACAGCAGAAGGACTGAACCTGACCAGTGCGCAATTTGCAGATTATCTTACAGAACTGGTGAACAAATATCCGATTGTCTCAATCGAAGATGGTATGAGTGAACACGATTGGGATGGCTGGAAATTATTAACAGAGCGATTAGGCAAAAAAGTACAGTTGGTAGGCGATGATTTATTTGTCACCAATCCCGCCATTTTAAGCGAAGGCATTGCTCAGGGACTAGCTAATTCATTACTCGTTAAAGTTAACCAGATTGGTACCTTATCAGAAACACTAAAAGCTGTAGATCTGGCGAAACGTTCAGGCTATACCAGTGTAATGAGCCATCGTTCAGGTGAAACTGAAGACAGCACAATTGCTGATTTAGCCGTGGGTACCAACTGCATGCAAATTAAAACTGGGTCCCTGTCACGCTCCGATCGAATCGCCAAATATAATCAATTGCTGCGAATTGAAGAAGAACTAGGTAGCGCTGCTTATTATCCAGGTAAAAAAGCCTTTTATCAGCTGGGCTAAAACGGATGTAGGCTAAACTGATAGGCAAATAAGATGAAGTGGGTAACCTGGGTACTGTTATTGGCACTGGCCAGTTTGCAATACGACCTGTGGATGGGACATGGCGGCTGGCAAGACATGTGGAAACTGGAAAAAAGTGTTGTTGCGCAAAATTCCAGTAATGAAGCATTGATACAACGCAATCGTGCCCTCACTGCTGAAGTTAAAGATCTTGCTGATGGAAAAGATGCAATCAACGAAATGGCTCGCGATAAACTGGGATATATACAAGAAGGCGAAGTATTTTACCGCTTTGTACCCTCTGGAACACTCACAACCATAACTGATACATCAGCCACCATACCCACAAGGTGACATACCAATAATTACCCAGATAAACAGCTTTCATTAATGAAAGCTGTTTTTATTAACAGATATGATATGTCATTTAATTTGTATCAAATCTAAATTTCATATTACCAAATTCAGTTGTATACCTACGACAGCTACAGGCCATTTCAGGTCGATATTAAAGCATAAAGCAGTAATATAGATAGCCAGTATATTTAACCATCAGTATGATGATATAGATCACAGGCGCACGTTACACATAAGTAGGAAATAAAAAGGCAGATAAATGATATCTATTCAGAAAACAAGTTACGGTCTCAAAGTTGTATTACATAACGACTTTACACTTAAAGACTTCAATCAACTGGAAGAAGCATTATTATCAGCCATTAATCAAAAACAACAGCCTGATTTATTGCTGGATTTGAGCCAAATGAAAGACTTTACCATCGATATGGCTCTAGAACATCTACGATTTTTACGCCAACATGCACATGACTTCGGCCGTACCGCTATCGTTGTTGAAGACATATGGATTCGGCTTGGTGCACGTTTTGCCAACTTATTGACATTACAACACCCAAAATACTTTAGTGAAATCGAACCAGCACAAAGATGGCTAGAGCAGAATGCTCAACCCACAACTGTTATTGGTAACAATCATTAAATGCATCCATTTAAATTGATATATTCTACTTTTACCAAATAAACCTATTCCAAAAATAATAAAATTTTTAGCATAATTAATCACAATAGGTTTATCCAATTAGAAATGGTCTGAGCAAGTACTTCCGGTTGCTCCAAGGGAATCATATGCCCGCTATTGTTAATAACTTTAAGGCTGGCCTGTGGTATAAATTCCTGCAACTCTTGTGCCTCATTCAAAGAGCGCATCTGATCCTGAGCTGCAGCAATAACCAGAGTTGGACAAGAAATTTTCTGGTCTGTTGGCGTTGCCCGATTGAGCAGCGACTGTCGTTTTAAAACCTCAAACCCCAAACGTTCACTCATACCACGAATACGAGCAATTAAATCCATATTATTCTGATTATCCGGACGCAAAGTCTGCATAATGGCTTTGTTTCCTAATCCTCGAAAATGTAAATGTTGCTGAATCTCTAATGTATTCAGCTTAGCCTTATGCTGTTCAGGAGTATCTTCACGTAATGACGATGCAATTAACACCAGAGCGGCAACCCGTTGCGGATATCTTGCAGCTAAAGCCCTTGCAACAAATCCACCTAGAGAAAAACCGATCAGTACAAACCGTTTCGGTGCAAAAGCAGCTATATTCTCCGCCATAGTTTCAATATTTTCACCCTTGGACAAGGAAGCACAGCATACAGATTGAGAAACAGGTAAACAAGATTTCATCTCATCCCATAATGTTTCATCCAGCATAAAGCCGGGAATACATACCCAGGGTAAAAAGCCTTGGTCGGACATTTTATAATTCACCATCAAAAAAATTATTTTTACAAATTAAATATCAGCTTAATTTCTACTCTGCCCACTAACAAATCAAAACAGGTATTTTGTATTCTGCACATAAATAAAAATACAGTAGGCTTAAGATATCAGTATTCTATATCAACTCAAGCTAAAGCATTTAAAGCAAAAACAGCGAGCCATTTTTCAAGATAACAATCATTAATTGTCTCTATTTCCCTAGCAAGCAGAAATACCATTACAAATACTCACTTTAGCAAGTAATTAGTATTTTCAACCAACGCTATCATCAATCACCGCGCCCTACACATGCAAAAAATTTCTCAACCACATCCTCTGAATAATAAACATTATGCCTTCCTGCATAAATACAATACATATAAATATATCCGTAACTTAAACCTCAACATTCACAGCAAAATTGACTTGACGCAGCACATATCGCAAAATTAAACATTCATTAACACTATTAATTGATTGAGAGGAAATCATGACCCAAAATTTTATTTTAACCAGTTCCGAATTTAAAAATGGCGATACCGTTGATTCCTCCTATCAAAGTGACCGAGATAATCAGTCGCCAGCATTAGCATGGCAGAATGCACCGGCCGGAACCAAAAGTTTTGCAATTCAATGTCATGATCCGGATGCACCAACTGGAGGTGCAGGCTGGTGGCACTGGATGGCAGTCAATCTTCCTAAAGACGTAACCGAATTACAACGTAATGCCGGAGCAGCAGATGGGCAAAATCTTCCCTTAGGTGCACAGCAACTACGTAATGACACAGGAACCCTGGGTTATTCAGGATTCTACCCACCGGAAGGCACTCCGCCCCATCGTTATATTTTTACCGTTTATGCTTTAGATACCAATAAAATTGATTTGCCGACGGATGTAACAACCAGCCATGCAGGTTTTATAATCAACAGCCATGCTATTGCTCAAGCTTCGATTACTATTTACTACGGTCGATAATTAATTCAATAATATTAATTTATCACCAAATATAAAAAAGGTTGGCCTTCAAAGACCAACCTTTTATTCATAATTTTTCTTCAATCTTCTATGGGTTTTTCTTTTGCTACCGTATCTATCAGATGCGAAATACTCATACCCCGTTCAAGAGAATCGTCATAAATAAACGTCAATTCAGGTGTTCGGAAAAGAGTAATTCGCCGCGCCAGTTCACTGCGCAAATAGCCTCTAGCATGTTCTAAAGCTTCTTCAGTAACAGCACGTGTAGCATCATCCAGCACCGTATAATAAATAGTAGCGTGGCTATAATCACGAGTTACTTCAACTTCATTAATCGTAATAAAACCGGCTCTCGGGTCTTTCAGACCCACACGTACCAAATTGGCCAACTCACGCATAATTTGCTCTTTGACACGATCCTGACGTGCATAACCGCGTTGTGGTTTGCGCATAATCATTCCTTTCTGTGAACAGGCAAAGAATACAGGCAGCCCAAAATATCCTTTTAGGCTGCCTGTTACTGCTCATTATCTTCAAAGTTTACGGGCAACCTCAACCACTTCAAATGCTTCCAGCTGATCACCTTCCATAATGTCATTATAGTTTTTCAGCATCAAACCACATTCAAAGCCCTGCCGTACTTCTTTAACGTCGTCTTTGAAACGTTTCAATGAAGCCAGTTCGCCAGTATGAACAACCACATTATTACGAATCAAGCGTACATGCGAGTCGCGCTTAATTAAACCATCCGTAACCATACAACCAGCAATATTGCCTACCTTAGATACCGTAATAACCTGACGGATTTCTACCGTACCGATTACATTTTCTTTCTGCTCAGGTGCCAACATGCCACTCAAAGCAGCTTTCACATCATCAATAGCATCATAGATAATGTTGTAATAGCGGATTTCAATACCTTCATGCTCAGCCAGCTTGCGTGCAGTAGCATCAGCACGGACATTAAAGCCAATAATCACAGCACCGGATGCAATCGCCAAATTAACATCAGATTCGCTTACACCACCTACACCACTATGCAATACATCTACACGTACTTCATCAGTAGATAGTTTACGCAAGCTTCCAGCCAAAGCCTCATACGAACCCTGTACATCGGCTTTAATGATAATCGGCAGACTTTGTGCCTGATTTTCACCCATGTTATTAAACATGTTTTCCAGTTTGGCTGCCTGTTGCTTGGCTAAGCGTACATCGCGGTATTTACCCTGACGGAACAATGCAATTTCGCGAGCTCTTTTCTCATCTGCCAGTACGATGAAATCTTCACCTGCATTAGGCACATCAGATAATCCCAGAATTTCAACTGGAATGGATGGGCCGGCAGCAGCAATAGTTTTGCCATTCTCATCCACCATAGCACGTACACGACCGAAAGTTGTACCGGCCAGCACCACATCGCCTTTGTGCAGAGTACCACTTTGTACCAGCAAAGTTGCCACAGCACCACGACCTTTATCCAGCCGTGATTCAACAACAATACCTTTAGCAGCAGCATCAACCGGTGCTTTCAGTTCCAGCACATCCGCTTCGAGTAGTACTGCTTCCAGTAAAGCGTCAATATTCGTACCCTGCTTGGCAGAAACATCGATGAACTGTACATCACCACCCCATGAATCCGGTACCACCTCATGTGCCGTTAGTTCTTGGCGAATACGTTCCGGATTAGCGCCTTCTTTATCAATCTTGTTTACAGCCACAACCAAAGGTACTTTGGCTGCTTTAGCATGAGCAATCGCTTCTATCGTCTGCGGCATTACACCGTCATCGGCAGCCACAACTAGAATAACAATATCAGTAGCCTGAGCACCACGAGCACGCATAGCCGTAAATGCTTCATGCCCCGGAGTATCCAAGAAGGTAATCACACCACGAGGCGTTTCAACATGATATGCACCGATGTGCTGAGTAATACCACCGGCCTCACCCTGTACCACACGGGCACGGCGAATATAATCCAATAAAGAAGTTTTACCATGGTCTACGTGACCCATTACTGTCACCACCGGTGGACGTGGCAATGCTTCAGCTTCAGTAACAGTCGTATCCTCATCCAGAAATGCTTCAGGATCATCTGCTGCCGCAGCCTTACCGATATGACCCATTTCTTCTACCACAATCAGGGCGGTCTCCTGATCCAATGACTGATTAATGGTCACCATCATACCCATCTTCATCAGGGTCTTAATCACTTCAGCTGCTTTAACGGCCATTTTATGAGCCAGCTCCGCCGCCGTGATGGTTTCCGGTACCAGCACTTCATGTACTACCGGTTCTGTAGGTGCTTGGAATGCATGCTGATTCGGCTCTAGTTTAAGCTGTTTCTTACCACCTTTTTTACCACCACGTCTACGGCTGTCTTCGCCATTACCCATATCTGTTCCGCGACGGTTTTTACCTCCGCGAGCAGATTTATTTTTAGGCATATCATCTTCACGCTGATGACGTTGCTCATCTTTTTTGCGCCGTGAACCTGAATCAGTCCCGCTATCCGCAGCTTTGACAGAAGCACTGCTAACCGATTTCTTCTCAGTCGGTTTGGCTGAACGTACTTCTGCAGATTTCTGCTCGCTGGCGGCTTTACTTTGTTCCATAGCTTGTTGCTTGGCCGCTTCTCGGCGCGCCTGACGCTCTTGCTTCTGTTTCAGCAGCATTTCACGCTGTTCTCGTAAAGCCTCTGCTCGACGTGCTTCTTCATCGCGTTGAGCTTGCTCTTCCGGACTAATAATCGGTTTGGCTGCTTCGGCCACCAAAGCAGCCAAATCCACTTTCTTCGCATTATTACGATTACGATTGCGTTTGGATTTGTGCTGCTCATTTTTATCTGCTGCTTTTTTATCAGCAGAAACTTCTGCCTTAGGAGCTACCACTTCAACCTGCTGTTGTTTAACTTCTTGTTGTTTCACTTCCTGTTGTTTCACTTCCTGTTTTACCACTTCTGTCTGCACAGCCTCCGCTTTAGGTTTTTGTTCGGTTTTACTGGCCGTGGCTGCTGCTTTCAAACGCGCCGCCTCTGCAGCTGCGGCAGCAGCAGATTCTTCTCTGCGTTTTGCTTCAGCCTGCTCTTCAGCGGCTTTTTTCGCCTGTAGCTCAGCTTCAGTATCTACCTTAACTGGTTCTGTTTCATGTTTAACAGGTGCCTGCTTTTCTTCAGACAAACTGACCTGCTGTTCTTCAGGTGGCACTACAATGCGGCGGCGACGACGGGTTTCAACCTGTACCCCACCTACCGTACTCTTTTCGGCCTGCTTCTTACGATTCAGTGTGATGGTACTGGCAGACTGACTACCATTAGACTGCTTTAAATAAACCAGCAATTGTTTCTTATCTTCAGCAGTCAGTTTATCTGACGCTGTCTGTTTATGTACTCCTGCTTCGGCCAGCTGTGTCAACAGTCTAGTAGTAGACATATGTAGCTCCGAGGCAAATTGTTCTACAGTTATTTGATTACTCATTCGCGTACCCTCATACTTCGTCAAACCAGTGGGCGCGTGCAGCCATCACCACTTTCTTGGCGGTTTCCTCATCAATGCCAGTAATTTCAATCAGTTCGTCAACTGATAGCTCAGCCAGATCATCACGGGTTTTAATTCCCTCATTAGCCAAATCATGCAGCATCTCCTGATCGACACCCTCAAGATTTTTCAGGTCTTCATCCATGCGTTCCAGCTGCTCTTCAGAGGCAATGGCCAGAGTCAGAATCGCATCACGAGCACGGTTACGCAACTCTTCAACTGTACTTTCATCAAAACCTTCAATTTCCAGCATTTCCTGAACAGGCACGTAAGCCACTTCTTCCAGACTAGTAAATCCTTCTTGAACTAGTACTTCGGCCACATTTTCATCAACACCAAGATTGTTTATAAAGAGTTCACGTATAGCCTTATCTTCAGCTTCGTGGCGTTCCTGCGCCTCTTCCACAGTCATAATATTCAATTGCCAGCCAGTCAGTTCTGCGGCAAGGCGTACATTTTGACCACCACGACCAATCGCCAGTGCCAACTGGTCTTCAGCCACAATCACATCTACAGAATGGTGATCTTCATCAATCAGAATGCGCGTAACCTCAGCCGGACTTAATGCATTAATCACAAATTGAGCGGTTTCAGGTGACCACAACACCACATCTATACGTTCACCAGCCAGCTCCTCAGTAACCGCATTCACACGAGAACCACGAACACCGATACAGGTGCCTTGCGGATCAATGCGGGCATCATTTGATTTCACCGCTATTTTGGCGCGTAAGCCAGGATCACGAGTGACTTCTTTAATTTCTAGCAGACCGTCCTCAATTTCGGGCACTTCCATTTCAAACAGTTTCAGCAAAAATTCACGTGAAATACGCGTCAGGATAACCTGATTGCGATTGCCGATCTGGTCGACACGTAAAAACAGAGCTCTTACACGGTCTCCATTTCGAAAATTTTCCCGAGGAATCATCTGATCACGCGGCAGCAATGCTTCCAATCGTCCGATTTCCACAATAGCACCATGCCGTTCCATACGTTTAATCGTACCAAGAACCAGATTATCTTTGCGTTGTAAGAATTCATTTAAAATCTGTTCGCGTTCTGCATCACGAATGCGCTGCAGAATAACCTGCTTAGCGGTCTGGGCACCAATCCGGCCAAATTCAACATTCTCAATTGGCTCTTCATAATATTCACCAATTTGGAGCGTTGTATCCGGAATTTCTTCCTGTATTTCTTCAATTGTTTTCTGAATATCCGGATACGTATAATCCTCATCTGCCACAATCAGCCAGCGGCGAAAACTGCGGTAATCGCCAGTATTGCGATCAATCACTACCCGCACATCCATATTTTCACGCTCGGTTTTTTTCTTAGCTGCACTGGCCAGAGCAAACTCCAGTGCACTAA
Organism: Snodgrassella alvi; assembly: GCF_040741455.2. Lineage (NCBI taxonomy): Bacteria > Pseudomonadati > Pseudomonadota > Betaproteobacteria > Neisseriales > Neisseriaceae > Snodgrassella > Snodgrassella alvi. The sequence continues at coordinate 671,388 of NZ_CP160328.2, forward strand.
ATACTACTTCTGTATCAACGTTTTTCTCACTTGCCAAAGCTTCGGCCAGTAGTAAAATTTCACGACTCATTTAATTCTCCTTGCAAGCCTGCGCTTACAACAATATGAAAATTTAATTTAAAAATCAAACTCTGGCTTTAAACGTGCTTTGTCAACATTCTGCCATTCAATACATACCGTTTTACCGGCTGCAACCGCTGCACGTTTGGCCCTGCGTATCTCATTCGCCTCTTCCAGCGTAATACTAATCAAACCATTATCATCAATACCATTGATGCGACCGATAAAATTTTTCTGGCCATCAATCGGCAAACGGGTTTTAATCTTAGCCAGTTGTCCTGCAAAACGTGCAAAATCAGCAGGCTTAGTCAGCGGACGATCCAAACCAGGACTGGAAATTTCCAGACGCTGATAATCAACATCTTCCACCGCCAATACACGACTTAAGTGGTTGCTAATAGCTACACAATCATCCAGAGAAATGCCGCCTTCAGCTTTATCAATAAAGACCCGTAAATCTCCTTGCGAAGTCAGCTCATAATTCACCAACTCATAGCCCAGACCTGGCAAAGTTTTTTCCAAAATGCCCTGAATATCCATCTGTGCTCCGTAAAAACAAAAAAATGGCCTCAGGGCCATTTCTCAATAATTCGAAAAATTTCTTTATTTTAACTCATTGTTGAAAAAAAAGAAACCACCTGCCATTATTTTGATTGCCCATATAATGCGATAAAACTAGACATATCAATCAATTGTATCGGTTCTTATATTCTTATAACTTCTTAAAAGTCCGATCATAAAAAACTTTTAGCTTAACCCTTGGTTTTATTACAACAATACTTGCCACTACCTTAACTTAAACTGGCTGAAACCTGCATATTTACCAAAAATAAGCACTCATTGCACACCAAGAGCACACATCAATGTCTAATAAACAAAAAAATCTATAAAAACCCAGTCTTAAGGGATTGGCTAAACCCCATGTTAAGACTAAACTGCTCCCCCTGTTAAACACATCAATAGGGTAAATAAATGCGTATACAGTTTTCTGCCAATACGACAATGACACTTGCAGCATTGGGTATTGTCTACGGCGATATTGGCACCAGCCCTCTGTATGCCTTAAAAGAAAGCTTTCGCGCATCTTCCTTAGCGCCCATTGAAGCAAATATATTAGGTTTTGTTTCTCTTATTCTCTGGTCATTGCTGCTAATAGTCACCTTGAAATATGTACTTTTTATTTTGCGAGCTGACAACAATGGTGAAGGTGGAGTGGTAGTCCTTATGCAACAGGCTATGCGGCATCTAAAAGGGAAACCAGTCTGGATTGCCATGATGATGGGGCTTACCGGCACAGCATTATTTTACGGCGATGCCATGATTACGCCTGCTGTTTCTGTACTTTCTGCTGCTGAAGGCCTGACCGTCATCAATGAAAGCTTTCGGCCGTACGTAATGCCGATAGCACTGGCAATTCTATTCGGATTATTTCTGATACAAAAAAAGGGCACTCATAAAATCGGCAAATTGTTTGGCCCTGTTATGCTTGTTTGGTTTAGTGCCATCGGCTTGATAGGTCTCTATCAGATAGTACAGGCACCAAGAGTAATATTGGCATTCAATCCCTACTATGGCATCAAATTTGCCATTGATCATGGCTGGGATGGCTTTATCGGATTGGGTTGTGTTGTATTAGCTGTAACTGGTGCTGAAGCTTTATATGCCGACATGGGGCATTTTGGTCGCCAGCCCATTCAAACAGCATGGATTAAAATAGTGTTGCCAAGCCTGATAGTCAATTACCTGGGACAGGGAGCATTGATTATGCATAACCCAACGGCAATTAACAATCCTTTCTATTTGAGTGCTCCACACTGGTTATTAATCCCATTAATCATACTTGCTACCTTCGCAACCATTATTGCCAGTCAAGCTGTTATAGCTGGTGCCTATTCTCTCACTCGTCAGGCCATTCAGCTTGGATTCGCACCACGCATGAACATCATCCATACCAATAATGAAGAAATTGGTCAGATATATCTGCCATTAGTCAACTGGTTATTACTAACCGCCGTTACCTTAGTAGTGTTGGCTTTTCACGATTCTGAACATTTAGCCTCAGCCTACGGCATCGCCGTTACCGGAACCATGGTCATTACCTCATGCCTGTTTTGTGTTGTCATGATTAAAAACTGGCACTGGCCTATACCCATTGCAGTAATGCTTACCTTATTGTTCCTTTGCTTTGATCTGGTTTTTTTCAGCAGCAATCTATTGAAACTTATTCATGGAGGCTGGTTTCCCGTAATGGTAGCTTTGATTGTCGTTACTCTTTTTTCAACCTGGCGCCGTGGACAATGGCAATTGCATCAGGCACAGCAGAGCAAAGAATTTTCACTTGATAACTTTGTCGAAAATCTACATGACTACCCACCACAGATAGTTACAGGTAATGCCGTATTTATGGTATCAGATCCATTCAGCGTACCTCGCGCATTACTTCATAACCTTAAACATAATAAAGTCTTACATAGCTACAATGTCTTACTCAGTATCAAAACCAAAGAAATACCTTATATCGCCGATAATGAACGCATTGCCATGAAGCAAATAGGGCCACGTTTTACCCGCGTAATTGCAAATTACGGATTTCAGGAAACCGCCAACATTAGCCACATTCTGTCATTGATGGACGAACAAGGCATCACACTTGATACCATGGATACATCGTTTTTTCTTTCTCATGACAGCATCGTCGTAGCTGCTCGAACCAAACATGGCAATATGGGACGCTTACGCGCCCGCATATTTAAATGGCTATATAAAAACAGCGCAACAGCTACAAACTACTACCATATCCCTGCTAACCGTGTAGTCGAACTGGGCGCTCAAGTAGTCATTTAACCAACATACCCGTTACCAAAACAGGAAAAATTTATGAGTATTAAAATTGGTATTGTCGGTGCTACAGGATACACAGGTGTAGAATTACTGCGCCTTCTTGCCCACCACCCCGAAGCAGAAATCATTGCCGTTACCAGCCGAAGTGAAGCAGGAATAAAATTAAGTGAATACTTTCCCAGTCTGCGTGGGCAGTACGATGATCTGGTGTTTCAACATCCAGAACAAGCCTGTTTAAAGGATTGTGACGTCGTTTTTTTTGCTACTCCCAATGGCATAGCTATGCAGGAAGCACCACCTTTACTGGCACAAGGTGTAAAAGTTATTGACCTATCAGCGGATTACCGCATCAAAGATGTTTCTCTGTGGCAACAATGGTATCCATTTACTCATAGTAGCCCAGAATGGGTTGCGAAAGCTGTATATGGTCTGTGCGAACTAAACCGCAGAACCATCGCCAATGCACAATTAGTAGCGAACCCAGGCTGTTATCCGACCTGCGTCAGCCTGCCTTTAATCCCATTGCTGCAAAAGCAATGCCTGATTGATAATCAGCCAGTAATAGCAGACTGCAAATCTGGCGTTTCCGGTGCAGGGCGCAAAGCGAGCTCCAGCAATCTGTATGCTGAATGCAGCGATAATTTTAAGGCTTATGGCATCAGCGGCCATCGTCATTTACCCGAAATTAGACAAACCCTTAATCATCTACACCCCCAGATGGGAAACAATCTAGTTTTTGTTCCCCACCTCACCCCCTTGATTCGCGGCATGCATGCCACCATATATGTACAGGTAAAAAATGGTTACAATCCAGCCAAAATGATTGATGAATACTATTGTAACAGTCAGGTAGTAGACGTCATGCCAGTTGGCAGTACGCCGGAAACTCGGTCTGTTCGCGGAGCAAATCTTTGTAGAATCAGCGTACAACAAGCTCCTGAAAATAACACATGGATAATTCTGTCGGTCATAGACAATCTAGTTAAAGGCGCAGCGGGACAAGCAGTTCAGAACATGAATATCATGTATGGGCTGGACGAAAGCTGTGGATTAACATTTGCTCCCCTATTGCCATAATAGCCGGCAGGATAGACAATCCAGTATGCACTTATCTTTTAAAAGGAATTACCATGTCAGAAACCGATATTGAAACACCCATTGTATTTACCGAAAGCTGCTGTACCAAAGTTAAAGATTTGATTGCTGAAGAAAATAACCCCGATCTTAAACTGCGGGTATTTGTAACTGGAGGAGGTTGTTCTGGTTTTCAGTATGGCTTTACGTTTGATGAAATCGTAAATGAAGACGATTTTGAAATTGAAAAAGACGGATTAACCTTTTTGATTGACCCAATGAGTTACCAATATCTTGTCGGAGCAGAAATTGATTACTCCGAAAGCCTGCATGGTTCGCAATTTGTCATCCGCAATCCCAATGCTACCACCACATGTGGCTGTGGTTCATCTTTTTCTGTTTAACCCTAAAACTTTAAAAGCAATTCAATTAAAATAAATCAAAATTAACTAAATTTAAAAAAACATCAACCAGCCAAAACAGGCTGGTTTATTTTTTAACTAAACAATGAACATTAAAATATAATTAAATTGACAAGTTTTAAAAAAATTTGTCATCTTCAATAAAATGTAAAATAACAAGTTATTTACATTAGAATTTTTATACCAAGCTTATAATAATCAAGGTGCCAGAGCAGTAAAGGCCTTTCTTACTTAATAATAAATTAATAAGGAGCTTTACCATGAACCATGATTTAAAAAAATGCCCAGTTACCCACCTGACCACCGATCAGGGTGCCCCGGTATCTGATAATCAGAACAGTCTCACCGCCGGTCCTCGTGGCCCATTATTGGCACAGGATCTGTGGCTAAATGAAAGACTGGCTAATTTCGTGCGCGAAGTCATTCCCGAACGACGAATGCATGCCAAAGGTTCTGGCGCATTTGGTACATTTACTGTCACACACGATATTACACAATATACATGTGCCAAATTGTTTAGTCAGATTGGCAAAAAGACCGAAATGTTTGTTCGCTTTTCAGAAGTAGCAGCTGAACGCGGCGGCGGCGATGCAGAAAGGGATATTCGAGGATTTGCCATGCGTTTCTACACCGAGCAAGGCAATTGGGACATAGTTGGTAATAACACACCGGTTTTTTTTCTGCGCGATCCCCGCAAATTTCCGGATTTAAACAAAGCAGTCAAACGTGACCCACGTACCAACCTGCGTAGCCCTACTTATAACTGGGACTATTGGACACTGCTTCCCGAAGCCTTTCATCAAGTCACTATTACTATGTCGGACAGAGGCATTCCAGCTAGTTATCGTCATATGCATGGTTTCGGTTCCCACACCTTCAGCTTTATCAATGCCAACAAAGAACGATTTTGGGTTAAGTTTCACTTCCGTACCCAACAAGGCATTAAAAATCTTACCGATGAAGAAGCTGCCAACATCATGGGACAGGATCGGGATAGTCATCAGAGAGATCTCTACAATGCTATAGAGAAAGGAGATTTTCCAAAATGGACTATGTACGTTCAAATCATGCCCGAAACTGATGCAGAAAAAGTACCTTATCACCCATTTGATTTATCCAAAGTTTGGCCACATGGCGATTATCCGCTTATCGAAGTAGGCGAATTCGAACTAAACCGTAATCCCGATAATTATTATCTTGATGTTGAACAAGCTGCTTTCGCCCCCAGCAATTTGGTTCCGGGCATAAGCGTTTCACCCGATAAAGTATTACAGGCTCGTTTATATAACTACGCAGATGCTGCTCGTTATCGCGTTGGCGTAAATCATCATCAGATACCAGTAAATAAAGCCCGTTGTCCCGTATTCAGCAATCATCGTGATGGCTTAACTCGAGTGGACGATAACTACGGTAGTCTGCCACATTACGAACCAAATAGTTTTCATCAGTGGCAAGAACAACCGGAATTCAGAGAACCACCATTAAAAATACACGGAGATGCAGACTTCTGGAATTTTCATGAAGACGATAATGATTATTTCAGTCAGCCGCGAGCTCTTTTTAATCTGATGAGTGATGCTCAAAAACAAGTATTGTTTGAAAATACCGCACGAGCTATGGGGGATGCACTTGATTTTATTAAATATCGCCACATCCGCAATTGCCATGCCTGCCATCCTGATTATGGCGCCGGTGTAGCCAAAGCCTTAGGCATGACCGTTGAAGATGCGCTGGCTGCGCGCAGCAGCGATCCAGCTCAAGGTTGCGCGGTTTTAATTTAATTATTCATGTCTATCAGAAATCCTTAAATATTTAAAACTAAGGATTTCTGATTTCTATTTTTGTTTTTAAATATTGTTTAAAACTTAAAATAAATCGATAGTCAAAATAACTGATGAAAAGAATAAATAATATCAGACAATTAAAAAGAAATATTCTAATATTTTATTAGTCTAATTTCCATGTTTTTTTTAGTAAATAGATGGCTGTTAAATAATAAATTATAAAATCTAGAAATCTAAATTGCCATAATCTGTATGTATTTATTATTTCAAGATATATCTATTATCATTTTCTTGTTTAGTTTCAATCATAGTGTTTTATTTTTAAACCTAGCAAGCCAAAAATATGTTATTAACCACATGAAAAATTTAATAATTTAAATTTTCGTTTTCCTTATTCATTATATCTTTTCCGATCTAAGCCTGACTCTGAATATGGCTATAAAGTTATAAATCTTTTAATATAATAATGATAAACTTAATTTTAATATGATTAGAGAGAAACTTGAAATTAATATTAGAGTTTATAATTAGCAAATTATTTAAATATTATTTCATAGACATTAATTTTGTAAGACAAAAATATATAAAACTCTTTTTTTAATTCATTATATATACTTAAATTTAATTATCCAACTCTATACCATTTAAATATTAAAAATTATAACTAACTAATAAATATAATAACCACATAATTTTTAAACTATTCTAGGTGTATTAATTTTTAAGAATTTGTGTTAAATTATAATAAATTATACTAACTTATTTACTCACACCTATGCAGCCATCTTCGGAATCATCTGAAACATCTTCAGCACAAAAAAATAATATTGCTTTGTCAGCACTCGTTTTACTAGCCCACTATCATGGTATTGCAGTCAATCCGGCAGATATAACGCATAAATACACAGAAAAAGAAGATTTAAATGTTGAGCAATGGCTTCTTGCTGCAAAAGATTTAGGGCTGAAAGCAAAGCTGGTAAAGCATCGTATAGAGCGGCTTTCATTAGTAGCATTACCAGCAGTAGTCTGGCGGGAGGATGGACAACATTTTATTTTAGCCAGAGTAGATGGCGACCGGTATCTGATACAGGATATAGCACAGGGCAAACCGGTTATACTCAGCCAAGAAGAATTTGCACAGCGTTATTCTGGTCAACTGATTCTGGTTACTTCTAGAGCATCTGTACTTGGGCAATTAGCTAAATTTGATTTCACATGGTTTATTCCTGCTGTAATTAAATATCGCCGGATTTTTCTGGAAGTATTGGTAGTATCGGTTTTTATTCAGCTTTTCGCTCTGGTGACGCCTATGTTTTTTCAGGTGGTCATGGATAAAGTTCTGGTACACCGCAGTTTCTCTACTCTTGATGTTATTACCTTTGCATTACTGGTAATCATTATTTTTGATGTAGTCCTCAGTGGTCTGCGTACTTATGTCTTCGCCCATACTACCTCACGTATTGATGTCGAATTAGGCGCAAGACTCTTTCGTCATCTTTTAAGCCTGCCTCTGGCTTATTTTGAACATCGCCGAGTAGGTGATACGGTGGCAAGAGTACGGGAGCTTGAGCAAATCCGTAACTTTTTAACTGGGCAAGCTCTGACCTCTGTTCTGGATTTGTGCTTTTCATTTATATTTCTGATAGTCATGTGGTTTTATAGTGGTTGGCTTACATTGGTAGTGATTATTTCACTCCCCTGTTATGCCTTCTGGTCCGCCACCATCAGTCCCATACTACGTTCTAGACTGAATGAAAAATTTGCGCGCAATGCTGATAATCAGTCTTTTCTTGTTGAATCGGTAACTGCCATTGGTACGATCAAAGCCATGGCTGTAGAACCTCAGATGACCAGACGCTGGGATCAGCAGCTCGCGGCTTATGTCAGCTCGGGCTTTCGTGTTGCCCGACTGGCTACTATAGGCCAGCAAGGCGTACAGTTCATCCAAAAAATGGTCACACTTATTACTTTATGGCTTGGCGCGCATCTGGTAATTAAAGGTGAACTCACTGTAGGACAGTTGATCGCTTTTAACATGCTTGCAGGACAAGTAGCCGCTCCGGTTATCCGTCTGGCTCAGTTGTGGCAGGATTTTCAGCAGGTGGGTATCTCTGTATCCAGACTTGGGGACATTTTAAATACCCCAACAGAAAATCCCACTTCACGAATGGCCTTACCCAATATTAAAGGACAAATCGAGTTTGAAAAAATCTCATTTCGCTATCGTCCAGATGGTGCAGAAATTCTACGTGATTTGAATTTAAAGATTAAGCCGGGTGAAATACTAGGCATTGTTGGTCGTTCCGGTTCTGGCAAATCTACATTAACCAAACTGGTGCAACGATTATATACGCCAGAGCGTGGACGGGTACTGGTTGATGGTAATGATTTAGCACTGGCAGATCCTGCGTGGTTACGTCGTCAGGTAGGCGTTGTTTTACAGGAAAACGTTCTGCTAAATCAGAGTATCCGCGCTAATATTGCACTTGCAGATCCTGGCATGCCGTTAGAAAAAATAATGTATGCAGCAAAAATGGCTGGTGCACACGATTTTATTATGGAGTTGCCTGAAGGATACGACACAATTGTTGGTGAGCAAGGTGCAGGATTGTCTGGCGGACAACGACAACGTGTTGCCATTGCTAGAGCACTGGTTGGAAATCCGCGTATTTTAATACTTGATGAAGCGACAAGTGCGCTAGATTATGAATCTGAACGTGCAATAATGAAAAATATGCAGGCTATTTGTAAAGGTCGTACCGTTTTGATTATTGCTCATCGCTTATCTACAGTGCGTATGGCTGATCGCATTATTGCCATGGATAAGGGTAGCATTGTAGAAGAAGGTACTCATCAAGAATTACTGGCTAAACCAGATGGCTATTATCGCTATTTATATCAGCTGCAAAACAGCTGAAACGAATCAGAATAAGAAATTAATATATGAGTATTCGCATTCAAGCATTTAAAGATTTCCTGCAACGCTATAGCACAGTATGGAAAAATGTGTGGGCCGTACGGTTTCAGCTCGATCCACCTAAACGCGATAAAGATGAACGTGCCTTTTTACCAGCACATCTGGAATTAACCGAAACTCCTCTATCCGCAGCACCAAAGTGGACCGCTCGTCTGATTATCCTGTTCGCAGTAATCGCTCTTCTATGGGCTTTAATCGGTAAGCTGGATATTGTTGCAGTGGCCACGGGCAAAACAACACCAGGTGGACGCAGCAAAGTTATTCAACCATTGGAAACTTCGGTAGTTGATAAAATTGCAGTAAAAAATGGCGACCATGTAAAAAACGGACAAGTACTTGTCGAGTTGAGTGGCATTGGCTCTGACAGTGATTATGCACAATCGGAAAAATCTTTACAGGCGGCTCGTTTGAATAAATTGCGTCTGGAGGCTGTAATCCGCGCATTAGATTCTCATCAGACTCCTATACTGGATAAGGAGCTTGCTACGCAGTGGCACCTTAATCCCGATCAGATTACAGAAGCACAATCTCTGGCTTTAAATCAGTATCAGACTTGGTTTACTCAAGATGCACAATTGCAAACGGTGCTGCGTGAACATCAGGCTCAGCTTCAAGGTACTCAGTCTCAGGTAAGCAAGCTGGAGCAAACTACCGCCATTGAACAAAGCCGTACATCAGACTATAAAGACTTACTGGCCCAAAATTTTGTTTCGAAACACGCTTACTATGAACAGGAAAGCAAATTTATTCAGAATAAAAATGATTTAGCCAGTCAGCGCAGTCAGTTACGGCAGATACAGGAAAGTATTCGTGAAGCAGAACAAAATCGTCAATTACAAACCAGTACACTCAAACGAGATACGCTAGATCAGCTTCGACAGGCAAACGAACAAATACAGCAACTCACTCAAGCAACAGAAAAGGCTTTACAACGCAAACAGCTAATGACTTTGAAATCCCCTGTTGATGGTACAGTACAGCAGCTAGCCACCTATACTGTGGGCGGTGTGGTGACTGCTGCCCAACAGATTATGGTGGTAGTACCTGATCAGGATCAGATGGAAATTGAAGCATTGGTATCAAATAAAGATATCGGTTTTGTCAAAGCTGGGCAGAATGCAGTTATTAAAATCGAATCTTTCCCCTACACTCGTTATGGTTATCTAACTGGCAAAGTAAAAAATGTTAGCTTTGATGCTATTGAAGATGAAAAACTAGGCTTAGTGTTTGCTGCAACAATTGTTCTAGACAAAAATTATTTAGTGATTGATGGTAAAAAAGTTAATTTGACTGCAGGCATGAATGTCACAGCTGAAATTAAAACCGGTAAGCGTCGCGTTATTACTTATTTATTAAGCCCGCTGCAAACCAAAGTTGATGAAAGTATGCGAGAACGCTGATGCACAAAAATTACCCCTTTAATTGCAGAAAATTTATATTTGCTTTACTTGGCTTCGTATTTTTACACTCTAATGCACAGGCATTTGATTTATTCGAAGCCTGGCAGGCCGCAATCAATTACTCTGCAGATTATGCTGCGGCACAAAGCGAGCGGGATGTACAAAAGGAACAACTGCCACAAACTCGAGCTGCTTTATTGCCGCAGGTAAATACTAACTATATATACCAGAAACAACCTTCCTCTTTATCCAGTACGACTCAGACTCACGGATGGAATGTTCAGGCAAGTCAATCATTATTTGATAAGTCCAAATGGGCACAATATCAGCAGGGAAAAATTACGGCCAGCATAGCTGATTGGCAGCTGGAAAATGTGAAAGAAGATTTACTTTTTAAAGTTGCTAAAGCCTATTTTCAGGTTTTATTGATAGAAGACAAATTGGTTTCAATTGAGAAAGAAAAAGAAGCTTACGCCATGCAAATCAAACAGGCTAAAGCTTTATTCAATAAGGGTGCAGCCACTATTGTAGACACCAATGAAGCTCAGGCAGGCTATGAAGCTGCCCGCGCAAAAAAAGTCAGTAGCATGACGGATTTGTTGGTAGCACAAAATAATCTAGCCAATATTACAGGATTGGATCCCAAACAAATAAAGCGGTTGAAACACACCGATTTTGGTGATTTACTTGGGAAAACAAGTAAATCAGACTGGCTGATGCTGGCACAAAAAAATAATCCGGAATGGCAGCAGCAAAAACTGGCTCTGCAAAATGCCAAACAGGCTTATATTGCCGCCAAAGCTGAAAACTGGCCTAAACTAACTCTAAATGGTGGGTATCAGGATAATCATCAGATTCAGCAGTTTTATGGCATGGATCATGGCACGCGAAGTAAAGGAGGTATTGTAACCGTTCAACTTTCAATGCCTTTATTTTCAGGAGGAATGATTCACAGTAAAATCAAGGAAGCAGCAGCAAAAGAACAGCAAAATAAATTTCAACTAATTGCTACTGAACGTAAAATTAAGCTGAACATAGATCAGGCTTATCAAACAACTATGGGTAATCTATACCAGATTCAGGCCCAACAACAATTATTGAAAGCCAATGCAGTAAAACTTCAAGCTACGCAATTGGGACGTAAGGTTGGCATACGAAGCAATTTGGATGAATTACAGGCTTTGCAGGCCAAAGCTGATGCAGAGCAAAAACTGGCAGAAGCACAGTATAGCTACATTACTACATATATTCAGTTACTGCAAAGTGCAGGTATCCTGACACAAATTAACGAACAGAAAAAACTGCATAAATTGCTTTATTAAATATATATATATTATTTGATTTAAGAAAAAATTAAATAGCTATTAAAATTAACTTTGATAACTCTTTTTAAAAGCTGTTTAAATTATTATTTAATCATCATTAAAAGTTTTGATAAATTAAAATTTAGATTCTTGAGTGAATTTGCTGACCTATATTTCCCCTTGATGAATCAAGAACTGAAATTATATTAATAAATTAGAATATATTGAATAACAAATATTCACGTACAATGGAAAGATATTTTTAAAAAGATATTTCCGAAATTCTAATTATTCAGAGTATTTCTTTTGATGTATTTGTTTTTTCTCAGTTGTATTTGATTTAGTTTAAACTAGCTAGCTTATCTCTATCATCCTTATTTATATAAAAAAATTATAATAATGATATTGTAAAAAATGATTTTGATTATTCGGAATAGTTGTAACTTAAGCTAGATTCTATATCAAAATAATATTTCATTTCTGCTGAATTTCATGTGAATTATTTATCATGAACTACTATAGGGGAAAAAAATAATTGATACCCTACTGATAAATTTCTTTACCTATAGGGCATCAATATATTCTTACTATCTCTTTTCTTGTCGCCTTATAAGATAGACTGCCAAACTTAAAAATAAAAGTGTCGGCAAAAAAGCTGCTACCGGTGTTGGCACTCCATATAATTGACTGGTAAAACCAAATAAACGACCCGAGAAATGAAAAAACAAACCCAAACAGATGCCGTAAAATAGTTTCAAGCCCATATTACCGCGCCGGTTTTGTTGGGGTGTAAATGCCAATGCCACCAGCGCCATAACAATGCAGGCTAATGGATAAGCAATTTTGCGCCACCAAGCGAGTTCATAACGAATTATTTGCTGGTGATTATTTTTCAGGTGCTTGATATACGTAGATAATGCAACTATAGACATTTGCTCTGGTGCTACCAGCAATATATTGAGCAGCTGATGATTTATGGACATATGCCAATCAACATTTTCCAGATGGTTTATGACAATCTGATGTGCTTGCAATATTGATTGGTCTACCTGATGCAAATGCCATTTTGTCTGTTTACCCGCCTGAGTATGCACATCTACATTAGCACTGGCAGCATGTAATGTTTGACTTAAATGAAATTGATCATCGTGTCGGTATATGCTGATATCTTTTAAACTACCATCTGGCAACATTTCTGCTACATTTACAATATCTTGGCCCTGTTTGAGCCAGATACCGCTATCTCCAGCACTAATAGTGTTTTGACGAGCGTGCAACTGATATTGTTCTGCATATGGTCCTGTTTTAGGAACCACATATTCACCTAATAATGCTGCGATAATTGCAAACATTAGACCAAATTGCAGCATCATACCAATGATGCTGGCCAGACTGATTCCAGATGTTCGGATGACGGTAAATTCACTATGGCTAGCCATCTGATTCAGACAAACCAAAGCACCTATTAGTACGGCCAGAGGCATCAGTTCGTAAGCATGAGTGGGAATCAGCAATAAAACATAAAACAGCATTTTATCGGCCGTATATCGTCCGTCACCAACATGGCTAATTTCCCCCATAATATCGAAGAAGCTGTACAAGCTAATCAGCGCTAAAAGTGCATAAATTGTACAAATCGATAGTTGGCTAATTACATAACGATTGAGCAGACGCATCAGGAGCGGCCTCCCAGCAATGATGTAAATGCTGTTCTAAATGGTGCTGAAGGCATATCCCGCCAGCGTAATAGAAATAAAAACACCAGAAACATCAACAGATGCATTGGTATGATACCCAACCAAAGCGGAATACGTCCATTCTCAACTAAGTCACGTAGAAAAGTGAGCCCGTTCTGGTAAATCAGGAAGATGGCTATTGCAATCAGGATATTGTAGGTATGTCCTGTACGCGGATTAAAATAAGACAAAGGTAAGGCAAGCAGAGCCAGAATAATTACGCTAATCGGTAGTGACAACCGCCACATCAGCTCTGCTTTATAAATAGCTTCATTACTACTTAATAGTGCCGCTGTTGGTATGGTATGTCTATTTTGCTTCGGATCAATAATCATTGTATTGACACTGATTACAAGTGTCATTTTGTTAAATGAAGCTCTTTGATAATCTGCTTGTCCGGGTTGTCCGTAATAGCGGAATCCGTCTTCAAGTGTCAGAATTCTTTTTTCTCCATCCTGTTTAAACTCCCCTCTTTTGGCAAATATGGTACTGTCTTTGCCATTTTTTTCTTTTTCACGTACAAAAAGATTGCTGGCCTTGCCCGTATCAGGATCAAAAGTTTCAATGAAATAAACTCGAGGATGGCTTTTGCCTATTTCCCTGAATACGCCCGGTTCGAGCAAAGACATTTCCTGTTTCTGTTTCAGTAATTCTGCAAATTCTCGGCTGCGCCATTCTGCCCATGGCTGTATCAGCATTGATACCAGCGCAACCAGCACAGCAAATGGTATGCTGAATTTCATGATTGGAAAAATCCAATTTCTTAATGATAAGCCACTAGATAGCCAGATTACCATCTCACTGTCACGCCAGTAGCGTGTCAATACTGTAATGATGCTGATGTAAGCTGTCAGAATTAGTAATACCGGCGTCAGACCTATCGTCCAAAACCCAATCAGCGCTGTTACCGCATCAATGGCTACTCGCCCGCTGGCTGCTCTTCCAAGTAAATTGATTGCCTGAGTAGCCACCAGTACAACAAGTAAAATCACGAATATGCCTACGGCCGTCCATGATAATTCTTTAATAAATTGGCGTTGATAAATCATAAATTAATAAACACATCAGCGACTGTCCATATTTTATTGACAGCCTGCGTTACAATAGGGGAATCCAAATCTGCCTGAAGGCTGATTTGAACAGAATATATACAACGCCCTTAGATTGGGAGAAGAAATATGGAATTTAGCATAAAAACCGAACTATTGCAGCCGCAAAACAACAGTTCTTTACTGATTATCGCCGCTGCCAACAATAATCGCAATAACACTGTTATCGATACTTTGCTGTCTCAATTAGACCAGCAAGAAAAAGATTTTCTTGCTACACATACACTTGAGCAGAATCAGCTACAAGCTGTAGCGGTTGCACGTATAGAAGAAGAGGATTATGCCAGCATACAAAAACTGGCAACATCTGTAGCATGCTGGGCCAAAGAACAAATTCGGATTGATGTGGATCTGAGCTTAGTTCCAAAAGCCATTGTGCAAAAATGGGTACAGGCATTTACTATAGCTGTAGGTGAGGCAGTTTATCGTTTTGACACTTTCAAAAAAGATGCTAAGCCAATCAAATTGGAGCAAGTACATTATTATACTACTCAAGAAGTAAATGAATACCTTATAAAAGCTGAAGCCATAGTTTACGGAATGAATATCTGTAAAGACCTTGGTAATGCACCCGGTAATGTATGTACTCCATCTTATCTGGCCTCTACAGCGGCTAGGATTGCTGAAAATGTAGGTGCCAGTGCCCGTATCATGTCTACTGCAGAACTTCAGGAAATGAAGATGAATGCGTTACTGGCTGTAGCTCAGGGCTGTACAGCAGGTGCCTACCTGATTGAACTGCAATATCATGGCGCTCCTGAAGCGGATGAGAAACCAGTGGTATTGGTAGGTAAAGGTATAACCTTTGATTCGGGAGGAATTTCGCTTAAACCGGGCGCAGCTATGGATGAAATGAAATTTGATATGTGCGGTGCAGCTTCAGTTATCGGAGCGTTTGCAGCTGCAGCAAAACTTAAGCTGCCCTTAAACCTTGTTGCAGTTATTCCTACTTGTGAAAATATGCCATCGGGTAATGCTGTCAAGCCGGGTGATGTAGTAAAAGCCATGAATGGATTAAGCATCGAGGTGCTAAATACTGATGCAGAAGGCAGGCTGATTTTATGTGATGCGCTGACCTACGCGGAACGTTTCCAGCCTAAAGCTGTTATCGATCTCGCTACTTTGACAGGTGCATGTATTATTGCTCTGGGGCATGTAGCTCAGGGAGTACTAGGCAATAATCAACCACTAATAGAACAGTTGTTAGAAGCAGCCAACAATATTAACGATAAAACTTGGCAGTTACCGTTATTCGATGAATATAAAGAACAGCTGAAATCCAATTTTGCGGATTTGCAAAATATAGGTGGCCGTCCCGCTGGTACGATTACTGCTGCGGCATTTCTTTCTTATTTTACAAAATCCTACCCATGGGCACATTTGGATATCGCTGGTACAGCATGGCATTCCGGCTCTAATAAAGGTGCAACAGGCCGACCCGTGCCACTGCTAGTGGAGTATCTGCTTCAACAAGTCTAAATGCGAGATGATATGGCCACTACCACTTTTTACACACACCTCTCTGACATAGTTTCGTTCACCTGCCGGCTGACACAAAAAGTGTTTAAAAGCGGGCTAAGTGTATTAATTTGGCTAGAAGATGCAGGTAGAGTCAACGAACTTGATCATGCTTTGTGGTCATTTAACGCTACTAGTTTCCTGCCACATGAAATCTGGCCTCACTCACAGCCTTTACCCGTAGAAGGACAATGGGTATTACTTTCTTATGGCAATGATTTACCTGCTATTAAAAATGATTGGGTAGTTATTAATCTGGCAGATGTTTATTGGTCTGAAGCACCACAAAGACCAGAGCGTGTATTAGAGCTGGTGGCTAATGATCTGGATGAAGTCGCAATGGCAAGACAAAGATTCCGTACTTATAAGGAAGCAGGATTCGTAATCGAACACCATGATATGCGTAAAGAAAAATAAATCGTCAAACTAAAATTAGCGGGTTTTTATTAACCCGCTAATTTTATATTTTTTATTTCAAAAGTTTGCTAACGACTTGCGATAAAGGCGTATCGGTTACTGGTTGCTGTATGATATTTTGCAAGGTACGGCTATCTAGAATACCAAACTCAGGACGCTTAGCTGCACACTTATAATCTGCGGTAGCTATGCGTTCTACCTTTACTTTACTATAGCGATCATCTATTTTGGCAGCTTCGATAAAAATGCGCTGAGCAAATTCTGCCCAGCTCATTTGCTGACTACCAGCAAAATGGAATATTCCACGTGGCGAACTCTTTAATTCAGCTAGGCGGATGATGGCTTCAGCTAAATCTCCGGCATAGGTTGGACAACCAATTTGGTCATCAACGACCCGGATAGTCGGTGCTTCCAAACCTTTTTGCAACATAATTTTAACAAAATTGTGACCATGTTCACTGTAAACCCAAGAAGTTCGGATGACTGCAGTTTCAACATGGGCATTTAAAGCAAGTAATTCACCTGCCAATTTACTGTGTCCGTAAATATTTGCTGGATTAGGAGCCATATTTTCAGTGAGCACCACATGATGATGTCCATCAAATACCTGCTCAGTGGACAAATGAATCAAACGTGCACCAATCGACTGTGCAGCCTGTGCTAGATTCAGAGTTCCGGTTGCATTAACTGCAAATGCTTTATCGCTATCTGTTTCAGCGGCATCGACTTTAGTATAACCGGCAGCATTGATGATCATATCCGGTTCAAATGTCTTAACCATATTGAGCACATTATGTGCATCTGTAATATTCAGTGTCTGAGAATCACTGGCTATCAATTCCCAGTTTTCAGGAAATCTTTCCCGCAAGCAACTTCCTACCTGACCTTTTGAACCCGTTAATAGAATACGCATAGCGAAGCCTTTATTATCAATGAGCAATGTAATAATTAATATTGTAATATCAATAATGCTGCATACATTATGTAGGATTAGTAAAATAAACTAACAATGAGAATATTGTTACACAACGAAATTTTATTTTCAGCTGTGTTTGATACATTAATTAAAGAATGTTTGATATAGGTAGATTTTTAACTGCTATAACAAACTACCTTTTAACCAAGAAGCACTCTGCTCATGGCGTATTGTCCAGCGACAATCATTACCCAGCAGTCTAAGATCGACTGATTGCCATTCAGATTCATTCAATGCCTCTTGATTTTCAGGAAGTTCGATTGCGTTTCTTGCGGATGAACCTAGAATCTTCGGCGCCTGATAATAAATAATTTCGTCTACTGCTTGGCTTGCCAGTAAAGCAGAATTCAAGGTCGCGCCCGTTTCCGCGAGAATCAAACCGATATTACGTTGAAGCAGTATCGGCCAAAGTTCGGAAAGTTCTATTTGTCCGTGCTGGTTTGGAGGCAAGGTTAGAACGGAAACATGGGAATACGGTGCAAAAAGGGCCTGTTTAGCCTTGTCTCGGATAGTAGTCACAATTAATGTTGGGCTATTTGTATCCTGAATCACATGGAAAGCGGGAGTAATACGCAGCTGACTATCCAAAATAATACGCACTGGCTGGCGCAAGGCTTTAAACCTCCGCACATTCAGCAGCGGATTATCTGCAATAACGGTATTGATACCAGTTAAGACTGCACAGCTCTCAGCCCGCAATGTCTGAACATCATTACGGGCAGCATCACTTGTAATCCACTGGCTTTGCCCATTACTCAACGCAGTTTTACTATCAAGACTCGCTGCAATTTTAAGTCTGATATAAGGCTTGTTTCTTTCTTGTCTAGAAAGAAAACCTGGATTAAGTTCACGCGCCTGTAATGTAAACAATCCGCTTTCAACATTCACACCTGCTTGTTCCAGCATCTTTATACCCTTGCCACTGACCTGTGGATTAGGGTCTAGCATGGCCACAACAACGCGCTTAATACCTGCTTCAATCAACGCCTGCGCACACGGCCCCGTCCTACCTGTATGACTGCAAGGCTCTAGTGTGACATATGCAGTAGCATCGTGAGCCAATGATCCAGCCTGTTTCAAAGCATTAACCTCAGCATGAGCTAAACCAGTTTGCACATGGAAACCCTCACCTACTATCTGCTCGCCACGAGCAATGACACATCCAACACGGGGATTGGGAGAAGTAGAAAACCGCCCTTGCCAGGCCAGCTCAAGGGCGGTTTGCATAAATTTTTTATCCAGCTCGGAAAAGCTCATCATTAACTATTCTGTAAATTAATTGTTTTCAAAGTAGTGGCAAGAGCATCATCAGAGGCACTATCGCTGCTGGCACAAACTGTGTACAGATTTCCATTTGCCACTAGTGCAACACAGCTTTCATTTAATAAAGTACCGTTTTGCTGATGGCTGAAGCGGTAATTCATGCGGTTTTCAGTAGCAATTCCCAGCTTAACTTTGCTTATGGCTGCGTTGTTTTTCAAGCTGTCCGCTAAATTTTTAAAATATTCGTCTGGTTTAATTTTCATTACGCCCAGATTATTTACCGCCAGTGTAATATTGCTGCCATCATCGTGCTGCAATAATGTCAGATTCTTTACCTGACTCTGATCAACCCAGTCTGAGGCACTATCCAAAACATCAGTAAAATCACCATCCAACACAATGCTAACTTTGCCATCGTTACTGCTTAATGTTTGAGTAGAGGTTGCATTAGTCTCAGAAGCTTCACTGGCACTACTTGCTGCCTGAGTGTCGCTGGCATCAATCGTTACAGAGGTATCTTTCTGTTTACAAGCAGATAAACTCAGCAAAGCAATTGCAACCAGCAACCATAAACGAGATTTCAACATGATAAATTCAAGCTTTCATGACAAGGCATAATAGTTACAAAGTATAACAAGATTTAGCTGCCATTGCAGCGAACAGAAAGAAACACTATGAGAATTTATACTTCTAATTTTTCTTTTTTAAACTAGCGATGAGCTGTGTGAATTCTGAAACATCATGAAAACTTTTATATACCGATGCAAAACGGACATACGCTACTTCATCCAGTTTTGCCAGTAAGCCCAGTACCATATCTCCAATCATATGGCTGGGCACTTCTTTAATACCCATATGGTAAAGATTGGTTTCAATCTCTGCTACTGCATTCTCAATACTTTCTCTATCCATTGGCCGTTTATGTAATGCCCTACTTATACTGGTATAAAGTTTAGCAGGATCAAACAGCACTTTTTCACCTGTCCGCTTGATAATCAAAGGCATGCGCATTTCCACCACTTCCAGTGTACTAAAGCGGCTATCACAGGCAAGACAGCGGCGACGGCGACGAATACTATTATTACCTTCACTCAGACGGGTATCTATTACCTGTGTATTATGATGTTGACAAAAGGGACATTTCATATAAATGCAAATTGATAAAAAAGGAATTGAACAACTATTGTGGCAGGCACTACCAAGGCTGGCAAGCTTCTTTATATACAGAGTTAGTACAATTCGAACATGAAACGCAAACTTATCCACCTGTACACAAATTTCAGCGCAAAACTGCGGGTAAAATCTGGGGATAACTATAATATACTATTGTTTTTTAGAGAATATTTTTAATTGATTAAAAAATAGGCAATTTATAAATACCTACCAATATTAAGTGTATACAACAATCAAGAACGATATATTCACTGAGCTAAAATCATCTACATCAACCTGTGAAAACATAATAAACATTGAAATTAAAATTCACAAATAAACAAAGATGTGGAATGATTGATTAAATTTTTGATTTATCTAAAACAAAAAGAAAAAGTACCATTAATATATTTTGTAGATATTACAAAATTAATAGATATAATAATTGTGATTACAAAAAAAGATTACTGTAAAAAAGCTACTCAGTTAAATATTTACGCATCAGCAGGCAATTCACCGTAACCTCTTTATTAAGCGGCAAAGCACATTCTCCCAAAGAAACATAGCCATTGATTTCATAAAACTTTACAGAATTAAGCGATGCATACAGCTTCAGCATCCCTAAACCTGCACGAATGGCAACATTTTCAGCACGCTGCAACAAAGCCGTTCCTAACCCCTGATTATGTACAAACGGATGGATATACAATGCATCCAATTGTGCCTCAACAAGATCCATTTGAAAAAAACCCTGTATATGGCCTTTATAATCAACTACCCATAAAGCTTTATTGGTATCAGCTAGGGTATGTAAATAACTTTCAATATTTAATAATGATAACCAAGCTTTCAACACGGTTTCATCATACTTGCGTGCGCAAGTATATTGCACTGCATAGCGATGCGCATTGTAGATGTCTTCACAATCCTCCGCCCGTGCCGGACGCAAATAAGTAATAATACTCATAACAATTCTTTAAATTAGGTCTGCACTACGTAGATTTACTCATCAAATATTAAGATTTTATATCACACACACATAATTAAGCAAAACAACACCTTTCATTCATAATAAGCAGGTGATAGCATATAGATAAATATCATACAGCGACAGGTTATAACATCATGAATAAAAAAACTATTTATTTAGCTGGCGGTTGCTTTTGGGGTATGGAAGGCTATTTTAAAAGACTAAAAGGCGTGTTGCACACGGAAGCAGGTTATGCCAATGGACGTACTACTAATCCCAGTTACGAAGAAGTATGCAACCAAAATACCGGCCACGCCGAAACCATCAAACTTGAATACGATGCAGACATTCTGTCCTTAACAGATATTCTGCGACATTTTTTCCGAATCATTGACCCCACTACCCTAAACCGGCAGGCCCACGATGTAGGTACCCAGTACCGCAGTGGTATTTATTATGTTGATGCAGCTGATCGCGATATTATTCAGGCGGCCATCAAAGCTGAACAGGGTCGGTACACAGCACCAGTTGTTGTGGAAAATCTGCCATTACAAAATTTTTTCCCGGCTGAAGAATATCATCAGGACTATCTGGATAAAAATCCACAGGGCTATTGCCATATTGATTTACAAAAAGCGCGTGAACCATTGCCCGAACTGCCTCAGCCAACTACTCCTACTCAAGCTTACAACCCTAATTCATTTCACAAACCCGATAATGCTGCTTTACATCAACAGTTAAGCGAAGAAGCCTATCAGGTAACACAGAATTCTGCAACCGAACGACCTTTTAGCCATCCCTATGATGAGCTGTTTGTTCCCGGTATTTACGTGGATATTGTAAGTGGAGAACCCTTATTCAGTTCGCGTGACAAATTCAATTCCGGCTGCGGCTGGCCCGCTTTTAGCCAGCCAATTCAATCAGAAGCCGTTAGTGAACATCATGATAACAGCCATGGTATGCAACGCACAGAGATACGTAGCCATCAGGCTGATTCGCATTTAGGACATGTATTCAATGACGGTCCGCAAGAACGGGGTGGTTTGCGCTACTGTATCAACGGCTCTAGCCTGCGCTTCATTCCATATGATGAAATGGAAGCAGCAGGCTATGGCGCTTATAAGGATATGGTCAAATAATATCTACCGTTTAGGCAGCACGGGTGCAATAGCCATGCTGCCTGATTAAAGATTTGAATATTACTGCTCATATCTAGAACCAAAGCAATATTTAACCGATATTATTTTGAAATTAAGAACCTACATCTCTCTATGCACTGATGCGGACAACAACGAATAATAAAAAATTACCTGAAAACGATCAAACAGGTATCATGTGAACTAACCAAACTTAAACCCATCAGGAACACCCCGTTATGCCATGGAATTTTCCGATATTGCTCACTTGGTTGCGTATCCTTATCATTCCTGTATTCACCCTCTTATTTTATTTGCCTACAGACTGGATCAGCGACCGTCAGATTATCAACTGGCTAGCGGCAGGCTTTTTTGCAGCCGCGGCCATTACTGACTGGTTTGATGGATATCTGGCACGCCGATGGGGGCAAACATCTAATTTTGGTGCTTTCCTTGACCCAGTTGCCGATAAACTAATGGTAGCTGTAGCCTTGATATTGCTAGTAGCAACCGGCCGCACATACGCTATATTTGCCATGATAATTATCGGGCGGGAAATCACCATTTCTGCTTTGCGTGAATGGATGGCCCAACTGGGTAAACGCAATAGTGTGGCAGTAGCCAAACTAGGCAAATTCAAAACCGCTGCTCAAATGGGTGCCATATTTATACTATTGATGACATCTCCCCCATTAGCAGAACCCAATCTGCTATGGAAAATTGGAAATATTCTGATGCTTGTGGCCTGCATTCTGACCATCTGGTCCATGCTGTATTATTTAAAAATGGCTACTAAAGAATTTAAATCTTAAAAAATCATAGTGAAAGCAAAAAAAAACAAGCAAGCTTCATTAATAGCCTTGACACAGATTTTTTCATCGATATAATGTTGCTTCTTCATTCAGTACGAATGAGCACCGCGGGAATAGCTCAGTTGGTAGAGCGCAACCTTGCCAAGGTTGAGGTCGCGAGTTCGAGACTCGTTTCCCGCTCCAAAAAAACATGCTCACATGTATAAAGTGAAATGCGGGAATAGCTCAGTTGGTAGAGCGCAACCTTGCCAAGGTTGAGGTCGCGAGTTCGAGACTCGTTTCCCGCTCCAAAAAACATGCTCACATGTATAAAGTGAAAATGCGGGAATAGCTCAGTTGGTAGAGCGCAACCTTGCCAAGGTTGAGGTCGCGAGTTCGAGACTCGTTTCCCGCTCCAGATTTTGATTTAGTAGTTGCTCTACCCGATTGAGTAAATATTTAAGATTTAAGGCGGGATGGCAGAGTGGTCATGCAGCGGACTGCAAATCCGTGTACGCCGGTTCGATTCCGACTCCCGCCTCCAGATAATTTGAATAGTTTTATGGCGGGGTGGCAGAGTGACTATGCCACAGTGTGCAAAGCTGTGTAGGCCGGTTTAAATCCGTGCCCCCGCCTCCAACATAAAAATTAATACATCTTTTGTATTAATTTCCATCCGCCCGGGTGGTGAAATAGGTAGACACAACGGACTTAAAATCCGTCGGCTCTTAAAACGGCCGTGCCGGTTCGATTCCGGCTCCGGGCACCATTCTATACTCGCCTATACTCATAAATACACAAATTTGTACAAATGAGTTCAGACCTTAGATGTTTAAAACTGTTCAAATTTTTAATCCCATTTATAGCAGAATATAACATCTCTACAAAGAATTGGTACACAGCAAATTTTTTGATTATCTTCGTACAGTCTTATTCAGTTACAGATTTGAGTGTGATATCAGCAGTTTTCTATGCAAACTTGAGAAAACAAACTAGAATTTAACTGTGATAATTAATCCAAATAATATTGCATCCAATGGTAAGCCTTTAATCAGTTCAGATATAGCTTGAGTTTTTTTTCTGATATTGCTCAATCAAAGTACTCGAACTAAAACTTGAGTTTTAGGCATTACAAATATCAATCTTAATATACGTATTAACTTACTTTATTTTAAATTTTAATAAGCCGATGTGTGAGCTTAAGAAAAAGCCAAATCATTACATTATGCTCTATTAATTCCTCAGGCTAAAAAACCAAAAAATAATAAATAATACAAATAACACGTATTTCTAAGAATATCCGAAGCTTAACAATCACAAATTAGTCAAAAACACATGCGTTGTGAAAGTTAAAATATTTATTCCAAACATTCTAACCTGAAAATAGTAATAAACAGATAAGCTTTCGACATCAAGCTAGTTACAGACAGTATAATAACTTGATAAAAATTAAATAAATTCATCAATATAAAAATACATAATCAATAATATTAAAATAATTTTATTCTGTTTATGCGTATTTTGTCCCTATATCATCTGGATTAATATTTAATAATTCAATCATTTTTGAGTCTAGCAGCTAATTTTAGAGCTTTTTATATCACAAAAGTCACTTCTGAGAGAAAGAAATAACTTAAAGAGCTACCCATGCAAAATATGCAGCAATTAAGTCTTAATTCAGCCTTGATATTATGATGTGATAAGATAAACGTTATTGATCAAAATGGGCTGGTGTACCAGATTAATGCAATTTGATGATTGACAATATAGCACTTTTATCTGGGTGCCTATTAATCTATATTTATATCAATTTTTAAACGAAGAGTATTTTACACATTCATATTGATTGGAAAAACGAGCAACAACGAAACTGTAAATCAATTTTTTATTAAAATTTGCAACAATTCATACATTTTTATAAATAAAAATATTTCAATACAAAGATATAAATTTCTACTCATTAATTAAAATTTATTTTACAGTATTTAGGCTTGAGATTATTACAGCCCCATAGCTTGACGAATTAGCTGATTTTTAAGCGAATCTAAATTATTCACCATATTCATTCCCTGATTGCGCAACCAGCTTATTCCGGGTAGGTAATTATTGGCAAACAGTCTGAACAATCCATCACAACCCTGCTGCATTGTGCGCACTGCTAGTAACCGAGAACGCTGATATTGTCTGAGCAAAGACCAGCTACCTAAATCCTCGGCATGTGCTAGCAACTGACTGAGATATTCTACATCTGCGAAACCCAGATTAACACCTTGTCCAGCCAAAGGATGAACGGTATGTGCTGCATCACCAATCAAAGCTATACGCTGACTGATGATAGTCTGCGGCTGGCGCTTAATAAGGTCGAAAGCAAATACCGGAGTGATCGGGCTTAGTTCACCCAACTGATAATTGCCTGCTTCAGCTACTTTACAAGCAAAATCTTCACCATTCAGGTGTGAAAGCTTGCCTGCGGAAGCTGTAGACCAAACAATGGAAATTTGATGCCCTGGTAAAGGCAGATAAGCAAGAATATCGCCATGACTAAACCACTGGTAAGCGCAGCCGTGATGATATTTTTCTGTGTTGAAATTAGCTACCAAACCTTGCTGCTGGTACGGTGAAACGTTTACTGTAATACCTGCCTGCTGCCGTAGCCACGATTGAGCACCATCAGCACCTATGAGTAACTGACTGCGATAAGAAGAGCCATTTTCTAATGTAAGCTGTGCTGACCAGACATCAGTGCTTATCATTTGGGGCTTACTTTGCACAATGGTTACATCAGTCTCTACCAAAGCATGCCATATTCTGGCTAGCAAATAGCGGTTTTCAAGCATGTAATTCAGATAAGGTACTTTTACGCTGGCTGCATCAAAACTGATATGCCCATTGGTGTCGCCATATACTTCCATACGGCTTACTGGCTGTACTCTCTCGACTGGCCATACACCTAATTTATTTAAAAGCTGTTGGTTGGCTGGGCTAACTGCATAGATACGCGCATCCCATGATTGAGTCAGACTGGTCAGGTTGGTTGTTGGTGGTGCTTTTTCTACTAGTAATACACTTTTGCCCTGCTGCTGCAATATAAGTGCCAATGTCGCTCCAATTAGCCCACCACCAAGAACAATGATGTCAAAATCTGTTTGCTGCTTATGCTGCATTTTACGTCCTTATCATGCCAATATTCTTATTCAGCAAAATCTGTGAAGGATGAATTCAGACCATAAACCAATTGTTTGGTAAATGACTGTCTGAAAGCTGGTATAGCACCCAGAATGCTCATCCCTAAACTCTGGCCGTAAGCCAGACCACTATGGGCATGATCAAACAGTTGAACCAAAGCATGTGTGAATCCTACAACCGCATTCGCATCATAAGCACGTGCTTGTGCATAGTTTCGTGGCAAAATATCATTATCCAGTTTTGCAATATCAAATGAGCCAAATACTGCACTTAGTGTTTCTGCATCACGTACACCCAAATTCAGTCCCTGAGCAGCCACCGGATGCATGGTCTGAGCTGCATTACCGATACAGATTACCCGCTGGCTGTAAACACGGCTAAGCTGCCGCAATTGTAGGGGAAAAGTTGCCACATTACCTATCTGACAAAGCCGGCCAAGACGGTTTCCCAGCACCGTTTGTAACTGCTGATTCATTGTATCCAAATCCATCTGCTGGCGTTGTTTTGCTTCCTGCGGCGTACATGTCCATACCAGACGAAAATCATTTGTATACGGCAATAATGCCAATGGACCGTTAAGGGTGAAACGTTCATAAGCAACGGATTGATTGGGGAATTCAAATTTAAGAGTACTGACCAAGGCCTGTTGCTGATAATCGTGGCTGCGTATCTGAATATCAGGTAAGTCTGCGGCCAAATTACCGCCCTCAGCGAGAATTAGCCATTGCGCAGTAAATATGCGTGTCTGAAACTGACTCTGGCACTGGATAGAAGCCCAATGTGGCGTTGTATGTATTTTTTCTACCTTAGTCTGCCATTGTACTGGAACCCGAAGTTTAGTCAGTGCTTGTTCACAGGCCTGAACCAATTTCACATAATCAATGGTGGCACCGAGATAAGGCTGATTTATATCCTGAGCTGACAACAGTACTCGACCAAAATGATGCTGCCGCGAAACGTGCACCTTCTGAATGAAAGTAAAAACATCGTCCGGGAGTTCCACTCCAGCATGACGAAATATTTGAATACTGTGATACGACAAAGCCAGTGTACGCTGATCGGTCAATCTGCTGCCGGCGGCACGAGCCTCTAGCAATAATACAGATTTTCCCTGTTGCTGCAACATCAGGGCTGCAAGCATACCCACCGGACCAGCACCGATAATCACAATCGGATAATGTGACAATGGTTGCATGATGCACCCTTTTACAATCAGAAAAACAGATTCTAACGTAATTTACCACTCGATAAAGTAAAAACAACCATATAAGGATTATCCCTATTTGTACTTGGCATAGATTTTAGTGCGTCAGTTTTACTGCTCATTACACATGTGTTTTCTATGGCAGATAAAGCTAATTATCTTATTGATAAATTGAAGTTGTGGTCTGGTTTTTTCTTTATTACTAGGAAATGATTATCGTCTACTAGCTTTGCACATGTGCTCAAGGCTAATTATGTTCAGCCTTTTTTCGCATCAGTACACCACCTATCAGCATAGCCAGCAGTTGAGCGCTAATCAATGTGACTGCTGTCATAAACCAGCCACCACTTTCAAAAGCATGGCCACAAAGCAGTGAACCCATAAAACCACCAGCATAGTAACACATGTAATATAACCCAGAAGCCAATGAACGGCCTTCTGTGACATTCGCAGATATATAAGTGATGGTGGAAGACTGAGTAATAAAAATACCACTACTCATCACGGCAAGTGCCAAAACAATCATCCACAATGGATGCAATAATGTTAATAATACGCCGAAAATCGACAAACTCATGGCCATTAATACAGTTAGATTAGTTCCAAATTTGATAATCAGACGAGCTGACAACGGCGTAATAATCATACCTATTAAATACACCGCAAATATATTGGCTAGTTGCGAGCTTGAAAGATTATAAGGTGGCTGATCCAAATACAGATTAATATAAGTGAAACATCCAACCAATGAAAACAGTACACAAAAACCTAGTGCACACGCCGCAAGAACGTAACGATTGTGCAGATGATGCCAGAGAGTCTTCAATGCGGTTGAAACCTGTGGCTTAGCTTCAAACTTTTTGGATGCTGGCAAGTTGCGCCAAACCAGTATGCCACCCAGCAAACTGATGATACCCATTATCATAAATGCATGTCGCCAGCCGATAAATTCAGTGAGATATCCCATCAAAAACCGGCCAAGAAAGCCACCAAGCACTGTACCGGAAACAAAGAAACTCATTAGCCTGATGCGCGGATTGCCACTGAATTCTTCGCCTATATAAGCCAGCAATACTACAGTGATACCGGGAACTGCCAACCCTTGTACAAATCGCAGCCACCAAAGCAAGCTGATGCTATGCACAAAAGACAGAGCCAGTGTTGGGATAGCGATAAATATGATTGAACCAACAATAAACATCTTGCGTCCGAAAGCATCCGAAATCATACCCAGAAATGGAGACATCAATGCGACTGCCAGTATAGTAGCGCCTACGGTTGAGCCTACAGTAGCAGCACTGGCATGAAACTCCTGCATTAGCACAGGCAATATGGACTGCACAGAATAGACTTGCACAAAAGCCAGGGCCCCGATGAGTAATACGGTAAATATGAGAGCAAGATTTAGTTTAGGTTTGGCTAAAGCCGCAGATAAGTCAGACATAATCGATTAAAACTATTCAACTTCACTTATCAATCATGTGAAATCATCAAGATAGGTGAAGCAAAGGGTTATGAATAATGTTTTTTAACCTGAGTTAAATTTTGTGGAATGGTAATTATACCCTTTATATGAAATATTGCTTTTCTGCTTTTCAATAGGTTTGAGAACAACTTTGGATTTTCAGCAGTAATAATTTCACGCATGATAGTAAATAAATTTTCATTCAATAAATTTTTTTTTCATTACATTTAGACTAAATCACTTCAACAACTTTAAAAAAATATTGCTTATATTGGTGTCGTAAGACAAATAGATGTTTTTAAATGCACAGGTATGGTAATTTTAAATTCATTTATTATAATTATGAGTTGCACTTGTATTACTTGTAAAAACAGAACGAAATATTAATCAAACCTTGACGTATATAGCTTAACTTTGAAACTTTACACTAAAATATTCATTTTCAGTTATCACAAATAGCTGACTACATTTTTTTATATTATTAAAGTAGATAGATAAACAAAAATCATTCAGAATAACTAGTATTAAAATTAAATTAATGTCAAAATAAACTTTTTTATGTAATAAAATGCAATTTTGCATCACTCATAAACTTTAACTTTAATCTATGTTTCGCTGCCTGTTGCATCAATGCGGCAGTAATCCTCAGGATCCTTGCATTATGGCAATAAGTTTTTTAGATAAAACCGACCTAAAAATCCTGCAAGTTTTACAAGACAACGGTCGTCTTACCAATGTAGAGCTGTCCGAGCGTGTGGCACTATCGCCCTCACCTTGCCTACGCCGGCTAAAGCAGCTTGAAGAATCAGGAATCATCCGTCGCTATGCTGCGCTACTAGACCCAAACCACGTTGCACTTGGATTACAGGCTTTTATTCATGTCAGTGTAAACAAGAATAAACAAAAACGAGATGAATTTACTCAAGCAGTGCAAAATTGGCCGCACGTTCTAAACTGTTTTGCCTTAACCGGCGAATCAGATTATATTCTTCAAGCTTTTTTTTCCGATATGAATGCTTTCTCACATTTTGTGTTGGAAACATTGCTGGCCACACCAGGGGTGGAAGATGCCAAATCTAGTTTCGTTCTGAGAGAAATCAAGGCAACGACTTCTTTACCACTGGAACACCTGAATATCAGTTAGTATATAAAAAAAACGATGAGCCAGGCACAATCTGATTAATCAATTATTTCTAAATGTTAAAACAGTTAATATAAAGGCAATATCGAGATTTATGTCTGCCAATGTCTATTCTGATGATGATATCTCCGCCATTTGCCAGCAATGGCTAGAACGGGCAGTAATCGGCCTGAATCTTTGCCCTTTTGCTCGCAGACCATACCAGCTACACAGACTGCGCTTCAGTATCAGCCATGCTAGACATACTGATGCATTTCTTGATTTGCTAGAAAACGAATTACACCTTTTACTACAGACACCAGCCACTGAAATTGAAACCACATTAGTTATTGAACCAAAATTATTCGCTGATTTTGAGGTTTTCCTCGACGTAGTGGCTCTTGCCGAACAAGTTTTAGAAGATATTGATGCCACAGGCACCATTCAGATAGCACCATTCCATCCAAATTTTCAGTTTGCTGATGAACCACCTGAAGACATTACCAATTATACAAATCGAAGCCCATATCCAATACTGCATCTGATTAGAGAAAGCAGTATAGATCAAGCTGTAGCCGCCTTTCCTGATGCAGGGTCTATTTTTGAACGCAACAAAACATTATTGCGCACGATGGGTACGGAAGGATGGTCTAGCCTCGGCATAGAATATCCACTACATAAAAAAAATAGCACTGAATAGAGATTACAATTATATAGATCAGAAGATTACAGTTTAACTAAAGCACGTCGGTTACAATCTATAGACAATACATCTTTAATATCTTTGATTTAAATTCCCTATTTCCATTCTCTTTTAAAACAGAAAAACTTTTCTTCAACCATTTTTTATTTTTGTTGTTAAAATCGCGTTTGTTAAAATAAACCACCTTTGTAATGCTTCCTGTATCCCATTTCTCTTCTCTGTCCGCTTTAGCCATTTTGTGCCAAAAAAGTCACATATTGCGCTATGTCAGTGCATTTATCGGCTTCTTTATACCTGCAACAGTGCTGGCTGCTGGCTTACCAGCTAACGAACTGAGTCTGTGGTGGTGTCTTCCCTTTATTGGCATGCTTCTTTCCATTGCTGTCAGTCCTTTACTGATACCACATCTTTGGCATCACCATAGTGGCAAAATTATTGCTATATGGTGCTGTATCTTCCTGCTACCACTATGCTGGCAATTCAGTATCATGACATGTGTTTCACTTGTTCTGCATACGCTACTGCAGGAATATCTGCCATTTATGCTTCTGCTACTGGCGCTCTATACCCTTTCTGGGGGTATAGTAATTCGGAATAGTGGTATTGGCAGTGTTAAATTAAATGTTTTACTTTTAGCAAGCGGTACCGTTCTGGCTGGACTGATGGGAACGACCGGAGCTTCCATGCTACTCATTCGGCCTATACTGCGTGCCAATGCACAGAGACGGTATCGTGCTCATATAGTAGTATTTTTCATTTTCTTAGTGGCTAATATCGGTGGAGGTTTAACACCGCTTGGTGATCCACCCTTGTTTCTGGGCTTTCTAAAAGGTGTTGGATTCAAGTGGACAATCAGCAATATGATATTACCGGTACTGCTGAATACAGTGCTTTTACTGGGTGTATTTACCTTTATAGATCAATTTTTATGGTTGCGAGAAACCAAAACCTCAACTCTACCCAAGCCATATAATGCTAAGTGGAGGATTGAAGGTAAAATCAACTTACTGTTTTTGCTGGCAGTAATAGTTATCATACTATTGTCTGGTTTATGTAAAAATTATCCAATCTGGCAGTTTTTTGGCATAGAAATTAGCTTAATAGCCTGTATTCGTGATGGTTTACTACTGCTGATTACCTTATGCGGACTGAAGTACACTCCATCCGCACTGCGTCAGCAGAATGAATTCAACTGGGCACCAATGCAAGAAGTCGGAAAGCTGTTTATCGGCATTTTTATTACCATTGCACCTGTAATGGCAATACTGCAATTAGGATCAGATGGTCAGTTTAGGCAACTAGTCAATTTCATTCACCACAATGGAGCGCCTGTCAATACGCTGTATTTCTGGATGAGTGGTGTTTTATCCGGTTTTCTGGATAATGCGCCAACCTATCTGGTATTTTTTAATCTTGCCGGTGGTGAAGCACAATTACTTATGCTGCAATTTCCTGAAACACTGCTGGCTATTTCCATGGGCTCAGTATTTATGGGAGCACTCAGTTATATTGGCAATGCACCTAATCTGATGATTAAATCAATCGCTGAGCAGCAGCATATCGCCATGCCCAGTTTTTTTGGCTACATGGGTTGGTCTTTAACTATACTTATTCCATTGTTTATTGTAGATACGCTTTTATTTTTTTAATTTATCGAGAAAATAACGGCCTGTAAGGTTAATTTGTTATGCATTTATTGAAATACCTGCAAGCGCAGGGTCTGGGCAGCCGTAAACAATGTCAGGTGCTGATTAAAGATGCCGCTGTACTCATTAATGGGCAGCTTTGTACCGATGCACGCATGGAGATAGAACCATCGAATGTAAGCAGTCTGCAAATTGACGAAGTGAATCTCCCACCTGTGCCATTGCCATATTTTTATATTCTGCTAAACAAACCTGCCGACTACGAAACTTCACACAAACCTCAGTTTTATCCTAGTGTATTCAGCATATTACCCGAACCACTGCGCCATCTGAATATGCAAGCTGTTGGCCGGCTAGATGCAGATACCACCGGTGTTCTGATTTTGACCAACGATGGCCAGTTTAATCATCGCTGTACCTCGCCTAAACACAAGCTACCTAAAATTTACCGAGTTAGCCTGAAACATGCTGCTGATGAAAGTTTGTGTATGAAGTTAAAGCAAGGGGTATTGCTACATGATGACAATGAAACTGTACAAGCAGAAACGGCTGAACTGACCGACTCCCATACCCTGCTGCTTACCATTACCTCCGGAAAGTATCACCAGGTTAAACGCATGGTTGCAGCTGCGGGTAATCGGGTAGTTGCTTTACACCGTAGCGCATTTGGTCCCTGGCAAGCCGAAGATTTACCGGTAGGTGGCTGGCGTTTTTTTCAACCTGAATTCGATAAACTGCAACATGCTCAATACTGATCTTATTTTTCAGCTGATTAACATTATTGGTACTGTAGCATTTGCTGTGTCTGGCTATTTAGTCGGATTTCGTAAAAGGCTAGACATTCTCGGTGTAATAATCGTAGCTTTACTCACTGCAGTGGGCGGCGGCATGATGCGCGATGCCCTTATCGGACATATTCCGATGATATTTAAAAGCAATACCTCATTGTGGACTATTTTTATTACGCTTTTATTATCGTGGTTATTTCATATTCAGTATCAGCGTCACCGAGTTCTTGCAGTATGGTTTGTGGTAGCAGATGCGCTCGGTCTGGCTGCATTCAGCCTGACTGGTGCCGAAGTCGGCTTAGCATTGAAATTAAACTGGTTTGGCGTAGTCACCTTAGCCTTTGTTACTGCAGTGGGTGGCGGGATTCTGCGTGATATTTTAGTCAATGAAGTCCCGATCATTTTGCGTAGTGACATCTATGGAACTATAGCAATATTACTCGGGCTGCTATTATGCATATTGAATCATTGGAATATGGTTACACCATTGAGCATTAATGTGTTGTTTATCAGTGGTGTCATCAGCCGTTTAATCGTTTATCGCTACAACATCACCTTGCCTGGATTCCAAAAAAAGAAAAATTACAAAATATAACAAAAATACATGAACTTTCTCTGCAAAAAACAGTCTAAGTCATTAAGATGATATCCATACGCAGCAACAAGCGTATAACCTCAAGATTTCAAATGCTTTTTAGTATTCTCTTGTCGAAACATTATTTTGGCCCTCTGCTGCTTCTCCCCTTGGCACAGAGGGTTCTTTTTATCTGAAGTGTATTTAATTTATCTACCAGCAATCCTTTTAATCAAGATATCCCCATTTTTATCAAATAAATAACAGCAAGCTGCAAATTTCTTCACTGATGAGCACTGTTTAACAAACTCAATCCAAACCTCATTAACGCTGAAGTTCATCACACCATGCCAGTTATTTTTCGCTAAAATGCCGACTGCAATTCGCAAAAGCTACCATTAAACCGTAAAATAGTTTAAATATTGCTGGTTTTTTTGCTTGAAATCTTATTTTTCAACGCTATGTACAGTAAAGTTAACTTTAATATTCAAGATATGAAAGTATCCAAATAATGGACAATCGAAAACTACGATACATTGCTTCAGCTGTCATCCTCAGCCTTACCTTGAGCCCTTTAGCAGAAGCCAAACGCATTGGAGGCGGAGGAAACCGTGGTATGTCACGATCCAACTATTCCAGCACGTATAGCAGCCCTTCCTATCAGTACAACCGCAGCAATTATGCAAATTCTTCGTCTAGCCGTCTAGGAGGAGGTAATAATGCAGGTATGTCACGCTCTTATTCAAATTCTGGACGCAATGATTACCGATACGGTAATAATCAGAATGGTTACGCCAATCAGGCTCAGCCTCGTGGAAACAGTACTGCGCGAGTCATTGGTGCCGGTGTTGCCGGAGCAGCAATTGGTGCATTAGCCGGCCATGCTATGGCAAACCACAACCAGCAGCAACCTGCTACCACCAACGCTACCCCTGCAAGTGATTACAATAATGCGACTAATAATGTTGATAATCAGACCATCCCTGAGGCTAATCAGCAGACACAAATGGCGCAGCCAGAGAAAAAAAGCGGGTTTAGCTGGCTATGGCTTCTCATTATTGTGATTGGCGGAGTCTATTTGTATCGCCGTTTTGCAGCAAAAAAAAATAATCAGGGCAATATACCTTACAATACTCAGCAAAACAGCAATCATTTCGGCACTCAGAACAATAGCAGTAATAGTGCCCGTACCAACATATTTGGTCAAAATCTAAGCAACAATAGCCCTGTCATGCCAAACAATTTTTCGGGTATGGCTGATGGCAGCAATACTGAAGCATTTCTTCGCTTTGCACGGCAACGTTTTAATCATGTGCAGTCCATGAATAATGCCTCGAATCTGGAAGAAATTAGACGCTACTTTACACCTGAAATGTTTGCCGCCATCCGCGACGATATTATCCAGAATCAGGATACGGCCGAATTCAGCGACCTCAATGCCGAACTGGTAGACAGCACACAGGAAAATGGTCAGTACATTGCCAGCGTACGCTTCAGTGGACTAGTCAGTGAAAATCTGGGCAGCCCTCAGCAACCGTTCAGCGAAGTCTGGCATTTTGTCAAACCGCTTAGTAATCAGCAAGAATGGTTAATAGCCGGAATTCAGCAGGATTAATTGAGAACATTGCGTTAGATAAATTACGCCGTTAAAGCACTGATTAAATCAGTGCTTTTTTATCATAAAGCTTTGCGAATATTAAGACCAGTACTGAAAGTCCGTTTAGGAGAGGGTTCGAAATAACGGCCATTACTATCATTGACAATCACCGAACCAGCGTAACGTCGATTAAACAGATTATCAACACGTGCGTAGCTGCTTAATGTCCAGCCTCGATAAGCCCATTCATAGCCAATATTGGCAGATGCCAGCGCATAACCAGGGGCATGATCAGTATTGCTGTCATTAACGTATATTTTATCCATATAACGAACATCCATACCACCTTGCCATCCTTGCTTCGGTTGCCATTGCAAACCAAAATACAATTGATTCTGTGCCACTCCGGGTATTTTACTTCCCTTACGCACAGCAACAGCTTTTCCTAGCGCCGGTATATCACTATCAAATTTGGCATCAACATATGAGTAGCTAGCCCGCGCCTCCAAATTTTGCCACAGTGTTTTCTGCCAGCCTAACTCTGCGCCATATCTTTTGGTACGGTCAGCATTACGAAATGTACTACGGCCTCCGGCTGATACGGCTGAGACTATATCGTTGTGTGACTCAGTGTGAAATGCTGTTGCAGAAAATATTCCCCATTGCTGGTCAAATTTCAGTCCTGCTTCAATAGTATCGCTGGAAGAAGGCTTAAGATTGAAATTAAAACCGGCCATACCATCTGGCCGATAAGCCATTTCAGTAAAAGTAGGCGTTTCAAAACCTTTGCCATAGGCAATATACGCAGCCGCATCATCCCGGAAATCCCAGCCTAGCGAAATACTGGGCAATAGTTTGTGGTAACGCAGTGCTCCACTATCATCGCCATTAGCTAGATAATGATCCTGCGTTTTAAAATGTACGTTACTATAACGCAAGCCTCCATCCACATGCCATTTCGGCACAAAACGCCACGAAAACTGCATATATGGGTCGAGATTCCATAAAGTATTGTACTCATCCCGACGCAAATTACCCTTCATCCCCAGATGGCTGCCGTTAAAATTATTGTATCCTTGCCGGTCTTCATTCTCACGGTCAAATGCCACTCCCCCAATAAGAGTGAGATTGGGCAAAGTGTTTTTGTTTAGCCAACGCAAATCGGCTCCATAATAATGTCGGGTAAAATCAATCACGCCTCCTGCGTGCTTAGGAGCGGTTTGCGCCTTGGCCGGAATCGACTGATATTGCACTACATGACGACGGCCGGCATAAACCATTGCATATAGACTATTATGCTCATTAATGGGTTTATCCCAAGTTAAACCAGTCTGGCTTTGGTCAATTTCCTTACGCATGTTGTAATCTCTGACATTTTGAGCAATCTGGCGCGGATTCTCCTGCCATTGTTCACGTGTCAGTCCGCCGGGATCAGCCGCTCTGATGCGTACCTGATTCAGCACCCAATTCACTGTACTGCCATCATTCAGATTCCATGTAAATTTAGCATTATTCAGTACCTTCCGTGCATCGCTGTGCTCGCGATATCCATTGGTATCAAAATAATTGGAACTGATATCATAGGCTGGCAGGTACGCTGATTCACTCCCACTCTGCAACTGAAATGAAGTTTGCTGCTTAGCAAAACGGCTGGTATTGAATCCAAGACTAACACTGGGCTTACCTTCGCCTTCACGGGTAGTTGCCAGTATTGTTCCTCCTGAGGAATTCCCATACAGAGATGAAAAAGGGCCACCAAGCACTTCTATTTTATCTAAAGAGTTCAAATCTATATTAGAAGTCTGCCCTTGCCCATCTGGCATAGACGCTGGAATACCATCAACGTATATGCGAATACCACGCACCCCAAATGTTGAACGCGCGCCAAAACCACGCATCGAAATTTGCATATCCTGAGCATAATTTTCCCGTTCCAGAGCTTGTAAACCCGGAATACCTTTTAGGGCATCGGAAATATTCGTTTTAGGTGTATCAGTTAGCGCTCTGGCATTAACGGTATGCACAGAGGCTGCTGTATCCAGCCATGATGCATGCGTGCGTAAAGCAGTTACTTCTATATCTGGCAATTGAGCATTATCTTTATCTTCTGCATAAACAACAGCAGGCAACATAGCCAGTGACAAAACCAATTTCTTCAAGTGTGTGTAAGACATAATTATCAAATGTTAGAATAAGTAATATACATAAAAAGTAAACTTTTCAAAGAAATATTATTTGTAAATATTTACTTCCTAAATCAAAGATACATAAATATAACAGAAATATTTATACATTCTGAAATAGACATAAAATAAGCAGCTAATTATCTGTAAATATTGACAAAAATAATAAACAAAACAAAAAAATATTTAAAGAATATTAATAACAGCAGTTTATCAGTAAACATTGATTACTCAAGCTACTAACTGTTCTCACTCACACCTGAAGTTGTTTCTGCACAGACTGCATCTACAATATCAGCTAATAAAAAAAGCTGCCGGTTTGTACCAGACAGCTTTGTATACATTCACAAACCGCTACAATAATGGGCCGACGAGACGCACAGAATTTTCAACTAGTCCCCACCATTTGGAACGCGCCTGCCATGCTTTAAGTTCAATATACTCACAATCACGCAGATAGCCGTTTTGTAAAGCAACAATCGTTTCCGTCATACCTTCATCATAAATGGCCAGACTAATTTCCATATTCAGATAAAAACTGCGCATATCCATATTAACCGTTCCAAAAAGCGTATAATCACTGTCAACAGTCAGTGTTTTAGCATGCAACAAACCACCTTTAAACAAAGCAATTTTAACACCGGCCTGAAGCAACATCGGATAATAAGCTCGAGAAGCATATTTAACCAGTTTCGAATCTACAGCCTCAGGTACAATCAGGGTTACTTCCACCCCTCGAGTAGCTGCTGTAGTCAGTGCCAGTAGCAAAGCATCATCCGGTACAAAATATGGGGTTGTAATCATAATCCGGCGTGTCGCGGCATGAATAGCGTTCACAATCGTGTCATAAATCACCGGACTTCCCTGTTCAGGTGCTGATGGAATTACCTGTACTACCACTCCGGTCTTTTCTTTTTGTGCAACCTGCAAATTTTGCATTAGAGCTTGTTTGCCATAGCTGTCAACCCATTGCTGTACCTGCATCAAATTAGATTCGGTCTCTACAGCCATATCACCGGCAAACACAGCAGCTAGTGGCTGAACCAAACTGCCTTCACAGCGCATCATCACATCCACCCACTGCCCGACACCAGCATTCTTTTTAAAAAACCGAGGATCCACCAGATTAAAACTACCGGTATAGCCAATTTTCTGGTCGATTACTGCAATCTTGCGATGATTACGCAAATCAGCACGGACAAAAAATGTACGCCACAGCTGTATAGGTAACGCTTCTGTCAAAGTAATACCAGCACTGCGTAATCGCCGCGGCCAGTCACTACGCCAGAATCTAGCGCTGCCAATACTGTCCACCAGCATACTGGTCACTACACCTCGTTGAGCAGCCGCCATAGCATCATTCAGCAAATCGACAATCACACCCTGAGGATCAACAATATAAAAAGCCAGCAGGCAGCTCGTTTTGGCCTGCTGAATATCGTGGCGGATAGCAGAAATAATTTCCTCATCATGTGTCAGCAAAGTTAGATGATTGTACTCAGTAGCCTCAAAACCAGTTTTGTCTGCTGCAATCAGGCTGATTCCATGATAACGCTCATTCAGACCACTACAAGCATGCTGATTGAAATCATGCAGATAGGTATCACTGAATTTATGATAAAACTTCACCAGTTCCCGCTGACGCCGCAATCGGCGCGAACCTAGTCTGGGTTCACCAATCAGCAAATAGGCCACAGCACCAACAAGAGGAAACGCCATCAGCATTAATATCCAAGCAACAGAAACACCTGTATTCCGCTGGTGATACAACACTCGTACCATCAGAACAGTCACCACCATCACGTGTAAAACAACAAAAATTTCTGCCCAAGGAATATTGTGTAACATAAAAGCTGACCTGTTGTTCTTAAACACAAAAAAAGATTAATTATAAAAATAAAGCAACAAAGAATGAATACGCAAATAAAATAACAGCCAGACAAAAATCTGGCAGGTACCGGAATCATCACTTCCTGTGCCTGCCTGTACATTAAGGTAATTTAGCTGAAAACTGTATGAGCCCCGTAGTTGTCAGTATCTAGTGATGACTAAATCTGATGATATGGAACTGACAAATTATGTACTGCTTCTACAACAAATTTTACCATTTCTGGATCAGTATATTGATTAATTCCATGTCCTAAATTAAACACATGGCCGCTACCTTTACCATAATCGCTCAGTAAACGACGCACTTCACATTCAATACTTTCAGAATTACCAAATAATGCCAACGGGTCAAGATTTCCCTGCAAAGCTACTCGATCACCAGCTAACTTACGTGCCTGATGTAAATTTACAGTCCAATCCACCCCCACAGCTTCGATTTCCAAATCAGCCAGCTGGTCAAGCCACTGCCCACCGCCCTTAGTAAACACAATTACTGGTACTTGCCGGCCATCTGCTTCTCTATGCAAGCCAGAAATCACCTGTTGCAGATAGCGTAAATCAAACTCCTGAAAGGCTGCATCACTGAGAATACCGCCCCAAGTATCAAAAATCTGCACAGCCTGAGCGCCCGCTCTGATTTGCTCATTCAAATAAAGACTAACCGATTGTGCATTGATATCCAGAATATGATGCAATAACTGCGGCCGCTGGTACATCATAGTTTTTAATAAACGAAAATCTCGGCTACCGCTACCTTCAACCATGTAGCAGGCCAATGTAAACGGGCTACCACTGAAACCAATTAATGGCACACGTCCGTTTAAAGCCCGCCGAATACTGTTTACAGCATCAAACACATAGCGCAACCGCTGCATATCCGGTACATGCAACCGCTGTACATCTTGCTCCTGCCGAAGCGGATTCATAAACTTAGGCCCCTCACCTTCCACAAAGTGCAAGCCCAGACCCATGGCATCAGGTACAGTCAGAATATCTGAAAAAAGTATCGCCGCATCCAGTGCAAAGCGTTCCAGTGGTTGCAATGTGACTTCTGTAGCCAGCTCGGTATTATGGCATAACGCCAGAAAACTACCAGCCTTGGCGCGAGTAGCGCGGTATTCAGGCAAGTAACGTCCAGCCTGACGCATCAGCCATACTGGCGTGTACTCGACTGGCTGTTTCAATAAAGCTCGTAAAAAAGTATCGTTATGTAAAACTGCCATAATCTACCTCAGGCAGTCAGCAAAAAATGTACTGACTGCCTGTTAAAATCAAAATAAAAAATTACAACTCATCATCATTACTGATACTGGACAGAATCTGAGTACGCTGCTCTTCTGCGGCCTCATTTTCACCCGATTGCTCCAGCACTTTTGCCAACAATAATCTGGTCACATTATTGCTTTTCGCTTGCAAGCTCGCTTCTAAATAATTTTTCGCCTTACCCCATAATTGCTGCTGGTAGCTCATCTCACCCATCAGCAATAACAAATCCGCATTCTGTGGCTCCTGTTGTAACCACTTATCCGCTGCTATCATATTTTTTTGCTGTTCTTTACTGCTTAAATACTGATTAGCGTGATTAAAAGCTGGTAACAATGCAGCATCATGACTACGTGGATAATATTTCTTTACCCATTTCACAGCCTGTGTGTACATCCCTAGCTGTAAATACTTTTCTACTATATCTGCACTCAACAAGCTTTCTTGTTCGTCCACTGGTATTGATTTAAGACTATTTTTCAGTTCAACAGGATTTTTGGCTTCAGCCAGTAATTGCCGGTAAGCCCAATATCTATATTGCTGCTGTTCACTATCACTTAATGCACTTGCACGGCTCAGCTTATCCACTTGCTGCAATACTCCTCGTGCATCATGCTGATCCCAGTCATAGCGTAGTTGTAGTTTCACAAGCTGAGTTAAATTCGGATTGATTTTGGCCGCAGCATCCAATGCACTCTTTGCCTGCTGCTCATTGTGCTGAGCCAGAGCTGATTGACTAAGCAGCAGATAACGTGAGAGTTGCTGTTTTTCGGGCAGCTTGGCCACCTCGTTTAAATAGCGGTCTCGAGTACTCATATCATCCATTTGGTCTGCACTGTGAGCAGCCAGCAATAAAGCCAGTGATCGGCTATGCTGACCCTGTTTATTGCGCAGCACTCGTTCAGCCTCTCGGGCAGCAAACTGATAGCGTCCTTCAAAATAAGCCAAACCAGCATGATTCAAGGCCGTTTCAACCTGATGGCGCTGATGATTTATGCGCCAATGTTGCCAATGGCCGGGGAGATGCACAAAACCCATAACAATGCGCAGCAAAATATACAGCATTACCACCGTCAAAAGCACCATACCGATAAAGAGCTGCAGATTAATCCGTATCAACGTCTGTTCTACGACAATATAAACATCACCACTGTAATACTTGGCACCCAGTACCACAGCTACAGCCACTATAAATAGTATAATCAACCATAACAAAGATCTCATAATGAATGTTCTCCCTGCACGGCAGAAGCTGCTGTTGCATTTTTAGCGCTTTCCGCACTGGCTGCTTTTGCTGAATGAGTTTCGGGCACAGCAGAAGCACTGCTGGCACTAGAAGCACTAAAATCCGGCAACGCAGTTGACATATCCATACCAGCCTGATGCTGATAATCTCGCACTGCTGCCAAACTTGCAGAAAGATTACTGTCCTGATTAGTCTGAACATTCAACATTTTCAGTTGAGACAGCTCTTTAAGCCAAGATTGTGTCGCCGCAGAGCTACCATCAAAATACTGTTTAACCGTGGCCTCGGCTGTGTTCAAATCAGCGGCATAAACCTCACTACGCCGCTGAATCAGCGCAATACGCGCATCCAACAAACGCAGACGTAGATTTTCTCGTACAAAATAAATTTGTTCCGGCGACATTAACATCGAATCATTATGATTAATATGCCGAACTTCTACCATACTACTTAGCGAATGCAGTGTAGCTTGCCACGTACGCTGCCACCATGATGCATTTGGATTAATAGTTGCCGTACCAGAAGAAACATTGGGTTGCAACTGATTATCAACGACTAGAGGTAAGCCTGCAACGCCAGATTCCAGACGATTTAGACGGAGAGAGGCACTGGCCACATCAAGATATGGACGACCTTTCAAGTTTTCGAGATCACTGCTGATGGCTTTTTTAATTGGCAATAACTGAGGTTGGTCAAAACGTGCCAAACGACTATCCAGATTTTCCAGCACATTTACAGCCACCGGAACATTCCCCGATATCAGCAACTGCTGCGCAGCCAGATTTAGTGTAGCCTCAATCTCATCAACCAGCCAATCAGTACGGCTTTTTACCAGCTCCTGATAAGCACGTGTCAGACGATCAACATTTTCACCCTGCGTTTTCTGCTGCGTTTGCAAATCTTGCAATTGCTTACTCAATTCATCAACCCGT
This sequence comes from Snodgrassella alvi, assembly GCF_040741455.2. Lineage (NCBI taxonomy): Bacteria > Pseudomonadati > Pseudomonadota > Betaproteobacteria > Neisseriales > Neisseriaceae > Snodgrassella > Snodgrassella alvi. The sequence goes on from NZ_CP160328.2 coordinate 714,115, forward strand.
GCCAAACTTGTTTCCACTGTAGCTGCGGTTTTACTGGCACCAATACCTGCATTTTCGATTTTCTGATCAAATTGAAGTTGCTGATTTTTCAGCAGATTTTGCCCCTCAACGAATAAAAATCCACTGGCACCCAATGCCAGTATCGACAGTACCAAAGCACCCAGTGCTATTCCCTTACCTGTACCAGATACTTGTTTCACTGCAGCTGGCCGGCTGGTTTCTTGAGGTACAGACATTCCTGATCCTGTGTTGTTTTTTTGAAAATCTTTAGTTTGATGGGTGCCGGCTTTTTGTTTATCTGAAGGTTCAGCTGCCGCGGATGTAGTCGATTCAGGAGGTACACGCACTTCACCTTGTGTATTCACCAGCAATGGCTGCTTACCTTGTTCCGGAGACTGACCAGACTGCGTATCTTGTTGTTCACTCATTCGGTATACTCCCTGCACGATAATTGGGACAACAGCTCAGCAGAACAACTATCACACTGTACTGTCTGAATGCAAAATTTCCAATCCACACTGTAAATCCGATACCAGCATCGTAGCGACATCATAACTCGACAGCGCTGCTTCCACACGTGGATGGTGAACTAAGTATAACAAGCTTTTGCCAATTGCGTACAAATCTGGCGGCATCTGCGAAAACCACGCATTTACAGCAGCACTTGTCGTCATATAAACAGCCTTCAAACGCTTTTCTTTAAGTGGCTGCCTCAATACAGACCAATTAAGCAGCTGTGGCTGGCGCTCATATACTTCAGCCAGATCAACCTGCCAACCTTGCTGACCTAGCTTGTCAACCAGCAATTCGCGACCGCCAACACCCCTAATCAGCATCATCCTTCCATTTTGCTGATGCCATATGGCTAAACGTAAAACTGCTTCACTATCATTGCCATCAAGCGGATAAACAACCTGTTTAAAACCGTAAGCAATTAACACTTTTGCTGTAGCTGCGCCTACAGCCACATGCACTACATTATCAGACTGAACAAGATATTTGGCAGCAATGTGCACTGCGCTAGGGCTGACCCACACAATGACATCTTGTTTCAAGCTGCGTTCAGCCAGCTGCTGCAAGATATCATCAAAAGGTAGCAACTGCTGATACTCCATTAATAATGGCTGCCATCCAGCACGAATACAGCTTTTTATATCAGCAGCTGCAGCCTGTCGCGGACGCATTAATACAATGCTGGACTGAGTAATCATTGACCGGACTGCACTTCATTAATCAAGTCTCTGGCGCCCAAACTGGCTAATTTTTGTGCCACGTTTAAACCCAGTTGTTCCGCATCACTCATAGAAGCCTGCGCACTGGCACGCAGCACCGTTTTTCCATCAACAGAAGCAACCAAACCAAACAATTCAAGCGTACCAGAGCTTTCAACACAATAAGCAGCCAGAGGTACTTGACAGCTACCACCCAAAAACTTTGCCATGGTTCGTTCTGCCGTCACACAAGCCGATGTAACTGCATGATGAAGAGGCTGCAACAAGTTTAATAAATCAGTCCGGTGAGAAGCCACCTCAATTGCCAGTGCACCTTGACCAGCCGCAGGTATGGAAATTTCAACCGGCAAAATACTACGGATACGATGATCTAAACCCAAACGTTCCAAACCAGCAGCAGCCAGAATAATAGCTGCATATTCTTGTTTATCTAATTTACTGAGGCGCGTCTGCACATTACCGCGCAAAGGTTTTATGTGTAAATTCGGATAGTGCAACCGAAGCTGAGCTTCGCGGCGCAGACTAGATGTGCCAACAATGGCTCCTTCTGGCAATTCCGACAGATGGGCATACTGTTGTGAAACAAAAGCATCAAAAGGATTAGCCCGCTCAGTTATAGCAGCCAGAACAAAACCTTCCGGCAGCTCCATAGGTACATCCTTAAGTGAATGAACCGCAATATCGGCGGTTCCTGCTTGCAATGCCCATTCCAGCTCTTTGATAAACAGTCCTTTACCGCCTATTTTAGACAAAGACTGGCTTAGTATCTGGTCACCCTTTGTCGTCATACCTTGAATAGTTATAGATACATTAGGATAAAGCACCTGCAAACACTGCTGTATGTGTCGTGCTTGCCACATAGCCAGTGCGCTTTCACGACTAGCAATGACCAGATTATTTTTTTTCATACCAAGACACATAAAACCAAAAAATTAAAGTATAAATTTTAGCATTAACTGTAGATTAAGCTGCATTTACTTACACAACCCAATATGTATTCAAAGTCAAGCTTCAGTTCGTAACAATAACTCATCAACCAGACCACTTACACCAGCTTGAGCAGATGCACGAATGATTTGTATATTCTGCAACCCTTCAAGTGGTTGAGGATCAACCAGAAAAATTTCTGCAGATCGTGCCGCATAGTGAAACAGACCTGCAGCCGGATATACTTGCAAAGATGTGCCAACAATGATAACTATATCAGCACAACGCATTAGCTGAATGGCAGAGTCAATCATCGGCACAGTCTCTCCAAACCACACAATATGCGGCCGCATCTGGAAGCCGTGATTATCCTTATCTTCCAGCGTCTGATCTGAAAAACAATCGACAATATAATTTTCATCAACACTACTTCTTGCTTTTAAGAGTTCACCATGTAAGTGTAGTACATGACTACTACCAGCACGCTCATGCAAATCATCTACATTCTGCGTGATAATATTAACATTGTATCTTGTTTCCAGATTTTTTAATGCTAGATGAGCCGTATTAGGTTGAGCTCTTAGCAACTTCCGCCTTAAACGATTATAAAATTCTAATACTCGTTCAGGATGGCGCTCAAAAGCCTCAGGTGTAGCAATATCATCAATTTTTTCACCATCCCATAATCCACCATGATTACGAAAAGTCTGCAAACCACTTTCTGCACTGATGCCCGAACCTGTCAACACAACAATTTTATGCCGGCCTACAGATGAAAACTTACTCATATGTGCACAAAAGCTTTAATTGCAGCTTTTAGTCTTTGCAAGCCAGTCTGCAAATCAGCATCAGTCAATAGCAGACTAGGTGCAAAACGTAAGACATTATTACCTGCCACCAAAACCAGCAAGCCATGCTGCAAAGCCAACTGCATTAATTGCGCAGCCCGTCCTTTGTACTTATCAGACATCACACAACCAAGCAATAAGCCCTGTCCTCTTACCTGAGCAAACACACCAGATGCATCAGATAATTCCTGCAAACCTTTCTTCAATTTTTCACCTTGCCGCAAAACATTCTGCAAGGTCTCAGGCGTATTTATAATATCAAATGCCGCACAGCCCACCGCACACGCTAGCGGATTACCACCAAAGGTACTGCCATGACTACCAGGCGTAAAACTGCGACCAACAGCTTCTGTTGTCAACATAGCACCTATAGGAATCCCACAACCCAGTGCTTTGGCAGCTGAAACAATATCCGGCCGGATATCATAATACTGATGTGCAAACAACTTACCGGTACGTCCCATCCCCGTTTGCACTTCATCGAGAATCAACAAAGCTTGATGACGATCACAGGCACGACGAGCCGCCTGCAAAAAAGCTTCAGTTACAGGCAATACACCACTTTCACCTTGAATCGGTTCAATAACTACCGCACAGGTTTTATCATTGACCGCTGCATCAATAGCAGCAACATCATTAAACGGAATATGCCGGATACCAGCAGGCAAGGGCGCAAAATCATTACTGTATTTGGGTTGACCGCCTACAGAGACAGTAAAAAGCGTACGACCATGAAATCCATTAATACAAGCAATTATTTCGTGTTTTCCTGTATCAGGAAAATGGTCACGCGCATATTTTCGGGCCAGTTTAAAAGCAGCTTCATTGGCTTCTGCGCCAGAATTACAAAAAAATACTTGCTCAGCAAATGTGTGTTTTACCAGACGCTCAGCCAAATTCTGTGCCGGTTGGGTGGTATAAATATTGGAAATGTGCCATAACTTATGTGCCTGTTCCATCAACGCATTAATTAGAAGCGGATGGCAGTGACCCAAAGCATTTACAGCAATCCCACCTGCTAAATCTATGTATTCCTGCCCATTATCATCCCAAACACGGCTACCTTCAGCACGAATAGGCAGCATAGGTGCAAAACTAAAATTCGGTGTTAAATAATTATGCATATTTCTCTCTATTAATCTATACATTTATCATAATCAGAAGTCATCAAGTTCTGCTATCTCAATGTATCATAAACCTGATGAACAAATAAGAAAACATACAAACAACTGATTCAGTAAAGATTAACCTGAATAAAATATTAGTTTGAGAATAAGCTTATAGAAAGCAAAAAGATAAAATGCGAACATTTTTCAAATTCCTAAACTTATATGTTCAGCATTAATCATAAGTTTTATGCAAAAAACTATTTAGATAACTAATTTCCATAACATCTATCAAGACAAAAACCCTCATCAAAATAGACAGAAAAATTAATCATAACTCATTAAAATTTGAAATAAATATCAAATTTGAAGTACCAAATAAATCATAATTTTTATATGTTATTCATAAAACCAGAATAACTCGTATAGCTAAATTCTTAAAACTAAAAACAGATTTATTATTCAATTACAAAGGTTTGAACTAGTGCATTTTTAAAAGAATATTTTGAAGAAATTGTTTATTTATCACTGCAGTGTTCAGAATTACCTTAATTATAAATCTAAGACTGAAACAAATAAGGGAAATATTCGATCAGAAACTTATAAATACTTTTTATAAAAAGCCGAAAAATCATAAATCCACAAACTTTTTTTTCAGTTAACCTATGGCTTCAGTATAAATCGGCTATTACTAATTTCTAATGAACCTTATTTATAATAGTACTCAGCAATTTAGCTTCAAAATAATTACTAGCATTTTGCACAAAATAAATATAAGAGGTTGATTTAAAGCAGTCTACTTATAAAAATACAGATTTCACATTTGGCGCAATCGATTAATTCGATTATCCAACGTTGGATGTGTGCTAAACAAAGAGTCATCCGATTCACTGGCAATTCCCAGAGCAGACATACCAGTCGGCAACTGACTGGTTTCACCTTTCAACCGCTGCAAAGCAGCGATCATTTTTGGTGCACCCACTAAACGTGCAGCACCGGCATCTGCCCGATACTCACGCTGACGGCTAAACCACATCACAACTAGACTGGCCAAAAAACCAAATATAATTTGCAAAATCAGACTTATTGCAAAGTAGGTTCCCTGAGACACTTCTCCATTTTCATCTCTGGACATAACATCTGCAATACGGCGTGCCCAGAAAAACACAAATGTATTTACCACACCCTGTAACAATGTCATTGTCACCATATCACCATTACCAATATGTGCCATTTCATGAGCCAGCACAGCTTCTACTTCATCCTGAGACATACCATGTAACAAACCAGTACTCACCGCGACAAGTGAGCTATTTTTAGTAGCACCAGTCGCAAAAGCGTTGGGTTCTGGAGAATCATAAATCGCCACTTCCGGCATAGTAATATTCCACTGATTTGCCAGCCGGGCTACAGTGTTTAGTAGCCATGCCTCCGCAGCACTTTGAGGTTGACCGATTATCTGACCATCGACCGAAGCAAGAGCTAGCGATTTTGACATCAACAAAGAGATAAACGAACCGGTAAAACCCACTACAGCTGCCACTAACAACAAACTGCTGGTCGTATTACTGTTAAGCCTAATACCCAAAAATGCACATAAGATGTTCAGAACAATATTAATAACGATAATAACGGCTAGATTTGTAGCAATAAACAATAAAATGCGTTTCACATTATGCCCTTTTAATTTCTGCAGAATTTAATCAGCACAATATAATATTGACATATAAAAATCTAAATACCAAACTTGAAACAAACAGTTTATAAATCAGAAGTCACAAACAAAAATTATCATATAAAGTTAAAGAAATGATTTAATTCACGAATTCAACTTTGAAAAGCGACATTCTGTATAGAGAAAGAAACATTCAAGTCAAAAGAATATAGCGATGATTAAAACAGACTAATCCCTAAATACGTACCTCTCCATGTCCCAAAACAATCCACTTCTGGCTGGTTAACCCCTGCAACCCTACTGGACCTCGTACATGGATTTTATCAGTAGATATACCAATTTCCGCCCCAAGACCATACTCGTAGCCATCTGCAAAACGAGTAGACGCATTCAGCATAACACTAGCAGAGTCTACAGCACGCAGAAAAAGCTGAGCATGTAGCAAATCATTGGTTACAATACTATCAGTATGATGGCTGCCAAAATGATTTATATGCTCTATCGCGTCTTCAATATTGGCAACTACCTTAATAGACAGAATTGGAGCCAAATATTCAGTAGACCAATCTTCCTCAGTAGCCGGTAAAACATCATCCTTCAAAATCTGCACAGTTTGCGCACAACCACGTAATTCAACATTTTTCTCAGCATACTTTTGCTGTAGTAAAGGCAATAACTTTTTTGCTTGGCTAGTATGAATCAATAAGGTTTCCATAGTATTGCAAGTACCATAGCGCGAAGTCTTCGCGTTTACAGCTATATCAATTGCCATTTCTGCAGAAGCGGAAGCATCAATATAGACATGACAAATACCATCAAGATGTTTGATTACCGGTATCCGCGATTTTTCCTTCACTCTTTGCACCAGCCCTTTACCGCCACGTGGAATAATCACATCAATATATTCCGGCAGATTAAGCAGCACATCAACACCTGCTCGATCAGTCTCAGTAATCAGATTAACAGCTGCTTGGGGTATTCCAGTTTCAATCAAAGCAGAATTGATGACAGCAGCAATAGCTTTATTGCTATTAATGGCTTCACTCCCGCCGCGTAATAAACAACTATTACCTGCTTTCAGACATAAAATCGCCGCATCCAGCGTCACATTCGGGCGTGATTCATAAATCATGCCAATTACACCAAGCGGAACACGCATTTTACCAACCGTGATACCACTTTGCAGAGTTCTAAAATCATCCATTTCACCTACTGGATCAGGCAGTGCAGCAACCTTATGAACACCTTCAATCATCGAATCAATACTACGATTACTCAGATGCAGGCGATCAAGTAAAGCAGCATCCAATCCCTGTAAACGTGCTGCCTTCATATCCGCTTCATTGGCTGCAAGAATCAGGTGCTGTTGTGCAGCTAGATTATTAGCAATCAGCATTAAAGCCTGATTTTTCTGTGCAGCAGAAACTCTAGTCAGAGAATAAAAAGCCTCTTTAGCTGCTTTAGCCGTTTCAGTAATATATTCGGTCAATTCCACGTGAATTTACTTTCCAGAAAAAAAACACTAAAATCATTCTTATTCTCATATAAAATCACAAAGAATACATTTACCCAATTACAACTACCCTTGCATATACCCTGAAATCCACATGATAGGTAAAAATTATCAGGCTAATAGAACCCTGCACACATAATAGAACTAATCAATATGTGTATCGGTAGAATCCTTAAAATTGGTTTGTGGCCTCAACACTATTAAGTGGTCAACAGCACCAATGGCATTGGTATCCTTACCTGGATAATCAAGTTCAGTCAAAAAATGGCGAATACAATTCAGACGGGCTCGTTTTTTATCATCGGATTTAATAACCGTCCAGGGTGCATCACCGGTATGCGTATGAAAAAACATATCATTCTTAGCTGCCGTATAATCATCCCAGCGATCCAGAGACTGAATATCAACAGGCGAAAGTTTCCAGTGTTTCAACGGGTCGTCACGACGAGAAATAAACCTACGCAACTGCTCTTCTCTAGAAACAGAAAACCAAAACTTAAACAGATAAATCCCGCTGTTAACCAACATACGTTCCAATTCTGGTGTTTGACGCATAAACTGCAAATATTCATGTGGCTGGCAAAAACCCATTACTCTTTCCACACCAGCACGGTTATACCAAGATCGATCGAAAAAAACCATCTCACCACTTGTCGGCAAACGCTCGATATAGCGTTGAAAATACCACTGCCCTTTTTCAGTTTCAGTCGGTTTTTCCAGCGCTACAACTCGGGCACCGCGCGGATTGAGATGTTCCATAAATCGCTTGATTGTTCCCCCTTTACCGGCAGCATCCCGACCTTCAAATAAAGAGACAATTTTCTGACCAGATTCCTTAACCCAGTTTTGCACTTTCAACAGCTCAATTTGCAATCTAGCTTTCTCACGCTCATAAGTAGCCCGACGCATCCGAGTGCGGTATGGATAACTAGCCGGCAAAGGTGCTGAAGACGAATCTTCATCGGAATGTTTTCCTCGATACTCCAGCACACTTTTTTCAAAAACATTTAATTTAGTGTCTTTATCCTGATTGTTCACTTCAGAGGATTGTTCAGGCTTTAGTATCTGCTCACTCATATTCTTCCTTTCCTATTATGGCTCAGAGTAAGCCAAATTTTCATTTTAAGAAATGTGATAATCTGTATAAGTATTGTAACTCAATGTACAGTCTGCTTACCAAACAAAATGTCATAGATTAATAAAACCTTAGTCTATTACAACTATGACAACTAAAAACCACTGTAATTTCAAAAATTCTAATTTTCAAATATTCATTTCCATAATAAAAAATCTAATTCAACCAGATAACAAATAATTTTTTAAATTTAAGTTTTCTTTTCAAAAATATATTCAATAAAAACGGGTATCTGTACAGATTACCCGTTTTTATTAATAAATATCTTTATCTAATATCGTTTAGAAAAGAGAATCTAATTGGCCATTATTACCTGACTGCGGAACAATTGGAATTTCAGCACCATCATCATCTCCATCATTATTACTATTTCCCTGCTTTGGCGTAATCGGCCCGTCAGCTCGATTATCCAGTGGTAGATCAGGATTAGTTGTCTGATATTCCTTCAGATAGAATTCACCGGATTTCTGAACAATTCCGGCAGGTACTGGTGTATTTACAACCGGTTTATCTTTTAACGCATAGCGCATGTAATCAAGCCATACTGGCACTGCAATCGTACCACCAAAAGCAGAACGTCCCATACTGCGTGGACGGTCATAACCAATAAATACCGCACTAACTATATTCGGATTGAAACCTACAAACCAAGCATCCTTATTATCATTAGTCGTACCTGTTTTACCCGCTATATCACTGCGTCCCAATGCATGAGCACTATAAGCAGTCCCATGATTAACCACGTCCATCATCATGTGATACAAAATAAATGCATTACGCGGATCTATAGCCATGGGAGCATTCTGTTTAGCCACCAACGGCTGCATCTGCGCGCGCAAATTACCACGACTGTCATAAATTCGGTCAATCACATAATTGGAAACCTTGTATCCCCCATTAGCGAAAATTGCATAGCCTTCAGCCATTTGCATTGGCGTTACCTGCCCACTACCCAATGCCATCGACAAACTGTTGGGAATCTGATCTGGCCTAAAACCGAAATGCTGCACATACTGTCTGGCATAATCCACCCCCATTGCCATCAAAATACGAATAGACACCATATTTTTGGAGGCAGTTAATGCTTGTCGCAGTGTTATAAATCCAGCATAGCGTCCATCCGAATTTTTTGGTGCCCATGCACGTCCACCATTACCCATACCTGGCAAAACAATCGGCGCATCATTAACCATCGTAGCCGGCGTAAAACCTTTAGCAATAGCAGCAGAATAAATAAACGGTTTAAATGATGACCCAGGTTGCCGTTTTGCCTGAGTGGCACGATTAAAACTACGGCGGTAAAAGTCGTAACCTCCCACAAGTGCTTTAATTGCCCCTGTCTGAGCATCTAAAGCAACAATTGCACCTTGAAGTTCCGGTTGCTGCACTACACGGTAACTATTACCTTCTCTATGCACATGAACTACCGAACCAACACGCACGGATGCTTCACCCAATTTAGCATTGTTAATTGCACGCTTTATCCAGTTATAACTATTACCACCAATGCGCATCTCCCCTACACCAGCGATATAAACTACTATTGAATTGGAATTCAGAGCCGTCACCACAGCCGGCAGCATCCCATCCACCGCTGAGCGATTGGCCAAATACTGCTCTATCTGTTCATCGCGAATATCATCTGGAATTTTGCTTAAATCAAAAAAGCCTTCAGCACCCCGATAAGCAGAACCTCTATCAAAATTGTTCAATACCTTACGCAGCGCCTGAGTAGCTACTGCCTGATCCTGAGAATTTACTGTGGTATAAACCTTGAATCCTTGGGTATACGCCGCGTCACCATATTTTTCATACATCTGCTGACGTACCATTTCAGCGACATAAAGAGCATTCTGATCTATAGCCTGCTGATAATGCACATACTTTAATGGTTCAGCATAAGCGGCATCAGCCTGAGCCTGAGTAATTTTGCCCAGTTCAACCATATTATTCAGAATATATCGCTGACGCATTTTAGCCCGTTGTGGATTTACAACAGGATTAAAAGTAGAAGGAGCCTTAGGCAAACCGGCCAGAATCGTCGCCTCTGCCAAATCTAATTGTTGTACAGGCTTATTAAAATAAACCAAAGAAGCAGCTGCAAAACCATACGCACGCTGCCCCAGATAAATCTGATTAAAGTAAAGTTCCAGTATCTGATCTTTAGTCAGTTTTTGTTCAATTTTATAGGCCAGCAAAGCCTCATTGAACTTGCGCGTATAGGTACGCTCATTAGTAAGATAAAAATTGCGAGCCACCTGCTGAGTAATAGTACTGGCTCCAGATTGCACACCACCAGTTAGATTAGAAATAAGCGCACGGCTAATGCCAATAAAGTCAACACCACCATGTTCATAAAACCGCTTATCCTCAGCTGCAACAACAGCATCTTTCAGTACTTGTGGAAAATCATTGATACGAGTAAAAGCACGTCGTTCTTCACCAAACTGCCCCATAAGCTTGCCATCAGCAGAATAAATGGTAAGTGGCATTTTCGGCTGATAATGAGTTACAGCTTCTAGAGAAGGCAATTTAGGATAAGTTACCATAATTGCAATCGCCACCAGACCAGCAGCAAATAGCGCCAGTCCTACAAACAAACCAACGGTAGATAGCAATAATTTTCTAATCATAATCAACTAATTTTCATTTAAAGGCTGCGAAACATATTCAAAATAAAGTAAACTTTGTTCTTCATTTCGTTAGCAACATACAAATTTGAGTTTTAAGCACTTCATCACCCGTTTGATAAACAGACAGAAAGCCCTTTCATGAAACTGAATAATTTCAAAATAAATTCAAAGAATAAGAAGGTGGCCACAACTTCATCGAGACAGTGTCTTGGTATCAGTCTTACTGATAAAAGCATTAACATGGTGCTCCTGAATGCACGCAGTTTAAATCAATTTCGTCTCGAAAAATACGTTGTTGTGCCTTTGCCAAAAAATATTATTGGTAACGGCAACATCGAAAATCATGATGAACTTGTTGTTCATCTACAACAGGCTAAACAAATGCTCCAAAGCAATTGTCGCAACATTACCGTAGCCATTTCACAAAAGCAAACCTCCATCCAGTTTCTAGATAGAGATGAAGATACAGAGTATACCGAAGAAGAACAAATCATGGCTGAATTGAGTCAATATGACTCAATGGATGATGTAAGTTACGACTATCAGAATGTCAGTATCAATGAGAATGGAAAAGAAAGTTTGCTACTGGTCAACAGCAAACGGGATGACGTCAATATTCTGATGGATGCTTTTACCGATGCAGGTATCACACCCACACAAATGGATGTCGATATACTGGCAATAATGAATAGCGCCATCACATGGATAAATATCAGACAGCCTGAATTAACAGAAAAATGTATCGCAGTTTTCAATATTGATTACGGTGAAACACAAGCAATTATCATGCGTCATGGCAAATTACTTTATAAACAAGAAATTAATCTTGGCTATGATCATCTGATGCAATCCTTGCGGCGAAACTACCAGCTGACTGATGAAGAAGCGTGGGAAATGCTCTATAGTCAAACCAAGCCAGAAGATTACAATCAGACTGTAGCGCAGCCATTCCAGCAACAATTTATTCAGGAAATACAGAGAGTTTTACAATTTTATTTTACTTCGGCTAGTCAAGAAAATGAAATTGAAGAAATCCTTGTTTTTGGTTACAGCAATAATCAGGCAGCCAATAGCCTTGCTGACAGCATCAGCCAGCAAACCAGTATTCCTGCGCAACAGATTAACCCTATACTGTTAGCACAGCCCAGTGATGCAATTCAACAGGCAAAATTGCAACAGGACAGTAGTTTATTAACCGTAGCCTTTGGCTTGGCCGTAAGAGGATTATAAGATGTTACCTTTATTAAAAATTAATCTGCTGCCCTATCGAGAAGCCTTACAAACCAAACAAAAGAAACAATTTCAGACTCTACTGGCCGTTGCTGCTTTAATCGGTGTAGGTCTGGCAGTATTAGGCTACTTAGCTATAGATAGTCGGGTTAGCAGTCAAGAAGCCCGTAATCAAGTATTAAAAGATGGAATAGACAAACTGGATGGAGAAATTAAACAGATCGCTCAATTACAAGATGAGCGCAAAAATTTCACAGCCAGACAAGAAAAAGTAGAAGAGTTATCAAATAAACGTTTTGAAGCAGCTCGTATACTGGATACGTTGAATACATTAGCACCTTTAGGATTGTATATAACCAGTATAGAAGCTCAAGATGCCAATACATATGTCATTAATGGTAAAGCTTTTAGTGATGCTAAAACTGCAGCTTTCATGAATGCTTTACCAGGACAACTATTTACAACACCTGAATTATTAAATATCAAACGAGTTAATAATACTCAGGAATTCAGTATTCGTATACGTTTAAATAATCTTATTGGCCAGCAAGAAGATATGAGAGAAACCAATCAGGCTATTAACCCAAACTCTTCATCAACTGAACTAAATCAGGATACAGAAGCACCTCATCAAGAAAATGAGTCTAGTGCATCTGAACCAACAAATTGAAGGAGTACTGACAATGGCCAAAAATATAGATCTTAAATCAATAAATCTAAATTTCCTCTCCCAACAAGCTAAACCTGTACAGCTAGGCATAGCCGGTGGTATCATTGTATTGGTACTTCTTATTGCCTATTTCTTTGTTTACAGCGGATTAAATGAACGGCTTAGTGGATTGAAGGAAGAAGAAGAATCTCTAAAGCAAACCTATACTGAAAAAAGTAAACAGGCAGCTAATCTTGATGTATTGAAAGCAGAACTTAATAATATTAATGGTTCATTTCATTTATTATTAAAACAGCTCCCAACACAAGCAGAAATCCCTAATCTTATTCAAGAACTACATGAATGTGCTACTAAAAATGGTTTAAATATGGATAGTATCACTCCGGCACAAGTTCTTAATTCAAACTCAGATGATCAGCCACAAAATAAATCAGATCAACAAGTTATTCAAACCTTACCTTACAACATCACATTGACAGGTAATTATAATCAGATAAGTCAGTTTCTTCGTGATGTAGGGAAGCTATCGCGAATAGTCACATTAAACTCAATCGTACTAAAACGAAATGAGAAAGATAATACGCTTACCTTAAACGCAGTTGCCAATACATATAAAGCTTTAACAGATGCAGAAATTAAAGCTCAAAATAAAAATAAAAACGACCAAAAATAGGCTGCCTATAGCTGTAATTAGGGTAATTTAATATATAAGCAACGGAAAAAATATGAATAAATATCTAATCTGCCTGTGTATTTTTACACTGAGTGCCTGTTCGGCAGCAAATGAAGATTTACATGAATGGATGCGGAATACCAGCCAACAGGCAAAAATCAAACCCATGAAACAGAAGCAAACTACAATAAATATTCAGCCTTCTTACACCCCTCCTCCACAGCCTCAAATGAATATATTTGAACCTGCGCGTCTCAAAGCAGGTTTACAAGGTGCTAATGCACCTGATCTAAACCGACCTAAACAAATCTTGGAAAATTATTCATTAGATGAATTGCATTATGTTGGTTTAATTAAAGGAGCGGGAAAAGCACCATCTGCATTCATTTCAGTAAATGGACATGTATACACTGTTAATCTGGGTAATTATCTGGGTCAAAGCTATGGACGAATTACTGCAATAACACCTGATGAAATTGTTATATCAGAATTAGTTGAAGACTCATATGGCAATTGGACTAGCAGAAAGGCTAGTTTACCCTTGCAGGCTGCTGACGCAGCATCTTCAGAGACATCCGGTCAGAACTGAAAAAAGTAACCCATTTAAAATTAAGAAGGTACCAATATGAAAATTAAAACCATATCTATTTTGTCCACTCTGGGTCTGGGTTTACTGAGTCAGAGTCTTTTTGCCGGCAACATAACAGCCATCAATGTCGGTGCGTTGCCAAACCAGCAACGTCTGATTAAAATTCAGTTTGATAAAGACCCCGCGTTACCTAAAGGTTTTACAACCGAAAATCCTGCACGAATTGCACTGGACTTTGCTGGGACAGGAATAACCTTACCACAGAATTTACTCAAATTTGATGATACAGTTTTACAGCAAATTGAAGCTGGTCAAACTACAGACAAATCTCGTGTAATGCTATCATTAGCCAAAACTGGCCAGTACAATGCTGTAATTAAAGGCAATGAAGTCTGGGTATATGTACAGGAATCTATTCCGTCCAAAAATAAAGTAAAAAATAAATCAGAAAAAATTACTACTTCTCCGGCAACAGTCAACACACCATATACAGCAACAAATAACATTACAGAACAAGTTGTCAGCCGTCAGCCTGCCAGTTCAAATAGTAACGCATTTGATCAATCAGCTTCTGTACCGATAAATATAGATTTTCAAAAAGGGAAAAATGGTAATGGTGTAATTTCCATTAGTGGTTTAAGTGACAAAGGAGAGCCAACAATTAGACGCAATGCATCTAATTTGGTTTTAACCTATAAAAATGTACCTTTGTTAACAGAACAACAACGTAATCTTGATGTAACCGATTTCAGCACTCCTGTACGGACTATTCGCCTGCGCAGGATTGGCAATGATACCGAAGTAAACATTCAAATGCAGGGGGACTGGGATTATTCCCAAATTAAAAGTGGGACTAATCTGGTTCTTCAGGTTACCCGCAAATTTGATTTAGACTCTAAAGGCTTACAATCAAATAATAAATCCTTCAAAGGAAAACGGGTTTCACTTGATTTTCAAGACATTGATGTTCGCACAATCCTACAGATTCTGGCTAAAGAATCAGGAATGAATATAATAGCGAGCGACAGTGTTCAGGGCAAAATGACAATATCATTAAAAGATGTTCCTTGGGATCAAGCTTTAAATTTGGTTATGGAAACTCGAAATCTTGATATGCGTCGCGAAGGAAATGTTATCAATGTTGCTCCACGTGACGAACTGATGAACAGGGATACAGCATCATTAGAACAACAAAAAAAATTAGATGACTTAGGTCCCCTGATTTCTCAGACTTTCCAACTTAAGTACCGTAATGTTGAAGATTTTAAAAAGATTTTGCATTTATCCGATGATGGTAACAGTTCATCAGATAAAAGTATTTTGAGTCCACGCGGCAGCGCATTATTGGATCCCGCAACAAATACTTTAATCATTACCGATATTAGTAGTGTAATTAAGAAATTTGAAAAACTGGTTGCTCAAATTGATGTTTCATCTCAACAAGTATTAATCGAAGCACGAATCGTTGAAACTACAGACAGTTTTGCCCGTGAATTGGGAACTAAATTTGGCTACTATAGAGGAACTTATCGAAATGGTATTGGTGGTAGTGTATCCCTTAAAGATGAAGATCGAGGTACAACACGTGACCCTAATTTTGAACTAGGTTTTCCTAATGTCAACCTTGGCGTATCCAATCCAACATCAGTAGTATCATGGGTGCATAAATTTGCATCTGGGGCTCTCGCTTTAGAGCTTTCAGCCTCACAAGCTCAAGGCAAAACCAAAATTATCTCTTCTCCACGAGTATTAACACAAGATAGAAAAGAAGCAAAAATTGAATCTGGTTATGAAGTACCTTATCAGGAATCAACTTCCAGCGGTGCAACTTCTACCAGTTTCAAAGATGCCGTTCTTGGCTTAAAAGTTACCCCACAGGTTACACCTGACGGTAATATTATTATGACATTGAACGTACAGAATGACAGGCCCATAGCATGCTCAAATGTTGCACCTGATGTTCTCCGTTCTGGCGACATTTGTATGCAAAAGCGTAATGTAGTGACTCAGACAATGATTGAGAATGGTGGTACTTTAATTATTGGTGGTATTTACAATGAAAATAATGAAAACAGTATAGATAAAGTACCTTTACTTGGCGACATCCCAGGTATTGGCAATCTTTTCAAACACAGAAAAAATACCCAACAACGTAATGAATTACTCGTATTTATCACACCTCGTGTAGTCGATTCAAGCAGTGCCCCATTAAAATATTAAGTAAGCATTTTTAACTTCGTCAGCCTGTTTATAACAGGCTGACTTTTTTTTCAATTTATAAAGTCAGAAATTTTCAAACATACTTAAAAATAAAATTATTTGAGAAATACAATTACTAATGACTTAAAATAATATTTATAGTGACTTTATAACTATAGCTAAAAAAATTTTCACACCCAACGTTTCTGTTTCAATCAAAGCAATTCCAGATAATGGTTTTTCTGCCAATTAATGCGTAAATTCTTATACTAAGTTACAATTACAAACATGGATAACATCGCAGGCAATCTGATTTTAATAGGTCTAATGGGGGCAGGTAAAACTACTCTTGGAAAACAACTTGCCAATAAACTGAAACGCATTTTTTATGATAGTGACCAGGTAATTTGTGAACGTACCGGAGTATCAATTCCTACTATTTTTGAGCTCGAAGGAGAAGCAGGTTTTCGCAGTCGAGAAACAGCTGTTATTAGTGAGCTGACACAACAAAAAGATGTTGTTATAGCAACAGGTGGTGGTGCTATATTGCAAATTGAAAACCGGCTTAATTTGCAGCAGAATGGACATGTGATTTATCTTCATGCGCAACCTGAAGTTCTATTAAACAGGATACGGCACGATAAAAATCGCCCTCTTTTGCAAGTCTCAGACCCTTTAGCAAAATTGCAGGAATTATATAGCTTGCGTGATCCCATCTATCGAGCTACGGCACATACTGTTTTAGATGTGAATAGCCCCTACAGCTTCCACTCACTAAATCGTTTAATTCGTTTACTACGTCAACATTCTAAACAAATACCTCAACTTTAAATCATCATGTACACACTTAACGTTGCTACCACATCACATCAGTATCCTATATTTATTGGAAGCAACCTGCTTGAATCCGCAAATCATCTTTTGGCACCCTATTTTACAAACAAAATTGCACTTATCAGCAATGAAACCGTAGCGCCTTTATACCTGCAGCAATGGGAAAAAATACTAAATCATTCAGGACGCGAATATTTCAATATTATTTTGCCTGATGGAGAAAAATATAAGAACTGGCAAACACTTAATCTGATTTACGATGGTCTAATGCAAAATCGCGCCGAACGCAAAACCACCATTATGGCTTTAGGTGGCGGAGTAATTGGGGATATGGCAGGGTTTGCTGCTGCAACTTATCAGCGTGGTGCTCCATTTATACAGATTCCTACAACACTACTTAGCCAGGTGGATTCCTCCGTAGGTGGAAAAACAGGAATTAACCACCCTTTGGGTAAAAATATGATTGGTGCATTTTATCAACCTCAGGCTGTGTTTATTGATTTAAATAGCTTACATACTTTGCCACCACGTGAATTTTCAGCAGGTATGGCAGAAGTCATAAAATACGCAGTGCTGGGGGATATAGAATTTCTGGAATGGCTAGAAATCAACATCGAAGCATTGATTAATCAAGACCCTGAAGTATTGGCACATGCGGTTCATCGTTGCTGTCAGATGAAAGCAGATATTGTTGCGGCCGATGAAAAAGAAAGTGGTGTCAGGGCTCTTTTGAATCTAGGCCATACATTCGGCCACGCCATTGAAGCTGAAATGGGTTATGGTAACTGGCTTCATGGTGAGGCTGTTGCTGCAGGTACTGTACTTGCTTGCCGTTTATCTGAACAACTTGGTTATTTGCATCAGGATGATACTCAGCGTCTAATCAAATTATTATCACAAGTTAACCTGCCTGTTACGCCGCCTAAAATGTCTTTAGAAGCTTGGCTGATGCATATGAGCCATGATAAAAAGGTTATCGATGGTAACATGCGTTTTGTGGTGTTGAAACAATTGGGTGAAGCAACAATTACTGACAATGTAACAACTCAAAACCTAGCAGCAACATTGAACCAATATATAAGTTGAAGCATGTTAGAATTGACGTTAGAAAATTTATCAACTTTAAGTTAACACAGAACAGCATGACCCAATATTCTGATTCAAAATCGGACATTAATAAAGATCACCCGCGTAGCATACGTAGTTTTGTTTTACGTCAAGGCCATATGACACAAGCCCAGCAACGTGCTATAGATAACCAATGGCCAAATTTTGGCATTGATTTCGTCAACAATAAAATTGATTTAAATGCCATATTCAATCGAACAGCACCCAAGATACTTGAAATTGGTTTTGGTATGGGCGTTGCAACAGCAGCAATTGCACAAAACCTTCCTGATTGCGACTTTCTAGCTATTGATGTTCATGGGCCTGGGGTAGGAAATCTATTAAAGCTGATTCAAGAACAGAATATACAAAATATTAGAGTGATGCGACATGATGCAGTTGAAGTGGTTGATCACATGCTTGAAGATAACTGCCTGCAAGGTATTCATATCTTTTTTCCTGATCCTTGGCACAAAAAACGACATCATAAACGGCGCCTGATTCAAGCATCTTTTATTGCACGACTACTTCCAAAACTTCAATCAAATGGCTACGTTCATCTTGCAACTGACTGGCAAGAATATGCAGAACAAATGCTTGAAGTTTTAAACGGGTTTCCTGAGTTGCACAACACTGCTGAAACTTATGCAGCTGTCCCTGACTACCGTCCCGAAACCAAATTTGAGGCACGAGGCAAAAAATTAGGTCATGGTGTATGGGATTTAGTTTTTGTAAAAAAATAACAGACCAAATTAATAAAAAGTAAAGACATTTAGAGTACAATTACCTTAGATTGCATTACAGCAATCATTTTCTGTCAAATAATATTGCTGTTTTCTAAGGAACTGAAATGTTTCAGAATGTCAAATACTATCCAGGTGACCCTATTCTGAGTCTGATGGATGAATATAAACAGGATGCACGCAGCTCAAAAGTAAATCTTGGTGTAGGTGTGTATTATGATGATAACGGCCATGTACCTGTGCTCGAATGTATTAAAACAGTAGAGTCACAATTAGTAGAAGAAAATCAGCCACACGACTATTTACCTATGGATGGTCTGCCTGCTTATCGGCAGGCATGCCAGAAATTGTTATTAGGTAAAAACCATGAAGCCATTACATCTGGTCGTGTTGCTACCATAGCTAGTCTGGGCGGTTCAGGTGCGCTGCGTGTAGGAGCAGAATTTATTCACCAATGGTTTCCACAGGCAAAAGCTTATGTAAGCAATCCTACATGGGGAAATCATATCAGCATATTTGAGGGTGCTGGAATCGAGGTTCATAAATATCCTTATTATGACCCTAAAACTATCGGAATTAAATTTACAGAATTAAAACAATTTCTGACACAACTCGATGTAGGCAGTATTATTTTACTACATCCGTGCTGTCACAATCCCACTGGCGTTGATCCCAGTCATGAGCAGTGGGATCAGCTTTTAGATATTATTAAAAATAAACAGCTAATACCATTTATGGATATAGCCTATCAAGGTTTTGGGGACGATTTAGAAACCGATACTTATGCTATCCGCAAAGCAGTAGAAATTGGGTTATGTGTTTATATCAGTAACTCTTTTTCCAAAAACATGTCGCTCTATGGTGAACGTGTAGGGGGTCTGAGTATTGTATGTCCAACTTCCGAAGAAGCTCGATTAGTTCAGAGTCAGCTCAAATTCACCGTACGGCGTCTATATTCTAGTCCACCTGCCTACGGTGGTCACGTCGTAAGCCGAGTACTTAGCAACACTAAATCTTATGAACACTGGCAGCAAGAAGTATATATCATGCGCGATCGCATTCGGAAAATGCGTTCTCGATTATATGAAGTCTTGCAGACGAAAATTCCTGATCGTGATTTCAGCTATTTTATTAAACAGCGTGGCATGTTCAGCTTTACAGGCTTAGATCCTCAGCAGGTAGCCCGTTTAAAAAGTGAATATGGGGTATATATGGTTGAAAACGGAAGAATGTGCATGGCCGGTTTAAACAGTAGCAATATAGAATATGTTGCCAATGCCATGGCTGAGGTCTTGAAATAAGAAATATTACTGATTAAAAAAATAAAACTGGTTGGCCAAGATTTAGCCAGCCAGTTTTTTTACCATTTATTCTATTAATTATTATTTCTCAATAATTAAAGCTCAATTAGCATTTTCCCTACCCAGTCTACGCATACGGAATGCCAAAGCGATATTAACTACACCAAACAAAGCAGCATAAATGCCAATTACCCAAGTCAGCGCTATTCCGCCCTGAATAGGATTTACCAGCAAAATAATACCAACTAACATGGATAATACACCCGCTGTGATCATCCATCCTGCACCACCAACAGATTTATGCAGACGAATAGCTGCTACAATTTGCAGAACACCACTTACTAACGCCCAAATCGCAATAAAAGTAATCAGTACCAGCCAAGTAATTCCTGGCACAAAAAAAGTTAGGAAACCAGCGAGTACACTTATAAAGCCCCAAATTAGCATCAGCCACCAATCCTGATGAGTTTTTCGTCCATTGATGGAAAGAACAATACCCATTACACCATCAACCAACGCATAAAAGCCGAAAAACATCACCATAACCAGTATCGAAATAAATGGATAAAACCAAGTTAATAAACCAAAGATTAAAGCTGCAAACCCACGAACTAGTACTATCCACCAATTTTCAGACAACAAATCAGCTAATGGTCTACGAAAAGAAAGAGTATTCACATTATTTCCTTTAGATAAATGTAAACTGCAAATAATAAATATTACACATGCTATTTCAGCAAACTATTGGTATCGCTTCTTCTTATACATCAGCCAGCCATCAGGATGGTGGTGTCCAGGATCATGGTGAGTCCAGTGTATCATCCCGCCTTTTTTATTACTGATATATTCACCAGTAAAAGCTACTTGGTCACCACGCTGTAAATTTTCTAATCGCGGAGCGATATCTATATTATGTACCACTAAAACCGTACTACTACCTGTACTTAAAATAAACCTCTGGTGACGGCTGCCTTTATTATCATCTGGTAAAGTTTTGATAACATAGCCATCACCATAAACCTGAACTTTGTCCAAATTCTCATTCTGAGCCTGATGTAAAGATATAGCTTCTCGTATTTGAGATACAGACAAAGGTTCTTTAGAAAAATTACTGCGAATTGATTTAAATGAATCAATTATTTGTTCATGTGCCTGACTTTTTTGCTGGTCATCAACAGAGCTATGCTGCCACCACCAGAAACCCAGTGCTACGATAACCAGAAAAATAATATTTTTCATAATAGGGAATTAATCTATCTACAGAATCAGCACTGAAACCATCATACAAAATGTAATCAAAGATAGCAAAATATTAATAGTTTAATCTTAAAAAAAAGGCTACCGGATAACACCAGCAGCCTGAGATACTAATTTGAATAAAATAGTAAACTATTTTTTATGAGCTAATGCAGCTTTGATAAAAGCAGTAAATAATGGATGTCCATTTTTAGGTGTTGAAGTAAATTCTGGATGGAACTGACAAGCAAAAAACCATGGATGGTCAGGTAATTCAATGGCCTCTACAAGTTGTTCATGTCCAGTAGATACACCTCCAATTACTAAGCCAGCCTGCTGTAACTGTGGCAGATAATAATTATTCACTTCATAACGATGACGATGACGCTCACGAATAAACTCATTGCCATATATGGTTTTGGCAAGTGATCCATCGGCCAATTTAACTTCCTGAGCACCCAAACGCATGGTACCGCCAAGGTTAGTATTGATATCACGTTTTTCAATCTGTCCATCACGGTCTTGCCATTCACTAATTAAAGCAACAACTGGATGCGGTGTTTTTAAATCAAATTCGGTAGAATTAGCACCAACCAGATTGGCAACGTCGCGTGCGTATTCAATCAGTGCAATCTGCATACCCAGACAAATACCCAAGTAGGGAATTTTGTGTTCACGTGCATAGCGTACAGCTGCAATTTTACCTTCAACACCACGAGTACCAAAACCGCCCGGAACCAAAATAGCATCCATGTTTTGCAAACATGCAGTGCCTTCTGTTTCCAGTATTTCACTATCAATATAATGAATGTCTACCTCTGTTTCGGTTTGAATACCTGCATGTTTTAATGCTTCAGATAAAGATTTGTATGACTCCGTCAAATCCACATATTTACCAACCATGGCGATTTTGACTTTATGTTTCGGATGTTGTACCAAATAAACAATTTTATTCCATGCAGTCAGATCAGCCTGCTGAACGTTTAATTGCAATTGTTCACAGATAATATTGTCAATACCCTGATCATGCAGCATTCTTGGTACTTCATAAATACTATCAGCATCATAGCAGCTTATAACAGCACGCTCTTCTACATTGCAGAATAATGCAATTTTACGTTTTTCTTCTTCAGGCATCGGCCGGTCCATACGACAAATAAGCACATCCGGTTGGATACCAATTTCACGTAATTCTTTGACTGAATGCTGGGTTGGCTTGGTTTTGATTTCACCAGCAGCAGCAATATAAGGAACATAAGATAGATGAACAAATAAAGTATTTGCTCTGCCCTGCTGGCTACGCATTTGCCGAATGGCTTCCAAAAACGGCAAAGATTCAATATCACCTACAGTTCCACCGATTTCGACAATTGCTACATCATAGCCGGCAGCACCTTCATGTATTTTACGTTTAATTTCATCTGTAATATGCGGTATTACCTGAACAGTACCGCCAAGATAATCACCACGCCGCTCTTTATGAATTACGCTTTCATAAACCTGGCCAGAAGTGAAGTTATTACGCTTCTGCATGGTAGCATCAATAAAGCGCTCATAATGACCCAGATCTAAATCAGTTTCAGCACCGTCATCAGTGACAAACACTTCACCGTGCTGAAAAGGGCTCATTGTACCCGGATCCACATTAATATAAGGATCCAGTTTAAGCATGGTCACTTTCAGACCACGAGATTCCAAAATAGCAGCAGTAGACGCAGCGGCAATGCCTTTACCCAGTGAAGAGACCACACCGCCAGTTACAAAAATAAACTTGGTCATGACAATCAGCAGGAAATTGAATTTAGCATTTTAGCTGAAAATAACACCAAAAGAAAGACATTCCCTTTTTCAAACTCTGCAAGTATATGCAATAATCTGCTTGCTCGGATTGGCGTAATAATCACGGCTGTGGCATAATTAGTCACCGTAATCCTTAAATTTATATTATGTTGCAATCTGGACATATTTTCATTGTTTCTGCTGCTTCAGGTACTGGCAAAACCACACTTGTTTCGCGCCTGAGTGCGCGTCAGCCGAATATTCGCATATCTATTTCCCATACAACCAGAATGCCGCGTGAGGGTGAACAAAATGGTGTACATTATCATTTTGTCAGCCGTAGTGAATTTGAGGATATGATTGCCAGCAATGCTTTTATTGAGCATGCCAATGTTTATGGCAATTATTATGGCACCAGTTTACAGGCTGTAGAATCATTAACCCAGCAAGGTTACAACGTTATTTTAGAAATTGATGTTCAGGGTGCGGAACAGATTCGCCGTTTACTGCCTAATGCTACCAGTATTTTCATACTACCTCCTTCGATGACAGAACTCACTGAACGTCTTAAAAATAGAGGCACTGATAGCGAAGACGTGATAGCCTATCGTTTAGCAAAATCCCGTGAAGAAATTGAACAAAGTCTTTTGTTTGATTATGTTATTGTTAATCAAGATCTTAATCAGGCAGAGCAGGATTTATTAGCAATTATCCGTTCGGTTGGGTTATGCGCGAAGGCGCAGCAACAAACCATTACCCGGATTTTATCTGGAAAATAAATATTTCAAGTTTAATGTTAAACAATTATTTCTATTGGAATTTATATTATGGCACGCATTACTGTAGAAGACTGTATCGGACGCATCCCTAATCACTTTGACCTGACCATGATTGCTGCCCTGCGAGCACGCCAGCTGGCTAATGGCGCAACATCACTGGTAGAAGAAGATCATGACAAACCCACAGTCATTGCTTTGCGCGAGATAGCCAGTGGACAAATTGGTGCAGAGTTACTCAACCAACAAAAATAATAAGGCAAACAGCCATGTACCCTCCCAGCCACACCTACAAACCACCTGTTAAACAATGGCGTAACACTCTCTTTGCACAAACAGAGTATTTAAATAAACAGGAACGCTGGGAATTACTGGAACAAGCGTGTGCCTATATCTACACTCTGGCCGAAAAAGATGGCAAAACTGCTCTACTTAAACGCAGTTTTGCCATTACTACATCTTTGGCACAAAATCAGCAACGAGTACAAGCACTGGCAGCGGTGCTGATCAAAATAGCCTTTGAAGATTTATGTTCTTCAGACAGTGATTTACCCAGCGCAGCTATAGGCACGGTGGGAATGAAAATATTTGATGCAATTAATACTTCATCATGCACCGGCACAAACGACCAGCTACAATGCTGTCAACAACAGATAGAAACGAGCTATCAGGACATTATTACTGAAGCAGAAAATAAACTCCTACACACTGCCTCTTACCTCAGCAAAGAAGATTTACAAATGCTGTCCCGAGCTTGCAAATTCGGTGCCCATGCCCATCATGGACAATTCCGTAACAGCGGCTTACCTTATATCACCCATCCTCTAGCCGTGGCGACTCAATTAGCAGAATGGCATGTAGACATTCAGGCTTTATGTGCCGGTGTATTACATGATGTACTAGAGGACACTGGTACTACCAAAGAAGAAATTATTGCCGAATTCGGTGAAACCATTGCCAACATGGTTGACGGGCTATCCAAACTGGAAAAACTTGAATATAACAACCAGCAGGAAGCACAGGCAGAAAGCTTCCGTAAATTAATTATGGCAATGACACAAGATGTTCGTGTCATAATTGTCAAACTTTCAGACAGGCTGCACAACATGCGCACACTGTCTGCTAAAAAACCGGCCAGTCGCAGACGTATCGCACAAGAAACCATGGAAATCTATGCGCAACTGGCCAATCGTATCGGTTTGAATCATGTATACCGTGAATTGCAAGACTTAGCATTTAGACATCTGTACCCCCACCGCTATGAAGTACTTGCCAAAGCCATTCAGTCTTCACGACGAAACAGGCGCGATATAGTAGGTAAAGTACTGCGAGCCTTCAGTCAACGTCTTGTGAGCGCCAATATTGAGGCACAGGTAAGAGGTAGAGAAAAAAACCTATACAGCATTTATGAAAAAATGCGTCGTAAAAATCTCCATTTTGCCGATGTAATGGATATTTATGCATTCAGGGTTATTGTAAATAACATACCTTCATGCTATACCGCTCTGGGTGTTCTGCATAATCTGTACAAACCTAAACCTGGACGAATTAAAGATTACATTGCTATTCCCAAAAACAATGGTTACCAGAGCCTGCATACCATCTTAATTGGACCTTACGGGCTACCTATTGAAGTTCAGATACGAACACACGAAATGGATACTATAGCCGAACGTGGTATTGCTAGCTACTGGATGCATAAAGATGGAGAGCAGAATAGTTTTGATCAGGCACAAATGCGTACCAATCAATGGTTGCAAAGTATTCTCGACATTCAAGCACATAGTGCCAATGCCATTGAATTTCTGGAACATGTAAAAACAGATTTATTTCCGAATGAGGTTTATGTCTTCACCCCTAAAGGTAAAATTATTACCCTTCCAGAAGGTGCCACACCTGTAGATTTTGCCTATGCTGTTCATACCGATATCGGCAATCGAACAGTCTCTGCACGCATTAATCACAATTTAATGCCCTTACGTACCCGTCTGCATACAGGTGATACCGTAGAAATAATTACCTCCAGCAATGGCCACCCTACTCCGGCATGGCTCGGCTTTACCGTTTCAAGCCATGCCCGTAGTGCCATTCGCAGCCAAATAAAAAAAATGGATCGTTCCGATGCCATACGCTTAGGCGAAAAATTATTACAAAAAGCCTTATCCAGCCTACTGCCAGAAAACGTTTTACTGTCAGACTCTTTAAAAGACAAATATCTGACCGATTTACGCCAAAAAAATACTTCTTTTGAAAATGTTCTCTGCGAAGTAGGTATGGGGTTACTACAGCCAGTATCTGTAGCCATGCATATTGCTGAACTGGCTGGCGAGCATTTTAATGACACCATTAAACTGGCACCAATTAATTTGACTGGCAATGAGTCAACTCATATTCATTTAGGCAAATGCTGCCACCCTATTCCTGGTGACACCATTAAAGCTTTGCTAATCAAAGATCAGGGCATTATTATTCATCGTGATACTTGTAATACGATTTTGAAAACAGACCCTGAACTTCAGCTGGATGCAAACTGGGATTTACTACAAGCAAATAACTATCAGACAACTTTATGCCTCAATGCTATTGATAGTCATGGATTACTGGCCACCATTGCTCAGGCTATTTCTTCAAATGGCGGTGATATTACATCTGTAGAAACCACCTCAAAAAAACTCGAAGGTGTGGAAGGATTTATTGAATTTCGTTTTGTGTTACAGGTAAAAGATTTAAATCAGCTCAATCATATTATCCGCGATTTACATTCTGTTCCTCAGATTCGTCGTGTAAACAGAATATAACGCTCATCATCTTTAATGATGTTACAAACGTACCCCTCCAGCTGGCTTGACGAATCATATTTAATCAGCCATAATCTTCTCCTTATTTATTTAAAATAACCCTATATCCGTTTTACTTTAAATTCTAACAGATATAGCCTCAATTACACCTTGGGAGGTGATGTTGTAAACGGTAATGCGGAACCGTAAACACCGCCTTTGCCTTTAGTGGCCTTTATTTAGTATTTATCTATCTGATATACAATCAGTAATATAATTATTTATTCAGGAAAAAAACATGCCTTCTATTCGTGTAAAAGAAAATGAACCTTTTGAAGTTGCTATGCGTCGTTTCAAACGCTCTGTTGAAAAAACAGGCTTGATGACCGAACTGCGCGCACGCGAAGCTTATGAAAAACCAACAACTGAGCGTAAACGTAAAAAAGCAGCAGCCGTTAAACGCTTACAGAAACGCCTACGCAGCCAGCAATTGCCACCTAAAAATTATTAATTGGAATTTCCGGCTTTGCATTAACAACCGGGAAATTACAATTAACCAGAATACCGCAGGCATTGCTTGCGGTATTTGCTTTTTACAGGTAAAACCTGAAGTAAAACGTATTTTTACAGCAAATCTCTATAATAACCAATTCACTTACTGCGAGCCCCATTATGAGCCTGAAACAAAAATTACAGGAAGACATGAAATCAGCAATGCGCAATCACGATGCAGCATCCCTATCTACCATTCGTATGGCATTAGCTGCTATCAAACAGATTGAAGTAGATGAAAGAATCGAGGTAGACGATAGCCGCTTCGTTGCAGTTATCAGCAAAATGGTTAAACAGCGGAAAGAATCGGTACGCATGTTTAACGAGGGTGGAAGAAACGATCTTGCCGAAAAGGAGCAAGCAGAAATTAACTTACTCCAAAATTACTTGCCCGAAATGCTAGACGATACCGCTATTGAAGCTGCCATTAAAGATGCTATTGCCAATGTGGGTGCCACACAACCGAGTGATATGGGAAAAGTAATGGGCATATTGAAAAAAACACTGGCAGGCAAAGCCGATATGTGTGAAGTTAGTAAGAAAATCAAACAGCTCTTGGCCTAATTAATTCAACATTCAAAAAAAAAGAGACAGGATAATCAGGTCTAGAAATTATGTGCAGCAATTGACGGGCATGGTTGGCATGATTCCAAACGAATTTATTGACGAGCTTTTAAATAAAATAGACATCGTTGATGTCATTGAAGAATTTGTACCACTTAAAAAAAGTGGTACCAACTACATGGCCTGCTGCCCCTTTCACAAAGAAAAATCCCCCTCGTTTTCGGTTAGTCCTGCCAAACAGTTTTATCATTGCTTTGGTTGTGGCGTACATGGATCCGCCATTGGCTTTGTCATGGAGTATCAAGGATTGAGCTTTCAGGAAGCCGTACAATTTCTGGCAGACCGCATCGGCATGACTGTCCCACAACAGTCTGGAAACTCCAATCCACATGTACAGAAAGCTCATAAACAGATTCAGCAGACACTAGAGCAAACTACAGCTGCGGCTGCCACCTACTATCAACAACAGCTAAAAACCTCACTGCGTGCACAGCAATATCTACAGCAGCGCGGCCTCAGTGATGAAATCATCATCCATTATGGCCTTGGCTATGCACCGGACGACTGGCAGGCGCTAGCCAAAGTTTTTCAGCCCTATCCCAGCAACGCATTGGTAAACAGTGGCATGGTTATCGAAAAAGACAGCCGCCATTATGACCGCTTCCGCGATCGCATTATGTTCCCCATACGCAGTACCCGTGGACAAATTATCGGTTTTGGTGCTCGCGTTATTGATGCAAGTGAACCTAAATATCTCAACTCACCTGAAACGCCCCTATTTGATAAAGGGCGGAATCTGTACGGACTATACGAAGCACGCGCTGCAATCAAAGATGCACAGCGAGTACTGGTCGTAGAAGGCTATATGGATGTCGTTGCCTTGGCACAGTATGGTCTAGGATATGCTGTAGCTGCACTTGGCACATCTACCACGGCAGAACACATACATTTGCTGATGCGGCAAAGCGATCATATCTATTTCTGCTTTGACGGTGACACTGCCGGCAAAAAAGCTGCATGGCGAGCATTGGAAAACGCTTTGCCACAATTAAAAGATGACAAAATTTTACACTTCCTTTTTTTACCAGCTGAACATGACCCCGACAGCTATGTACGTAGCTATGGATTAAGCACATTTGAAGATGCACTACTGAACCAAAGCTTGCCACTGTCTGCATACTTCTGGCAAACACTAACTGCACAGATTGACCTTAACACTCAGGAAGGTAAAGCAGAATTGATTAAAACTGCCAGCCCTTTGCTAGCTCAAATCAAGGCACCAGCATTGTCTTTCCTACTGCGCCAAGAACTCAGCCAGAAAGTGGGTATAGATGAACATAATCTAGCTCAGCTATTGGGACAAGAACAACCTAGATCAGCACCTGTCAGACAGAAAAGTTACCGTCTACCACAGAACACTTTCCGACAACCGCCTGTCATGTCACTGGCACAAAAACAGATACGTGCACTATTGATAAATCCGCAATGGGCCGCATTTATAGAACTACCAGAATATCTGGACCTGCACGGCGATTATGCATGCCTCGCTGCGCTGGCTGAACGCATACAAGCCTCCGTAACACCGTTAAACAGCGGAGCTGTGTTGGAACTGATGCGTAATACAGAATTTGAACCCGTCATTCGGCAGATTATCCATGATTATCTGGATTCACCGGATATCTTGCAGCCAGGAAATGAAGATGACTGCACCACGTTCAAACAGGGCATGCAAAAATTACTGGATAGTCTTAAGACCCAGCAGATTGATGCGTTGAAGCGCAAACTCCAGCATGGACGTCTCAGTGCCGACGAAAAACAGTTACTCCTGCTGCTCTTAAGCCCGCCCAAAATGCCGTCAGCTTAGCCTGACGTCTATTTTAACCCCTTGCAGCGCCATAGCTGCTGCAATATATTGAGTAAAATATGGCAAACCCAACACCCAAAAAAACCACTATTGATAGTAGTAAGGAACAAGACGATACCCGTCCGTTAACCGCTGAGGAACAACGTGCACGACTGCGTCAGCTGATTATTCAGGGCAAGGAACGTGGTTACATTACATATGCTGAAATAAATGATGCTTTGCCGGATGAAATGTCGGATGCCGACCAGATTGATAACATTGTTTCGATGATATCTGGTCTTGGGATTCAGGTTACCGAAGAAGCACCTGATGCCGAAAGTCTGCTAATGGGCGATAACACCGCCAACATGACTGACGACGATGCGGTAGCCGAAGCTGAAGCAGCTCTGTCTAATGCAGATAATGAATTTGGACGAACCACCGACCCCGTACGTATGTACATGCGCGAAATGGGTCAGGTAGACCTATTAACGCGTGAAGATGAAATCATCATCGCCAAAAAAATTGAGAATGCCCTGCGCAACATGATTCAGGCCATCTCTGCCTGCCCAGGTTCTGTAGCTGAAATACTGGCTTTGATTGATGCTGTACGCAAAGAAGAAATCAAAGTTGATGAAGTTGTAGAGGCTATTGTCGACCCACATGAAGAACTTCTCGATGAACTGGGTATCGGTATCGATAGCAAAAATGAGGATACTGAGGTAGAGGACGACAATGAAGACAGTGTTGACGTAGACGATGATTCTGAAGAAAACGAAGAAGAAAACGCTGCACTAGCAGCATCTGCTAATCTGGAAGAGCTGCGCCAAAAAACGCTAGAACACTTCGATGGAATTCAGAGCCGCTATGAAGCCATGGTTGCCGCACTTCAGGAGAAAGGCAGCAAAGACGCTACCTACCTCAAACTGCAAGAGGAAATTGCAGAGCAATTATTACAGGTACGCTTTGCTACCCGCCAGATTGAAAGCCTATGTGAAAACCTGCGCATGCGCGTCAATCAAGTACGACAGCTGGAACGAGATATTCGCGATATAGCTCTGAATCGTGTGCATATGGAGCGTGATTACTTTATCAAAAGCTTTGCCAATCGCACTACCGATTTGGGCTGGGTAGATGAAGAACTTTCTCTAAACCGCGTCTGGACAGAAGCACTACGTCGTTTCCAGTATGCCATTATTGAAAAGCAAACTGAACTGGCTAATCTGGAAGAGGCCGCTCAGATTTCACTGGATGAGCTGAAACAGATTAACAAAAACATGGTCAAAAGTGAGCAGGAAACCGCTGCTGCCAAGCAAGAAATGATTCAGGCCAACTTGCGTCTGGTAATTTCTATTGCTAAAAAATACACCAATCGTGGTTTGCAATTTCTGGATTTAATTCAGGAAGGCAATATCGGCCTGATGAAAGCCGTGGATAAATTTGAATATCGTCGAGGCTATAAATTCTCCACCTATGCCACCTGGTGGATACGACAGGCTATTACCCGTTCAATTGCAGATCAGGCTCGTACTATTCGCATACCGGTACATATGATTGAAACCATCAACAAAATGAATCGGATATCCCGTCAGTATTTGCAGGAAAACGGAGAAGAGGCCGACTCAGCCAAACTGGCTGAACTGATGGAAATGCCGGAAGATAAAATCCGAAAAATCATGAAAATTGCCAAAGAACCGATTTCCATGGAAACACCAATTGGCGATGATGATGATTCACATCTGGGCGATTTCATTGAAGATGCGAATAACGTCGCACCGGCAGACGCAGCCATGTATTCCAGTCTGCGGGAAGTCACAAAAGATGTACTCGAAAGCCTAACACCGCGCGAAGCCAAAGTTTTGCGGATGCGCTTTGGTATCGACATGAATACAGATCATACACTCGAAGAAGTGGGCAAACAGTTTGATGTTACCCGCGAACGTATTCGTCAAATTGAAGCTAAAGCATTACGCAAACTGCGTCACCCTACCCGCTCTGACCGGCTAAAGAGCTTTCTCGACAGTGACGAAAACAAACAGTAAATTTTTTACTTTTAAAACCAAAATCATCCGCACTCTGCGGATGATTTTTTATGTAAAACCTTGCAATCGTCTGACGTATTAGCTAAAATACGCCTTTCTCGGGTCTGTAGCTCAGGGGTTAGAGCAGGGGACTCATAATCCCTTGGTCGTGGGTTCGAAACCCACTGGACCCACCAAAAAACCTCATATGATTTTGTATCAGCTAGGTATCTAATTTAACAGTGCTGATTTCTTAATTATCTGCTATCTATTTATCAGAGATTTAGTTTATCTATTCTACTATTACTATTTAATCTCAATAAAAAATTAGCACAAAGCTTGAATTTTCATCTCATGAGATTTTTTTACCCAAAAAATCTAAGATATAAATTCAACAACATCAAAATTTTTCATTTTTTGGTTTAAACCTACAATAAAATTATTTTGATTCTGCTTTTAAACAAATGCAACTTTTCACAACCGAGGTTATTCAAAAATAATTAAAATTAAATATTTAATATAGATATTTAACTTATTTTTTTCTGAAACATCCGTTCCTCTCTTTAGCATTTACTGCTTTTTAAAAACAAAATCAAGCGATAAAAAGAATGTTTTTGTTTAAATTCAGCCATCTTTAAACCAAGATTTTTTGATTATTAAAACTCAACATAAGGACTAATATAATTTGATATCCAAATTTAGTTAACGCAAAACATTCTCTACAACAAATTAGTTGCAAAATTCATACACTTATTTATATATTATTTATTTTTCTTTTTATAGCCTGAATTTCCCGCCAATAGAAGCTCTGGCAACAACCACATTCAAAAAACATAAAATAATATTCCCTATAAATAACAAAACTTTCTATTAACACTTATAAATAGGTTCATAACATTTAGGGTGTATTAAAATAACAAAGTAAAGTTAACCACACTTTTTTTATTTTGAATGTTTTATTCAACATCATAGGTATGTCAAATGATTATATATATGAATATATTAGAATTTTTAATGATTCACACAAAAAATGCTAACAAACTAACTGACACAAACAATTAGCATTAAGTTAACTTTATTTGGATACGATATAACATATCTTCTATAATGAATTAATACTATTTAGTATTAATTCATTATCCAATTACATATATAAGCTTAATTAATTAAATTTTAATCAAGAGTTAAGATTTATTTTATAGAATCTGCAAAACCAAGGAAAACTGATGAATATCATCTACAAATCCAAATGGAGTGAATCTACCAATACATGGGTAGCCTGCTCGGAACTGACACGTGGCAAAACAAAAAATAACTGTATAAAGATTGCAACTTCTGTTGCTTTAGCTTTATTCAGCTATGGTTCTTATGCTGCTTGTTCTGTTAACGTATCAGGTGCATCAAATCCAGAAATTCAAGCAAATGGTGAAACTTGTAATGCAGATGCAGGACAAACATATAATAAAATAACTGCTGAGCAAAATTCCAAAATTACTGGAACAAGCATTACAGTTAGTGGACCCTCGTCTAGTAATGCTCAAAAATCAATTTGGCTAAACAACTCAGAATTAATAGCAGATAATGTAAACACTTCTATTAGCAGACCTCAGCCAACAAGCAGTGCTATATTACTTGACAATGGTGCTAAAGCAACTATCAATAATGATCTTGTCGCAAACAATACGGGAAGTAACACAACCATAATTTCAAATCAAGGCGGTTCAAATTTACATGTAAAGGGAAATATTACTGTAAATGATAATGTTTATGCCAACGGGTTTCAAGATATTAATAATACAAATAGTACAATGAATGTCGATGGAGATATAAATATAAATGCAATTAGCAGTCGTCGATCCAAAGGAAATACTGCTATTATGAATTCTGATGGTATCATAAATGCAAATAATATTAATATTGAACAATCGGCTAAAGATAATGCCATTTATCAAGAATCAAATGATCTAAATTCAAACTCAATTTTGAATATCAAAAATGATTTAAATATTACAACAACTGGATCAGGTCCAGACTCTGTAATTGAAGTGCTTTCAGGTAAAATGAGCATAGGTGGAAATACATCAATAAACGTGAATACTGCAGAGACAAATACTTCGGCTATTCATGTTCAAAACGCAACTTACGAATCTAATGGTAATACATCAATCATAGCAAAAGATAGTGACTCTTTAGAAGAAGATAACAGTTTAATTGGAGTAACATTATCTGAAAACAGTACTTTTACTAATAAAGGAAAATTTACAGTCAATAACGGGAAAAATACTGTTATTGCCACTGATGAAGCGCTAATCGAAACAGACAACGTAACCTATAATAATACATCTTCTGCAAATACAAGTAGTAACGTTGATACGGTAAAACACAGAGGAAAAGGTACTTTATCAATTAATAATGATGGAGTACTAAACTCGACAGCTACTAAGTCTTCTATTCAAGCAAATGGTTCAGTCCTAAGGAATGAGGGAAATGGTAAAATTATTGTAAAAAATAATGGAACACTATCTGGTAATATTAATAATGATAATGCAGGTGAAATTACTATTAATAATAATAAATCTATAGATCAAGGATCTATAAATAATAATTCAAATGGTAAAATAACCCTTAATAACAATGAACAAGGCACTATTGTAAGCGACGTAGTTAACAAAAATACCGGTTCGATCAATATTGTTAATGATAATATTCTGGCCGGTACCATTACGAATACTGGTGATGCGATCACTTCTGCTGCTAATAATATTGATATTACCAATAACAAAAATCTTACTGGTACGGTTACTAATAATGGCAAAGGTAGTATCCATGTTCAGAATACTAAAAATACTGGCTCAATCACCGGTAATATCACTAATGGTGGTTCCGGTAGCATTACTTTAGATAATGAAGGTAATTCCAGCAGTAATCAGATTAACAATACCGATACCGGTTTGATTACTATCAATAATAAAGACACTGGTGTAATTAATAGTGCGATTAGTAACTCTTCCACCGGTGCTATTAAGATTGTTAATGATAATGTTCTGGGCGGCACCATTACTAATACTGGTAATGCGAGCACTACTGCTGCTAATAATATTGATATTACCAATAACAAAAATCTTACTGGTACGGTTATTAATAATGGCAAAGGTAGTATCCATGTTCAGAATACTAAAGATACTGGTTCAATTACCGGTAATATCATTAATGGTGGTTCCGGTAGCATTACTTTAGATAATGAAGGTAATTCCAGCAGTAATCAGATTAACAATACCGATACCGGTTCGATTACTATCAATAATAAAGACACTGGTGTAATTGATAGTGCGATTAGTAACTCTTCCACCGGTGCTATTAAGATTGTTAATGATAATGTTCTGGGCGGCACCATTACCAATACTGGTAATGCGAGCACTACTGCTGCTAATAATATTGATATTACCAATAACAAAAATCTTACTGGTACGGTTATTAATAATGGCAAAGGTAGTATCCATGTTCAGAATACTAAAGATGCCGGTTCAATTACCGGTAATATCACTAATGGTGGTTCCGGTAGCATTACTTTAGATAATGAAGGTAATTCCAGCAGTAATCAGATTAACAATACCGATACCGGTTTGATTACTATCAATAATAAAGACACTGGTGTAATTAATAGTGCGATTAGTAACTCTTCCACCGGTGCTATTAAGATTGTTAATGATAATGTTCTGGGCGGCACCATTACCAATACTGGTAATGCGAGCACTACTGCTGCTAATAATATTGATATTACCAATAACAAAAATCTTACTGGTACGGTTATTAATAATGGCAAAGGTAGTATCCATGTTCAGAATACTAAAGATGCCGGTTCAATTACCGGTAATATCACTAATGGTGGTTCCGGTAGCATTACTTTAGATAATGAAGGTAATTCCAGCAGTAATCAGATTAACAATACCGATACCGGTTTGATTACTATCAATAATAAAGACACTGGTGTAATTAATAGTGCGATTAGTAACTCTTCCACCGGTGCTATTAAGATTGTTAATGATAATGTTCTGGGCGGCACCATTACCAATACTGGTAATGCGAGCACTACTGCTGCTAATAATATTGATATTACCAATAACAAAAATCTTACTGGTACGGTTATTAATAATGGCAAAGGTAGTATCCATGTTCAGAATACTAAAGATACTGGCTCAATTACCGGTAATATCACTAATGGTGGTTCCGGTAGCATTACTTTAGATAATGAAGGTAATTCCAGCAGTAATCAGATTAACAATACCGATACCGGTTTGATTACTATCAATAATAAAGACACTGGTGTAATTAATAGTGCGATTAGTAACTCTTCCACCGGTGCTATTAAGATTGTTAATGATAATGTTCTGGGCGGCACCATTACTAATACTGGTAATGCGATCACTTCTGCTGCTAATAATATTGATATTACCAATAACAAAAATCTTACTGGTACGGTTACTAATAATGGCAAAGGTAGTATCCATGTTCAGAATACTAAAAATACTGGCTCAATCACCGGTAATATCACTAATGGTGGTTCCGGTAGCATTACTTTAGATAATGAAGGTAATTCCAGCAGTAATCAGATTAACAATACCGATACCGGTTTGATTACTATCAATAATAAAGACACTGGTGTAATTAATAGTGCGATTAGTAACTCTTCCACCGGTGCTATTAAGATTGTTAATGATAATGTTCTGGGCGGCACCATTACTAATACTGGTAATGCGAGCACTACTGCTGCTAATAATATTGATATTACCAATAACAAAAATCTTACTGGTACGGTTATTAATAATGGCAAAGGTAGTATCCATGTTCAGAATACTAAAGATACTGGTTCAATTACCGGTAATATCATTAATGGTGGTTCCGGTAGCATTACTTTAGATAATGAAGGTAATTCCAGCAGTAATCAGATTAACAATACCGATACCGGTTCGATTACTATCAATAATAAAGACACTGGTGTAATTGATAGTGCGATTAGTAACTCTTCCACCGGTGCTATTAAGATTGTTAATGATAATGTTCTGGGCGGCACCATTACCAATACTGGTAATGCGAGCACTACTGCTGCTAATAATATTGATATTACCAATAACAAAAATCTTACTGGTACGGTTATTAATAATGGCAAAGGTAGTATCCATGTTCAGAATACTAAAGATGCCGGTTCAATTACCGGTAATATCACTAATGGTGGTTCCGGTAGCATTACTTTAGATAATGAAGGTAATTCCAGCAGTAATCAGATTAACAATACCGATACCGGTTTGATTACTATCAATAATAAAGACACTGGTGTAATTAATAGTGCGATTAGTAACTCTTCCACCGGTGCTATTAAGATTGTTAATGATAATGTTCTGGGCGGCACCATTATCAATACTGGGGCTAAAGGGCTTTCTGATACTAATAATATTAATATTATTAATAACAGAAAAATTACCGGCAATATCACTAACCAAGGAACGGGTAGTATCGAGGTTACCAATAATGCTGATGGTGAGCTAGATGGTGATATTTCTAATGAAAGTTCCGGAATAATATCTCTGATAAACAACGGTAATATTGATAACCAAGCTACAGGAGTCAGCAGCAGTACCGGAAAAATTAACAATTTGAATAACGGCACTTTAAAGATTACCAATAACAATACTATGAGCAGAGCATTTGATAATAATGGTACCGGTACGCTTATAGTAGAAAATAATGGTCAAATGAATGGAAATAAGATTACTAACAATGATGAAGGTACTATAGAAATTCATAATAATCTGAATGGTCATCTTGATAGCGAAATTACGAATACCAAAAAAGGTAATATCCAAATTACAAACGATGATGTTTTAGGTGGTTTAATAGCTAATTTGGGTGAACGCAAAGGATCAGATGAAAATAATATTGAGATTATCAATAGAAAGACACTAACAAGTACTATCCGTAACGATGCTTCAGGGGCAATCAAAATCAGCAATGAAAGCTCAGGTAATCTCAGCAGTAATATTATTAATAACCGCTCTGGTAAGATCAGTTTTATCAATCAGGGGGTAAGCTCTCCTGCACAGATTACCAACTCTGGAACTGGTGAAGTTTCGGTCATCAATAATCATATACTTCGAACAGATGTAACTAATGATGCAACTAGTTCCGGTTTGATATCATTTAGTAACACCGCTGATTTTGATGGTAATCTTATCAATGCCAATTCTGGTTCAATTATAGGCGTAAACACTGGAAACTTTACCGGTACCACCAGTAATTCAGGTTTTGCCAAAAACGGAAAAATTGATCTTGATAACCAGGGTATTTGGACAAATACCGGCAATTCTGTGCTTACCAATCTGACAAACAGCAAAGGAACGATTAAATTTCCAGAGATTCCTTCAGTAGATGCTGCTGATAAAGATAAATACCATAGCATAACAGTAAAAGGTGACTATACGGGTGGTGGTCAGATGTACGTTAATACGTTCTGGAATAAGGATGGCACCACTTACAGTGACCGTGTAGACATTGCTGGAAATGTAATCGGGAATAAACCGACAACTGTACATACAGCCAATAAAAATGGAATCTATGGTGATGTAACGCAGAAAGAAATACCTATCCATTCTGCTGTCGTTGTACACGTAGACGGACAAACAACAGGAAGTGACTTTACAGGTAAAGCTCCAACTACAAATGCCGGTGAAGCACAGCTTGAAAAAATCAACACCACCCGTGCGGATGGTTCAGCAGGAACAGATTATGCATGGACTTTAAAAGCTAAGGGCAAAACTGGTCCAGACAAACCCAATCCACCTGAAGTACCCATTTATGCAGAACCGGTATCAGGCTATGTACAAATGCCTACAGCAGATATGGAACTAGGCTTTACTACGATCGGTACATTGCATGAACGTCGTAGTGAAAATCAGACTTACAATATCAACGGTACCAATAATACGGCTCTAGGTGAAGACCAACAGCAAACTTGGGCCAGAGTAGTTGTAAAACATCTGGATAAAGATGGTAAGAAACGTTTGGATACAGCCGGAAATCAGTCTGTTCTTCAAATTGGTCACGATTTTATATTGGATGAAAACGATAAAAATGGTACACGCCGACATGTAGGTGGCTATGTAGCTTATGGTCATAATGAAAATGACTTCCGAGATCAATATCGCGCAGAAAACGGTAGAGTTGTAGATGACCACTACAATGGTAAAGGCCGTACGGATGCAGTAAGTGTTGGTGGCTATGGTACATTCTACGGTATTAATGGTGGCTATGTAGATCTTGTAGGCCAAGTAACTTATCTACGTAATAAATATAGTGCACGCTCTAATGAGTCCGAGCATCAAAATGGCTGGGGTGCAGCATTATCCGCTGAAACTGGAAAATCCTTCATTGTTTATGGTAACAACTGGTTTATCGAACCACAGGCTCAGTTGGTTTATCAGTATTTGTCTCTGGATGATTTTAATGACCGTATTCGCCATGTTGATCAGCACGACCCATCTGCATTGCGCGGTCGTGTAGGTATGCGCTTTGGCTATAACGGTGATGTAACGGATAATTTACCACCTTCATCATTCTATGGCGTTGCGAATATCTGGCATGATTTTGTTAATCCAAAATCTGTTGATATTGGCCGCGATAGCTTAAAAGAAGAATATGCTAAAACCTGGGGAGAGCTCGGTTTGGGTATTCAACTGCCAATTACCAAACAAAGTGATTTTTACGGAGATGTACGTTACGAGAAAAACTTCGGTAGCGACAAACGTAAAGGTTTCAAGGGCACAATGGGTTATAAATATACCTGGTTATAAACCTGTAATTGCAAAATTGACAGTATGATGTAATAACAGGTTCGCAACAGGACAAAACTGCAAAAGGTTTTGTCCTGTTTTTTAATTTCACAAAATTTTTGGCCGAATAGCTTGACCTTACCTACACGTAAAGGTTTAAGCTATTTATTTTTATAGAGGAATTATCATGAACAGACGTGATTTTCTCAAATATTCCGCATTATTAGGAGCAGCAACCGGCCTGCCATGGCCAGCTTTTGCCAAAGGAAATACAGCCTTGCCGAAGCTGATAATCCCTCCTTTGCTGGACACTGCCAAACAAACTAAAATTCAACTTACTGTACAGCACGGCAAAAGCCAGTTTGGCAAAAATCTGATTACCACATGGGGCTACAATGGTGCTTTACTCGGGCCTGTAATTCGCTTGTACCGAAACAAACCTGTGCAGATTACAGTACATAACCGTCTTAACGAAGCCACTACAGTACACTGGCATGGAATGGAAATATCAGGTATCGCTGATGGTGGGCCACAAGCAAGCATTGAAGCCGGACAAACACGGCAAATCAACCTTACTTCAATACAACAGGCTGCAACCTGCTGGTATCATCCGCATCCGCATATGCATTCTGGAAAACAAGTAGCCATGGGGCTGGCTGGTATGCTTTTGCTAGAAGATGCCAACAGCACCAGCTTGCCATTACCTAAAAACTGGGGAATAGATGATATTCCGCTGATAATTCAGGATAAAAAATTTGATGAGAATGGGCAGATTGATTATCAGCTTAATGTACTAAGTGCTGCTGTGGGCTGGTTTGGCGATACTCTGCTGTGTAATGGGCAGCTGTATCCTCAACATTATGCGCCACGTGGCTGGCTACGACTGCGTCTGCTCAACGGCTGTAACGCCAGAAGCCTGAATCTGGCATGCAGTGATAACCGGCCGATGTATGTTATTGCCAGTGATGGAGGCTTTCTGCCTGAACCGGTAGCAGTGCAGAATCTGTACATGTTGCCGGCTGAACGTTTTGAAGTACTGATTGATACAAGCAACGCACAGGCATTTGACCTACTGACATTGCCAGTAAAGCAAATGGGTATGAATCTTGCTCCTTTTGATCAGCCCTACCCAATTATCCAAGTGGCCACCGTATCTACTCGGAACAACGCCACTTTGCCGGAACAGCTTAACAATAAGCTACCTGCCATCCCCTCTGTAGATATTCTATCTAATAGACAATTTAAATTGTCTATGGATTCACAGCTGGACACTCTGGGCATGCAGGCTTTACAGCAACTTTCCGGCGACTCATCCATGCATCACATGCCTGCAAACCACGGACATATGGCTGTGATGCATCATAATATGCAGGCAAACATGGCTGATTTAGATTTGATGCATGCAAATCGGATTAACGGACAGACTTTTGATATCCACAAACCAGCCTTTAAAGCTAATAAAGGACAGTATGAATGCTGGGAAATATCCGGTGTAGGCGATATGATGCTACACCCCTTCCATATACACGGTACTCAATTCAGAATCTTAAGTGAAAACGGTAAAATTCCGCCAGCTCATCGTGCAGGGTGGAAAGATATAGTCAGTGTAGAAGGTGCTGTAAGCAAAGTATTGGTCAAATTCAACCACCCTGCTCCATCTAGTTTTCCCTACATGGCACATTGTCATATACTCGAACATGAGGATACTGGCATGATGCTAAGTTTTACAGTATGAATCAAATAATAAGTTCAAAAAATGGAACAATTTATACTAAATTAGAAACGAAAGAACACAGCTGATAAATATTATTATCATATCTTCGCTACTCAGTTGCACATACGAGAATAGATTTATTACTGCTGCGATTTTTTTCAAACAAGGTTTGTTGAATACTCTCGGAAAGCTGCAGGCAATCCGAAACAATCTTTATTTGGCTAGAATAGAAATATCCCTCAAAACAGCAAATTTTGAGGGATAAATAATAAAAAACAGTTATTGTGGTGCACTGGTGCGAATTAGATAATCAAAAGCACTTAAGGCTGCTTTTGCCCCCTCACCGGCAGCAATAATAATTTGTTTATAAGGTACATTAGTGCAATCACCGGCAGCAAAGACACCGGGTACGCTCGTTTTACCATAGCGGTCAATTGCAATTTCATGCATTGGTTCAGTTAACTCAACGGTACCCTGCAAAAAGCTGGTATTGGGCAGCAGACCAATCTGAACAAAAATACCCTCTAAAGCTAAATGATGAGCTGTATTGGTAGTTCTATCCTGATAATTCAAACCATTAACCTTACCTTCAGCACCGGTAACTTCAGTTGTCTGGGCATTTAAGATAACTTTTACATTGGGCAAACTGTTTAGTTTATGCTGCAAAACTTCATCTGCACGCATTTTATCGGAAAATTCGAGCAAGGTGACGCTCTTCACCACACCAGCCAGATCAATGGCAGCTTCTACTCCAGAATTACCACCGCCTATTACAGCTACATCTTTACCCTTAAATAATGGGCCATCGCAATGCGGACAATAGGTAACACCTTTAGTTCGGTACTCCTGTTCACCCGGTACATTCATCGAACGCCAGTGAGCACCTGTAGAAAGAATTACTGTACGAGATTTCAGCACAGCACCACTTTCGGTATGTACTTCAATCAGGCCACCTTCAGTTTTAGCCGGTAACAGTGCACTGACTTTTTGCAGATTCATAATATCGACATCATAACTGCGGACATGGCTTTCCAGATCACGAGCAAACCGCGGACCATCTGTTGTCAATACCGAAATATAATTTTCAATTTCAAGCGTATCCAGTACCTGCCCACCAAAACGTTCTGCCACTATTCCTGTACGGATACCCTTACGTGCAGCATATACTCCAGCTGCTGCACCCGCTGGTCCACCACCAACAATCAACACATCAAAGGGTGCCTTGGCATTCAATTCATCTACAACATCACTGGCGGCATTGCTATCCAGTTTAGCTACTATTTCAGCAAGCTCCATCCGCCCCTGACCAAAGGATTCGCCATTCAGAAAAACAGCCGGCACACCCATAATCTGTTTGGCTTCAATTTCATCCTGAAACAGAGCTCCGTCAATTGCTGTATGCGTGATATTCGGATTAAGAATAGTCATCAGATTCAGCGCCTGAATTACATCCGGACAATTATGACATGTAATTGAATAATAAGTTTCAAAGTGATAGTTGCCTTGCAGATTTTTAATCTGCTGCTGCAAAGATTCTGCTTCTTTAGAAGGATGTCCGCCTACCTGTAATAAGGCCAGCACCAATGAACTAAACTCATGCCCCATCGGGTTACCGGCGAATATCAGTCCGGTATGTGTACCCGGATTGGTAATTTCAAAACTGGGCTTACGTTCATACTCACCATCAGTGCGTAAGGTAACTTTATCACTAAGTGCTTCTACATCTTGTAACAGTGCCAGCATGTCGCGAGCACCTGCACTTTCATCCAGAGTTGCTATGATTTCAACCGGTCTGGTTACATATTCTAAATAAGCTTTTAATTGGCTTTTCAGGGTGTCGTCTAACATATTACTGCTCCATTACATTAAAAATAACAATCGATATTCTATTTTTGATAGCCTGTATATTTATTTTACTAAAAAGCCCAGATACCGCAGCCGGTATCCGGACTGAATGGCTGCTAATTAACAGCAGATAAGATGTGTGTGTTTAAGTGCTTAAATTTTACCAACCAGTTCCAAAGAAGGAGCCAGTGTTTTATCGCCTTCTTTCCATTTAGCCGGACATACTTCACCCGGATGAGATGCTACATATTGAGCAGCTTTAACTTTACGTACCAAATCAGATGCTTCACGTCCGATACCTTCAGCAGTTACTTCCACACTCTGAATGATACCTTGAGGGTCAACCAAGAAAGTAGCACGGTCAGCAGAACCTTGACCTTCGCGCATTACACCAAAATTGGTAGCCAGCGTACCATTACGGTCGCCCAGCATAAAATATTTTATTTTAGCAATGGTATCAGAAGTATCATGCCAAGCTTTATGTGTGAAATGTGTATCGGTAGATACAGAGTAAACTTCCACACCCATTTTCTGCAATTCATCATAATGATCGGCTAGATCACCTAATTCAGTAGGGCAAACAAAAGTAAAGTCAGCTGGGTAGAAAAAGAAAACAGACCATTTACCTTTCACATCAGCATCACTGATATCAACAAATTTACCATTATGAAAAGCAGTGGTATTAAAAGGTTTAATTTCGGTATTTACATTAGCAACCATAAGTATCTCCTTAAAAAAGGTTGAATTAATTAATGAACGTATAGTACACAAAATTCTTTAATAAATATAATCAAATGATTTTATGTAAGCGATAGTTTTTTTTATTTATAAAAATCAAATATTTGATTTTTTAACACCTGATAATTATTAAAAAGCATTGAGAAAATCATTATTCAATCCATTCTACTGAGCAGATAATGAAAACTGAAACTAAGACGACTTTTGAAATCATTGTTTCTCTGAGTATTTCATTCACAATTAAAACCAGACTATAATAATTAAATCAAGCCTATATATTTGATTACATATTGAAATCTAAGTTTTGATTTCTATTATTACGGGACAGATTTGACTGTACATCCTAACCAGTCATATGCAGGGGCAGAAACCTATGAAAAGTCATATTCTGCAATTAGCCTTATTCCTAGTTGTTTTAGTATGGTCTGGCTA
This sequence comes from Snodgrassella alvi, assembly GCF_040741455.2. Classification (NCBI taxonomy): domain Bacteria; kingdom Pseudomonadati; phylum Pseudomonadota; class Betaproteobacteria; order Neisseriales; family Neisseriaceae; genus Snodgrassella; species Snodgrassella alvi. The sequence goes on from NZ_CP160328.2 coordinate 758,630, forward strand.
TCAGCCACATGACTATCCCACTTGGGGGCTAGAAATATTTCCGGCTTTGATAGGTGTTGCAATACTTATATGTACCTATTCCCGTTTCCGCTTCAGTGAATTGATGTACTGGGTCGTACTGATTCATGCATTAATTTTATTGATCGGGAGCCATTACACCTATGCACAGGAACCAGTATTTAATTACCTGCGCAGCTTGCTTGGCTGGTCACGAAATAATTACGATAAATTAGGCCATTTTTTTCAGGGTTTCTCGCCAGCCATTATCGCCAGCGAATTACTCTGGGGCTTACACATCGTACGCCAACGTAGTTGGGTAGTCTTTCTAAGTGGCTGTGTATGTATGGCTATCAGTGCCATTTATGAGCTATTCGAATGGATGGTTGCAGAAATCAGTAATCAGGAAGCTGTCGCTTTTCTGGGTACACAAGGCGATGTATGGGATACTCAGAAAGATATGCTATGGTGTCTAATCGGCGCCAGCAGCATGCTGATTTATCTCTACTTCAGTAAACGTCATTTACAGCCAGATAACGAAGAAAAAACCTTCCACTCCATGTATCCAAGTAAATAATGTTTATTTATCCTAAAATAGTTTATGCTCTATTTTGTTCAAATAAGAGTACAGAAACAATATCCACTAATCAAAAAAGAGTCAAATATTAACTGATGCACTTTTTTCCAGCTTGATTTTGATTTCTTTGATATCTTCTTCAAAAATCATAATCACCCCCAGATAAGCCATACCAAACATCATCGCTGTGATAAATGAACTGGCTATAGCCATAACATTCATCCACACCAAACCCAAAGCAAAAACGATAAAGCATAAAGCAAAAATTGCATTAAAATAAAATTTTACCCGTTTAAATTTTTGTTCTTTATGCGTCAGCTGTTCACTTAAATCCTTACCAACTGCAGCAGATTCAGTAGTTTGGTTCATAAGTTCAAACTCCAGTACATGTAAAGCAGAGGAAATCAATTGTAAAATTTAATTACTTAATGGTACTTATTCTAACCTATATTACTTTTACAATGAAGTATCATTCATTTAAATATGATTTAAAAAACAGGCAATAATATATATTTTACTTCCTCATACTGATGATTAAAAATTGTAATAAAAACAGCCTACAAAAATACTAGTTACTTGAAATAAAAATGTTTAGTATTAACTGATTTAATTATGATTGTAAAAAAATTTATTAAAAATAAATTTATCTGCGATTGTTTGGATATTTTTGAGTAATTGAAGTGTAATACATGTTAGAAAAAACATTTAAATATAAAAATCAAAAAAGGCTGAAATTAATCCATTTCAGCCTTTTGCATCTGATAGCCTCAAAAATTATTAAATAAATTCATTTATTTGACAATTTTTAGCCCTTTTTTCCCGCCAGACTGATTAGTTTCAGCAGCCGGATTTTTTTCGGAGCTATTTTCCGTATCAAAAGTCTCTTCGGATGTAGAAATCGAAGCTTTTTCATCAGTAAGCGGCTCTAATTCGAAACCCATTCCCTCACCAGTTTCCCGAGCAAACAGACTAATAACATGTCCGACTGGAATCCAGATATCATGTGATATACCATTGAAACGAGCTGCAAAGCTTACCCACTCATTATCAATATTCAGATTATGCGCTGCCACAGCACCGATATTGAGCACAATCTCATTATCTCGAACATACTGAAGAGGGACTTGGGTTTTATCATTTACCCATGCAACAATGTGCGGTGTATAACCACTGTCCAGCGCCCACTCATACAGAGCGCGTAGAATGTAAGGTTTAGTACTCAGTTTGCTCATTGTGTTCTCCCTTTATCAAGAATGCTTAACGACGCATGGCCTTTTCTGCCGGTGTTAATGCATCAATGAAGGCTTCACGCTGGAAAATACGTTCTGCATATTTCAGTAAAGGTGCTGCCGATTTTGGCAACTTAATGTCATAGTGATCCAAGCGCCATAACAACGGCGCCAGTGCCACATCAATCATGGAAAAATCATCACCAATAATGTATTTATTCTTGCTAAATGCCGGTGCCAGCATAGTCAGCCCCTGTGTAATGGCTTCACGGGCTTTATTCATTTCTTTATTACTGGATTCTGGATTTTCCAATACCAGTACATGGCTGAACAGTTCCTTTTCAAGCCGATACAAAACCAGACGGCCGCGGCCACGCATAACCGGATCTGCCGGCATCAGCTGCGGATGAGGAAAGCGTTCATCAATGTATTCATTAATAATATTGGATTCATACAGAATCAGGTCACGCTCCACTAGCACGGGTACCTGATTATAAGGGTTCATCACAGCCAAATCTTCAGGCTTATTGTAAACGTCTACATCTTTTATTTCAAAATCCATGCCCTTTTCATACAGGACAAAGCTGCAACGCTGACTAAACGGGCAGGTAATACCCGCATATAATGTCATCATGATTAATTTCCCAGAATTACCGTATAATATCAATACAGTGTGGTGTCAAAAAAATTATCTAATTATAGACAAATGACTCTATTTTTACCAGAAAAATAGCTTAAGTTTATGTTTATTAAAATTTTTTCTAAAAAAACTTACTTCTGTATAACTACAGCACCTATGCAGGATTGGGTTCATCAAAAAACTGTTGGTGGATGTTAAACTGTGCTGCCAAAGCCTGCGCCAGAGCCTGAATACCATAGCGTTCAGTTGCATGATGCCCGGCAGCGATAAACACAACACCGCACTCCTGTGCCAAATGGTATTGTGGTTCGGATACTTCACCTGTGATAAAAGCATCTACTCCTGTATCAATGGCCTGCTGAAAAAAACTTTGACCCCCACCAGTGCACCAGCCCAGTTTACGAATCTGCTGTTGTGGCCTGGTACTTAACAGTAACGGTTTTCGACCAAGATTTTGTGCCAGCTGCTCAGCAAGCTCTACCGGAGTTTGTGGATGAGTCAGAGTGCCGAATTGCAGCAGGTTCTGTTCCCCACCACATCCGTCAAGCTGCCAACCCATACGTAACCCCAACTGCACGTTATTACCCCATCGTTGGTGTGCATCCAGTGGCAAATGATAGCCAGCAAGATTAATTTCATGGCATAACAGCGTCTGAATGCGACGTTTTTTCCAGCCGGTAATAACTGCATTTTCGTTTTTCCAAAACATACCGTGATGTACCAGTAGCATATCTGCTTGCTGAGCGACAGCAAAATTAATCGCTGCCTGACTGGCAGTGACTGCACAGACGATCCTATTCACCTCATTCTTGCCCTCTATCTGCAGTCCATTGGGGCAAAAATCACGAAACTGGTTTATATCAAGTTGCGTAGCACACCAGTCTAAAATCTCATTTCTATTGGCCATGAATTACCCTATATCAATATGAATACGACTTTTTCTTAATAATATATTCTAGATTAAACAATTGATTATATTGAAACCTAATAGCACTGGCTATATTATTCATTTTATAAATTGTACAAACAAATTTCATGTATTAATTTTAAAATCATGTTTTGAATAACAATTAAATTAATTCCAATACATTGATCTACAAATACAGTTTAAAAAATTCTTGTTTAAAAGGAAATGTAATGGGGTTTGCATAAATTTTATTTACTTAATAAGTTAAATTAATAGCAGTAGCAAAGTACGAAAAAAAATACTACTGGATTGACTTACTATGACAGATACCACAACAATTGCTAACTATACTCTTTAATCAGTTACAAAAATCTTGCTCTTATTTTGCCTCAATGTTTTCAGGGAAAAACGACTGATTTTAATTTTTGAATTTTTATAAAAAGAATCATATTAGGAAAGTTTGGATTAAACTAGTATGTAAATACAATCTCAAAGCGAATTTATAATCAAAAGATAACACTCTGAACACTGTAATCATTTCCTGTTGCCAATCTGGATAATCAGTAGATAAATAACATTAGCATATAAGTCTACCGATAATTTTGAAAATTCAAATTTGCATGTACAAGCCTATCTTATACATCATGCAGCATCGACAAAAGCGTACTTAAAAGCTTATTTCAATTAATACATACAAAGCTTTTTCTAGCATTTACATGCTTTATATATTATGAAAGCTAATTTCTTAATTGAACATAAAATAGATCAATATTAATTGGATATGTATAACTTATATTTAAAAAGCCATTAACTGTTATAAATACAGCTAATGGCCTTATTCTTTATAAAAAATTATCTGAAATTATGATTTATTTAACACGTTGATGCAGATTCTGAATACTGTACACTTGGGTATGAGCCAACTGGCTGACACCTTCGCTCATAGCCAGAGCGCCTGCAATAGTAGTATACAGAGGCACGCGCATATTGAGTGCACTGCGGCGGATCGAGTGACTGTCTTGGATGGATTGCATATCACTGCTAACAGTGTTTACTACCAGTGCAATTTCGCCATTTTTGATGGCATCGACTATATGCGGTCTGCCTTCGGTAACTTTGTTAACTACCTGTACATTAATCCCATGTTGCGCCAGAAAAGCTGCAGTACCGCGCGTGGCACAAAGACCATAGCCGAGTGACTGAAAATTAGTGGCTACCTGCACGACAGAGGGCTTGTCTTCATCTCGTACAGCTAAGAAAACTTTGCCGATGGCCGGCATACGTTCACCAGCACCAAGCTGTGCTTTTAGATAAGCTTCGGCAAAAGTTTCACCTACGCCCATCACTTCACCAGTTGAACGCATTTCTGGCCCCAGAATAGTATCGACACCGGGGAATTTAATGAATGGGAAAACGGCTTCTTTCACTGCATAGAATTCTGGAATAATTTCCTGCGTGAAGCCCTGCTCTGCAAGTGATATGCCAGCCATAACCCGTGCACCGATTTTAGCCAGTGGTACGCTGGTGGCTTTAGATACAAAGGGGACGGTACGTGAAGCACGCGGGTTGACTTCTAAAACGTAGACCACATCATCCTGTACCGCAAATTGCACGTTCATCAGCCCAACAACTTTTAATTCTTTAGCCATAGCAGCTGTTTGACGACGAATTTCATCCTGAATGGCAGGCGACAAAGAATATGGCGGAATGGAGCAGGCAGAATCACCACTATGTACGCCAGCCTGTTCTACGTGCTGCATAATGCCGCCAATTACCACCTGCTGCCCATCGCAGACACAATCTACATCTACTTCGATGGCATGACTGAGGAAATAATCGAGTAATACCGGACTGTCGTTGGATACCTGCACAGCTTCGCGCATATAGGTTTGTAGTTCGTTAGCTGAATGTACCACCTGCATGGCACGGCCACCAAGTACGTAAGAAGGACGTACCACCAACGGATAACCAACTTCTTCTGCTAGCTGCAATGCTTCGCCTTCAGTACGTGCGGTACGGTTTTCCGGCTGACGCAATTTCAAAGTATACAAAATCTTCTGGAAACGTTCTCTGTCTTCTGCTGCATCAATGGCATCTGCCGAAGTTCCGATGATGTTTACACCATTGGCTACTAGTTCATTCGCCAGTTTAAGGGGCGTTTGACCACCATAATGTACAATCAGGCCGTCTGGTTGCTCAGTATGGCAAATTTCGAGCACATCTTCGAGTGTGAGTGGTTCGAAATACAGACGATCGGAAGTATCATAATCTGTAGACACAGTTTCAGGATTACAGTTAACCATGATGGTTTCAAAACCAGATTCACGCAAAGCCAAAGCGGCATGCACACAGCAATAATCAAATTCGATACCCTGCCCAATACGGTTTGGTCCACCACCCAGAATCATGATTTTTTTTCGCTGACTCGGCTCAGCCTCACACTCTTCTTCATAAGTGGAATACAGATAGGCAGTGTCGGTAGCAAATTCAGCTGCACAGGTATCAACACGTTTGTATACCGGATGGAGCTTCAGCTGATGCCGATGCTGTCGCACACTAGTTTCATCAGAACCCAGCAACTGAGCCAGACGTCTATCTGAAAAACCTTTGCGCTTCAGCCTACGCAAGCTGGCGTAATCAATGTTATCAAGCTTCTGACTAGATAGTTTCTGCTCTTCTGTAATTAAATCAGCAATTTGAGCCAGAAACCATGGATCAATAGCGCATATCTGCTGGATTTCGGTAAGAGAAAAACCGGCTCGGAAGGCGTCGGCGACATACAGAATACGTTCTGGGCCAGGATTAGCCAATTCACGCTGAATCACTGCCCTATCACTACTGCGGCTGGTAAAACCGCTCAAACCTACTTCTAGACCGCGTAAAGCCTTATGAATAGATTCCTGAAAAGTACGGCCGATGGCCATAACTTCACCTACTGATTTCATCTGAGTAGTCAGACGATCATCTGCTGTAGGAAATTTTTCAAAAGCAAAACGCGGCACTTTGGTCACAACATAATCAATTGCTGGCTCAAAGGAAGCAGGAGTTCGGCCACCGGTGATGTCGTTCTGTAATTCATGCAGGGTATAGCCAACAGCTAATTTGGCAGCAATTTTGGCAATTGGGAAACCCGTGGCTTTAGAAGCGAGCGCTGATGAACGGCTAACACGCGGATTCATTTCAATCACTATCATCTCGCCATTATTCGGATTAATGGCAAACTGAACGTTAGAACCCCCTGTATCGACCCCTATTTCGCGTAATACAGCCAACGATGCATCACGCATAAGCTGGTATTCTTTGTCGGTAAGAGTCTGTGCCGGCGCCACAGTAATAGAGTCTCCGGTATGGACTCCGCATGGATCAAAGTTTTCAATCGAGCAAATGATGATGCAATTGTCGGCACGGTCGCGCACGACTTCCATCTCATACTCTTTCCACCCCAGTACGGACTGTTCGACCAACAGTTCATGTGTTGGTGAAGCATCGAAACCACGTTCACAGATGCTGATAAATTCATCTTTGTTATAAGCGATACCGCCGCCGCTGCCACCCATAGTGAAAGATGGCCGAATGAGTGCTGGAAATCCCACTTGTGTTTGCGCGTCCAGTGCCTGCTCCATACTGTGGCAGATAAAGGATTTCGGTGTATTCAAACCGATTTTATTCATAGCCTCTTTGAAACGGCCACGGTCTTCTGCTTTATCGATCGCATCCTCTGAAGCACCAATCAACTCTACCTGATATTGTTTCAGGATTCCTTGGTGCGCTAAGTCTAGCGCACAGTTGAGTGCTGTTTGCCCACCCATGGTTGGCAAGATGGCATCCGGACGTTCTTTTTCGATAATTTTTGCGACCGTTTGCCACATAATGGGCTCTATATAAGTAACATCGGCCATGTCCGGATCGGTCATGATAGTGGCTGGATTGGAGTTCACAAGGATGACTTTATAGCCTTCTTCGCGTAATGCTTTGCATGCTTGTGCACCGGAATAGTCAAACTCACATGCCTGACCGATTACAATGGGGCCGGCACCAATAATAAGAATAGATTTTAGGTCTGTGCGCTTGGGCATATTGATACCTTTATCAATGATTATCTGTTTAATTTAGCAGTACGGCAGCATTTTTTACTGATAGAGTGCTTCAGTCTATGCTGGCCATCCATAATTTCAGTGCAAACGCCATAAATAACAGTCCGATGCTGGCTACTGCACCCGCAGCCAGTCGCTGATAATGACGAAACCATTTAACCAACGACAATCCGCTGAAAATAAGCATGCTCAGATAAGTCATACTGCATAGCTGCAGAATGATTGCCAGCAGCAGAAAGCTGATTGCAGGATAAGCGTAATGCGGGTCAACAAACTGGACAAAGAAAGCCAAAAAAAACAGTATGGCTTTCGGATTTAACAAGCTCAATAAAAGTGCATGCTGAAATACATAGCGTGCTGATGGCGAGGGTTCCGTACTGGTTGATTCATACAATGATTCTCTGAAAGCCGTGGCAGCCTGCCGACGGTAGTGCCATTGTCTGAGTGCCGAACGTAAAAGCTGACACCCCAAATAAAACAAATACACACCACCAACCAGCTTCAGCAACATAAACAAGACAGGAATGGTTTTAATGATGGACGCTGCACCGGTAGCTGAAAGCAGCATAAGCACGCTGTCGCCTAAAAATATACCGGCGACGGCACAATATGCTGTTCTCACGCCATATTTTCCAGCCATGGCCAAACAATACATTGAATTAGGACCAGGAAGCAAAATGATGGCAACAGCACCAACTATGTACGTTCCCAGCTCAGTAATACCAAACACGGGTGTTCCTGTCTATTTATACTAATTATCAATTTTGTAGCGAATAAAATTAAATTATTTGCTCTGTCTGGCTGTCTGCATGTGTTCGATAAAACGGTCAAATAAGTAGGAAACATCATGCGGTCCGGGGCTTGCTTCAGGATGCCCCTGAAAAGAAAACGCCGGCTGGTTAATCAGGCTGATGCCCTGTAGGGAACCATCAAACAATGATTTATGGGTGATGCGAACATTGTCCGGTAAGGTAGCAGCATCTACTTCGAAGCCATGGTTCTGGCTAGTAATCACTACACGCCCTGTATCCATATCCTGTACAGGATGGTTGGCACCATGATGACCAAAAGGCATTTTACGCGTCTGAGCACCCAGTGCCAGGCCAAGAAGCTGATGTCCCAAACAAATACCAAATAGCGGCAGTTTATGAACCAATATCTCTTGCACGGCATTGATAGCATAATCACAGGGCTCTGGGTCGCCGGGGCCATTAGAGAGAAATACACCATCCGGATTCAACGCCAGCACCTCTGCTGCCGGTGTGGTTGCAGGTACAACAGTTAATCGGCATCCACGTTCACTCAACATGCGCAGGATATTAGTTTTAACCCCAAAATCATAAGCAACTACATGAAACTTAGCTGCCGGCGGCTGTGTAAAACCCTGTCCAAGCTGCCATTCTCCCTGTGTAAATTCATACTGAGTAGTGCAGCTTACTTGTTGCGCTAAATCTTTACCTGCCATGCTGCCGAAAGTTCGTGCTAGCTCCAGTGCTTGGTCAATGCTGGTATCATTACCAGTTATAATACAGCCGGCTTGAGTACCTTTATCACGCAGCATACGAGTAAGACGACGTGTATCAATATCGGCAATTGCCACAGTGTTATGACGTTTTAAATAATCAGCCAAACTTTCTTCAGCACGGAAATTACTGTGCAGAAGAGGTAAATCACGAACAATCAAACCAGCAGCATAAATTTGTTTGCTTTCTGTATCTTCACTGTTCACACCGGTATTACCAATATGCGGATAAGTTAGCGTTACCATCTGCTGAGTATAAGACGGGTCAGTGAGAATTTCCTGATAGCCAGTCATGCTGGTGTTGAAGACAACTTCACCAACTGCCTGCCCTGCTGCACCAATGCTGACACCATGAAATACGGAACCATCAGCCAACACCAAAATTGCGTTTGTAGTCATGGATGAGTCCTTTGGTTTAATCAGACTGTTGCCATAGCGACAGTCAGTTTTTATGGGTAATGAATTGTGCTTTCCTTTACCATTTGCAGGCAAAAAAAAACACGCCACTTCACGCAAAAATACGTGAGCTACGTGCTTGAATATGACAGCAGAATCTGCTTCTTACACTGCCATGAAAGCAATGCATTTTAGCTAATCCTTCCTGCTTTGGCAATGCAGGTATCAATAATAAAAGAGAAAATATTTATTAAGTTACCGGACAGCCCGAAAGCTGTCCTTTACACGAGTATCAAATCTTACAACAATTTGTCAGCGAACATGGTAATTCGGAGCTTCTTTGGTAATCTGTACATCATGTACATGCGATTCGCTCATACCAGCGGCGGTAATTTCCACAAATTCCGCTTTCTCATGCATATCATGAATAGTTTTACATCCTAGATAACCCATGCTTGAACGTAATCCACCTACCAATTGATGGATAATCTGGCTGATAGGCCCTTTATAAGGAACTCGCCCTTCTATACCTTCCGGCACATATTTGTCAGCACTGGATACATTATCTTGAAAATAGCGGTCAGAAGAACCCTGACTCATAGCACCCATTGAACCCATACCGCGGTAAGATTTATAAGAGCGTCCTTGATACAGCTCTATCTCACCAGGGGCTTCTTCAGTACCGGCAAACATACCACCAAGCATCACAGACGATGCTCCAGCAGCTAGAGCTTTGGCCAAATCACCAGAAAAACGGATACCACCATCAGCAATTAGCGGCACTCCCGTTCCGGCCAGCGCAGTGGCCACATTATGAATAGCTGTCAATTGCGGCACTCCCACACCGGCTACAATGCGTGTGGTACAGATAGAACCGGGACCAATACCTACTTTTACCGCATCCGCTCCCGCTGCCACGAGATCGCGTGCAGCGGCAGCGGTGGCAATATTACCACCGATAACATCTACTTCTGGATAATGCTCTTTTACCCAGCGTACACGCTCAATCACACCTTGGCTGTGGCCATGGGCAGTATCCACCACCAGTACATCAACACCAGCCTGTACCAGAGCTGCTACGCGCTCTTCTGTATCATGACCTACGCCTACAGCCGCACCGACACGCAAACGGCCTTCACTGTCTTTATTAGCATTAGGAAAAGCAGTATTTTTCAGAATATCTTTAACAGTAATCAGACCTTTTAATTCCCAGTCAGCATTAACCACCAGTACACGTTCGATTTTATGCGTGTGCATTAATTCACGTGCATCATTGATGCTGGTGGTTTCACTGACTGTAACCAGACGCTCACGCGGTGTCATGATGCTGGCTACTTTTTGTTGTAGATTGCGTTCAAAGCGCAAATCACGGTTGGTGACCAGTCCGACTACTTTACCGTTTTCCAATACCGGTAAACTAGATACTTTATATTTGCGACCAGGGCCGATTAAATCCCCTATCAACGTGTCTGGACTGATAGTAACAGGGTCTTTAACCACGCCACTTTCATAACGTTTTACATTAGCAACAGCGCGTGCCTGCCGTTCCGGGCTCATGTTTTTATGAATAATGCCAATTCCGCCTTCCTGTGCCATAGAAATAGCCAGTTTAGCTTCTGTTACCGTATCCATTGCCGCAGAAACAAGTGGCAGATTCAGGCTAATATGACGGGTAAGAGGGGTTTTAAGTATAACGTCGCGCGGCAGTACTTCAGAATGAGCAGGTACGAGTAGCACGTCGTCAAAAGTGTAAGCTTTTTCGACTATACGCATTTTAGGGCTTCTTTATTTGAAGAAAGAGGAAGATTCAGATGGAAGAACTGGCGTGCAATTCTAACAAATCCGCGACATACTGGCAAAATATACTTTTACACATTCTGTACAATCCGGTGTATTGGTAATCAAAAAGTTTTTTTATCGTATAATAGTCAAAACATATATTTTCAAACGCGAAGGAAAAGTAAACATGCGTCACAAAATACTGAAAATGTCACTGGCAGTAGTACTAATGGGCAGCACGATTATGGCAGGTGCGGTAGAAGTTTACACCTGGCGTGATAAGAAAGGCGTAAATGAATATTCAGACGCACCAGTACAACTGACTCCGGCCAAAACCCAGCGTTTTAATGTACGCACACAAGTTGTCACCCCGCTGGCTGCACCGCAACCCAGCGCTCAGGCTGGTTCGGACACCCTAACTGAGCAACAAGCACAACTGAACCGCAAAATTGAAGAACAAAATAAAAAGACCGATGAACAGAATAAGAGAATTGAAGCACAAAATAAGAAAAACCGTGAATCTGCCTGTAAAACAGCACAGATGAATCGCAAAATGGCCGACAGCCTACGTACCAATAACCGCGATGCGCTGATTCAGCGATATGATGAAGATGTGCGGCTGAATTGTAATTAATTTTTTACTCTTGACTATTTCACTTATCATCCATAAGTTGTGTATGCAGCTTATGGACTTTTTTTATGGCTGCACAGTTGCTAACCTGAATGAATCACCACCATGACCGATATTGCTGACACTTCATCCAGCTCTGAAGATAAAAATAAATTTGATATAGCCCTGTTTCTAAAAAACCTGCCATTGGTGCCGGGGGTATATCGCATGTTGGATATTCATGACAAAGTATTATATGTTGGCAAAGCAGTAAATTTGAAACGCCGCGTGAGCAGTTATTTTCAAAAAACCGACCTGTCACCGCGAATTCAGCTAATGGTAAAACAGGTAGCACGAATAGAGGTCACAGCTACTCATTCGGAAACCGAAGCATTGATACTTGAAAATAATTTTATCAAGGCTTTGTCTCCCAAATACAATATTTTATTCCGCGATGATAAAAGCTACCCCTACCTGATGCTTACCGGTCACCGTTTTCCGCAGATGGCTTATTATCGCGGTAATCTGAAAAAACCAAACCAATACTTTGGTCCCTATCCGAATGGCTACGCGGTCAGAAACAGTATCCAAACTTTACAAAAGGTTTTCCGGCTGCGCACCTGTGAAGATAGCGTATTTGAACATCGTGACCGTGCTTGTCTTCTATATCAAATCAAACGCTGCTCCGGCCCTTGTGTCGGCCATATCAGTGTAGAAGACTATCAGAGTAGCGTTAAAGCTGCTGTTAGCTTTTTACAAGGCAAGACCAGAGAATTAACAGCCACACTACATGAAAAAATGCAGCAGGCTGCTCAGCAACTGGATTTTGAAACAGCGGCGCAAGTACGAGATCAAATTCAAGCATTAGGGCTGATGCAATCCCAGCAATTTATTGACAGCAAGCAAGCTAATCAGAATGATATTGATATACTTGCCCTATCTGAAGAAAACGATATTGTTTGTATCCATTGGGTAAGTATTCGCGGTGGCCGTCATGTTGGGGATAAAAATTTTTTCCCAGATACACGCTTTCGAGTCACTGAAAAGCTCAATCATTATGGTGAAGCTTTTGTAGCTCAACATTATTTAGGTAAAAACAAACCAGATATAATAATCAGTAACTTTCAATTACCTAAAAGTTTATGTGATGCACTGAATGCAGAAAACAGCCGGCAAATTCAGTTTATACATAATACTGTCGGAGAAAGGCGTGTTTGGTTGCAGATGGCAGAACGTAATGCACAGATGGCCATTGAACAATATCGGTTGCAACAACATAGCCAACAACACCGCATTGAAGCACTGGCACAATTACTGGATATGGATGCAGAAAGTCTGAATCGCATTGAATGTTTTGATATCAGCCATACACAGGGGGAAGCTACAATTGCATCTTGTGTAGTATATGAGGATGAGGCTATGCAGCCAGCTAAATACCGCCGCTATAATATTACTACAGCAAAAGCCGGTGATGATTATGCAGCAATGCGAGAAGTATTAACCCGTCGCTATGGACGGCTGGCTGATAATGATGACAGCATTGGCACTTGGCCAGATTTAGTATTGATTGATGGCGGTAAAGGTCAGGTACATATGGCTCTAGATGTGTGGCAGGAACTGGGTATCCATATTCCGATTGTAGGTATCGCCAAAGGTCCGGAACGCAAAGCCGGTCTCGAAGAACTTATTATTCCACATCAACAGCGCAATATCCGTGTGGAACCACATAATCCAGCACTTCATTTATTGCAGACAGTACGTGACGAGTCACATCGTTTTGCCATCACTGGCCATCGCCAGAAACGAGCCAAAGCCAGAGTCACTTCTTCACTAAACAATATTCCTGGTATCGGCAGCAAACGCAGACAAGCCCTTTTAACAAGGTTTGGTGGGTTGCGTGGTGTAGTAGCTGCAAGCGTGCATGACTTAAGCCAAACAGAAGGAATCAGTCAGGCACTGGCTGAAAAAATATATGCTGCCCTACATTAATACAAACATATAATTAGTATAGATTTATATTACATAAATAATTAAGTACTTTTTAATTAACAGCCTAATATAGAAATATTGCAAAACACAGAAACCATTACTGGTCAGCAATTTAAATTTATTATCTCATCCGTTATCCATATTGCTTGGTTAGATATGAATAAATTAGTTTATGTGTCTTTCTGCACCATGTGATTGATTGCTTATGTATCTTTAATTATTGCTGATATACAGTCGAGAATATTAGCAAATTAGCCAATTTTCAAAAATTATAATAATGCATATAAATCCTGAATCAATACCAGCATTTATCCTAAAATATTATCTAATAAATGCTATTAAGCAATCAAAATGATTACTAGCTTAAACAAAAAATCACTTCGTTCGATGGAAGTGTTTTGTGTGAACTAAATGTATAGATTCAAAAGAAAAGATATTTTAAATACCCACTTTGCCTTCTTCATCTCTTTTCTTAAATACTTCTTTAGCTACATTAACTGCATTCAGTACTCTAGGAAAACCAACATATGGTAAAGCCTGAATGAAGGTTTCAATGATTTCTTCTCGAGTCAGGCCCACATTCAAAGAACTATTGATGTGAAAGTGTAATTGCGGTACTGTATCACCTTGCGTAAGCAAGCTAGTGATAGTAATCATTTCTCTTTGTTTTAAATCCAGAACCCCACGTTCATAGATGTCACCAAAAGCAAATTCAATGATATATTTACCTACATCTTCATACAGACCTGCTAATGAATCAATTACAGCCTGACCACCGACTTCGTCCACTTTTGCCAGATTTTTTAAACCTGTTTCAAAACGATTTAATTCAGCCATTTTGTTTCCCTTTTAAGTTTTGATTACAGATTTAGGATAAATGCTGGAGTTCACTCCACGTCAACACCATTTTTTAGTAATTTGAAAATTTCAAAATATAATAGCAATTACATAAAGTAATTAAAATATAGATAGCTAATATGCAATATTCAATTGGTCAATTTTCAAAATTGTGTGGTCTATCCATTGATACACTTCGCTTTTACGAAAAACAAGGATTAATATTTTCAACTAGAAATCAAAATAATCGCCGTGTGTATACGGAAAAAGATATTGATTGGGTGAAGTTTATCCTCAGACTGAAAAAAACTGATATGAGTATAAAAAAAATGCAGGAATATGCCAGGTTGCGCTATCAGGGAAATAAAACCATACCACAAAGACTAGTTCTACTTTTTGAGCAATTGGATTCTTTACATCAAGAGCAGGATAAGCTCAATGAAAACATTAAATTTATCGAACATAAAATTAAAAGTTATCTCGAGTTGACCAAATAAATATAACTAAAGAATGTAAATTCTGAATCTTAAAAAGGTTAATAATGTAGTAAAGAAAACTGCTACTAAAAATGTAAATTAAAAAACGCGTTAACATCCCAACTGAGGAAGATACTTTTTGTTAAAAATGATACTGTGTATTCAGAATGGCAGATAATTACTATGCACATCTCGTAAAATACTGAGCCATTATTTGGTTGCCTGTCTGGAAATGTTAAAAGCTTATAAAATAGTCAGATGCGAATTGCTGGCCGTAATGGTCAGGTACATATGCCACTGATGAGGGGCAGAAACTCAGTATATAAATCCTGATTGTCAGCCTTTTTATAAGGTATCCAAAAGTAAAACCACTTTGCCAGGATATTTACACATCAACAGTGCAAAATCCACGTTGAATCGCGCTATTCGACTCTACGTGTATATTACAGACAATGCATAAAAATCTTATCGAATATTCACCATCGCCTAAATGAGCTAAACTCAAGTCGCTTTTCCAAAACAATATTCCCATTTTGGCAACAAGACTAGCAAGTAAAGTTGCTATATTTTGGCGGTTTATTTAGAGTATGTATCCAGTGTACAAGATTGAAGCTAAACAGAGATGGCAACAGGCATTAGCTGATCATTTTATATATCTTTACATTAAAATATATTTGTAAATATAATTATTTTTTCTAGTTATATTCTTAATAGATAATTATGCCCAAAAATATATTGGCCTTTTTTAACAAAGGAAAACTAGCTAAACAATTACTGATTTTAGTTGCTAGTTATACTGTTTTTATTATTGGTATATTGGGATGGTATTTTTTCAATACTTGTGATCAGGCCGGCTCTTGTGCATTTATTGCTATATGCGCACTAATATGTTTTTTTGTCTACCTCATTATTATTAATGTCAGTACTTTCAAAGCTATTTTTTTTCAATCAGAGATGAATCCATCGCCCACTTTAAAAACATTGTCTGTGTGTCTGATTCTGTCTGTCATCCTGCTTTTCTCATCTTGGTATGGTGGAAAGTATTTAATAATCAGGTCAGGTTTTGAAATCAGCCCAGATTCAATAATAATATTTGTTTTTACAGCAATCCTGTTCTTTTTTTTATGCGCTAGTATCAGTTCTTTTATACTGTTTCTAGCCAAACTTGCTAATACTATTTATCTGCACATTACACATAAATGTCTGCCTCACTAAACTAAAACATACAGCCTGCCAAATTTTATTTGTTATAAACAAACCTATAGTTAATCAACAATCAACATACTTTATAATTCTTATAGTATATTGCATTAAGACAATATACTGAATATAAACCTTTAATGCATAATATTAAAAAATTTAATGCTAAATAATTTGAAATTATAATATTTTATATTAGATATTGCTTAATATAATTTTAGTTATATAATGTATTACCTTTTCTTGAAAACATAACTTCAGACTTGTTTGAATCCAGAGAAGGGAAAACAAATTACAAAGGAGAAAATAGAATGTATTCTATTGATTACAATAGTTACCGCTCTGTTGGCGGTTTTAACCAGCGCGTACGCTTTCTAGTATTACACTATACGGCAGAAAATTTTGCAGATTCTGTGAAATCTTTGAGTGGCTCAGCTACCAGTATTCATTATCTCATACCTGATGATACTGAACTCAGCTATCAAGCAGCAGGTTTTAATGAAATGCGGATTTTTAATCTAGTCTCAGAAACAGACCGTGCATGGCATGCTGGAGTTAGTAGCTGGCAAGGACGTAATAATCTTAACGATACATCAATTGGGATCGAAATAGTTAATTTAGCTACTGATAATAACGGCATTTTTACTTTTCCACCTTATAAGCTCAATCAGTTTAAAGCGATTAAAGAGCTTTGTTTGAACATTTTGCAGCGTTATCCGGATATCAGTCCGACGAATGTTGTCGGTCACTCTGATATTGCACCTCAACGTAAAAGCGACCCCGGGGCAGCTTTCCCATGGAAAGAACTGTATGAAGCTGGTATTGGTGCATGGTACGAGACCAAAACAAAATTACATTTCGAAACTCGGTTCAGAAAACAAGGTATTCCAGACAATTCAGAAGTATTAAAACAGTTAAGCCGCTATGGCTATGATATTACCGGAGCAGATACCAATGCAGAACAGTTCAGTAAGTTAATCCGAGCTTTCCAGCTTCACTTTCGCCCAAAAAAATATGACGGAAAACTAGACTGTGAAACAGCAGCTATTTTATATGCACTGGTAAATAAATATTTACCTGCACAATAAATCATTGCCGTATAGAAAAAGACGTTAAAAGCAATTATTTTTATTCCACGAACCGCTAGGTATGGTTCGTGGTTTTTTCAATAATCCTGCAACTTTTCTAAATTCCAATCCCTACTTTACAAGCGTGTTACCGATAATACGCCTTTGACATCACTTAAACTGCTCAACACGCGCGGTAAATCATTTACCTGATGTACTTCAACAGTAAAACGCAACTGAGCTTCAAGATCCCGTGAAAGGGTTTGTACAGCGGTAACATTAAGACGGTTCCGTGCCAGTGTTTCTGAAATATCACGCAGTAGCCCACTGCGATCACGTGCACGAATTTCAATATCGATAGCAAAGACCTGATTAGCTGAATCATTGGCCCAAGAAGCAGGTAATACCTTATCAGGTGATATTTGCGCCAGATACTGAAATGAAGAGCAGTTACTGCGATGAATGGAGATACCACGTTCACGAGTCACGAAACCGATAATGTCATCTCCAAAGGCTGGTTTGCAGCATTTGGCGAGCGTGGTATAGAGCCCGGCCTCACCATCCACCAGCACACCACCGAAATTGTTTTTAATTTTACTGCGTTTGACCAGATGGTTTTCTGTAACCGGTGTTTCCGGTTTTTCCATCATGGTATCAACCGCTTTCTGAATCATGCGGCCGGATACCTCTCCATGCCCCATAGCCAGATATAAATCATCTACACTGCTAAATCCAAGCGCTTCCGCCAATTTGTGCGTGTTGGGCTGTACCTGTAGTTTAACCAGCTGCTTTTCCAGTGCTGTACGACCGGATTCGCGTATCGATTCTCCATTCTGCTGACGGATAAACGCCCTGATTTTGCTGATAGCTTTATTGCTCTTCACCCATCCGTCATGCAACCAGTTTACAGATGGCTTACCTTCACGTGCAGTGATGATTTCCACGCGTTGGCCATTTTCAAGCGGTGTGGATAAAGGCACAATCTGTCCGTCCACTTTTGCGCCCCGGCAGCGATTACCGATATCAGTATGCAAAGCATAGGCAAAATCAATCGGGGTAGCACCGGCAGGTAAAGAAAATACTTTGCCATGCGGCGACAGCACATAAATGGTATCGTTAAAGAGTTCTGTCTGAAATGCACGAGACAAGTCTTCACGATCGTTGCCGTTTTCGGCTAAATTTTCACGCCAATCGAGTAGCTGACGCAGCCAGGCAATTTTGTGCTCGTAAGCCTCATTGCCTTTACCACCCTCTTTATACCGCCAGTGTGCAGCCACGCCGAATTCGGCATAGCGGTGCATATCAAAAGTACGTATCTGAATTTCCACGCCTTTGTCTTCCGGCCCCACCACAACAGTATGCAGGCTCTGATAATCATTGGGTTTGGGATGGGCAATATAATCGTCAAACTCGCCCGGAATAGGCTGCCACAGGCTGTGTACGATACCCAGCGTTGCATAACAGTCGGCTACAGTATCGACTAGAATACGCACAGCACGAATATCATACAATCCGTCAAAACTTAGTTTCTTCTTTACCATTTTGCGGTAAATAGAATAGATATGTTTCGGCCGACCCGCTACTTCAAAATGCATATTCAGGCGACTAAGCTGTTGTTTAAGGGTATCTACAAAGTGCTCAATATAATCCAGCCGCTCAGTGCGCTTTTCATCTAGCAAACGTGCAATTTTTTTGTATTCGTCTGGATTCTGATAACGGAAACTTAAATCCTCAAGCTGCCATTTCAGTTGCCATACACCAAGCCGATTGGCCAGTGGAGCAAATACGGTCATGGTCTCCTTGGCCACAGCCTTTTTCAACGCTTCATCGGTTACCTTGCTCAGATAATTCATGGTCTGCGCACGCATTGCCAGCTTAATCAGCACCACGCGAATATCAGAAACCATTGCAAGCAGCATCTGGCGCATGGCTTCTGCCTGCTGCTGGCGCTCTTCCGTTGTAGCCAGCGGGCTGATACTGACAAAATAGGTTAGCTTCTGCACCTGATACAAACCAGCCACCAGTTGCATTACACTCTCACCACACTGCTCTTTTACGATGGTTTTCCAGTCAGTCACGTAGTTGGGCAGGCAACTCAGTAAAGTAGCGGCCACTGCATCGGCCATTAAATCCATATCCGCTACGCTTTTGGCGGCTATCATCAGATTGCTGCACAAGTTTTCGCCACAAAAGGTAACTGCATTCTGCGGATACCCACTATCCATCAAAGCCTGAGCATGCCGTAGCATTGTCGCCATAGCTGGAGGCAAAGTGGCAATATATTCATCTAACCAAACACATGGCGCATGGGCGGGTGTGGCGAGAAGAGTATCAGGCGTGCTAACCATGTTATCAACCTGTTGATTTGTGTAAATTATGCTGGCAATTGTACCAAAAGCCACAAGTTTCTGCTTCAGTATGGGCTGTAGAAAAACTCGAATAGTGATATTATGCGCACCTTTCGCATACACTATATGCAGATAACCTCGCTCGTCCTGCGTTTATAGCTTTCGCATATAGTCTTTATTTTTAAAGGATTTATAATGCAGACTCACCCTGAAGTCATAGGTGTTGAAGCGCTGGCTGCAAAAATTCGCAAAATTCCAAACTGGCCGCAGGAAGGAATTTTATTTCATGACATTACACCGGTATTGCAAAGTCCGCAGTATTTCCGCCTACTGGTTGATTTAATGGTCTATCGTTATATGGATCAGAAAATTGATGTAGTAGCCGGTCTGGATGCACGAGGATTTATTATCGGTGCAGCATTAGCTTACCAGCTTAATGTTGGGTTTGTTCCCATCAGAAAAAAAGGCAAATTACCTTTCACAACGATTGCTGAAAGTTATGAGCTGGAATACGGCCATGCTACTATCGAAATGCATACAGATGCTGTAAAACCCGGTACTCGAGTACTGCTGGTTGATGATCTGGTAGCTACCGGCGGCACCATGACTGCAGGTGCCAAACTCATTCGCAAACTAGGTGCAGAAGTTGTTGAGGCTGCAGCCATAATCGAATTCACTGATTTACCTGGTGGAAAAAGAATCCGCAATGAGGGTGTTCCTTTATTTACCCTGTATCAGAATTCAGGTTCTGTGGAGCAATAAATTTTTAAGCCAGTTTTACTGAGATGCAAAAAAGCAGAGATAAATATCTCTGCTTTTTTATTGATATATGATCAATCAGTTAATCTCAAGTACAGGCATAGTTTTTACTAATTCATCCACCGCTTTAACCTGAGCCAAAAATGGTTCCAGCATGTCTAGCGGCAAGGCACTCGGACCATCACAACGTGCTTTATCTGGATCAGGATGAGCTTCAAGAAATAATCCAGCCAGCCGTGTGGCCATACCGGCCAGAGCCAAATCCAGCACTTGACTGCGACGACCACCAGAAGCAGCTGCATCTGCCTGCCGTTGCTGCAACGCATGGGTAACATCAAATATAATCGGCAGATCGGCACAGACTTTTTTCATCACCCCAAAGCCAAGCATATCTACCACCAGATTGTCATAACCGAAGTTGCTGCCTCGTTCACACAGTATCAGCTGCTGATTGCCCGCTTCGTAGAATTTATCAACAATATTCTTCATCTGGTGCGGACTCAAAAACTGCGGCTTTTTGATATTCACCACTTTACCCGTCTGCGCCAGTGCCACCACCAAATCAGTCTGGCGAGCAAGAAAAGCCGGCAACTGCAAAACATCTGCCACTTCTGCTACCGGTGCAGCCTGATACGGTTCATGTACATCCGTAATTACTGGAACACCAAATTCTTGTTTTACCGCGGTAAAAATTTTCATACCTTCATCCAAACCCACACCACGGTAGGAATGAATCGAAGAACGATTGGCTTTATCAAATGATGCCTTGAACACCAGCGGAATGCCCAGTTTCCGAGTTACCTCAACATAATGCGCACAAGTACGTAAAGTCAAATCCAGATTTTCCAGTACATTCAGGCCACCAAACAGCACCAGTGGCAAATCATTGGCTACTGAAATATTACCAACATGAACAATCTTGGTCACAATCAATCCTCACTCAGGTTCCGGTACGTGGACATCAGTGCCCAGACCAACATAAACCCGCATTCTACAAAATACTTTGCTCAGCGTCCAAATCTCATTAACCCCGATATTCGTTAACTCGATTCAAATTTAACATACAAAAATAGCGTTAGTTTTACATTTTCATAACATCACCACCGTTTTCAGTATAGGTTTGACTACTATTTTCGCGCTACAATAGCTAAAATAACCGGCCAGTAATCACCCGACATACCTTTTATCTTTAGAAATCGCCGCACTAAACATAACCCTACAGGATTAATCTTGATATATATCTCGCAGAAACGCCTGCACGGGCTGCTACAGAGTATATTGCTCACCACCCTTACCTCAATGGTATGGGCGGCCAGTCTGCCAGCAGACAGCGATGATATAGAAGACGACATACCACCACCGAAAACCGGCTTACTGCACCGATTACTGCATCCGCACCAGTATCGCGAAGAACACAAGCATCAACCGCCGAAAACTCCGCGGGTACCTGTCACTATTGATGTCAATAATTCTGCGCTGCAAAAATTAATTACAGACCATCTGCCACTGATTACTCAGCAATTGATCGAAGACCTTGATGATGAGCAGCTTGGATTCTTGGCGGAGGAAGCACCTCAGCAAACGCAGACCATGCTTGAAACAGAGGGATATTTCAATGCAAAAGTTAATCTCGAAAAACAAAGAGATGGCTATCTGATACACATTGACCCTGGCCCCCGTACTCAAATTGAAAATGTCAATATTTCGTTGAGCGGCAACGTTACAGCAGATGACGACCTGACCAATTACTACAAAAGCGCCGTTGACAACTGGGTACTACCAGTTGGTGACCCTTTTACTCAAAGCAACTGGTCAGCCAGCAAATCTTCGGTACTCTCCGCCATTGTGCGTAAAAAATATCCATTGGCCACCATCAGTGCCAGCCGCGCCACTATTGATCCGCAAAAAAATTTGGCCGACCTTTCACTTACTGTAGACAGCAAACAGCCTATCTATTTCGGCGATATACAGGTAAGCGGCAACGAACGCTATCCGGTGTCTATTGTTACCGGAATGGCCGGTTTTGGCCCCGGATCACCTTATGATCTGGACAAACTGCTTGATTATCAACAAGCGTTGGAACAAGACAGCCATTATGGCAATGCCGTGGTCAGTGCCGATTTCGACCACATGGTAAATGACCACGTACCTGTACTGGTAAAAGTAAGCGAAATGCGTCGTCAGAAACTGACCTTTGGTTTACGTTACGACACCAAAAATGGTCCCGGATTCCGCGGTGGCTATGACCATTACAATGTGTTCCATAAAGGCTTTGTCGGCTCCACCTTGCTAGATACCGACCGCTACGAAACCACCTTTGGTTTTGGCCTGAGCCAGCCGCGCAACAGCCGTGGCCATTACTGGACCAGTAATCTCAACTATACTTATTCTACCGTACAGCATCTGGAAAGCCGTGCCCTGTCTAGCGGCATCTGGAAAGTACGAGACCGCAATGGCATAGACTCCCGTATTGGTATTGAATATATTACTGAAAGCAGCAAAATCGAAGATGGTCCTGAGCTTGGTCATAGCTATGCCACTATGCTGACCGCTTCTTGGAAGCGTCAGAATATTCAGACCCAGCTAAGGCCAGCCAATGGCTATTATCTGGAAGGGAAAATCGGTACAACACTGGGAAAACTATTGGCATCCGCTTCCATGCAGCGGGTAACGGCCAGCGGTGGCTATTACTACACACCGGAAAACAAAAAATACGGCACCTGGGTGTTACGCAGTCAAATTGGTTATGTGCACACCGGTGATGCAGTCAATGTCCCTTCCATTCTCATGTTTCGTGCCGGTGGTGCCGGTAGCGTTAGAGGCTATGAGCTCGATAGCATTGGTATCAAAAGCTCACATAGTTCCGTATTACCTAACCGTACACTGGCCGTAGCCAGCGTGGAATACCAAATTCCGGTGTACAAAGATTTTGCTCTGGCTCTATTTCACGATGCCGGTTCAGTGTCCAAAAATTTCAGCGACATGCAATGGCGTCATGGCTCTGGTTTAGGCGTACGCTGGTTTAGCCCCGTCGCCCCCTTTGCCTTCGATATCGCCTACGGCCATCATGATAAAAAATGGCGCTGGTCTATCAGTTTGGGAACAAAATTCTAATGGCTGAAACCATACTTCACTCAGGCGAAACTTCAGCCAAACCCGCAACCACTCCACAGCCACCGCGCAGGCCACGTTGGAAAAGCTGGCTAAAAGCCAGCCTATTCACCCTGCTTGGCCTCATAATCATCATCATCGCCTTAGTGTGCTGGCTGGCCGGCACCGAATCCGGTCTTCGCTTCAGCGTTCATACCGTACCTAAATGGTTTGGTGTACACATCAGCACCCAAAAACTGAACGGCACAATTTGGCAAGGCTTTGCCGGTTCAGACATCCATGTCAGCCATCGCGATTTTGATTTAACCATTGATAAGCTCCAGCTAAACTGGAACAACCGCGAATTATGGCAACGACGATTTCACGTGCGGCTGCTGGATGTTGGCAAAATCAACTACACCGACCACAGCGTCCCCACCCCGAAACCAGTTCCCACACTGCCCAATAGCATCAATCTGCCTTTACAAATTCAAATTGATAGCATCCAGCTTGGCAGCTTCACTCTCGGCAAAAAACAGACTCCGGTTTTGCTCAATAGTCAGGCCAGCTATACATATAATTACCGCAAGCATCAGCTTGTCCTCAACCAACTGAATACTCCATGGCAGAACCTTCAAGGCAATATTGCCATTGCCACTCAAACACCGTTTGCACTGAACGGTCAACTAAATGGCAACGGCACGCTTGATAAAACCGCTGTAGAAAGTGCCGCCTTGATTAAAGGCAGCCTACAACAGCCCGACCTATTTGCCCGTCTGGATGGCGGAGATATCCATTTTCGCACTCATGCCATTCTCAGACCTTACGCCTTACAGCTCAACCGCAAAATAGTCAGCTTCAATCTACAAAGCCGCCACATCAATCCTGCCGCCTTTAGCAGCAGCCTTCCTTTTGCTGATCTTAATCTCAACTTAGACCTCACTCCCGTTAAAAACAGCCAGAACCAACTGGCCGGCCACATCAAACTGGGTAACGACCAGCCACGTGCCTATAATGATGCTAAAAGCTCCGGTTTACCTATCCGCGGTATTGAAGGCGATATCAACATCGACAGTAATGGCAAGCTTCAGTTACCTGCCCTGACCACACGCCTGCTTCGGCAAGGGCAAATCATCACCCGCGGCAGCATAGACAGCGCTGCAAAGCAGCTGGACATCAATAGCCAGTTGTTACGAATCTACGCAGATGACGCCTTGACTACACCATTGCCTGGTTCGCTCAATGGACACATCCGCGTATTTGGCAGCTTTAACGGCTTAAACACCCAATGGCTGCTGTCCAGCGAAAAAGGCAGCAGCGATGGTTCTATTCAAATCATTACCGATGAACAAAAACATCAACAGACCTTGATACTCGACAAACTGAACATCACCCCGAATAAAGGTGGTAGCTTTAGTGCCAAAGGCAGCCTAGCACTGTATCAAAATCAAGCCCTGCAACTGGCTATAAACAGCAATAATTTCAACCCGTCCAAAGTCAACTCCAGCTTTCCTGCCGGCAGCATCAACGGCCATATCAACGTCAGCGGTCAGCTGGCACAGCAACCGACCATTCAAGCAGACATGCTGTGGCACAACAGCATACTCTCCGGTGCAGCACTTTCCGGCAAAGCCATAATCCGCTATCGCAACCAGCATCTGGAGCAAGCCAACATCAATCTTAACGCTGGCCGCAACCGTATACTTACCAATGGCAGCTTCGGCAAAACCGGCGATAAACTCAATCTCGATATCAACGCTCCTGATATCGGTCTTTTTGGATTCGGCCTCAAAGGCCTACTCAACACCAAAGGCTTTATTGCAGGTGAACCGAAAAAAATTACCGCCAACCTTAGCGGTGCAGCCCGCAACCTACAAATCGCAAAACTGCTTAACATCAGCCAGCTGGATTTCAAAATTATTGGTTCTCCCGATATTACCCAGCCATTACAGCTGAACATGGCTGCAGACCACATATACATAGCCGGTGGCAACGGCAGCAAACCAACTATAATCAACAACACCGACATCAAAATTAACGGCCGCGGCAACCAGCATCAGCTACTAGGCAACAGCAGTCTGTCACTCGATGGCAAATCCTATCATCTGAGCATTAATGCCCATGGCGGAATGGATAAGAATTATCAGTGGCGAGGCCGTGTCAACACACTAGATATCAACGGTGCCCTCAATCTCAAACTGCTCAGCCCCATTCAACTTGAAGCCGGAGCTGAACGCGTCAATATGCAGAACGCACGTTGGGCAGCACTGGGTGGCAGCCTCAGCCTCAGCAACCTCAATTGGGACAAAAACAAAGGGCTGATTACCCGCGGCACAGCCAGCAATCTCGCTTTGCGCGAGTTACATAGCATCGTCGAATTGCCCGTCGAACAAAACCTGATAATTGGTGGCGACTGGAATTTCAGCTATAGCCGCAACATGCAGGGCTATCTGAAACTGTATCAGCAGGGCGGCGATATCATTCTACCGCAGCACCAGCAGAAACTGGGTCTGCAAAATGTCCGACTCGATACCCGTTTCCAGAATGGTCACATCGATAACCACCTCAGCGGCCTCACCCGCTATGGCACCACCGATGCCCTACTCATCATTACCCCTGCCGCCAACGGACAAATTAGTAATGCGCCCATCAGCGGCCATATTAAAATAGACAGTCCTGATCTGAGCAGCGTACGCAATCTACTGCCCATTGGCATGCAACTCAATGGTAGCATGCACACCAACGCAACCATCAGCGGCCATCTGAACGAACCATTACTAAACGGCACACTCATCGGCAACAACCTTTATTATCGTGATCAGTCTAATGGCACTATTCTCGAAAATGGCAGTCTTAGAAGTCATTTTCAGGGTCGTCGCTGGCTTATAGACAGCCTCACCTTCGCCCGCCGCGACGGTACTATTAAACTTAATGGTGTCGTTGACATGACCAAACTTACTCCAGACATTAACGTCACCGCCCATTTTGACCACTACAACATCTTTGACCAGATAAACCGCCGTCTTACCCTCAGCGGCAATACGCAGCTGCTGTATACCATCGCCCATGGCATCGTCCTGAATGGCAAACTCAAAGTAGACAAAGGTTTATTCGGCATGCAGAAATCCGGCATGCCACAACTAGATGACGACGTAGTTGTTCTAGGCCGTGAAAAAACCACCGAACAGCAGCGCGCCACACCCATCCGTCTCAATCTGGATTTAGATATGAACAATGCCTTCAGATTCAGCGGCGAAGGATTAGATGTTTTACTAGGTGGTCAGCTCAACGCCAGCGCCAATCCCGGAAGCACCATCCAGATTGTCGGCACTGTGAATGTCGTACGCGGACAGTACAAAGCCTATGGACAAGATCTGGTCATTCAGCATGGCAGTACCATTTCCTTCGTCGGTCCGATGGACAACCCCAACCTGAAAATCCGTGCCAAACGCCGATATTCTCAGGTGGGAGCAGGAGTTGAAGCACTGGGTCGCCTCGACAGCCCACGTATCAACCTTATCGCCAACGAAGCCATGAGCGAAAAAGACAAACTGTCATGGCTGATACTCAACCGTCCCAGCAGCGGCAGCGCCGGCGATGAAGCAGCCATTGCCGCAGCTGCCAGCGCATGGCTGGCTGGCGGTCTCAACGATAAACTTGGCCTGCTGGATGAAATTGGCCTAACCAGCCAGCAAACCCGCAATAGCCAAACTGGCGAAATGAATCCGGCCGAACAAGCCATTACCATTGGCAAACATCTTTCCAACAACCTGTATATTAGTTACCTTTACGGAATCGAAAGTGCTACGCAAACAGTTAGCATTACCTATCAGATCAGCCGAGCTCTGCAAAGCATCATACGTGTAGGAACAGGCTCTGCAGGTGGCGAAATCCGATATACACGACGTTTTGATTAATTATTAACTTAAATTAAAGTTAAATTTATGTAGAAAATTAATCTGCTTATTTAGCATCGAACTGCTGTATCCATCAAAAATTATAGTATATTATTAATATAACCTTTAAATTTGATTTCAAGGGCACATTATTAATTATGTTAAAGAAACTAGATTTACATAATCAAGATAAAAATTTTTGGATTGGGACCTTAATAAGCGCTATGTTGAGTATACTAGCCATATATTATGCTACTTATTATTACAGAGTTCATATACATGGCATAGAAACCTCAGCCACTGTAGAAACCGTTTATAAATATCAAAAAAAGGGGACAGATTATTATGAATTAACAGCCAAATATCTCGATAAAAACAATAACGTTGTTATTAGCAAAGATATTACAACCGGGATAAATGTTCACGAAGGAGAGAAAATCAAAATTCTTTATAATAGATATTCTCCTGAAATTGCAGATATTAAAGACAACAATCTAACTAAAATAAATTTTTGGGTGTATTTTGTTAGCGCAATTTTATTGAGTTGCTGCACTGCATCTGTATACAGGGAAAACAAACAAAAACATAATTAGTTTCTACAAACATTCAAATATAGACACTAAGCCTCAGTAAACACCAGTATGAAAAAACTTTAATCCCAGATCACTAAAATATTAAATTTTTAAAAGCCACTCTATAAGCAAGAGCAAGATTAAATAAAATATCCTATTGAAATATAAAATTATCTCAAATATTTACAAAAATCACCATAGTTCATAATTACGTATTTATATACTAGTTAAATATTCTGTCTAATTAAATATTCTGTCTAAGCCAAACCTACTAGCCAAACAGAATATTTATGAACCAATCATAGCCAGATAGTCAAAAAGCCACCTACTTTAAAAGTGATTTAAACCGGTTATCTAGCGCCAGTCGCCCGCCACCAGCCATAAAGAGAAACAAAAAAATAAAACAATATAATACTGCCTGCTCCCCATTATTTAACTGAGGAGTAAGTAAAGTATGCAAACCAGCAGACCGCGTATGAAAAAACAAATAAGCTACCGCCATCTGTCCACTCAGAACAAAAGCAGCTGGCCTCACAAACAAACCCAATAGCAACAAAACACTGCCCGTTAATTCCAGAACACCGGCCGCTCCCATCAGCGAAAACAGTGCCACAGACCCATGACCGTCAGTCATGGATAACGGCCACTGCCAAAATTTTGCTGTAGCATGCTGAATATATAAAAAAGCCGTAACCAGACGCAACACAGTCAAAGCATAACCATTGAAATCAGTATCAATTGTTTTCGTATTAATCATGGCCACTCCATTACTCATTTATTGAAAAGATAACGACAGTGTATTGAATTTACCATTGAGAAACGATATCATTTTTATAGAATAATTATTTCCTGTAAAGAAACTAAATGGACACCTTACAAAGCATGTGGGTATTTCGCTATGTCGTCGAACTCGGCAGCTTTACCAAAGCGGCTGAATTCATGGATATTTCCACAGCCATGGCGAGTAAGCACCTACATCATCTTGAAAAAAGCATCCAGGCCAAACTGCTCAACCGCACCAGCCGCCGCATCAGCCTCACTGAAGCCGGTCAAGAATACTATCATCGTTGTGTAGAAGCACTAGATACCCTTTCCGAAGCAAAACACATCGCACAGGCTGGCACTATCAAACCTCAGGGGCTACTTAAAATCACCGCTCCGAACTGGTGTGCCTCTCGCCATTTCGGAGAAATGCTAGCAGAATATCGGCGCCAATATCCCGAAGTCAGCCTGTCTATTAATCTCGACAGCCGCCGCGCCGATTTAGTAGCCGAAGGAATAGACCTTGCACTGCGAGTAACCAATAATCCTGAACCTAATCTAATAGTCAAACCCATCACCAAAATCGATTTCCTATGGGTTGCCAGCCCGCAATACCTGAAAAAATATGGTACGCCGCATACCATGGCCGACCTCAAACAGCACTATGGGCTACTGCCCCAATACGTACATCTCGATCTACCCCTGATACCGGCCTGTACCAGCAACAGTGCCCTGCTCATCCATCAAATGGCACTCAATCATATGGGACTAGCCTATTTACCAGAGTGGATGGTTAAAGAAGACATCGAAAATCAGCGCCTCCAAACCATTGATCACATCGCCTGCCCTGAAAGCCACACTCTGTATGCCGCCTACATGAATCGTGAATTTCTCAGTGCCAAAGTACGCAGCTTTATCGATTTTCTGGCACAGAAATTTGCAAATGAAAAAAACCACTAACATTTATATACAAAGGGGAAATAATATGATTAAAAACGACCAGGCCATCAGCTTTCTACAGCAGCTTTTTCAGTACACCGTGCAAGAAGCCAGCCCAATAAATAAAATGAAAGCATGGTTACCAGCACAAAAACCTACGGGCAAAGTAATAGTAGTCGGTGCCGGCAAAGCTGCCGCCGCCATGGCTGCCGAGTGGGAAAGAATCTGGCCAGAAAACTATCCACCCCTATCCGGAGTGGTTGTAACCCGTTATGGCCATAGTGTACCTACCAAACACATTCGAGTACTGGAAGCCAGCCATCCTCTACCTGATTCCGCAGGGCAGGCGGCTGCCGAAGCATTACTGCAAGCTGTAAGCGGACTAAACCCAAAAGATCAGGTCTATTATTTAGTATCAGGTGGTGCTTCCGCGTTGACCACATTACCGATTGCCGGTATCTCACTGAAAGACAAACAAAACATTAACCGCCAACTGCTTACTCACGGCGTTCCTATCGAAGCCATGAATACCCTGCGCAAACATCTGTCACGCATAAAGGGCGGGCGCCTTGCAGAAGCTGCCGCACCAGCTCACATCACCACACTGGCTATTTCCGATGTGGTTGGCGACGACATCAGCACCATCGGCTCTGGTGCCGCCGTAGCCGATCCCACCACAGTTGCCGACATAAAACAAATCGTCACCCAATATCAGCTCGAACTGCCGCCAAGCGTAGCCACCTATCTAAATTCACCCACAGCAGAAACCCCCAAAAAGCTGGACAACAGTAGCGCTCATATCATCATCACCCCGCATCAGGCATTTAGCGCAGCACAAAAACAGGCACAGAATCAGGGTATCGACGTACTCTATCTGGGCGACCGCATAGGAGGTGAAGCACGCGAAGTAGCTCAGGTAATGGCCGGCATTGCCCAGTATCATCACCAGCAGCCACATAGAAAACCGCTGTTAATTCTCAGTGGCGGAGAAACCACTGTAACCCTCAAACATCAAGGACGCGGCGGACGCAACAGCGAATTCCTGCTTGCACTGGCTATTGCACTGAATGGCGCCTCCGGTATCTACGCATTGGCCGCTGATACCGATGGAATTGATGGCAGCGAGGACAATGCCGGCGCATGGTTCACTCCTGAGAGTCTGCACCATGCGCGAAAAATCGGCCTCAATCCCAATGAATTGTTGCAACAGCACCGAGCTTATGATTTTTTTGCCGCCACCAAACAATTACTGATTACTACCCCTACCCGCACCAACATCAACGACTTCCGCGCCATACTCATACTCTAAAAATAAATCCAGACAAAATTTAGCCCGCTCCAGCATCGATTTAATAATAATTAATTAATAATCAATCTAGCAATACAAAAAGTTAATTATTATAAATCAGTTATTTATATCAAAAATTACTCGCTACAATGAATTATCGGTATATGCCGAATTTTTCTGGAGTAAATGATGCAAACCAATAAAGAAATTGTCACAGCGTTTCACCAACAGGTATTCGTAAATGGTGATTTATCCAACATAAATAAATTTGTCAAAGAAGACTACATTCAGCACAACCCAGAAGTAGCAAATGGCCGTGAAGGCTTCGTCAAATTTCTAAATACCTTGTTGCAGCAAAAACTGCAATATGACACCAAAAACATCAGCGCCGATGGCGATATGGTATATGTATTCTATAAAACCACTGATGAACAAGGTCATCAAAGCAAAACCTGTGATATTTACCGGTTAGAAAACGGCCAGATAGCCGAACACTGGGACGTAATCGAAGAAAATATCGAAAAAATAAAATCGGTCAACGGCAACAGTGTTTTTTAATTATTAACACCTGCCGCTAATCCATCAGGCCATACTGTATGAAATAGTATGGCCTAAAAAGTTAGATAAATACTAAAAGCAAAAACCACATACCTGTGTTTACACTAAATTCTCCAGACCCAACCAATCTAATTTTTTCTGAATTCACTTTTATGCACACTGCATCCCCAAATGGATGGCAAACTTAGCCAGCGATTTTTCCAATAGCAACTAAATAAAAGAGCGAGTTATTCACTCGCTCTTATTCACACCGATAGTTAGAACCATTGCCCGAAACGGCGAATATACCAGCGCTTCACCGTCTGCGTCACTACACAGTAACATCCCAGAGTCAACACCAGCCATGGGAAATACTGCCATGGCAATGGCGTCAAACCAATCCAGCCACTAATTGGTGAAAATGGGATATAAATACCTACAGCCATAATCAGCACTGTCATCAATAATACCGGTAAAGAAGCGGTACTTTGCACAAACGGTATTTTGCGCGTACGCAGCATATGCACCACCAGCGTCTGTGAGAGCAGACCTTCCACAAACCAGCCAGAATGAAACAAATTCTGAACTTCCGGTGCATTGGCATGAAACACAAACCACATCAACGCAAACGTACTGATATCAAAAATAG
Source organism: Snodgrassella alvi (assembly GCF_040741455.2). Taxonomy (NCBI): domain Bacteria; kingdom Pseudomonadati; phylum Pseudomonadota; class Betaproteobacteria; order Neisseriales; family Neisseriaceae; genus Snodgrassella; species Snodgrassella alvi. Next base: position 790,790 of record NZ_CP160328.2, read on the forward strand.
AGGAAATCGGACCAATAAACAGCATAAAACGGCTGATATTAGAAACATCCCATTTGCGCGGTTTGCGTAAAAATTCCTCATCCATTTTGTCCCATGGCAGGGAAAGCTGAGAAAAATCATACAGCAGATTCTGTATCAGCAATTGAATCGCCAGCATCGGCAGAAACGGTAAGAAAGCACTGGCAAACAATACTGAAAATACATTACCGAAATTGGAGCTCGCCGTCATATTCAGGTATTTAATAATATTGCCGAAAGTCTCGCGCCCTTTAATGACCCCTTCTTCCAGCACCATCAAACTTTTTTCCAGCAGAATAATATCCGCAGATTCCTTAGCAATATCAGTAGCCGTATCCACAGAAATACCCACATCGGCATCACGCAAAGCCGGCGCATCATTAATACCATCGCCCAGAAAACCAACCGTATGCCCATTTTCCTGCAACAAACGAATAATACGCGACTTCTGCAACGGCGTTAGCTTAGCAAACACAGTATGCCGTTCCAGCAGCGGTTTCAGAGCCTCATCGCTCAAAGCTTCTATTTCATTACCCAGTAGTGGCTGGCCAGCTTCAATACCCACCTCATGACAGATTTTGCGCGTCACAATAGCATTGTCACCCGTCAGCACTTTCACCGCTACGCCATTTTCACTTAAAGCAGCAATCGCCTGTGCCGCACTGTCTTTTGGTGGATCAAGGAAAGTCAGAAAGCCGTATAAAGTTAGCTCAGTTTCATCTGCCACCGCATACTGTGCCTTCTGCTCCCCTTCTGAAATATACTTTTTACCAATAGCCAGTACGCGAAAACCTTCCTTATTGTAGCTTTCAGCCAGTGCCAGCAACTGTTCACGTCGTGCAGCATTCAATGTCAGATGTTTGCCCTGTTCATACACACAGCTGGAAATAGACAACATCTCTTCCACTGCACCCTTGCAAATCAGCACATGACGCTGCTTATCATCACGTAGCACAACAGACAGACGCCGGCGTACAAAATCAAACGGCAACTCATCAATCTTACGATAACCACCATCGTTAATCACTGCACTGTTTTCCGGCTCCTGCGCAAAGCGCACAATGGCCTTATCCATCAGATTTTTCATACCACTCTGATAGGAGCTGTTCAGCCATGCCAACTGTAATACTTCATTATCATTATTACCGTTAATATCAGTGTAATGTTCGAGGATGATTTTATCTTGTGTCAACGTACCGGTTTTATCAGTACATAATACGTCCATAGAGCCAAAATTCTGAATGGCACTCAGACGCTTCACCACCACTTTACGCCGTGCCATTGCCATCGCCCCCTTGGCCAGATTGGCGCTGACAATCATTGGTAACATTTCCGGTGTCAGCCCCACAGCCACAGCCAGAGCAAACAAAGCAGCATCACCCCAGTCACCTTTGGTAAAACCATTAATCAACAGCACCACCGGTACCAGAATCAGCATAAAACGAATCAGCAAATGGCTGACACTGTTTACACCGCGGTCAAAAGCAGTCTGGCTGCGTGTACCCACAATCGATTTAGCCAGTGAGCCAAAATAAGTATCACTGCCCGTGGCAACCACCACAGCTTTAGCGTTACCACTGACAATATTGGTTCCCATAAAGCAGATATTTTCTGCGTCCAGCGGATTAGCAGAGACAGGCTTGTCGGCTGCCACCGTGCCATGCATATTCACCGTATCGGATTTTTCTACCGGAATAGATTCACCCGTCAGCACAGCTTGACTAATAAACAAATCGCGAGACTCAATTAAGCGCACATCGGCTGGTACCATATCACCAGCAGAAAGCAAGATAATATCCCCTGGCACCACTTCCTTAATCGGTACTTCTAGCTGCTCAGTACTGATATCACGGTGGCTACGGCGCAATACCGTGGCAGTAGTACTGATCATGGATTTCAGCGCCTGCGCAGCCTTATTAGAACGATATTCTTGCCAAAAGCTCAGCAAACCACTCAGCAGCACCATCACCACAATAATAAAAAGGCCACTTAAACTGGTTTCTTCACCATGACGCAAAGGAATCAGATAATCAGTAAAAAAGCTTACACCAGCCAGCGCCAGCAAAACGAAGATAAAAGGATTTTTAAATGCCAGCAACAATTGCAGATACGCAGACGGAGCTTTATCGTGCACCACATCATTGCGACCAAAATTGGCCAGCCGTTCCTTAACGTCATGCTCGGTCAAACCACTCAGACTGGTCTGTAAATTAGACAGCGTACCATCAAGACTGTTGCGCGACTCCAGCACAGCCTTAATATCCACTGGTTGAGAAATGATTTTTTTTAATTTTTTCATAAACAGTACCTCACCGGCCATGCAGTTTCCCGGTCGGTAGATACTGTAGACTAACCCGGAAACCTCAACGGCCTAGTTGCAGTTGTGGTATCAATAAAATAAACGGTCGACTCGAATCTTCTTCCATTGTTTTATTCCCGGTTAAATAATCAGAAACTCAATGCATCGCATTAAGCTCAGCAAATACTAAAACATCCATCTCTTAAGTATTATGCCTTTTGCGTATAATTACTTAAAAGACAGAAATATTTCAGCAAGATAGCGTTTATACGGATTTGCAATGATAGCGTCAACAAAATTTACGCTATTCAAAACAAAAAACAATATTATTCACACTACACAAAATTCATTACAGTATATTCACCCAATCCAAACATACATAAAATAAGTATGACCACCCATTATTACAGAGAAAACCTAAAACCATCAGATTAAAAAAGACTGTTTTGCACCGCATTCAGATAGCTGTGCAATGGTTTAGGAATACCATAAACAGCCAGATTTTCTGGTGCCACCCACTCACCTGCTATCCTTGCCGATACCGGCGCTTGCTCACCAGCCACAGCTGCGAACGGCAAAATCATCAACTGCCGGTGCGTCAGACGATGCTTAATTTCTGTGCCTTCAGTCAAATCTTCCGCCTGTACACCGAAATCACAGGCAAGTGCATACAAATCATCCAGACTCTCGCTACAGGGTACACACCATAAACCACCCCAGATCCCTTTAGCCGGCCGCTTAGTTAAAAACACCGCTCCAGCACGATTACGCAATACTAGCCAGTAAAGCGCCACATCCTTAACTGCTACTGCCGCTTTCCTACGTGGCAACTCAGCCGTGCGGCCTTGCAGATGTGCCAGACAAATATCATTCATCGGGCAAACAGCACATACCGGTTTCAATCGTTTACATACCGTAGCACCTAAATCCATCAACCCCTGAGTATAAGCCGGCATATCTGCAGCATTCCGTGGCAGCAGAGCTTCAGCCGTTGTCCACAGTTTTGCCTCAAAAGCTTTATTGGCCGGATCACCATCCAACGCAAACAAACGGCACAACACCCGCTTTACATTGCCATCTAAAATAGTTTCCCGTGCATTAAAACAGAACGCAGCAATTGCTGCTGCAGTACTGCGCCCCACTCCACAAAGCCTTTGCAGCTCTTTTCGCTCAGACGGAAACACACCACCAAACTCATTTACCACCTGTTGCGCAGCTTTGTGCAAATTGCGGGCACGGCTGTAATAGCCAAGTCCCTGCCATAGACCCAGCACCGCGTCTTCTTCTGCAGCTGCCAGTGCCTGCACATCTGGAAAAGTAGTCACAAACCGCGGGTAATAATCCAGCACCGTCGCCACCTGAGTCTGTTGCAACATAATTTCCGAGAGCCATACCCGATACGGCTCCTGCGTCTGCCACGGTAAACCATGCCGGCCATGTTGCCGCTGCCATTGCACCAACCGCGGAGCAAATTCAGACTTCAAAACTTCCTCATTTCGCATACAACCAAATCTTAAAATTTATCTATTAATTAATGAAATATCAATCTCAGACCTTAGACCACCAATACTGGTAACCATAACCCTAAAACAAGCAGCCATACCTGAAAAAGTAAATTGATTACCTTCACCACCACAACATCACAAATAAAGAAAAAACAACATAAGAACAGCAAACCAGCCATATACCAACACCATTCTTATTTATACATAATATCAAACATGATAAAATGTAATGTAATGTTAATTTAACAGTGCATTTTACAGTTTATTGTAAACAACAAACAAAGCATCGAACTCAAAAAACAAACACAGCAATACACATCTATATTTTCATCAAGGGGCTTAACGAATGGGCAATGCGTATTGGGCCGCCCGCGAAGGGGACATCCTATTACACACCTCGATGCTCGCAGACATCGTTGGTGCGGCTGTAGAAATAGCATGCTATGCAGCCATCACCGCCGCAGTAGGTTTTGCCATTTTCGGCACCATCACCACCGGCGGACTACTCCTAAGTGTCCTTGTCGGCGTACTCATGGCCATTTCAGGTGGTGATACCATCGTATCCAACCTCTCCAACTGGGTCAGTAGCCTCTTTCCGCCCTCCGAAGATGGCAAAATCAAAACCGGCTCGCCCAATACCCGCACCAATGGCAAAGCTTCCGCCCGCGCCGCAGGTGCCATAGATCAAAGCATTGAACTAAGTGACAGCAGCGAAGAACCACAGCAGCCCGAAAACTTCGCCGATATAGCAGGTATACTTATCGCAGCCGGAGAAATCGCCCAGGAATTTATTCGGCCAACAGTCGCCTCACCCGATCCCAGAGCAGAACCCAGAGATGACGACAAAATACTTTGCCGCAAACATCCGCATCCGTTCGGCACAGATGAATATCTGGCCGAAGGTTCCAGTAAGGTCTACATCAACAGCCAGCCGGCCGTACGCAGCAACGACCGCAGCACCTGCGAAGCCAAAGTCACCGACGACCATACCGGCGGCGTCAAAGTATCCAGCAACGTACGCATCGGTGGTGAGCCCATCGTCGTGCGTGAAATCAGAAGCGGCAAACACCCCGTTGCCCAGCTTATTGGTGTGGTTTCAGCCTTAAGACGTCCCCGCAAAATCTGTTCCAAAATCAAATGTCTTGTCCTGGCCATCGCCAGTAATGCAGGCACCAGCTTAGCCTCTGCCAAAATAGCACAAGCATTTACCCGCGGCCACCCCGTCCACCTCCCCACCGGTGCCAAACTCCTCTTCGACACCGAAGAGCTCGACTTCACCCTCCCCGCCCATCTGCCCCTCCAATGGCAACGCTTCTACAGCAGCGTCGACACCCGTACCCACAACATGTTCGGCGCCGGATGGAGCGTCAGCTTCGAAGTCGAAATCGAAATCTCCCCCCAGCCCGATGGCTCCTGTGCCGCCGTCTATATCAACGAACAAGGCCGCCGCCTCGAAATCGACCCCTTACAACCCGGCGAAGGCATGCGCGGCATCAACGAAAACCTCACCATCCGCCGTGGCCAGCACAACCGCTGGGTCATCGAAGACGACGACGGCCTTTACCGCCTCTTCGAGCCCGACCCCAACCAACCCCACCGCCTCTACCTCACCGCACTTCAAGATCGCAACGACAACCGCCTCCTTCTTTACCGCGACAGCCACAGCCGCATCATCGAAATCACCGACAACGACCGCAGCACCCGCCTCTCCCTGCACTATCAGCATCCCCAGCACCCACAACGCGTCACCACCATCAAACAGCAACTGGCCAATGGCCACAGCCGGGTACTGGCACAATACCAGTACACCGCACAGGGCGACCTCCAACACGTCATCGATGCCGAACAGCGGCACACCCGCACCTTTGCCTACGACACCGGCCGACGCCTCATCTACCACCGCCTGCCCACCGGCCTGCACTGCCACTACCAGTGGGATTACTTTGCCGATGCCGCCGAAACCGCCTGGCGCGTCACCCATCACTGGACCGAAGCAGATGGCCAGCGACAAGAAGACTATCACTTTCACTACGATATTGAGCAACGCCTCACCACCGTCAAAGACAGCCTGGGACGCATCAGCCAGCATTACTGGAACGAAGTCTACCAAATCACCCGCTACATCGACCCCCTTGGTCACACCACCGCATTTGAATGGAACGACAACCAACAACTCATCAGCGTCACCGACGCCCAAGGTGGACAATGGCGCTACAGCTATGACGAACAAGGACGCGAAACCGCCGAAACCGACCCACTGGGACGCACCACCCAGACCCAGTGGTTACCCCACTGGGCCTTACCCACCATCAGCGTCGACCCCGACGGCAGCACCTGGCGCTACTACTATGATGAACGCGGCAACCTGCTGACCGTCATCGACCCCTTAAAACAACGCACCCGCTACCAATACGACCAGCACGGCCAAATAACCAGAATCACCGATGCCAGAGGTGGGCACAAATACCTGCGCTGGAACCCGAACGGCCAGCTTATCCAACATACCGACTGCTCCGGCTCCCTGACCCAGCTTGGCTACGACCGCCATGGCAACCTGACCGACATCACCAACGCCATCGGCAACAGCAGCCGCTACCAGTACAACGCCGCCGGCGACCTTATCAGCGCCACCTTGCCCGATGGCCGCCAAGAACACTTCAGCGTCAATGCAGCAGGACAATTACTGACCTATACCGACCCCGCCGGCCACACCACCCATTACCATCGGGACCCGCGCGGACTGGTGCACCGACGCACCGATAGCGCCGGACGCAGCATCCGCTTTCACTATGATACCTATAGCCGGCTGACTACATTAACCAACGAAAACGGCGAGCATTACCAATTCACCTACGACGCCGGCGACCGCCTAACCGAACAGACCGATCTGGGCGGACGTAAACAAAAGCTGACTTACGATCAGCTGGATAACGTCAGTGCCGTTCACTTTGCTGCCGGCAGCCCCGCCGAAATCACCCACCGCTTCACACGCGATGCCATCGGCCGACTGATTGGCAAACACACCCCCGATGGCAACACCGCCTACCAGTACGACCCCGCCGACAACCTCATCAAAGTCGGCTACAAAAAAGCCGGCTTACCGACCGAGGCCGAAGCAGACATCATCACCTTTCGCTACGACATCATCGGCAACCTGCTGAGCGAAACCACCGCACAAGGCACCCTCAGCCATCAGTACGACCAACTGGGCAACCGCATCGCCACCACCTTGCCCGATGGCCGTACCCTCAACAACCTCTATTACGGTTCCGGCCATCTGCACCAAATCAACCTCGACGGCACCACCATCACCGACATCGAACGCGACCGCCTACATCGCGAAGTCCTGCGTAGCCAGGGACAACTGAACACCGAATTCAGATACGACCGCAACAGCCGCCTGCAACACAAACAGACCCGGCGTGGCCACAACACCATCCTGCCCGACATCCTTACCGACCGCCGCTACCAGTACGACAACCTCGACCGGCTGGTGAGTAAAAAACATACCCGGCAAGGACAGACCGATTACCACTATGACCGCACCGGCCGTATCGAAAGCTGCCGCAACCAAGCCTACTGGGAAACCCTGCAATACGATGCCGCCGCCAACCTGCTGGATAAAAGACGCAACGAAGACAACAGTACCGACAACCAAAACCTGGTTCGCTTTAACCAGCTACTCCACTTCCGCGGCCTGCAATACACCTATGATGCACACGGCCGTACCCACAGCAAACAGACCGCCAGCGGTACCCAGTACTACAGCTATGATGCCGAACACCGCCTGACCGAAGTGCGTATCGAAAAACAAAACCGTACCGAACGCTACGGCTATGTCTACGATGCCTTAGGCCGACGTATCGAAAAACACCAGATAGACCGGGCGGGCAAAGCCTGCAACCGTACCCGTTTCCTGTGGGACGGGCTGAGAATGATTCAGGAAACCCGTACTGACAGAAGCAAAAGCGTCTATATCTACACTGATGAAAGCGGCTATGAACCCTTAGCCAGAGTAGAGACCACCACCGGTACGGAACAGAAAGTGCTGTACTACCACACCGATGTCAACGGTGCCCCGGAAGAACTCACTGATGAAGACGGTCACATTGTATGGGCATGCAGCTATCAGCTGTGGGGCAAACCGATACAGGAAATCGAACACAGCCAGATACAACAGAACCTGAGGTATCAGGGACAGTATTTAGACAGAGAAACGGGCTTACATTACAATACTTTCAGGTACTATGACCCGGATATAGGCAGATTCACGCAGCCGGACCCGATTGGGTTGCTGGGTGGATTTAATCTGTATCAGTATGCGCCTAACTCACTGATGTGGATTGATCCGTGGGGATTAGAATGTAATTTTCTCAATCGACGACAAGCTTTAAATAAAGCTAAAGATCTTGCTAAAATTCCTCATTCTCAACAGCCAGAGAGACAGTGGATAGTTGGAAATATCCCCGTGAAAAAAGGGCAAAAAAATTATAAATATTCGGAGGATTTTGGTTCACATGGTCGATATTATGAATATAGAAATGCTCAAGGACATAAACGTGTTATTGTTGATCATACAAATGACCCAAGAGCGAAAGGAATACATACACATGCAGGAAAGCCAAAAACTGGTGCAGACTCAAGAAACTATGATTTTAAAGAAGAAAGATATTTAAAAATTATCAACCCATCAACAAATGACCATCATATTTATTATGAATAATATTCTTGAAAAAAAATTACTTTATTTGAAAATAAAAAAATATGCCGAAAACCTAGAAGGAATTCAATCATTTAAAATATCATTTATTGGGGATAAAGATTTTGTTTGGTTTAAAAAACAAATGAAAATTTTTTTCAAAATTGAACAAAATAATGCTGATATAATACTGGAACATGACATATGTAAAAAGAAAGTAATTCAAGTAATTCATAATATTTTAAAAACCAACACTGGTATAAATTGTATTCAATTATTTGAAGAAAAAATTGCTGTTTATTTAAATATCAAAAATCTTGATTTCTTCTTAGATAGTGTATTTAAATATAATCAGTGTTATGATTTATCCTTATTATTTTTAGAACCTGAAAGAATAATAATTATTAATGATGATGAGTATAAAATATATATACATTATTCTATAAATAACTAACATACTTTTAGATAAAACTTAATAAAATAGAAACAGAAAACTCAGTCTACGGCGCCTTAGGCCGACGTATCGAAAAGCACCAGATAGACCGAGCGGACAAAGCCTGCAACCGTACCCGTTTCCTGTGGGACGGGCTGAGAATGATTCAGGAAACCCGTACCGACAGAAGCAAAAGCGTCTATATCTACACGGATGAGAGCGGCTATGAACCCTTAGCCAGAGTAGAGACCACTACCGGTACGGAACAGAAAGTGCTGTACTACCACACCGATGTCAACGGCGCCCCGGAAGAACTCACTGATGAAGACGGTCATATTGTATGGGCATGCAGCTATCAGCTGTGGGGCAAACCGATACAGGAAATCGAACACAGCCAGATACAACAGAACCTGAGGTATCAGGGGCAGTATTTAGACAGAGAAACGGGCTTACATTACAATACTTTCAGGTACTATGACCCGGATATAGGCAGATTCACGCAGCCGGACCCGATTGGGCTCTTGGGTGGATTTAATTTGTATCAGTATAAAACCAAAAAGAGCTTCTTTTATTTCTGAAACGTCTATGAATGATGTTTTGAAAAATCTTAATAATCAAAAAATAAATCATAGAAATTTATAATATTGAATTGAAAAGTATATGCTAAGATTTACAAACTTTATATAAAACAATTTTTACCAAATCCAAAAAGGGAATTAATAGTGATTGAAATAAATACTTTTATAAAAATAGGTCATGATCAATATATGAATTTTTCAGCATATCATTATGATATTAAAGATGTAAACAATATCGAGGGCAGCATACATCTTAATATAAATCGTGTTATTTTATTGAAATATAATATGTGCGATTATATTGATAAACTATGGGCTAATTTAGTTCAAGGATTGGAGCAGATAAAAAACAATAACGAATTTAAAACACATTTCGAGAGCCAACCAATTGAAATTAAACTAAAACCAATAGGAAATGATGTACTGGTTAGTGTTAATAGTAATTTGAAAGTTGAAGCTTTAATAAATAAAAAATATTTTATAAAAGCCATGTCTGAACATGCATTATATTTTTTTAATAAACTTTCTGGTTTCAATAAAATTCAAGAAAATCGGTATCAATCGGAAATTGAACAATTAGAACGAATTTGCCTGTAAATCAATTAATCGAAATAATTTATATAAAGATTAGAAAAATTAAACTTAATGTTGATATTAACACTTCACAAAAATAGTTATGAAATTCAAATTCATAACTATTCTATTAACTGAAAATTCGACAATAAATTAATCTAACGAATCTCAGTTTCTTTTTATATTTTATTATTTTTAATGAAAGATTTTCATCGAAATTCATTTACCAGCTCCCAAGCTAGCAACAATATTATTCTTCGTATTTAAATAGTCATCAAATTTTCGGTTGTCACTGATACAAATTTTTCATTAACATCATTTCATCAGATTTAATAATCAACACATTATCGATTGCTCAGCAAAGCCACAAAAACTAAGTCAGAAAAATCCAGGTAGCTAAAACATGCCCATAACAGATAAAAACATTATTCAGAAATACTATCAGGCTTTACTTGCAAAAGATCCAGCATATGTTGGTATTTTCTTTGTAGGGGTGAAAACAACTTCAATATTTTGTATTTCTACTTGCAGAGCGAGAAAACCAAAATTTGAAAATACCGTATTTTATCAAAGCGTAAAAGAAGCCCTGAATGCGGGTTATAGGCCATGTAAAATCTGCCGGCCTACCGAAAATGCAGATGAAGCGCCTGAGCAAATAATCAAAGCAATCAAAATGATTAGCCAAAATCCCAAGGTAAAGATATCCGACTCGGTACTAAGAGAGCATCATATCAGTCCGGAAATCGTTCGGCGTTGGTTCAAAAAAAATTACGGCATTATTTATCAGACCTATCAACGTATGTACCGAATCAATCTAGCTTATCAAGAATTGAAAAGCGGCAAAAAAATAACGGATACAGCATTCGACCATGGTTATGAATCACTTAGTGGTTTTGGCTATACATATAAAAAATTTGTCAAAAATGCCCCCTCCAACCATGCTGAAAACAATATTATCCTGATTAACCGTTTATCCACACCCATAGGCCCAATGTTTATATGCGCCACGCAGCAAGGTATTTGTCTGCTGGAATTTGTAGACCGGCGAATGTTAGAGACGGAGTTTCAGCAATTACAAAAATTACTAAATGGAACAATCATATTTGGCGTAAATAATCATATCCAACAAGCCAGAGCAGAAATTGAGCAATACTTTCAAGGAAAAAGAAAAAATTTTACCGTCGCCCTGCATACCCCGGGGACACCATTTCAGCAATCCGTTTGGGCATGTTTACAAACCATCCCCTTTGGCGAACTATATACTTACAAACAGCAAGCCGAAAAACTAAACCATCCTAATGCAGTCAGAGCAGTAGCCAATGCAAATGGCTTGAATCGGATTGCCATCATCATTCCTTGCCACAGAGTAATCGGTTCTAACGGCCAGTTAACCGGATATAGCGGTGGATTAGAACGCAAACAATGGCTGATTAATCACGAAAAAAGCCATCAGCATTTATAACAACTAAAAACCTTATTTTATAAAACACTCTTTAATCGGACTAATCCTTTTAAGTTCTGCTAAAGACTAATTGAAGATTGTTACCAAAATTATAAGTATTATCAAAATTTTATTATCAAATATGTATCTAATCCGGTTATAGAAAATACTGAATCAAAACAAGTACTACAATATTTCAAATTAAGTATGCAAAGTTTATTGCTTAGGAAAATGGATAGAAGGCATGCTTATAAATGTATCAACCATTAATGTATTGATTCATTCAATCAATCAGAAAACGAAATGTTAATTTATTTTTCGAATAATTTTATATTTAAATATCATATTATTTGGATTTCGTAACAGATTTTAATTACTTTATGTACACTATCCAATACTTGAAAAAATTCACACAGCTCAATCAGCCTAAAATCAGCACGATCGTGATTTGTATTACAGCTAACCAATTGGCTTTATCCACTATACAGTTTCACACTTAATCACTCAAATTTGCGCATCAACCTGTTTAAACCATAGTCAATACATGACTTCAATATTACAATCACACCATTCAGACATGCTTGATCATAACAAGCATAATCATTTTTTCTTTATAAAGTATTGCATGAATTCTTATTCTTTATTTGTAAGCTGCCCGCGCGGACTGGAAGCCATATTAAATCAGGAACTGGTAAAGCTGGGCTGCGAACAGATTCACCCTCGCGATGGCGGTGTAGCCGTTAACGGTGATTTAGCCACAGTCTACCGCATCAATCTGTATAGTCGCGTAGCCAGCCGTGTACTCATGCGCCTCAGTAGCGGCCATTTTCGCAACGAAAACGATATTTACCAACAAGCTAAAAAAGTCGACTGGACCAAATGGTTTGACGTTAAAAAAACTTTCAAAATACATATCGAAGGCAAACAGGCGCAAATCAACAGCCTGAACTTTGCTGCCCTCAAAGTAAAAGACGCCCTTTGCGACGTTTTTCGCGAGCAAAACGGCAGTCGACCCAGCGTGGAAAAATTTCAGCCCGATATTCGCATTCATGTTTTTATCGAAAAAAACGAACTATCCATTTATCTGGATACTAGTGGTGAAGCCTTATTCAAACGAGGCTACCGCAGTGACACTGGCGAAGCACCATTACGCGAAAATCTGGCCGCCGGACTGCTGATATTGGCAGGCTATAACGGCAGTCAGCCTTTTATGGATCCATTCTGCGGCAGCGGCACCCTCGCCATAGAAGCAGCATTGATAGCCAGCAACAGCGCCCCCGGCCTAGAGCGTGCTTTCGGATTTGAACACCTACTCAATTACGATGCCACCTTATGGCAGCAGCTGCGCCGTAACGCATTATCCGCAAAATGCCAGCCCCAAGCACCGATTTCTGGTGCAGATATTGATGGGAAACTGATTGTATTAGCTCAAAATAATGCTCGTTATGCCGAAGTAGAACAGTATATCCAGTGGCAGACTGCCGACGCACTGGATACCCGCCCCAATGGCACCAACGGCATTATGCTCAGCAATCCCCCTTACGGTGTGCGCTTGTCTGAAATCCAGTTACTACACGCTTTATACCCTCAAATGGGAAGCTGGTTGAAACAACATTTTGCCGGCTGGCAAATTGGTATGTTCAGTGCCGATCGAGATATGCCCAAACTAATGCGCCTGTCACCCAAACGCAAAATTCCGCTTTTCAATGGCAATCTGGATTGCCGCCTATTCCTGCTGGACATGGTAGCCGGTTCTAATCGAAATAAAGAGCACAAAGCATGACAACCGAACAGAACGAAGTACAACGTCTGTCCAAACGCATGGCACAATTGGGCTTATGCTCACGCCGTGAAGCTGACAGCTATATCGAACAAGGCTGGGTAAAAGTCAATGGCGTTACAGCTGTACTCGGACAGAAAGTACTAGACTCAGACCGCATCGACCTCAACCGGCAGGCACACCGCCAACAAGCCGAACGTGTCACCATCCTCTTAAATAAGCCTGTTGGCTATGTTAGTGCGCAACCGGAAAAAGGCTATCGAGCAGCCGTCGAACTGATTACCGAAACCAATCATTGGCGGGAAGACAAAAGCCCCATTCACTTTCAGGCTACCCATACACGCCATTTGGCACCGGCCGGCCGGCTGGACATCGACTCTGTTGGATTACTTGTCCTCACTCAGGATGGGCGAATTGCCAAACAGCTAATAGGTGAAAACAGTGGCATAGAAAAAGAATATTTAGTACGCGTCAGCGGGCGTTTAGATGATAAAGGCTTGGCACTACTGAACCACGGTATTAGTTTGGATGGTGAAAAATTGCGGCCGGCCAAAGTAAACTGGCAGAATCAGGATCAATTGAAATTTATCTTGAAACAAGGTAAAAAACGCCAGATACGACGCATGTGTGAACTTGTGGGCCTGAAAGTGATTGGACTAAAACGCGTCCGCATGGGCAGAATCAAACTTGGTGCCCTTCCCCCCGGCCAATGGCGCTACCTGAGCCCACAGGAAAAATTCTGATACTAAAATTAATAGAGAAATCTAGTAATAAAATTTACTTCAGATTTCAACTAATATAATTTTGACATAAAAAAACAGTCTCTATATACTTTGCCCAAATTAATTTAACATAAATAACCATGAATAAATTTTATTTAACCTTATTAAGCGCATTTTTATTATCAGCCTGTGCCACCGAAAGCTCACAAGTTTTAAATGTACCTAAAGTAGAAACCTATCAGCAGGCATACAATGGTATAAAAGCTCCATTGGCAGTGGGTAAATTTGATAGCCGTGGCAATATGGGCGGGGGCATTTTCAGTAACAGTACAGACCAATTGACCAGCCAGGCTAAAACCATCTTAATGGCAGATTTGCAGCAAACCGGACGTTTTTCAGTTCTTGACCGTGGCAACATGGATGAAATCAAAAACGAAGCAAATTTCAAAGGAATGAATCAGAAAATTAAGGGTGCGCGCTACGTAGTAACTGGAGCCATAACTGAATTCGGTCGCAGAAATATTGGTGATCAGCAACTATTTGGCATACTAGGACAGGGTAAAACACAAGTAGCCTATGCCAAAGTTACACTGAGCATCGTAGACGTTCAATCCTCCGAAATTGTCTTCTCAAGTCAAGGTGCTGGTGAATTCAAACTTTCTTCACGAGAAATACTTGGTACCGGTGGCCATGCAGGCTACGACGCCACATTAAATGGAAAAGTTTTGGATCTGGCTATTCGCGAAGCAGTTAATAATCTAGTACGCGGTATAGATAAAGGACAATGGAATCCTCAACCTTAAATATAAATATTAGGTAAAACAAAAATGAAACATATCTTAACAACGGCCATAGCTGCCTTGTTATTGGCTGCGTGTGCTCAGAACAATCAGCCAGCTCGCACACTTTATTACTGGGGAGATTTCAACAAACAGCAATATCAGACCCTTAATAATGCCCTGACTCCTCAGGAACAAATAGCCAACATGGAAAAATATTTCCTTGATGCACAAAGCAATCAGGCTAAAGCTGCCCCCGGTACCCATGCACATTTGGGCATGCTTTATGCCAAAGTAGGTAATTTAGCCGGAGCCAAGACTCAGTTTGAAATGGAAAAACAAGCGTTTCCTGAATCAACCGCCTACATGAACTTTCTGCTCAAAAATGTAGCCGGAGTAAAATCATAATGCGACTAATCAAACTATTATTACCCTTGTCTGTAGCCACCATACTTTCAGCATGTGGCACCACTGCACAGAAACAGCCCTACGATTACAGCAAATTTCAGCGCACTAACCCCCGTTCTATACTGATAGTACAGCCAACTAGCTCATCAGTAGAAGTAAAAGCACCCAATGCTGTCTTAGCTCAATCAACCAGACCATTGGCAGAATCTGGCTACTATGTATTTCCAGTCGTTTTGGTCAATGAGACATTTAAAGAAAACGGATTAAATGACGG
Organism: Snodgrassella alvi; assembly: GCF_040741455.2. Lineage (NCBI taxonomy): Bacteria > Pseudomonadati > Pseudomonadota > Betaproteobacteria > Neisseriales > Neisseriaceae > Snodgrassella > Snodgrassella alvi. Next base: position 806,299 of record NZ_CP160328.2, read on the forward strand.
TGCAGAAATACAGGCTGTTGATTTGAAGAAAATTCGTCAAGTCTATAATCCAGATGCTATCCTATATATGGATATAGATGATTACGGTACCAAATATCAAGTGATCAACAGCACTACTACAGTAAGCGTTTCAGCTAAATTAGTTGATGCCAAAACCGGTGATATCATTTGGACAGGTGCAAAAAAAATTACCGTTAACTCCAATGATAACGGAAATCAGGGTTTTCTAAGCGCAGTCACATCTGCTTTAATATCTCAGATTAAAGACAAAGTAAAAGACACTGCTTTTGACCTAGCCGGAAATGTTGAAGCAAACCTGCTTTCTGCCGGCAGGACAGATGGTATTCTTTATGGCCCCTATCACCCAGCCTATCAAAAACCGGTCACACAGCTACCTCCTGTGCAAAACCAATAAATGCCAAAGCCCTTTAATTCAAATTAAAGGGCTTTTTAATGAAATGACAAAATATCAGAAATTTCAAAAAATAATAAAATCAAAATACGACAAATAAACAACAATAATATTGTTTATAAGCTGAAAATATATAAAAACAATACCATAGCAAACCAGACTGACAACTTATACATGAAACAAAATCCCATTACACCGTCAGATTTTTCCATTGCCACACATTTCGTTTTCACCTAAATTGTCAGCAGACAAAAATACGAAATACAGCGTAAATCAGTTAAAATAACCCGTTTACAGATTCATTAATTTAACGCCAGCAGAGCGGAACGGAACACGTTTAATGAGCACACAGACCAATCAGCGCATACGCGAAATTCCCTATAACTACACCTCCTTTTCAGACCGAGAAATAGTTATCCGGCTTCTAGGTAGCCAGTCGTGGGAATTATTGCAACAATTGCGCGAACAAAGACGCACAGGTCGTTCTGCACGCATGCTGTTTGAAATACTGGGTGACATCTGGGCAGTGATTCGCAACCCCTACCTTATCGACGACTTACTCGAACATCAGCACCGTCAACAGGCACTGGTCAAAGAAATGCATCACCGCCTAAACGAAATTCAAAAACGGCGCGATAACAACCAGCAGGTTGCCCAGCTCATAGAGAGTACCGAACAGGCCATCAACGATTTTAACAGCAGCTTCGGCAAAACCCGCAGCAAACGCGAGCAAGTATTCAACCGTCTGCGCAAAATCACTCATAAAGACAACATCATGTTTGATGGTCTGGCACGCGTGACCCACGTCACCGATGCCACCGACTGGCGCATCGAATACCCTTTCGTTGTCATCAACCCAGACCACGAAAAAGAAGTTGCCCCGCTGGTTCGCGCCCTGATAGAGCTTGAACTAACCATCATCCCGCGCGGCGGCGGTACCGGCTACACCGGCGGTGCCATCCCCATGGACGCCATGAGCGCCGTTATCAACACAGAAAAACTCGACCAGTACAGCCCAGTAGCCTTACAAGCATTACCCGGACTCGAAGGCACCCACCCCGTTATCAACTGTGGTGCTGGCGTCGTTACCCGCCGCGTAGAAGAAGCAGCCACAGCTGCCGGCTGGGTATTTGCCGTCGACCCCACCTCAGCCGATGCCTGCTGTATCGGCGGCAACGTAGCCATGAACGCCGGTGGAAAAAAAGCCGTATTATGGGGCACCACCCTCGACAACCTCGCTTGGTGGAAAATGGTTAACCCCCAAGGCCAGTGGCTGAAAATCGAACGTGTGCGCCACAACTTCGGCAAAATCCACGACGAAACCACCGCCATCTTCGATATCCACACTCTTGATAACGATGGCTATTCCATCATCAAAACCGAGCGCCTCGAAGTGCCCGGCCAGCGATTCCGCAAAGTCGGACTTGGTAAAGATGTTACCGACAAATTTCTTGCAGGCGTACCCGGCATACAAAAAGAAGGCACCGACGGCATCATCACCTCAGCCGCCTTCGTCCTGCATCGCATGCCAAAATACACCCGCACCGTGTGCATGGAATTCTTTGGCACCGTAGCCAACGCCACCCCCTCCATCGTCGAAGTGCGCAACTACATGCTCAACCACAAAACCGTCAAACTGGCGGGGCTGGAGCATCTCGACTGGCGCTACGTCCGCGCCGTTGGCTACGCCACCAAGGCAGCCGGCAAAGGCCGCCCGAAAATGGTATTACTGGCCGACATCGTTTCCGACGACGAAAACGAAGTACAAGCCGCCGCCGCCCACATCGTGCGGCTGGCCAATGCCCGCTGTGGCGAAGGCTTTATCGCCGTCACCCCCGAAGCACGCAAAACCTTCTGGCTCGACCGCTCCCGCACTGCCGCCATTGCCCGCCATACCAACGCCTTCAAAATCAACGAAGACGTTGTTATCCCATTAGAACAGCTCGGCAGCTACTCCGATGGCATCGAACGCATCAACATCGAACTGTCCATCCAGAACAAACTGGCCTTGTGCGCCGCCATCATCGACTACCTGCAAACCAAACTGCCCGTAGACAAACTCGACACCGACCTGTCCAGCGCCGAATTGCTCGGTTCACGCAAACAACATGCACTGGATTACGTCACCAGCATCCAGAGTCGCTGGACATGGCTGCTGAATCACCTCGATGCCCCACTGACAGACTACCTGCAACAATTTCCGCAGAAACTCGAAAATGACGAACCTGTCTCAGACCAAAGCTGCTTTATCGCCATGCGCGACTTCCACCTGCGTGTTTCCGTTAAACGCGACATCATGCAGCCTCTGTCAGAAATCTTCAGCGGCAAAACCGACACCCTCATACTGGAAAAACTCGACGAAATCCACCGCCACATCATTCGCGGCCGCGTATTCGTTGCCCTGCACATGCATGCCGGAGACGGCAACGTCCACACCAACATACCAGTAAACTCCGACGACTACGACATGCTGCAAACTGCGCATCAGGCCGTAGACCGCATCATGGCACTGGCACGCAGCCTCAACGGCGTAATTTCCGGCGAACACGGCATCGGCATCACCAAAATCGACTACCTTACCACAGCCGAAATGCAGCCTTACTGGGACTACAAAAAACAAGTAGACCCACATGGCCATTTTAACCGTGGCAAACTGATGCCCGGCGCCAACCTCGACAAAGCCTATACCCCATCATTCGAATTGCTCGGCGTAGAATCCCTAATCATGGAGCAGTCCGAACTCGGCCAAATTGCCCATTCCATCAAAGACTGCCTGCGCTGCGGCAAATGCAAACCCGTGTGCAGCACCCACGTACCGCGCGCCAACCTGCTTTACTCCCCGCGCAACAAAATCCTTGGCGTCGGCCTGCTTACCGAAGCATTCCTCTACGAAGAACAAACCCGCCGCGGTGTATCTCTAAAACACTTTGACGAACTCAACAGCGTAGCCGACCATTGCACCGTCTGCCACCGCTGCATCAAACCCTGCCCCGTAAAAATCGACTTTGGTGACGTAACCGTCGCCATGCGCAACTACCTGCGCAAAGCTGGCAAAAAGAAATTCAACCCCACCGTCTACATGGGCATGGCCTTTCTTAACGCCACCGACCCCAGAACCATCAAAGCCCTGCGTGCAGGCGTAATCAAAACCGGCTTTAGACTGCAAAACTGGGGCTACGAAATGGGCAAGCACTTTAGCCTAGGCTGGCTCAAACGCCAGAAAACCGCCCCGCGTGCCACCACCGCCAAACCTGAAATCCGCGAACAGGTTGTCCATTTTATAAATCGGCCACTACCCCGCCACGTACCGATTAAAACCGCGCGTGCCCTTCTTAATATCGAAGACAGCACCACCGTACCAATTATTCGCAATCCACAAGTAAGCGAAGAAACCGAAGCCGTTTTCTACTTCCCCGGCTGTGGCTCCGAACGCCTGTTCAGCCAGATAGGCTTAGCCACACAAGCCATGTTATGGCATGTAGGCGTACAAACCGTATTGCCACCGGGTTACCTGTGTTGCGGCTATCCGCAGACCGCCGGTGGCAACAAAGACAAAGGTGACAAAATCACCATGGACAACCGCGTCCTCTTCCACCGCGTGGCCAACACCCTCAACTATCTCGATATCAAAACCGTAGTCGTAAGCTGCGGCACCTGCTACGACCAGCTCAGCGATTACCATTTCGACAAAATTTTCCCCGGCTGCCGCGTACTTGATATCCACGAATACTTGTTGGAAAAAGGGCTGAAACTCGATGGCATCAAAGGCCAGCAATACTTATATCACGACCCTTGCCATACCCCCATCAAAACCACCCAGCCAATCAAAGTAGTTAACGAACTGATGGGACAAAACGTACCCTTGTCCGACCGCTGCTGCGGTGAATCCGGCATGTTTGCTGTCAACCGACCCGATATCGCCACACAAGTACGTTTCCGCAAACTGGAAGAAATAGAAAAAGGCAAAGCCAAATTGCCGCAAGGTGAACCAGTAAAAATACTCACCAGTTGCCCCGCCTGCCTGCAAGGGCTTAGCAGATATACCGACGATGCCAATATCAAAGCCGATTATGTCGTGATTGAAATGGCCAAGCACATACTAGGCGAAAACTGGCAGGATGAATTTGTGCAAAAAGCCAGCAACGGGGGGATTGAACGAGTATTGTTGTAACTAACTTTACAAATTTCAGGTTACGTCTATAAAAGACACGTAGCCTGATAAATAAGTCTCATGTATATTTAAAATTCTCAATTGAGTTTCAAATATTTAGTATCAAAATATAACAGCTCATTTACGAGCAAACCATTTATTTTTCATTAATATCTGAGAAGAATCTACATCATATCTAAAGTAAAGGTAATATCCCTAGTACATGTAATTTTTAATCGACATGTTATCTATTCATGAATGACAATCTGAAACAATTTAGTATTCAGAAACAACTGTATGAAATCTAGAAAATTCGATACAGTATGCTCTCAAATATTTATCCACATTAAAAATAAGGCAATCGTTTAAATATCTTACTTAAAATAACAATATACTTAACATTAGCTGTACAGTTTTCAATTCACTCCAATTAAACTTGATTGAAGCCATTCCACTTACAATCAGCCCACTTAATAAACAAACAAATTTTTATTAAAACCAAATAAAAAAAGAAATCCAAAAAAGTATGTCCTTACAGCCACAAAACGAACCGGTAATATTTTCACCACGTGCCGTAGAACTGAGAAATGGTTGTGCACATATTCTATTTCAAAAATCGTTGAGTTTAAATTTAAATATATAATCATATACTTGGAAGATTAATAAATTTATGCATTACTAAACTATAATTTAGACTGATTTCCATTTATTTTTTTTACACATTGTTCAATTCCCTTAATATTTAAAAAATGACCAAAAATAAATCTATCAAAATAAACACCAACAAATTGACGTTCTTGATGATTAAGTTCTAAAAAAACCGAATATATTAACTGAGCAATTCTTTCTTCCCTACTTTTATAAACCAATTCATTTATTGCAATATTGCAACATGTATATATAATATCCTCAATATATTGATTTACTGTCAATTGTATAAGTGCATTTTTTATTGAACATACACAGCAATATGTTAAAAAAATTAATTTATTAACATCAAATATATTGTGAAAGTTTTTAATCAGAATTACAGCGTACTTAAGCTTCTCATCATTGTTTTGGCATAAATAATATATATCGTCAACCATTAAAAATGTATTTAAATTATATTTAGCTAAATAAATTGCATGAAATCTCATAGTCATCGGTATATGTTTAAGTGATTCCGATATTAATAAATTTACATTAGCCAAAGGAATATCTAATGTTTCATATGTAGCACATAAAAAATAATCTAAACAAAATAAAGGCACAAAATTTGAAATTGAAGTTTCTACCGAACTATAATGTGAACTATCTGTAAAATGATGGAGTCCACTTAAACTATCTGGCATATCAAAAATTTTGGGATTTAATAATTCACTGGAATTGAGAAAGTAATTTAAATTTTCACTCAATCTATTATTTTCTTCATCAGACAAATATATTGATTTTCGATAATTCTTTTCAATCCATTGTTGCAATTCTGATTGAGTCTCTTTAGTAATAAAGACTTTTATCCCTGTTCGAAATAGTCCATAACATAAACCAGTAACAGCAAAATAAACTACAGATAAAATATCTATTACAATTTTATTTATTTTATCAAATCCTTTATTGTAAAAAATAAGATGCTTATTGTGTTCTTTATTAAGCAATAATGAATAAGCATTCCATATAGTATTTTTAATTAATTTATTACGATTTAATTCTATATTTAGAGAAAGACTATACGTATTCAATTTTTTATCATTCATTACAGTATTATTTGATAAAAATTGTTCAATAAATTTATTAAACCCTTCAGGGCTATCCTCAACTTTAATTTGAAAAATTCCATCTTGATAATTAGATATTTTGTTACGAATTATATTTGATATCTCAGAAGCTGCTAAATAAGGATCCATCTTTTCAAGAACCCTATAGGTATTAAAATCAAATTCAAATTCCTGATTTATTTCTACCTTCATTAACTTATTTGCAAAATCAGACCCAGCATTCAACAAGTATTCATTTGCAGAACAGTTATCTACTATTAATTTTATATAAGTCTGGTTACCCATTTCATATTTGAAGGCAGCACTACATCTAAGTGATGGATAAATAAAAGATGTTGAATTTGGAAACAATATTAAATTTATATTGAAATTGTATAATGGAACAGCTAACTTATAAGGATCATTAATAAACCATTCCAAAAAGATGGATTTAGCAAAACCTGTATCTAATTTTGCTACATAATTAACAAATTTAAGTGTATTTTTGTTAAAATCTGAATAAAGTGATTTAGGAATAGTTTTGATAATAGCCGTTGTTTCTTTTACATCTAAATTCATATTAAATATATTATCTATATAAATGTTCCATAAACTTATTGAATCTGGAAATTTTTCCAAAGCATATTCAACATTTTTTCCTATTTCTTCGTAAGTATCTAATTTTACTGATTTTAAAATTTTTAAATATAAATAATAATAGTCAGTGTTGTTTTCTTGTAATTGGCTAAAATATGTTTCAAATTTTTTAAGTTGTCCACAATATAATAATGTAGCTAAAAATCTAAAAACTACAGGGGATAACCACGGTTTTTTAGGTATCAAAGGTTGTAAAAATTTTTGTGCATAGTTTGAATATTCTAATTTATTAAGAAGAAATGCAAAAAAATTAATTGTTTTAATGTTTAAACCTCCCCAAAATTTTAGATACGAATTATATAATTCATCTAAAAGTGAAAATAGTTTATCCTCTTCTTCTAAGTTAGGGACTTCCAAAAGAGAAATTAACTTAAATATCATTAAATAAAATTCATAAATATCTTGCTTTTCCGGGGGTAGAGATAATTGCCCACCTCTGTCTTTCCAATTATTTAATTCATTAATTGAAATTTCTGAATAAAAAATTGCATTACATATTTGATTGAATTCTTCTTCATTCAGTGTTTTTCTGTTGTTTAACCAATTTATATTAATGTTCATATTTTCAGGTGATTTCTTAATTAAATCAATATTCATCTCTGATGAATACTTCTGAAATGAGTATTGATTCATATTAGCTAACTTTTCTAATTGTTTATCTTCACCTCGTTTTAATGCAAATAAAATAACACTCATTTTTATGATACGCTTATCTTCTATTTTATTTGACAAAGAAATACACTTATCAATTAATTTCTGTAATTTAAAATATTCTTCTCTGTCAAGAATCCAATAATGTACAAATTTGGTCTCATGTAATAAACAGATAGTTTGAGTTAAAGCTAAAATAATATTTGCATTCTCAGTGGGGTATTTTTCTTTAAATTTTTCTGCAAATATTTTAGCAAATTCAGATTTATTCAGACGTATTGAACATTGAATTAAAGCATAATGCTCATACTCCAAAAGATCATCAATATTTTCTTTTTGTACAAATAGATTGAAATCTTTTTCAGAAGCCAAATACTGTAAATAGACTGCGCGAGTATAACCGGAATAGTATTCACTCTTTAAATAAGTTTCTCTGGCATTATTTTCAGATTTAGATAATTTATAATGTATCTGTACAGATTTTACTAAATTTTTTAATGTTACACTAAGTTTTGAATCTTTAAGTAAAGTTGTAAAAAAATCATTATTTATCTCATCTAATTTTCCTTTTACTAAACAGATTTTATATTCTAAAATTTTTAAAATATTTTTTTCAAAATAACCTAAAAAATCACATTTTTGAATTGTTTCCAGTGAAATTTTAGCTTGTTCTAATTTATTTGAAATGATTAAATTATAAATATCTAGTATAACATTTTCATAATCATTGCAAAAATCATTTAATCCTATATTTATATTTCCAATACTGATATTTGAATTTGCTCCTGCGTAGATATTGTGTCCAATTTCTGAAGTTTGAATAATAGGATTATTGGACATTTTTATCATTTACTCCACTATTAAGAGTAATATTTCCAATTGTAATGGTACTATAATCTCTACTAATTATATTGATTCCAATTTCAGATATTTGTTTAATATTTGTATTTATTTCACTTAATATTTTACAAATATTTTTGTTTTCTTCTAATTTATCTTGTATTGTTTTCTTAGGCATATGCTTATTTAAATTTAAAGTATTTATTTCTGTAATAAGGCGATTTTTCTCTGAATCATTACAAATATATTTCGTTAATTCATTTTTCAATAAATCTACAAAAGATTGCACTCCAACCTTAAAACAATCATAAATAAGTCCTGACAATATTGTAGTTGTAAGAAACTCCATCATTAATCCTCTAAAAATCTATTTTATATTATATTATATAGATATATACACTTCATTTCAATTAATAATGACTATTTGAATTTAACATTTAGGTTAAAATAAAACTTATTTCAGCACAATTAATTAACTTTATAAATGTTACTTCTATTTATAAACGTCTATAACTATTATTAGAATAGACGTTTTATTTGTAATTAAATTAATTTATCTATATTTAACTACAATACTATTAATGTTGTTTTCAATATTAGCAGTACTTTTTTAAGCCCGAAAGCAAGATGCTAAGTATACCTGCGAATTGCAGCATATTTTGATTGTCTACCAGCAGGCTCTGGCTGTTGATTTGCTGGCGTTCGAGCTGAAGCTGGCCGAGGGTGCTGATAAGAAAATCGATGTTGCGGCTGGTGCTCTGGCAGTATTCGATGATGGTACTTAGCTCATGCTGTTTGAGCATAAGAGCTTTTTCTGCGGGGGTTTGGGTTTTGTCTTGAATAATGGCCAGCTCACTAGCCTGTTCAAGCAGTAAGGCGGGGCTATTGCTCAGGCTGGCGTCGATATATTGTTGCTGCGTCATTGTACACCTCCGCCAAGATTGCTGGTTTGAAAGTGGTGTTCACCTGATTGGCGGCTTGTTACTGTTCCTTTTACAGCGCAATAGATTTTCAATTTACCCGCATACCGAGCAACTGGTTGTGATGAAAGAAGGGAAGACAGAAGCAGATATTCACTGCATGGGATAAGCTGCTGAATTGCTTTCATGTTGGTAGCCTTTCATAATAACTTTGAGAAAGCCTACTTCCATACTGACAAGCATAAGACAAATTGACTGACAGGCAGTATGAACCGTAGGCAGAAAACCTATTTGCCATGGTTCACTGTTTAAAGCACACCACTGGCACGGGATTCAGACAATAACCGCTCAATAAAATTATTGGCGGTGTTGTCTGTCATACTAATCAGCCTGTCAAAGCTGGCTGCGCTATTGAACGCAGCAAAGTTATTTTGCTGGTTAATTATTGATATGTCAATAAGCTGTTCACGCTATGGTATAGGATTCTGCTGATATTTTTAGTTATACAACCAATTTTCCCAATCGGCACCACAATCTGCCCTGTCCTCGCCTCAGACAGGCTGAAAAAGCCAGTTTCTTTACCCATAATTGCAAGATGATCCTGCGTAACTATAACCGCGCTTTCACGGCCATCTACAGCTATGTAATTCCGCTTTCTATTGGTTTTTTCACTAAAATTCCCTTTTCCTTTTACTCTGTTTGGTTTATGTTCTGCCCCATTAGCCACTACTTGCTATAACCACAATATTGCTTAGCTGAGCCATTAATTATTTTTCCCGTCCTTATTTATGTCTAAGGCTTTGAGTTAAACAACGCTTATTCAGGAAAGACATTTTTAGGATAAAAAACAACTTACTTTTCCCTGAATACAATCAAATATCATTCCGAGCTTTTTCATCAAGTAATAATTGTAGTGAATTATCCTTATTTATTATGATACGCATATATCTTATCCAATCTTTCTGTGTTGATTTCTGCGATTTATTATTTTTCATTTCTTCAGAGGTGAAACCAATGGAATATGGAATATTAGTTTGAAAATGAAAATTAAAATTCAAGCATTGCTGATTTTTGACATAATATGGTTTTGCAGAATCTGAATAATCTTGGCTCCAGAGTTCTCCCACTCCAGCTTGATGAACATCTGAATTTAAAATATGAAATTCTTTTTTTCGCCTGAAAAAATTTTCACCCGCCGGAATACTGATACACGGCTGCCCGTCTTTTTTTAATACTATATCTGGGGTATAAAATACATTGCTGTGCAGTATGCAACCTGTTAGCAAGGCTACTGGAAGAAATACTGGCAAAATGCGCAAAAGATTTCTATTCATTCTCCTTGTATCCTTATGAAAATCATACTAGTAATGTGCTATATGGCTTCAACCATAATCAAGAATAACCACTTGCCTCAGCGTCTAATAATAATTGCAATGTCCCGTCCTGTTTTTTTATAATACGTACAAATCGTATCCATGTTTTTTGGGTTGATTTCTGATTTTCGTTATTTCCTTTTTCAGTTGAAATGAAACTAATAGTATAAAAAATATTATTTTGGAAATGATAATTAAAATAAAGACATTCTTGATTTTTTACATAATAAGGCTCTGAAGGATAGAAATAATTTTTTTCCACAATTGACCAATCCCTGTCTGGAAACCTCTGTAGTCAAAATACTATATTCTTTTTTGCTGTAGAAAAAATTTTCATTTTCAGGGATACTAATACATAGTTGTCCATCTTTTTTTAATACAATATCTGGTGTATTAAATTCATTGTTGTGCAATATACAACCTGTTATCAAAGCTATGGTAAGGACTATTGGTAAAATGCGAAAAAGATTTTTATTCATTATCCTTGAGTCCATATAAATACTGTACAGAAAATATGTTATATTGCTTTAAACATAATCAAAAATAATCATGTGCCTCAGCGTCTAATAATAATTGCAACGTTCCATCAGTTTTTTTTATGATTCTCATATCCCTAGTCCAATTTTTATTTGTCGACTTTTGAGATTCATCATTTTCTTTTTCAGTTGAAAAGAAGCTAATAGAATAAAGAATATTAGTTTTAAAACGATAATTAAAATATAAGCATTGTTGATTTTTGACATAATACGGCTTTTTATAATCATGAAAATTCTTTTTCCAGAGGTATCCAACCCTTCTCTGGAATACGTATAAGCTTAAAATACTAAATTCTTTTTTTCTCATGAAAAAATCTTCATTTGCCGGAATACTAATGCAGGGCTGTCCATCTTTTTTTAGTACAATATCTGGTGTATAAAATACATTGTTGTGCAAGATGCAACCTGTTAGCAAGGCTAATGTAAGGACTATTGGCAAAATGTGAAAAAGATTTTTGTACATTCTCCTTGAGTCCTTATAAATATTTAGCAGAAAAGATGTTATATTGCTTCATCCACAATCAAGAATAATCACGTGCTTCACCGTCTAATAATAATTGCAACGTTCCATCAGGTTTTTTTATGATCCGCATATATCTCTTCCAATTTTTTTTGGTCGAATTTTGTAATTCATCATTACCTTTTTCTATTGAAAAGAAACCAATAGAATAAAGAATATTAGCCTGAAAACGATAATTAAAATATAAACATTGCTGATTTTTTATATAATAGTTTTTTTTAGAGCTTAAATAATTTTTGCTCCAAAGCTCTCCTACTCCTGCTTGAAATACATATAAATACGAAATATCAAACTCTTTTATTCGCATAAAAAAATCCTCATTCGCAGGAATACTTATACAGGGCTGACCATCTTTTTTTAAAACGATATCTGGGGTATATCCCCTTATGCAACCGTTTATCAATATTACTAAAAAAATTAACAATAAATCGCGTAATAGATTTTTGTTCATTCTCCTTGTGTCCCTATGAATATCATACAGGTAATGTGCTATATTGCTTCAACCAAAATCAAGAATAATCACGTGCTTCACCGTCTAATAATAATTGCAGCGTTCCATCAGGTTTTTTTATGATGCGCATATATCTTACCCAATCTTTCTTTGTAGACCTATGAATTTCATCATCTCCTTTTTCTATTGAGATGAATTCAACTGTATAAAATATATTTTCATGAAAATGATAATTAAAATCTAAGCATTGTTGATTTTTGACATAATATTGTGTTTCAGAATCTGAATAATTTTTTTTCCATAGGTATCCAACCCCTGTTTGAAATACATATAAGCTTAAAATATTAAATTCTTTTTTTCGCAAGAAAAAATCTTCATTCGCCGGAATACTAATGCAGGGCTGACCATCTTTTTTTAATAAAATATCTGGAGTATAAAATATATTACTATGAATAATACATCCTGTTATTATCATTGAAACAAAAATAAATATCAGATTAAGTAAATACTTAAATTTTATCCACCTCATTTTTTTTCCTCGTTAAATCTTTAAATATGCCAAATTTTATGCCTTCAAATTCCTTTCCACAGAAACAAATTTTACTCAAAATATACAATAAAATTTAAAAAAGTAATTTTTATAAGAGTGTAACATTAAGTTTTTGCAACAGGGTATTAAATACTATACTTTAACTGTTAAGTTTTAAGTTATTATTTTATCTAAATAATACCCTTTTATCTTGTGGATTTTTTAGAAATAATTGCAAAGTATTTTCATACATTTTGAGCCAGTATTGCTGTACAAGCTGTTTATTTTTAGGAACGCTTCCTGTGTATATTTGATTAGTTTTTTCTCGCCAAAAATCGTAACCAAAATTTTTTAATATAAAATAGTCCGCAATAATGGAAGCTTGTTGTTCCATACCATAATCTGACAAGAGTTTGCCTTCTTCCAACCCATATTCGTAATTAGCCATTAAACTGAATGCGCCACGCATGGCTACCTGCATGCCCATCTGATATTGCCAAATATGAACCATTTCATGCATAAAAAAATGTTGATTAGAGTAGAGTTCCATTGAATAATCCTGTGAATAATATTTTTGCGGCCAGTATATTTCACCAAATGGTGTGATTGCATATTTACCTTGATTGGGCAACAAAGTGCCTTTTCGAACTCGTACTTGTGATAATACAATGGCGTTTTTAAACACGGAGGTAACCATATTTATTTCTCCTGGAGTTAACAGACGAGATTGGGACTTGATGTGATTACTTGCAGTTTCGTAAAAAAGATCTAATATTAACCCAGAAGCACCGCAACAACTTTGTGTCAGTAAGTTTGCCATCAGATTACCCCTCTATGGTTATGTAACATTCTAAATTCGAAAATCAGTATTTTTCTGATTTATTTTTCATTCTATTCTAATTCAATCCAAGATGTATTTGGCTTGAATTTATCTAGATGAAATTAAATTTAGTGATAAATATCAAAATGAAATTAATTCTAAAATGATATGCTTATTTGGTATAAAAAAAGCTATATTATTGTGTGATTGGAAGAATATTGAGTACTTTTGCTGATTCACTGTTCAATCATCTCAGTATTAATTTGGTAGAAATAAGGGATTATTTCTGCTAAAAAACATTTCGACAAAATGTTATTTTATGAATAGCAGCGCTACTGGAAAATTGTGCTAATTATTTATATTTTAAAAAAGATTTTTGCAATAAACTTAGAAATATAAAAAAAATTAAGCTGAAAACAAAATTGCATATGTAAAATATAAAGATAGAGTTAAGCAAGAAAATAACTTTACTCAATAAATAAAATATTTATTCCAGCCCGCTTTTTTTCAAGCGTAAAGCATTCAGCAATACCGAGATGGAACTCATGGCCATGGCCGCACCTGCAATCACGGGGCTAAGCAAGCCGATGGCGGCTAGCGGAATGCCAAGTATATTGTAGAAAAAGGCAAAAAACAGATTCTGTTTGACGACTCGCACGGTAGCATGAGCTAAAGCCAGCGCATCGGCTACCTGTGTAACAGAGTGGCGCATTAGCGTAGCTGAAGCAGTATTAGTGGCGACATCAGCACCGCCATACATGGCAAAGCTTACATCGGCGGCAGCTAATGCGGGCGCATCGTTTATACCATCGCCTACCATGGCTACTACTTTACCCTGTTGCATAAGTTGGCGAACCGCTTCGGCTTTCGCGCGGGGATTCATTTCTGCATGATAATGATTAATACCCAGCTGCTTAGCAATGTATTCTACGACGCTGTGCTGGTCGCCGCTCATAATATAAATGTCAATATGTTGTTGTTTTAGGCGCTGAATAGCTTGAACGGTATCTTGTTTAAGTGCATCGGCTATAGCAAAAGCACCCTCTACTTTATCGTTGATAGCTACGACTACAATGCTGGCTATTCGCCAGATTTCTTGTTGTTTTAATTCTTCTGGGATGTTAAAGCTGCAATAAGTGGGATTGCCCACTTTGATTGAGCCATAATTTTCTACCTGTGCCTGTGTGCCCTGCCCGATATCGCTGTGGCTGTTGGTAGCGGTTAATGGGGTTAATTGTTGCTGTTGTGCTGCTTTTATGATGGCCTGTGCCAGTGGATGGGTAGTGAGCTCTTCTACGGCTGCAGCCAGTTGCAGTATTTTTTGTTGGCTGTAGTTACTTTCTGGCGCCTGCCATTGCGCAACTATTTGCGGTTGGCCGCTGGTTAAGGTACCGGTTTTATCCAGTACAACGGTGTCTACCTGACTGGTACGTTCGAGTGCGGTGGCATCTTTAAACCAGACACCATAGCGGGCAGAACGCCCCATGCCCACCATCATAGCAGCGGGTGTAGCCAGCCCCAGCGCACATGGGCAAGCAATAACCAATACTGCCACGCCGCGGGTAACAGCTTCGTTAATACCATTTCCCAACCACCAATTTAATAGAAAGGTTAATACAGCTATGGCAACTACAGTAGGAACAAATACCATGGATACTTTGTCTGCCAGCCGTGCAATTGGTGCTTTGCTTCCTTGAGCTTGTGCCAGCGCCTGCATCATGTCGCCCAGCAGGGTCTGGCTGCCTAGGGTCTGTGCCTGATAGGTGATGCTGCCATTGCTGATAAGGGCACCAGCAAGGACTTTGTCTCCGGTTTGTTTTAATAAGGGTTTGGATTCGCCGGTAAGATAGCTTTCGTCGCACCACGCTTCACCACTGTGCACGAGGCCATCGGCAGCAATGCGATTACCGGCATTGGTTTGTAGAATGTCACCCGTTTGTATCTGGCTTAAAGGGACTTCTTGCCAGCCGTGTTCTGTCTGCTTGCGTACCATTTTCGGCGTAAGCTGCAATAACAAGCTCATGCTGTTGAGACTTTGTTTTTTGGTACGTTGTTCAAGATATTTTCCCAGTGAGACAAAGGCTATCACCATTACACTGGCTTCAAAATAGATATATTGATGGGCATGGCTTTGATGGTTAAAGAGCATAATGCTGGAGTACAACCAGATGGCTAGGGTACCTAAGGACACCAGTACATCCATATTGGCCACGCCACCTTGCAAGGATTTGATGGCACTGGTGTAAAATGGCCAAGCAAAGCCAAGCTGGATAATGGTGGCAAGGATAAACTGCCACATCGGCGGCAGCATCCAATGCTGACCTATTAACATGCCTAACATGCCTAACATGCCGATGATAAAGGGGATAGCAATGAGCCAGATTATGGCCAGCCTCCACGATATACCGGTATGTTTACCAGAATTAGCCTCGGCCAGTGCATTAAGACTGCTTTCATTGGCTGGAGTTGCTTTGAAACCAGTTTTGGCCACTATTTGAACAATATCTTCTGTACTCAGCAGCCTGCTATCAAAGCGGGTTTGTAATTCATCACTGGCAAAATTAACATCAGCAGTCTGTATACCCTGCTGCCGACGCAGTACTTTTTCTATGCGGTTGGCACAAGCCTGGCAATCCATACCCTCAATGGCAAAACGCGCTGAGGTTGTTTGAGAACTTTTTGTATGCAAGTTTTCTTCCATGCTATTAACCTTTATTTGCCCAACCGATGAATTTAAAAATTAAACAACATCAAAACCGGCCGCTTCTACAGCAGCTTTTAGGGTATCAATATTGGTAAGGCTTTCATTAAAGCCTACATCGGCAAGACCAGTAGCAAAGTTAACGGCTACGGTTTCTACGCCAGGGCTGCCTTGAAGAGCTGAAGTAACACTTCTGGCACAGCCTTCACAAGTCATTCCGTCAATTTTAAACTGAACCATTTGCATGATTGTCTCCATATAAAGTGGGTCTATAAAAAGTATTTTAGTAAAGCTTAAACCTTAACCCTGTGATAAAGTCAAGTTTTATTCCGGTTTACCCATTTTATTAATTTGCTATGAATATCAGTACAGCAGAAAAATTATCCGGCTTGTCTAGCAAAACAATACGTGATTACGAAGCCGCTGGCTTAATTCGGCCACAGCGACAAAGTAATGGCTATCGCGATTACAGTGATGCAGATATTGCTACATTGAATTTTATCCGCCATGCACGTGAAGTGGATTTTTCACTGGCACAGATTGCTGAGCTGCTGGCCTTACGCAATAATCCACTGCGTGCCAGTGCCAATGTGAAATCTTTAGTAGGTGAACATATCCAGCGCTTGAATAAAAAAATATCAGATTTGAATAATATGAAAGATACATTGGAAAGCTGGTATAACCGTTGTAAAGGTAATGATTCACCTAATTGTGCCATTATTGATGGTTTGGATAAGCGTGGCTGTATGAAGTCGTAAAACTAATACAATATCGCATTTCTGATTAAAATATTATAAACAGGTATTTGAAGTAACTAAAACTGTCTTTTTGTTTAAAACCAGCTAAAATAGCCAATTTTGTGGCTATTTGCCTGCTTTATTGTTGCTATGCGTCTAACCCATATCAAACTTTCCGGCTTTAAATCTTTTGTTGATCCCACTACGATTGCCGTACCAGGAAAGCTGGTGGCTGTAATCGGGCCAAATGGTTGTGGAAAAAGCAATGTGATTGATGCCGTACGCTGGGTGCTGGGCGAAGCATCGGCCAGACAGCTGCGCGGTGAAAGCATGCAAGACGTGATTTTTAATGGTGCCAACACCCGCCGCCCCGCCCCGCGCGCCAGCGTGGAACTGGTATTTGACAATAGTGACGGCCAGCTTCAGGGAGCATGGGGACAATATGGTGAGGTGGCAATAAAACGCCAGCTCACAAGGCAAGGTGAGTCTACTTATTATATTAATAATCAAGTAGTACGCCGGCGCGATATTACAGATTTATTTTTAGGTACAGGGGTTGGAGCTCGTGGCTATGCGGTGATAGAACAAGGGATGATTTCACGCATAATTGAAGCAAGGCCGGAAGAACTTAGAGCGCATATTGAAGAAGCGGCAGGGGTTTCCAAGTACAAGGAACGCCGCCGCGAAACGGAAAACAGACTGGCAGACACGCGCGAACACCTGCAACGACTGGCCGATTTACAAAGTGAGCTAGACAGGCAGGTAGAAAAATTACAACGACAGGCAAATACAGCACAACGCTATCAGGAACTAAAAGAACAGATAGCGGGTAAACAGGATTTATTTGATTACAGCCAATGGCAACAGGCACTGGTTCAGGCTGATGATGCTACTACAATGTATCAACAGCATGACAATGCTCAGGAAACGCTTCAACAGCATCTTGAGACACTTGAAGAAAACCTACAGCAATTGCGCGAACAGGAACAGCAGCAACAGCAACAGGTACGCGAAGCAGAAATGCAACGCGCCGGTCTGCGCGAACAGTGGGCGCGTCTGGAAGAACAGATTCGTCACCGGCGTGACTGGCAACAGCGCATGGCGCGAGAACAAGCACAGGCTCAATCAGAACTGCAACGATTGCATGAAGAAGACCGGCAACAGCAAGAGATGCTCGAATCAGCCAATAGTGAATTGGAAGAACAGCAAATAGTGCGCGAAGAATGGGCTATGCAAGCTGCCGAGCATGAAGCACGTATGCCAGAGCTCGAAGAGCTGGCACATCTGGGTGAACGCACACGCCAGAATCAACAGAATGAGCTGGCGCGGCTGGAGCGTGAACAGGCAATTAAACAACAGCAACACCAGCATGCAAGCAGCAGTATTACGCAGTTACAACAACGTCAGCAGCGGCTGGAAACAGAGCTGGCGCAGTTAGCCTTACCCTCTGAAGAAGAGATGGAAAAAACGCGGGACAGTGCATCTGAACTGGAACAAGTAGTAGCAACACTGGAGGAAAACCTGCTGCAGTTTGAGCAGCAGCGAGACAATGCCCAGCAAGCACTGGCACTGGCTCAACAACAGTATCGCCAGTTGGACAAACAGCAACTTACACTGAATGCTCAGGTGGAAGCGCTTACCGCAATGTTGCCAAAAGCAGAGCACAGCAACACGACAGCGTCAGAACATACTGATATTCCCTTGCTGTGGCAGCATATGCAGGTTGAACCACACTGGCAGCATGCAACCAGTGTAGCGCTGGGTCATAAAATTCAGGCTCATTACTGTAAACAGCTACAGCTAGACAATATCCAGACTGAGCACACTTCGGTATGGGTCAATCTAAACACTCCATCCGAAACATCACCCATTGCCAGCGATGCCTTGTTGCAGCATATTGAAGTAGAATCACCCTTTGAAGAAGTATTGCATTTCTGGCTTCGGCAGGTGATATGCGCTGAATCTCTGCAAGCAGCCTTACTACGGCAAAAGGAGTTAGAGGCACATCAACTGATTGTTACTCCAGAAGGCCATTGCATAGATGCTATAAGCATTACCTTATATGCTGAAGATAATGGCTCTAGTTTATTGCAACAGCAGCAGCAATTACGTGAACTGCAACAAGCCCTTGTGGATATCGAACAACCCTGCCAACAGGCACAAGAAGCCATGCAGCTGGCACAGCAAAATCTGGATAACACAGAAGCTCAACTATTACAGTGCCAGCATCAATTGAAACAGCAACAACAAAGTTGGCAGGCTGCCTCAGCACAGGCCACAGAATTGATTGCACGTACCAGCCAAGGGCAGCTTCGCCGGCAACATATTCAGCAGGAATGCGCACAAATAAGCAATGAATTAACTCAACACCAACATATGCAGCAACAGGCACAAGCAGATGCCGAAAATCTGACGCTAGCTATAGACCAATTGCGTCCCCAGCTAGAAAGCCATACGACCAACCAGCAGAACCAACAACAAACCCTCAAACAAAGCCAGCTGGCACTACTAGAGGCACGAAGGCAACAAGGGCTGGTTGAAATGGCCATTGTGCGCTTACAGCAGCGAATTCAGAGTGGGTCGCAGGAGCGCCAACGGATTGCACGTGAGACCGAACGTTGGCAAGAACGCCAGAGCGAGCTGGCTCTTGGTATAGTTGACGAAGAAGTAGAAGATGAACAGACTTTACAAACTGAAGAATTGAATGCACGGATTAATGTAGCCAATGAACGTTGTGCCGATGCTCAGCAACAGTTGCAACAACTTCAGCAACTGTTACAACAGGCACAGCAACAACAACACACACTAAACAGCCGCTTACCACAACTACAGGCGGACACACAAAAAGCCCTACTCCAGCAGCAGGAAGCCTTACTAAATGCCAAACGTTTTTATGAAACACTTCAACAGAATAAAGCCGATATAGATACATTGGCAGAACAATTTGCCCATACCCAAACAGAATCTAAGGATCTAAGCGAGCAAATCGCTACTCTTGCACAGAAAATCAATGCTTTGGGCGCTGTAAATCTGGCTGCATTACAGGAGTTGGAAGAAGCCCATGAACGAGCCCAGTACTATCAGCAGCAAACTGCTGATGTTCAGGCCGCCATAGCATTACTGGAAGAAGCCATCAGTACCATTGATGAAGAAACAAAATCCCGTTTTAAAACCACATTTGATGCAGTCAATCAAAAAGTACAAAGCTACTTCCCAACCTTGTTTGGTGGGGGCGAAGCACACTTGGATATGGTTGGCGATGACTTACTCAGCGCGGGCGTATCCATTATGGCGCGACCGCCTGGCAAGAAAAACAGCACTATTCATCTGCTTTCTGGTGGCGAAAAAGCTTTAACGGCTATGAGCCTTGTATTTGCTTTGTTCAGCCTGAATCCGGCACCATTCTGTTTGCTGGATGAAGTAGATGCGCCATTGGACGATGCCAATACCAGCCGTTTCTGTCAGCTGGTACAACAAATGTCCGCACAAACCCAGTTTGTTTATATTTCCCATAATCGGCTAACCATGGAAATGGCCGAGCAACTAGTAGGCGTTACTATGCAGGAAAAAGGGGTCTCACGGATCGTGGAAGTTAACATCCGGCAGGCTTTGGATATGGCTGAAGCCTAGGCCAAAGAACAAATATCGATATCAGTACCTTCATTCCTGTAAACAACTGCTTATAAACGGGGTTAAACCCGTGTGTTTTTTTATTATATTATAAAGGCCTTGAAACAGGCTTTTTACATTGAGTGCATATGCTATTGAATCTTTTATATCAATTTTTATGGTTGCTCGCCCCACCTTTTTTACGCCGTTATTTGCGTCGACGTGCCAGACTGGCACCGGCCTATGCCCTAAATTGGTCCGAACGTTTTGGAAAACCTTATCCGAATGCGGTAAAAAACGCTATCTGGATTCATGTAGTATCAGTAGGAGAAACACGTGCCTCAATACAGTTCATTCACTCGTTGCAAAAACGGTTTCCAAATATACCTCTTTTAATCACTCAGACTACCCCTACCGGCCGTGCTACTGTGCAGCATTTTTTTCCGCAGGCACAGTGCCGTTACCTTCCCTATGATAAAAAATCGTGGGTAAAGCAGTTTATCCAAGACCATCAACCTTTATTTGGTGTGTTGATGGAAACAGAAATATGGCCAAATTTAATTAATATCTGTGCTAAAAATCGCATTCCTCTGTTTATGGCTAATGCACGCTTATCAGAAAAATCATTGCAAGGCTATCTGAAAGTGCGATCGATGGTTGTTCCTGCTCTCAGCACCTTGACAGGCTGTTTTGCTCAGACAAATGCAGATGCCGAACGCTTGAAAAAAATTGGTGCGGCACATCTTAAAATATGTGGTAACACCAAGTATGATATTTCTCCAACCGAAGACATGCATGTTTTAGCACAGACATTCAAACAACGTATCGGCAACCGGCCTGTGATGGTTTGTGCCAGTACCCGCTATTACCATGGCAGCGACGAAGTACAATTATTGCTCGACGCTTGGGCAAAACAGAATACCGGCCATACATTACTGATCATCGTACCGCGCCATACAGAACGTTTTCAACCAGCTTTCGATTACGCAGAAAAACTTAATTTTATTACACAGAAACGTAGCGATAATCTAAATATTGCCCCAGAAACTCAGGTTTGGATTGGCGACAGTATAGGTGAGTTGTTTGCTTATTATTTATGTGCGGATATTGCTTTTGTAGGCGGCAGTCTCGTTGACAGCGGCTGCCACAACATTATCGAACCCATCGCCTGCAACCTACCCACTTTATTTGGCCCATCTACGTATAATTTCGCTGATGCTGCACCAAAAGCGGTTGCTATCGGAGCAGCGCAACAAATCAGATCTGCAGAAGACTGGGCAACTACCTCATTAGCCTTACTTGCCAATCCACAGCAACGCCGATACATGTCGGAAAATGCAGAAGCTTTTATTACACAACATCGCGGTGCCAGCGAAAGAATGGCACAGGCCATTTTGGACAATCTTGCGCTTACAGCCAAGAACTCTCAGCACTAAGACAAATATTGTATTTAAAGAGCTGCAAATTATAAACAATATATCAAATAAACCCTATAGCATATTATTTATTGAACAAATAAAGTACATTAACACTAATTTTATATTTGGAATCATTAACAAGACTGATTCAGATTAAATACACTTTTATTTCAATCCTATGTCTTAGTTTTATATTAATAAAATGAGCCAAACATATTTTTGTTTGCTTAGTGGGAACTTATGTATTTCAATTTCATATATCTGAATAAACGGTAGAGAGTCAAGCTCAAAACTTTCTTTGTATTCATCAAATATAATTAAATAAATATGATATAAGCATATATAAATCTACTTGTTTTAATTATATTAGCGAAGATTTGAAAAACTATTTTGAAATCCACTTCTGTCATACTTTTGTCTGCCGTCAAATAATGGCTAAAAGCCATTGTAAGTATTTTTACCAGCATATCGTGTTAAGAATACGGATAATAAGTATTCAATTTCATCTACTAGATATTTAATTTTCTCTGTCCTGCCTTATTCTTAGCATGATATATCACACAAGAGTATAACTTATGATTAAATCAATAGACTAATAGAATTGACAACCAGAAAAAACTTCTATTAAATATATAAAATTGTTATAAATACAGATAAAAAAATTTATAACAATTTAAAAGATAAGGTAGTTTCATTAAAAATTTAATATTATTTGCATTATTCGCTTTTTGTTCATATAAAAAAGCCACTCAAAGTGGCTTTGAATTAAATTCAATAAGGATTACAGGTAAGCTTTAGGAATGTATTTATCATTCATAGTAGTGCCGGTAGCATTCTTTTTCAAAGAGCCATTTTTCAAAACTGACAATACCAATATTTTACCTGAAATAGCTGCAGATACGCCGGTTTGATTGACAGTATACTTAATTGTACAACCTGTATCTCCCATGGCTGAAGTAGCTGAACTCATGGTAACGGTACCACCGATTTCAGCTGTGCCATATTTACCTTTTTGCTGATCTACAGCAGCATTAGAACCAGTTGTACATACACTGTTTTGCATGTTATCTACTACCTGTGATTTTAAACCAGCAGCAAGGCTAGAAGCTTCGGATGCCTGAGAACGAGCAATATAGTCAGAATACGCAGGTACAGCGATAGCAGCCAGAATACCGATAATTGCAATGACAATCATCAATTCTATTAATGTAAAACCTTTTTGAAATGCTTTCATTTTAGTCTCCATGTCAATATGGTTAATAAACTAGTTGAACATAAAATCATTAGCAATTTATATGCCTAATTTTAGGATTATACTATTTTTATATATTAATTTCATTATTTAACATTTTTATAATTGAAGAATTCAAACTAGTAACCTAACAAATATTTAGACTTAAGATTAAGCTTAAGAAATTTATTTATAATTTTCAATTATCAAACTGTTTTTGTAAAACAATCTATTTTGTAATAGACGAGCACCACCATATAATGCGTTTAATTATTGCGTTAGTTTTGCTTATATAGCTAACACTTAAATATACAGCGGCTGACAATATTACTAAAACAATCGTCTGCAACTTTCTCACCATGTTTGGTTCGACTAATCGAGATGTCGATGTTGCAAGTCTAAAAAATACGCTATTGGTGTGTAACAACAAATCCGCCGCTCGGAAAACAACACCTCTACCTCATATGCCTTATTTACCCTTCCTCAACAAGGCATCAATACATTTCAAAAATGCAAAAGCTTTTATTGCACATTATCGGGTCGCTAAACCAAGCTTGGCACAGGTCATTTTTGCAATTTTGGTCTTGCAACAAATCATTCACTGTATTGTGATGGATCTGTAGTTTAAGAAGCTGCAAAATTACAACCAAGTAATTAAATGTGCTCTAAAGCATTTTTTATCAAGTTATTTAGATACATTCAGACTGATTTTATTTTTAAAAAATCAAAAACCATATTGACACACATAAAATTTCTCTTCAATTTAACCATATAATACTATTGTATATTATAAAAATACCAAATTTACTTAGTAAGTTAGGCATGACAATAAGCCTGTTAATTAACTCGTATGTGAATAAATGGCACTGAATCAGGCTTAAAACTGTCTTTAAATTCATCGAACACAATGGGCGGGCTATGGTCACCAACAACTACAATATCAGTATGCTTAAAACCACCTCTTTTTATTTCATCAGCAAGTACCTGAAAAAACTGATGTTGAAGATTCAAATTCCGGCATGCTTCTTGTCTTCCATTAAATAATGGCTGATGGCAATCATAAGTATTCGCTCCCAACATATCCAGCTCAGAATAAGGATGATGGGTGTTCAGTGTTAGCCAGTATATAAATGATTTACCCTGTGCAGATTTATTGGCAGCTGATACATCATGCACAATATTATAATCACAAGCTCCGGGGAATGAATAACAAAGTTTTATATTACTAAAATGTGGATAAAAATGTGTATCTTGCAAACCCATATACGGATACCATTCTTTACGGTTATACATCTTAGAAGAGGATCCATGAAAAGCTTGTATATCATAACCTTGTTTTTGTAATCTTACCGGAACACATTTTTTGAACTTATCAAACGGGCCTAGTTTAAAATTGGAACTTTTGGCTTTCAAATCACATAACTCTCGCAGCTCCCCCATTATGGTACTGTGGAGTGCTGGATTTTCACCCTGAGCAATTAGTTTTACATTGGGCAAATTCAGCAAAGGTGCTTTTACCGATGAATTAATAGCGCCATGTTCAGGTACAAAAGTACCCCATGATTCATTTAAAATGAATAGTATTTTTTTGGGGGGATGCTGCAAATTAATCTGTTTTTGTAACACACCTCCATGTGGCCAATCGTAAAACTCAGGGTTGACTTTTCTGAGCCAAAAAATTTGCATATTATATTTATAATTTTGAATAGTTTCGTAGTAACTGCCCCACCAACCAGTAGTCTTATAGCGATCAGAAAGATTAGTACCACGATAATCGTAAAAGCAAAATACAAACAATAAATATAATATAGATAATGGTAGAATCATTTGCGTTGTAGCAAAACGAACCAAATATTTGAAAATTAGAAATAAACTTAATATCAGATAACCAAAAATTAATCCTAAAATTATCCAATATAATTTTGGAGCTTGGGGAAGAAAATAAAGTAACCCAATGAATTCTGATAAATTTTCATAACGATAAAATTGCTTGATCCAATACAAAATGTCAAATATATAAATGCAAACGTAGGAGATGGTAAATAATAATATTGACCAATTTTTTCGCAAACACAATAATGGAATAATCCAAACGTATTCCAATACAACCACATACCGCTGGGAGTGAATCAATGCGTGTGATAACCAGAAAAAACCATTATTTATAATTAGATAAAAAGCGATAAAAAGCCATAACCGAAAAGAAAAATACTTATTAAATATATGTATTAATTTGGAAAATAAAGGGAAATGTACTTCAATATTCATCAATATTTCTTATATAAAGTTTAAATATGATCACATATAAATGAAATTTTCATAAATGATATCATATGAAAATTAAGACTGAAAATATATTTTGGATATTTACATTAATTCGAATATTTACTGACATTACGTACAAATATTTCCCCCCAATAAAACAATAAAGTAAAATCTAAAATAATATTAGTAAATATTATTTTAGAAAAAGATTGTCTATCAAAATTTTATAAGACTATAAATTTCAATACTTTAATTTAGAAAATATCTGTAATTTCATTATCGTTTATAGTAAATTGCAATGTACAAACCTACTGGCTCCCAGTACCCATTTCTATAGTCAAAATCTTTTAAAATATATAAATTTTTTATAACATTAAGGCATCAATAAAAATATTGGGCAAAGGATTTTTTTACCCATACTTTCGCTTCAAATAATTTTTGCAACTATTATGGATTTGGAAATTTAAAAATTAAAGGCGATAAAAACTGTAAGGTACCCTTTATTACTAATTTAGAAGTAATTACACAGGTTACCTTACAAAATTTAGTTAAATATAAACTATTTCAATTTACTCGTACGTGAATATATGGCACAGAATCAGGCTTAAAACTGTCTTTATATTTATCTAACATAATAGGAGGGCTATGGTCACCTACAACTACGATGTCAGTGTTCTTAAATCCTCCGGCTTTTATTTCATCAGCAAGTACCTGAAAAAACTGATGTTGAAGATTCAAATTCCGACATGCTTCTTGTCTTCCATTAAATAATGGCTGATGGCAATCATAAGTATTCGCTCCCAACATATCCAGCTCAGAATAAGGATGATGGGTGTTCAGTGTTAGCCAGTATATAAATGATTTACCCTGTGCAGATTTATTGGCAGCTGATACATCATGCACAATATTGTAGTCACAAGCTCCAGGAAATGAATGACATTGCTTAATATTACTGAATTGAGGAAAAAAATGCGCATCTTGCAAATCCATATGTGGATACCAATCTTTTCTGTCATACATCTTGGCATAAGAACCATGGAAAGCTTGGACTGTGTACCCTTGTTTTTGTAATCTTACCGGAACACATTTTTTGAACTTATCAAACGGACCTAGTTTAAAATTGGAACTTTTAGCTTTCAAATCACATAACTCTCGAAGCTCCCCCATTATGGTACTGTGGAGTGCTGGATTTTCACCCTGAGCAATTAGCTGTACATTGGGTAAATTCAGCAAAGGTGCTTTTACCGATGAATTAATAGCGCCATGTTCAGGTACAAAAGTCCCCCATGACTCATTTAAAATAAATAGTATTTTTTTAGGAGGATGCTGTATATTGATCTGCTTTTGTAACACCCCACCATGCGGCCAATCATAAAATTCAGGTTTAAGCGTTCCACGCCAGAAAAACTGTGTATTAAATTTAAGATTTTGAATCGTTTCGTAATAACTTCCCCACCAACCTACAGTCTGATAACGATCTGATAAATTAGCACCGCGATAATCGTAAAAACATATGGCAAAAAGCAAATACAATACAGATAAAGGTACAATCATTTGCGTAGAAGCCAAACGAACCAAATATTTCAGGATTAAAAATAAGCTCAAAATGAGATTGCCTAAAATAATTCCTAAAAATAACCAATATAATTTTGGTGCCTGTGGAATGAAGTAAAGTAAATCAACGAATTCAGACAAATTATCATAGTGATAGAATTGTTTAATCCAGTACAGAATATCAAAAATATAAATACAAATATATGTAATAGTAAATAAGACCAACGACCACTTTTTACGCAAGCATAACAACGGTATTATCCATACGTATTCGAGTACAATATCATAACGTTGTGAATAAGTAATTAAATGTGCAAGCCAGAAAAAAACATTATTTATGATCAAGTAAAATATAAGAAAACACCACAACCGTAGCGAAAAATAACGCTTAACCAAGAAAAAAATTTTGGAAAAAACGGGAAAATGTACAGCCAATTTCATATCTAGATCACATTGTATTAATTTATATAATATTTATAAGGAATTACTAATACATATTAATAATCTTTATAAAAAAATTTGCCCATAAATGAAGGCAAATTTAATATTTAGCAAAAAGAATAATCATTTATTATCTATAAATATAGAAAAGCCACCATCGGTGGCTTTACATTGTATCTTAACAAAAATTATAAATAAGCTTTAGGTATATATTTTTCATCCATATCTGTACCGGCTGCTGATTTCTTTAATGAACCATTTTTCAACACAGACAATTCTAATTTTTTACCTTTAATAGCAGCAGAAACACCGGTACTATTTACAGTATACAGAATTGTACAACCTGTATCACCCATGGCTGAAGTAGCTGAGGTCATTGTTACGGATCCTGCAATTTTTGCAGTACCATATTTACCTTTTTGCTCATCTATAGCTTTATTATTTGAATCACAGGTATTATTTTGCATGTTATCTACTATCTGTGTTTTCAAACCGGCAGCCAGACTAGACGCTTCAGATGCTTGAGAGCGCGCGATATAGTCAGAATAAGCAGGTACAGCGATGGCTGCCAAAATACCAATAATCGCAATAACAATCATCAATTCGATTAATGTAAAACCTTTTTGGAATGCTTTCATTTGAGTCTCCAGTTAAAACAGTGAATAACCTAATTACACATTAAAAGCATGTAGCAAATATCATGCCATAAACTATTATTTAACATTTTTTATCTTATATTAAGTAAAGATAATTAGTTGTAGATTAACTCAATATCCAAAATGTTTCACATTATTTGTCTCAAAATACAAACTACTAAATATAAAAATTTTTAGATATCGAAACATTTTAATTCAATAAAAAAAATATTTTCAATATACTACGAAATTGTTAAAGCAATTCCAAACAAATATTGTAAAATTGTAACTGCATTGACAATATAAACAGAGTTTATTTTTACTCTTTCGATAAGTTTTTTATTGGCTAAAATGTATTAATGTCTTACGAGCCATCAATAACTTGATGCTACCCTAACAAATTTTTGGATTAATTATCAAATAAAAGCCTTGGGCAGATATTTTTTATCAATTGTACCGTTATTAAATTTCAGAGTGCCGTTGGCAAGTACATCCACTACCATATAACGGTTAATTAATACTGAGGAAGCTTTTTGTGAATATACACTATATTTAATTTGGCATCCTGTTTGAGCGCTTGCTGAATTTTGAACATTACTCAATGGAAATTCAGTACTAATTTCTGCAATACCATATCTACCTGTATAACGATATTCAGATTGATTCTGAGCCCTACAGCGTTGATGCTGCATATTATCTAAAACCTGAGCTTTCAAATTTCCAGCTAAATTAACACCTTCGGCTAATTGAGCACGAGCGCTATAGTCTGCATATAAAGGCACCGCAATAGCTGCCAAAATCCCAATTACAGCGATCGCAATCATTATTTCAATTAGTGTAAAGCCTTCAGCTTGTAATTTATTCATAATATATTTGATTAGATGAATGAATTTTTCTAAATATTCATAATATTGAAAATATTTATTAAATGATATTATATTTTATAATAACTTTCATAAACTATTTACATTTAAACATGTCTGTTATTTAGCTATTGATATTTTTAGTTATTGATTACCTTATAATTAATTTAATTTTATATCTTTGTAAATCATAAACTTATATAGCAGAAAATATAAGTTATGTCTTATTTTAAGCTAATCACACTGAAATTTTTACAGATAAAATTTTTTCATATACGCACATACGGCTGCCAGCATGGCCAGCTGATCTGTTGTGTGCCCCATTTCTGCTTCAGCATTGATGTAATCAATCTGTCTCTGCGCGGCCCAGACTGATAATGAACCATCATCGCGTACTGTCTGATTATTCTGTAAAACCACATTGAAATTATGGCTGGCAAAAAAATTAAAGGCTTGTGCACTTGTTACATAAAAAAAATCGTGCGGGTTTTTGTCTGGGCTAATGGCTATCTGACTCACGTCTTGAGCCATGGAGTTACCCGGCATATAGTTTCTTACGGACAGTCCGGCTGTGTGTGTGTTGTGCACTGCAATAATCAGTTTTTTCTGGCTTAAATACTGTTGCAGGAAATTTTCAGCCGCCTCACTCAGCTGCTGCAAGATTAGTGCGCAGTTGCCTTTACTACATTTTAATGCTGCTTTTCGTCCGTTTGCAGTAAAAATTCTATTTGGGTCAAAGTGAAAGCTGAACTGCTGATTACGGATGATGATTTCGCGGCTGCCGCCATGGCGCAAATCCAATAAACATCCTTGCTGAATCTGATTTAAGGTAATCAATGCAGTGCGTCGAGCAGTTTCTTCATTATCATGAATGTGTATCCATGTGATATCCGGCCAAGGCGTACCTGTACAAGTTTCGTAGGCAGGTATAGTAATAACTGTATTAGTAAGAGGAGAATTGTCTATAGCTGCAGTTTCCGCGTATACGGGTAGCGCTATGGATAATGCGGTCCATAACGCAGCGTATTGATAAAAATGGATAATTTTTTTCTTCATTTTGTTTACCATATGATTTTATTACATTTTATTTTTTCGTATTAGCTGTTTATAGACTTCTATTTTTATTCTTTAAAAAGATGTGTACTAGCCCTACTGAAATTAAGTAGTGCATAGTTTGCTTTTAGAAATTTACTAAGTTTTTAGAAATTTACTAAGTAATTTGATGTTAACTTCTAATCAGCTTACATTTTGAGTTTAGGGTGTCAATTTTTGTCACTTTCAACTGATTTGTGTAACTAAAAGCAAGTATTATTATGTATAGGTATGAATTTGTAGTTTTTAGTTAGTTAAAGATGGTTTTAATTGAAAGTAATAACAAGATTAATTATCATTCACACCTTTAACAAATTATAAACTCTTTCTGTATTGTATGTCTCAGTATCCTTTCCCTTCTTTCAAACTGGCTTTATTACCTTTACTCTTTTCCGGCGGTATGGCGCATGCACAGGATGGTGCCAAACTTGATGATATTTATGTCACAGCCGAACAGCAAGTTAAACAATCACTTGGTGTATCAAAAATTGATAGTCTAGATATTGAACGCAGACCACCGGTGAATGACATTTCTGAGCTGGTACGGACAATGCCGGGGGTTAATCTTACTGGAAATACTGCATCTGGCCAGCATGGTAATAAACGCCAGATTGATATTCGTGGAATGGGGCCGGAAAACACCCTGATTATGATTGATGGCCGCCCAGTAACCTCACGCAACAGTGCACGCATGAGCTGGCGCGGTGAGCGCGACACCATCGGCGACAGTGACTGGGTGCCGACAGCTGAAATACAATCTATAGAGGTAATCCGTGGTCCGGCTGCGGCTCGTTATGGTTCGGGTGCTGCCGGTGGGGTGGTGAATATTGTGACAAAAAAAGTCAGTAATGAATACCACGGTGCTATTAACGCATTTATGAATCTGCCAGCCGATAAAGAAGAAGGCGATACCCATCGGATAGGTTTTGATTTAACTGGACCTATAATTAAGGATGTGCTGGGGTTTCGCCTTTATGGCAATTTAAACAGTACTGATGCTGATTCTCCTTATATCAATCAACGTTCGGGAGACAAAGGCAGCAAATCTTTGGTAGCCGGTCAAGAGGGTCTACTGAATAAGGATGTGGGCGGCCGGCTGGCATGGCGTCTTTCTCCGGCACAAACTCTAACGCTCGATGCCACGTATAGTAGACAGGGTAACCGCTACAATGGCGATGGGCCAAATAATGTACAAACCGATTATACGCAAAGTTTATATGGTAAGGAAACGCGCCGTGTATATCGGCAAAGTTTTGCTCTCACCCATGAAGGCGCATGGGATTGGGGTGATAGCAAGCTGGTGGCGCAATATGATAAAACTACTAATAGTCATTGTTCTGAGGCGCTTGCGGGTGGACCGGAAGGTTTGTGTCAAGATTTAGGAACGAAAGATATCACCTATGCTGACAGTGTCCTGACTACCAAGCGGCTGGCCGGTGAAGTTCACATTCCTTTTTCTGTTTGGGTACCGCATGTTTTAACTATGGGAGCAGAATATCAGCACGATAAGCTGAATGATCCTGACGGTCTGCGCCGCATTCCTATGCCGAATGCTGTGTACCCAGCTGCGGCTAATCACACGCCATCGCTTAGTAGCTGGGCCGGCTACGTGGAAGACAATATCAGTCTTACCGAACAGTTGAAAGTGGTACCGATGCTGCGCTATGACCATAATAATAAAACTGGCGGTAATGTTAGCCCTGGAATCAATATGTCATGGCAGTTGCATCCAAACTGGCTGCTCAAAGGTGGTATCGCACGAGCATACAAAGTACCTAACCTGTATCAAAGTACAGACAGCTATATGCTGTACAGTAAAGGTAACGGCTGTGCTGTTTCTTCAGGCAGTGGCCGCGGTTGCTACTTGATTGGTAATAGTAAGCTAAAACCGGAAACCAGTGTGAATAAGGAAATTGGCTTTGAATTTAGCAAAAATGGCTATCTGGCTTCGCTGGCTTATTTCCGTAATGATTATAAAAATAAGATTGAAGCCGGACGGCAAATCATTTTCACCGGAAGTTCCGGAATCAGTGCCCGCCCCGGTGGCTATGATTACTTTGAATGGACCAATACACGTAAAGCGCTGGTAGAGGGACTGGAAGGCAACTTTACTTTGCCGTTTTCCCAACAGTGGAAATGGGTGAATAATTTTACTTATATGTTTAATTCCAAAAACAAGGAAACCGGTAATCCGTTGTCTATTATTCCCAAATATACAATTAACTCCTCTCTGGCTTGGACACCTACGGAAAAATGGGATACGTTGCTGACTTATACCTATTACGGCCGACAGAAACCACGTACCGTGCCGGTCAATCCGGTAGAAGCAGGGATTGGCAATGGCGGACAAGGCACAGTCGGTCTGAGTGGCGAAGAAATGGGCAGCTATGGTATCTGGGGAATTTCAGCCGGATATGCGGTGAATAAAAACATCAATGTTCGCGCAGGGATGTCAAATATATTCAATAAGCGCATCTATGCTTCCACTTTACGCGGTACGGCCTACACTTATAACGAACGGGGACGTGCAGTGTGGGGCAATATGAAAGTTTCTTTCTGATTATGCCGAAGCATCAGGTTGTCACTGTGGCAGCCTGATAAAAAATATTTGGTTTTCACGTGACTTCGATGTCCAAATAAGTTATATTTATAAATAGTAATGATTATTATTTATAAATAATCAAGGATAGTCCCATCAGCAAAGGTAAACATAATTTATTGATTATCTGAAAGATTTAACCAAAATCCTGATCTGGTGTGTTAATTAAGTACTCTTTCATCTTTTTTTGCAATGCAGCAACCTAATCTTACTTCGCTACCGTCTTGTTGTCTCCATATGCTTACTAAAGCCAATCAACTGACGGAAAGATTAAATATGCGCCAGATTATCATTTTTTTATTAATGTTTTTTACGGCCTTAATCTTGCACAATACAGCTAAAGCCCAGCCTAATCTGAATGAAAGTGCTGATTTTGCTGTGCTGCAACAGCAAAATGGCGGTTATCATTTTACAACCCTGCCGCTAACATCTACAGACGGACAGCGCCAGTACCGCATTTACATCGGGATTCCTGCACAACAGCCTCCTGCTGGGGGTTATCCTGTTTTCTACGCGCTGGACGGAAATGCCATACTGACTTTTCTAACTCCTGAAAACATGCAGATACTGGCACGGCAGCCTCAGCCTCCAGTATTGGTATTGCTAGGTTATGCAACTGATAAACGTTTTGATGTGCGGGCACGCGCCTACGACTACACCATTGCGCCGGAAGACAACAATACCGACCCACTCGATGCCAGCAGAATCAACGGCGGTGCCGATATATTTCTGGATATGATACAGAATGAGGTTATGCCGGCTGTACAGATGAGAGTGGCAGTCAATCTGGATAATCAAACGCTGTGGGGCCATTCTTATGGCGGGTTGCTGGTACTGCATACTCTATTTACTCAGCCTAATCTGTTTCAACACTATATTGCAGCAGACCCGTCTGTGTGGCTGCATGGCGATTTACTTCAGCAGGAAGCAGCGGAAATGCTGAAGCGTAAGGTTGATTTTTCTGGCAGCAGCCTTTTGATACTCAATAGTAAGCTCAGACCCAAAAAAATTCCTAAAAATCCGCATGTTGCCGCCCGAATTCGGATGCGTAACGAACAAACGGCCAGACAAGGTAATTTGGGCAGAAAACTGGCCGATGAATTGCAGCATCATACTGATTTAAGCGTTAAATACGAAGTTTATCCGCAAGAAAACCATGGCAGCCTGTTTGGCAAAAGCCTGCAACTAACTCTTTTTCACCCCTCAATCAGGCCACAATAATGAATAAACGGTCACCTCATCAAGCTTATCTGGTTCGGGTACAAGATATTATCGATCTAAGCCCTAATCTGCGCCGGCTGGTTTTGCACAGTGATGATTTGGTTGATTATCCGCATCAGTTTAATGGTGCTCATATAAAGATTTTTCTAGCGTCCGCAGGTCAGACTTCGCCACAACTACCGCAATTTTCCGGTCATGGTTTTAAATGGGGTGATCCAGACAATAAGCCGATTGTGCGCACTTATACCATCCGAGATTATGATGCTCAGGCATGCACGGTAAGTATTGATTTTGTGAAACATGGTGACAATGGTCCGGCTTCGGCATTTGCAGAACACGCTCGTGCGGGAGACATCATCGGGATTTCATCACCGGGAGGCCCGAATCCGATGCTGAAAGCAGCTACACGTTATTTATTTGTTGGAGATATTACGGCTGTACCAGCGATTGCATCGTTGCTGTCTGATATTGATCAGGAGGCCAGTGGAGATGTGGTTTTACTGTTGCCAGATGCCAGCGATTTACCAACCACTCTCAACCTGCCTACCAATATGCAGTTGCATATGTTTTATGGCACTTTAAGTCAGATTCCGGCACTAATAGAAAAAGTGTCCGGTTTTCCACCCCTGTGTGCAGATGATTTTGCCTGGGTTGCTGGTGAAGCTGAAATGGTCAGACCGCTGCGTGATTTATTGCGTAACCAATGGCAATTACCACCACAACGCCATTATGCAGTCCCATACTGGCGCCATGGCGAAACAGAAGAAAGTTATCATGAAGCACGGCACCGATTTATTGAAAAATAGGCGTTTACACCGAAATATGACCTGCCTCTGATTCAGGCAGTATAATTAATGCAAACAATAATGATAGGAAATTCAGACAATGTTTAAATCCTGCTGGAAACCACTCGCTTTATCTATACTGGCATTATCGCTTCTCTCCGCATGCGGCGAAAAAAACACTCAGAACAGTTCTGCCAGTAATACAACTGCTTCAGGAGCTGCTGTTAGTGGCCCCACTGTCTCTGTAAACACTGCACGCGGTGAAATGAACGTACCAGAAAATCCTTCCAAAGTTGTGGTATTTGACATGGCCACCCTGGATGATTTGCAGGCTTTGAAAGTACCGGTAACCGGTGCGCCGAAAAAAGTATTGGTACCTTACTTGCAGCAAACATTGGAAACCGTAAACAACACCGGTACCTTGTTTGAGCCCGATATGGAAGCACTCAATGCGCTGAAACCTCAGCTGATTATCATTGCCGGACGTACGGCACCTAAATATGATGAATTAGCGGCTCTAGCGCCAACCATGGATATGACAGACAGCGGACAGGATCTGATTGGTGATGGCATGAAAATGCTTGATACCTACGGTAAACTGTTTAAAAAAGAAGCTGAAGCCAAGAAACTGCATGATGACATTCAGAATCTGCTAGCTGAAACGCAGCAGGTGGCCAAAGGAAAGGGTACTGGCCTGATTCTGATGGTGAATGCCGGTAAACTTTCTGCTTTCGGTCCTTCTTCACGCTTTGGCTGGATACACACACAAGTCGGAGTACCGGCTGCCGATACCAATATTCCGGCCTCCCCGCACGGCCAGTCTGTTTCGTTTGAATATGTACAGAAAACCAATCCGGACTGGATATTTGTGATTGACCGCACCGCAGCCATAGGTGAGGAAGGCAAAACCGCACAGGCTGTACTCAACAATGATCTGGTACGACAGTCCAAAGCGTGGAAAGAAAATCATATTGTCTACTTAAGCAGTGCCTCTTATCTTGCCGCCGGTGGTGTGCAGCAGATGAAAACCGACTTAACCAATATCAAGGCTGCTTTCACACACTAAAACTAAGTATTATTCGTTCACAGCCTTCAGGTTTCGCTTTGCCGCATTTAATAGTGGCAATAGCGAAAACCTGTTGTCTGTATCTTTGTTTGCCCTATGTTTCGTTCTTCCCAGATAAACGCTATCAATATACTGTTGCTGCCACTATTACTGATTATCAGCATCAGTATCGGTGCAGCCGCTTTTCACTGGAGTGATGTATTTAGTAACAGCGATACCCGCTCTCTGCTGATATACAGCCGCCTGCCTCGCTCGCTGGCGATTATCCTTACCGGTGCTACTCTGGCTGTAGCCGGCATGGTGCTACAAATCGTTTTACGCAACCGTTTTCTTGAACCAAATATGGTTGGTGCCACCCAGAGTGCAGCACTGGGAATCTTATTGGTATCTATTTGGTTTCCTCAGGCTACTCAGCTGGCGAAAATGAGCTGTGCGAGCATCGTTGCCCTGTTGGGCATGACTTTGTTTTTATTTTTGTTTCGCAGATTACCGCCACATCGGCAGATGATGATACCGTTAATCGGCATCATCTACGGCAGTATTATCGAAGCGCTGGTTAACTTTATCGGTGTGGAAACCAATACTTTGCAATTATTGGCTGTGTGGTTTGCCGGTGATTTTTCGGCGGTATTGGCTGGACGCTATGAGCTGCTGTGGCTTACTGGTCTGATGGCATTGGTTATCTATTTTCTAGCTGACCGGCTCACTATCGCCGGATTGGGGCAGAATATCAGCACCAGTCTGGGCATAAACTATGCACAGATGATGTGGATTTCTCTAATCACAGTGGCCATGATTACAGCCATCGTTGTTGTTACAGTTGGCCAGATTCCGTTTATCGGGCTAGTAGTACCGAATATTGTTTCCCGTCTGGCGGGAGACCGCTTACGGCAGAATCTGCCGTCAGTAGCACTAATGGGCGCCAATGCACTGCTGGTATGCGACATTATCGGCCGCATCATTGATCCGCCATATGAAATACCCGTATCACTGATTTTTGGTATCGTAGGTACCATGATTTTTCTGTATCTGCTGTTTAGAAAGCCTACCGTACATGCAACCTGACCATACCATGCCGTCGCCCCGTTCTGGTGCACGTTTTCTCGGCGTGCTCGGGATATTGTTGATAATTGCCAGCATTTTGTTTATGACTTACGGTGTAAAAGGGAGCTGGGATTTTGTTTTACAACTGCGTGGCAAGAAATTGCTGATGCTGCTGACTGTCGCTTATGCAGTCGGCGTTTCTACATTACTTTTCCAGACACTTACCCATAACCCCATTCTGACGCCGGGTCTGCTAGGGTACGATTCACTTTACCTGCTCCTACAGACACTGACACTCTTTATCTTTGGTGCAGTGGGATACGCCAGCATTGGTGCTTTCACTAAATTTACCATTGAAGCACCATTGATGATGGCTGCCTCCTTACTACTGTTTCGTACGCTAACTCGAAACAGCAATGGTGATCTGGCTCGGCTGATACTTACCGGCACAATATTCGGCGTGATGTTTCGCAGTTTCAACAGTCTGCTGCAACGATTGATAGACCCTACCCTATTTACCGTCGCTCAGACCAGCTATTTTGCCCAGTTTACTTCAGTAAATGTCAGTATGCTGATGATTGGCATCACAGTGATGCTAATCAGTACCATCTGGATCTGGCGCATGCGCTATCAGCTGGATGTCATGATGCTAGGACGCAACGCCTCTATTGCCCTTGGGATCAATTATCCGCGCCTAAGCCGCAACATTCTGTTGTGGATTGCGCTGCTGGTTTCCGTTTCCACAGCACTCGTAGGACCTGTGAGCTTTTTTGGGCTACTGATTTGTGCACTGGTCAATGCCTGTACTCCCAGCATGACACACCGGCTGCGGATTCCGGCTGCGTTTCTGATGGCTGCACTGATACTGGTCTGTGGGCAGCTGATATTCGAACACGTTCTAGGCATGCAGGGCGTACTGAGTGTGGTTATAGAATTCTGTGGTGGTCTGGTGTTTCTATGGTTGGCATTAAAACGCCAATCCTGAACTTGCCACCTCAACAGCGTATTGCTTTACTGACTTAACCGGACAGCAAGATGATTTCCATAAAAAATGTTAACTATTGTATCAACGGCGCTACCATCCTGCGTGATATTAATCTTGATATACCGGATAAAAGCATCACTGCATTAATTGGACCTAACGGTGCCGGTAAGTCTACTTTATTTTCCCTGATAGCACGCTTGCAACCTTTACAGCAAGGCAGCATCCACATTGATGAGCTAGATGTAAGCAGTAGCAAATCCAATGCTATTGCGCAAAAGCTGGCAATATTGTCGCAAGAAAACAACATTCAAAGCCGAATTACCGTACGCGATTTACTGCTATTTGGCCGCTATCCGCACAATCAAGGGCGTATAACCAACACAGACCAGCAGATTGTCGATCAGGCATTACAACGCTTTGAGCTGCAAGAATTGCAACAACGTTATCTCAGTGCATTGTCCGGCGGGCAGCGTCAGCGGGCATTGGTGGCAATGACCTTCTGCCAGCAAACCAAACATGTTATTCTAGATGAACCGCTTAACAATTTGGATATGTATCATGCTCGCGAACTGATGCGGCTGCTACGTGAGCTCACCAGCGAACAGGGATTATCTACTGTTATGGTGGTGCATGATATTAATATGGCCGCCGCCTATGCTGACCATATTGTCGCCTTGAAAGAAGGACAGATTGTTATGCAGGGTCCACCGGATAAAATAATTACCGCCGATAATATTCAAACCATATTTAATCTGGATACCGAAGTTTTAAGCCACAAAGGCAAACCTCTGGTCATCCATCATCTGTAGCAGGTCTAATTATGCAAAACACCAAAACACCTCAGTCTCGCAAACAAACTTCTTTAATTATTGGCATAGTAGTCTTTTTTGTCATACTGGCTTCATGGTTTATCTGGCTGTTTATGGGAGACGATGCAGCGGTACGCATGTCCATGGCACGTATTATGCTGATTTTTTTGGGTTTGGTGTGCACATTCCTATTTGGCGTATCTATCATGATTGGCGTAAAAATCCTACGACAACAACACAGCCGGCACTGAAAATTGCCTGAAATACCTGAAAAACTGCCCTCTTCTACAAAAGATGTGCAGCCTCAGCCCTGCTTTTATCTTTGCTTCTGGCCGTTCACACTGTATATAGCCGTCTAACTCAGCCTGTTTAATTTTTATAAAATCAAATTTTACAACTGTTAAACAGTTGCTTTTTGTCTTTGTCTTCGGCTCAAACCGCAATACAGCCATAATATCCCTGCAAACAAGCTTAATAGACAGATTTGCTATAATACGCATATCTAATTATATTCCGGCAGTATCTGTGCCATGTCTGTATACGAACTCAACCAAATCCTGAGCAAAGACCGCCACTTTCTACAACGTGCAAGTAAACACCCTGCCCGATTCGGCGGAGAAGAAAAAGTTAACCAGCGTTATCAGCGTTCACACCAGATGTACCTACAACGACAGGCACATCTGCCTGTTCCGGAATACGATAACACCCTGCCGGTACATGAAAGACGAGTAGAAATCAAACAAGCCATCAGCCAACATCAGGTGGTCATCGTCTGCGGCGAAACCGGCTCTGGTAAAACCACCCAGCTGCCGAAAATCTGCCTCGAGCTTGGCCGTGGCGTAGCCGGTCTCATCGGCCATACACAGCCACGGCGGCTTGCTGCACGCTCCGTTGCCGAAAGAATCGCTGAGGAACTGCATAGCCAGATTGGCCACAGTGTCGGCTATAAAGTGCGCTTTAACGACAAAACCGCTCCCGAAAGCTACATCAAACTGATGACAGATGGTATTCTGCTCGCTGAAAGCCAGACCGACCGTTTCCTCAGTGCTTACGATACAATTATCATCGACGAAGCACATGAACGTAGTCTCAATATAGATTTTCTGCTGGGCTACTTGAAACAGCTATTGCCTCGTCGTCCCGACCTAAAAGTAATCATCACATCCGCCACCATCGATGCCGAGCGCTTCAGCCAGCACTTTACCATTCACGGCCAGCCATCACCGGTGATCGAAGTATCCGGCCGCACCTATCCGGTTGAAATCCGTTATCGCCCATTGCACAGCACTGATGCCGATGATGCCGAAGTGGAAATCAACGACGCCATCGTCGATGCAGCAGACGAGCTGGCACGCGAAGGTCAGGGTGATATCTTGATATTTCTGCCCGGCGAACGCGAAATCCGCGAAGCTGCGCATGCATTACAACAATCATCACTGCGGCGCAATGATGAAATACTTCCCTTGTTTGCCCGCCTGTCTGCGGCCGAGCAACACAAAATTTTCCATCCCAGCGGCCGTCAGCGCCGCATCGTATTAGCTACCAACGTAGCCGAAACTTCTCTTACTGTGCCCGGCATCCGCTATGTGATTGATACCGGTCTGGCGCGAATAAAACGCTACTCTGCCCGTGCCAAAGTAGAACAGCTGCATATCGAACCCATCAGCCAAGCTGCTGCACGCCAGCGTGCCGGCCGCTGCGGCCGCGTTGCGGCCGGTATCTGTATCAGACTGTACAGCGAAGAGGACTACAACCAGCGCCCCGCCTTTACCGATCCGGAAATTATCCGCAGCAATCTCGCCGCAGTTATTCTCCGTATGATTAGCCTTAAACTGGGTAATGTAAATGATTTTCCCTTTTTACAGGCACCGGACCAACGTTATATCAATGATGGCTATCAGGTATTGCTCGAACTGGGCGCGGTAGATGAACACAATCGCTTAAGCAAATTAGGCGAACAGATGGCGCGTCTACCTATAGATCCGCGCATCAGCCGCATGCTGCTGGCCGCAAAACGTCTGCAATGTGTTGCCGAAATGCTGATTATAGTGGCCGCACTATCTATTCAGGATCCGCGCGAACGGCCGCTGGAAGCGCGTGATGCCGC
Source organism: Snodgrassella alvi (assembly GCF_040741455.2). Lineage (NCBI taxonomy): Bacteria > Pseudomonadati > Pseudomonadota > Betaproteobacteria > Neisseriales > Neisseriaceae > Snodgrassella > Snodgrassella alvi. The sequence goes on from NZ_CP160328.2 coordinate 847,056, forward strand.
CGCTAAAGCGCATGAACGCTTCACAGACAAACAATCCGACTTCCTTGCCTATCTAAATATCTGGGATTCCTATCAGCGCGAGCGTGACAAAGGTTTGTCCAACCGGCAGATGGTACAATGGTGTCACCAATATTTCCTTTCGCATCTACGTATGCGCGAATGGCGCGAGCTGCACCATCAGCTGGCTCAGATTGCCATTGATATGGGGCTGACAGATAAAGCCACAGCCTACCGTCAGATACCTGAGCAAAATTCTACTCAGCCTGCCCACAACCAAAACGGTGACCAGGATTTAGCTGCCAAACTCAGGCAGCAGCAAATTGTCCGTCGCCAGCAGCGCCAGATTCGGCAAAAAGCAAAAGAGGCCAGTTATGAACAGATTCACCGAGCCTTGCTCACCGGCTTAATAGCTAATATCGGCTTAAAAAGTCCCGAAGGACACGATTATACCGGTGCGCGCGGCATTCATTTCCATCTGTTTCCGGCTTCAGCTTTATTTAAAAGCAAGCCCAAATGGGTTATTGCTGCCGAATTAACCGAAACCACTCGTCTTTATGCACGCGATGTCGCCAAAATTGAACCGGAATGGATTGAAACCGAAGTCCCGCATCTGCTGCGCCATCATTATTTCGAACCACACTGGGAACAGAAACGAGGCGAAGTCGTCGCCAGCGAACGCATTACTCTTTACGGTCTAACCGTCCTGCCGCGCCGACCGATATCCTATGGACGCATTAGCCCAGCAGAAGCACGCGAAATCTTTATCCGCGGCGCGCTGGTGGCACAAGAATGCGACCTCAAAGCCGACTTCTTCCGCCACAACCGGCAACTGATAGAAGAAGTCACCGAGTTGGAACACAAATCACGGCGACAGGATGTACTGGTAGACGCTGAAGCGTTGTTTAGTTTTTACGACCAGCGCCTGCCTGCTACTGTCGAACAACAAGGGCGGCAATTGCCTTTGGCTGACATCCGTACATTTGAACACTGGCGCAGACAAGCAGAAGTCGAAAACCCACAACTGCTGTATCTTGGCCGTGACGACCTCATGCAGCATGCTGCCAGTAATATTACCGAAAGCCAGTTCCCTGAATATCTCAACACCAAAGACGGCCGCTGTGCCCTAAGCTACCGCTTCGAACCACATCATCCATTCGACGGCGTCACAGTAGCCATACCGCTGCCCCTTCTCAACCGCATCAGTGCGGCACGGTTGGAATGGTTAGTACCAGGCATGATCCGTGAAAAATTGCAATTACTCATTAAAGCCCTGCCCAAACAAATTCGCCGCATTTGCGTACCGGTACCGGACTTCATTACCGCTTTTCTTTACAGCGAACCCGATACCAATGCTCCACTGTTGCCACAGCTGGCACATGCCATTGCTCGTCACGCCGGCGATATGCGCCTGCTCAACCAAATCGATATCGAACACTGGCGTAGCCAACAGCTACCCGCCCATTGCTATTTCAACATTCAGGTAATAGACGACAGCGGCACAGAACTGGCCAGCGGCCGTGACCTCAATGCATTACAGCAACAGCTCGGGCAGGCTGCTGCGGTCACTTTCCGCGATAACAGCAACGAATTCGAACGCGACAACATTACCAGCTGGGACATAGGCAAACTACCGGAAAGCATCAGATTTGCTCGCGCTCAGCAGCAACTTACCGGCTATCTCGGCTTACAGCAGCAAAAAGACGGGAGTATCTCCCTGCGTCTGTTTGATACCGCTGCTGCTGCCCAACAGGCTCATCGCAACGGCGTACTTGCACTGATGAGCCTGCAATTAAAAGAACAGGTAAAAGACCTCAACAAAGGCTTGCCAGACTTTACTCAGATAGCCATGCTGCTCAAACACCTTGGTGCTGATACCCTGCGTGCAGACCTGACCCATGCCGTACTGGATCGCGCTTTGATTGGCGAAGATGAGCTGCCACGAGATGAAAAAGCCTTTAAAGAACAGTTAAAACGAGCGCGCAGCCGCCTACCGGCCGTAAAAGAGGCACTTAATCAGTATGCGCTGCAAACAGCATTAGCCTATGGCGAAGTCAGTAGCCATCTGGGTAGACATCCTTTATCCTTGCTGTTGCGCCAGCATCTGGACAGCCTGATTTATCCTGGTTTTGCCAGCGCCACACCATGGAAACAATGGCCACGATTGCCCATCTATCTGCAAGCCATGCTTAGACGTATGGATAAATATGGTAGTAACCCTGCCCGCGACAGTGCACGTGAGGCAGATATTCAGGCACTCACAGATATATGGCAGGAAAAGATTCGCCAGTATCAGCAACAAAATCAGCCAATTCCTCTAGCCATTGCTGATTTTCGTTGGATGCTGGAAGAACTGCGTGTTTCCCTCTTCGCACAGGAATTCAAAACCCCCTATCCAGTTTCAGCCAAACGGCTAAGCAAAGAATGGGAAAAACTTACTGCACTATAATAGTACTCAGACACAGCAGCCCTGCTCTGGCCAAGGGCTGCCGTAAAACCAGAATCATGTAGCTATAGTCTCATTTCTCTGTTAGCTCCAGAAAATCCTTATCCACATGGTCAGATAATCGAAAGCGTACCTCTGCTGGCGGCAACGTTATACCGAGCTTTTGTGCCAGTACCAAACCGTCAACATATTTATTCTCCTTCGCCGGAATGTCCAGCACCTTCAGGAAAGCCATTAACTGCTCCCGCGTCTGAAAACAAACTGCACACCAATATTCACTATCCGTCACTCGCTGACGCAATTGCTGTGGCATCTTGCTGACACGTTCAAATTCCTGCCGCAAATTTTCAAGCTGCGCCAGAGATTCTTTGTCTGCACGCTGGCCAGTTTGTACATTACGCGGGGTGAAAGCGGCCTTTTTATTCATTTTTTGCCTGCCATCATCCGCATCAGACCACACTGATTGCTCAGACTCCTCGGCATTCTTATTTATTACCAAAAGTGCACTCCCAACGAAAAATCTCCAGCTCACACAATGGAAAAAATTCCAGGATTTTTTGATAATCACGCGGATAAAACTTCTTTATTGGCAGCAAAAAACGTAAATCCAAACTATCAAAAGAACAGCCGAAAATTTGATAATCACTGCCTAGTCTCACATGATTGCGCTTGAAGCAGTGCAGCAAATCCTGCTTTTTCCAATCCCAAACCGGATAATACTGAAATTGGCTTTTTACTATCGACCCATGCCGCTGCATACTCAGCCGCTGCTTAGGCCTTTTCTCAACTCTGGTACCATTAGCAACTGGTGTATCCGGCGGTAAATCAAACATACCACACATCATCAGCCGAATATCGGCATAACCAAAATCTGCCAAGCCGGCTGCATCTATCACAGCAGTATGCTTCGGCGGCTGAAATACATGTGCCCGCAGCATCTGATACAGCGCAGGATGTGGCAAACGGGTAATCTTAAATCCAAATTGCTGTTCATATAATTCCAGCTGTTCTTCTACAAATTCCAGCTCCGGCACCAGATAAAGATAATACGGATAAACAGCTGCGAAACGCTTCCTGATGGCCAGATACGCCGCTATCGAATCTTTTCCTGCACTGAAAGCCAGAATACTTTGCCTGTGTTCACTGGCAACTTTTTCAAGCGTCATTTTTCCGGACAAAATAGGCATATATTGACACTTTCAGCCTAGAAATCATTAATAATTTCAATCAGTATACCCACAATGAAAATAAATTGCCTAATTTGTCATATCCACTGCCACTGCTTGACAAATTAACAAATTAGTTATTGAGACTAAAATTAACAACAAAATATCAATATAAATGCATATCCAAATAGTTTATTCTTAATAAATATAATTTTCAGGCAGAAAAAAGCAATTCACAGCCTAGGCTGAAAACTCTCATATACTTGGCTAGCCAACTGCATAAAAGCAACACTCTTACCTTAAATCAGAACAGATTAAGAATCTTCCAATAGCATCCCATTTGCACCAAACATTTATCTTACGGGCTCACAGCGGAATTAAGCTTATTCCATGCATCAGCCAACAAAACAAATTTATACTTTATTCCTAAAACATCAACTCTCACGTACCACTTATCATCACTACCCTAAGCTAAATTCATGTCTGTATAAATTTATATAAATATCGGATATATAATTTATTTTGTTAAGATTAGAAAATTTTTGTAGACGAAAGATAGATATTTTGATAATATAAAATCCAATATCTAAGCTATTTATTTCCCTGTCCCAGCGATTTTATTTATAAGCTTTTCTCCTACATTCAGGCTTATAAATTTAAATGCTGGGTTCTTTTTTTTATTTATAATTACAATAAACAGATAAAATTATTTGTCATCTCAAGATTTAGTATTGACAGGAAATAGACCCCTTATTACGCCAAGGAAAGCGGCAAAAATATTTAAAGTTGTTGCAGAAGTAATAGCAATCAGAACATTATCTGAAAACAAATCTTTATTAAAGAAAAACCGACACAATGCATAAAGAGTCAATAAAATAGCCCAACCCCATAATGACTTTTTTACAACCTTATATGCCTTAAAACCGTACCGTTCTCTAAGATCTCTATCAGCTTTACTATTAGCTATTTCTTCATCATGTTTTTCTTGAACCAAACTTTTGGCATCGTTAGTGGGGTTTTTTTTAATTTCACTCTTAACACTATCCAATTTTTTTTCAGTTACTTCTTCTAAATTTTCTTTTATTTTAGTAATTTCACTATCAAAGTTATTAAAAGAATTTAATGAACTATTATTATCATTCATGCAAAACCCACTATACTAAAATTTATATTTTTTTATTTATATAATGTTTCATCTTCCATTTCTTTTTTAGTAATAATACTTTCATTATCACCACCCCCTTCAGTCCACGCTGTACCTTTCTGATGAGTTAAATTAGATAACTGACTTGCAGTTTTGTTACCATAAACATTTAAGATTTCATTTAATAATGCATGTATTTTTTTGTCTTTGGGTTGATCAGAAATATAATCTTCTATAATATTTCCTTGTAAATCCATTCTTATCAATTTATTAGTCACAGGGTAAGAACCATAACCTTTTAAATTATGATATAGTGAGGGCAATACCGGTCCATAAGTCCATCTATAAAAAGACTCATCAATTAACTCTTCTTTTGTTATTTTTATATACCAAACTTGTGCTAAATAGATTAGCTTTTGTATCTTCATAGGTGTCATGTCTGATATATGTTTTTCTTTTGCCATATCTAATAAAGTATTTACTATAGCATTCACTGGATAAGCCATGGTTCGTTCCTTTTATTCAGTTAATTTTATCTAAAACTTGATGCCTTTTAGATAAAAAATACCGTAATAAACCCAAAATTATTACTGATATGGATAACAAGCTTCCACCAACATATATCCCATACAACCAAGCTTCAGAACAACTTATATGGGAAAAAGTTTTAAGGGATCCCATAATATATATCAAACCAATAGAGAGTATTAATACAACAACTGCTGAAAACAATAACAGAAATCCTCGTAAACAACAATTTTCACATAAAAAATTTTTTTTATTTTCTGTTTCTGACATGATTAAAGTTATCTTCATTCAAAGCTGAATGTAAATTATTAATATTTATAAAAAATATCGATTATGTTTTTCTAGTGGAAAAACATTTACCTTATAAAGATTCAATAATTTCTTATCCTTCTAATTATAGTATAGTTTTCACAAAATTTTAAATATTTTAAATTAATATATGATTTATATAAATGTATTAAATAATTTATTTTTTTAATCATAAAATTATAAGATTTCTAATTTTAACTTAAGTTTTGTTTATTAATTAAAAATATGTTATAAATAAAATAGGATTTCATAATGAATGAAACCCTATTCTCATTTGATAATCACTGTTTGACTTGTATCTAGAACCGTATTCTAAGATTCGCTCGCCCTGAATTACTGTGCCAGTGACTGCCATTCTCGTACTGATACTGAATACCAGCACTCACATTACGGCTCACCTGTACATTGCTACCAATTGCTGCATTCCAGCGTGTTCTGGCTGACGACCATTTACCCGCTCTTGCATCACTATGAATTCCACTAAATCCTCCTCGTGTGGCATATTCTCGGTCTCTGAAATCATGCTCCACACCCACTGCTCCAAAGATATTCGCCACTATATCCCTTATATCAAACAGATATTCAGCTACTAAGCCGGCACTGCCAGTTACTATGCCTTTGTTTAGCTTTCTGCCATATAAGCCATATCCTTCTGCTCCGGCTTCACTGAAACTGTTCTGTTGCAGATAGTCGTAGCGTAAACCTAGCTGCGGTGTCAGTGTCAGACCTTTCATAGCGAATGCTTTACCGCCGTTCAATGCCAGCTGCCACACATTACCTTTCGTTTTCGCTCCGCTATCCTCTCTGGTTATGCCCAGCCATATGCCGCGGGTAACATCATTGGAATAGCGGTTATAACCTAAGCTACCGGATAGGTACGCACCCCGCCAGTTGGCCGGCGCATAGAAGGTGCCCAGTGTTAAGCCGTTGCTCTTGATATCGGCACTACCATCTCTTTCACTCCAGTCTGTATTCTGGAAACTGTATGCCGCTGCTCCTGACCAACCATTACCAAAATTTCTGCTTACACCAATCAGACCGCTGTTGCTATTCTGCTTGCCGCGCACTTCGCCTGGATTCCACCGATTCTGTGAATGGTTAAATTCCATAATCAGTGCCGGTTCGGCGCTATCATTGCGGATAGATGACATAAAGTCTGTATTCAGCTTGCCCAGTGTCAGGGTATTCACTACATTGGCATTGCTGTATACCGCACCTGATAATGAATACAGTGAACGCCGCAACGTTTCTGCTGTCTGGACATTCTGAATCCGGTTGGCACCAGCAAACAATTCTGCTGTTGGACCATCTGTGCCTGTTACTGACGACAGTTTGTCTAGCTGGCTGAAGCTGGTATCAATCGCTGCAGCTGCAGCCTCAATTGCCGGATCAGCTATGCTGCGCGTTAACAGACCGTTATTTTGTACCGCCTGCCGTGCTGATATCCGCGTTACATCAAAATTCACATTGTCGCCATCATAACTGGCTTTCCCGTCCAGTAATATTCCTGAGGCTAATGCAGTTTGGCTGAATTCTCCTACGCGCTTCTGCGCATTGATAACGGCTACTTGAAGACCAGTCTGTGGCACAAAGCCAGATTTCAGGCCGTCGAAATATAACCGACCAGCCAGACTGGCTGTACCATTTATAGCTGTTTTGCTGCCCAGACTGGTTTGAAAGGTTGCCTCTCCACTCTGGCTGTAGTCTCCATTAATCGTGGCATCGCGGCTGACAAACGTACCCTGATTATTCACCGCTCCAGTACTACCGTGCACCTGATAGGTACCGTCTTTGGAAATTTTCGCCGCAGACTGACTGCTGCCATCCAGCGACAGCATTCCAGAATTAATGATGGTATTACCTTGATAGCTGTGACTGCCCGTCAAAATCAATGTACCGTTGCCATTCTTGATTAATCCGCCAGTTCCACTGATATCATTGCTGAAAATATACTGGCCACTGCTGACATTGGCATTAAAATCGCCAAAGGCAAACTGTGCCGGCCCGTTTACGGCTTTGCCGATATTCAGCAATCCCCAGCCATAAACTGAATCCACACCTTTAGCACCTAAATCTGTAGCTGTAGTCAGTAAAGTGGTGCGTAGATTATCATTGCTCATCCATGGATATTTCTGTTTCACCAGTACGGCTGCTGCTGTAACCTGTGGTGCGGAGAAAGAAGTACCAGAAGTAGTAGTAAGCGGTAATCCATTGATATCTTCACCAGGTTTGGCATTTAAATTGGCCGTTTGTGGCTGATAGTAAGCCACCATACACCAATTTTTAGCGTCGCCGCATCGATTGGAGTAATCTTCAATTTTGTTATCAGCAGATACTCCGGCCACTGCAATCCAGCCCTTTTGTAGCTCTGGTTCTACTAATGGCAATAATGATTGAATACTAGGCTGATTTAAGCCGCCATTACCCGCTGCCCAGATAAACAGCATGTCATCTTCTACCAACGTAAGCAATTGGCCGATATAACTATTTTGTTTAATTTTTGGGTTATCAGCGTTCAGATAATTTTTGGCATCATAGATATACCACGCTTTATTGGTCACATAATTGGTGCCATAACTATTATTGACGATTTTTACACCAGCTTTATCCAGTGCATAAAATCCCTTGATGGTAGCTTGTATATTGATTTGGCCTGCTCCGCGACTGTCTGAAGCACTGGCTGAATATATCTGCGCAGCGGGGGCAATGCCCAGTTTTTTTCCACGTACATCCTTGCCAGCTATATTCAGGGCAACTGCATCGCCATGAGGATAGGCCTCACCATTGTATACCGTACCAAATTGGCCTAAATCAACAATATTGTCTGGCAAAGCAGGATGATTCAGACTGACTGGCAAATCCACAATTCCTACTTTAACGCCTCTTCCGTCTAACTCCTGATCACGAGCATCCTTAAGATTCAGACGATTGGCCTGTGTATTGTCTTCACCATTGTTGCTTCTGGTATATTGATTCTTACTTAAAGGAATGGCAATAGCCTGTTCACTGCTGTCTAGCTGGGACGGATTCACAGAAGGCATGGGAATATTATCAGGAACATCCGGCTGATCTGTTGGCGGAATTACCGGTGGTTTCTCTGGTGGTTTTACCGGTGATGTTGGCTTTTCAGATGGCGGATCATTCACTGGTGGTTTATCTGATGGTGGTTTCGGCGTGATTTCATCGCCGCCGGAATGGCCGTTACCAGTATCCTCACCGCCAGAGCCACCACCTGTTTCTGTAGAATTAGAATGCACTCCACCACTGCCACCACCGCAAGCCGTTAAGGCAAGAGAAACAGCTATGACTAGGGATTTAAGCATTAGTTTAGAATGTTTCATAACCGTCTCACTTCCTGTATTAAATGCATTAATAATCAAAACGCTCATGCAATTTTTTATTCTTATTTTTTAAAAATTTAATAAAATAAATGCAGTTAACCGTTATGAGATTTTTTCATTTTTGCATCATACATTGCCTAAAATATCGATTTACCTTATTAAGTATTAATTAACCAAATAAGATATAATTTTATTTATTTAATATTCTGCATATTTCTGTTGTTATTTTATTTCATAAAAATGAGCAACTTATCTATCATAAAAGTACAATAATTTATATTCTGTACTGATCAAGCTATTCTGCTGTAATTAAATTACAGTAAGCTTTTGCTATTTTTTTCTACATAAGAAAATGCATAACAATATGTTAATACAATAAATTTATTTTTTTATTAGATATTGATTGAGAATATTATTATGCAGAATGATTTATACAATTTTCACTTTATTTATTAGTTATTTAAAATAAATCCAAATAAATATACGTTATGCAATCAGATTCATCTAACTATTACGTATATTAAAAATAGTTGCATAGACAACCACTTATGTAATCAGCTACCTTACAAAAGGAACACTAAGTACCAGAAACAAATTAATTAATATCAGCAAGGAGATAAAAATGAATAAACGCAAACCACTCAAACGCGATGTAAAATTCAGTACTACTGAAGAATTACGAACCAATGCTCGTAAAAATTATCAGGATGGAGCCGTAACCTCCACCTATGAGCTGGATGTAGATAGAGTAATTGAACTACTAAATATAGCGTTGGCTTCTGAATGGGTGTGTGTACTGCGCTATTTACGCCATTACTATATGGCCAGCGGCCTGTTTATGGATGCAGTAAAAGAAGAATTCATGGAACACGCTGAACAAGAACAAAAACACGCTGCCATGCTGGCTGAACGCATTACCCAGCTGGGTGGAGAGCCAGATTTGAATCCAGATGTTTTTATCCAGCGCTCACCCACCGAATATGTTGAAGGCGAAACCCTGCGCGAAATGGTGGAATCAGACTTGATTGCAGAACGTATTGTAATCGATTTATACCGCCAAACCATCATGTATGTTGGCGACTATGACACCACCACCAAACGTCTGCTCGAACACATTCTGGCTGAAGAAGAAGACCATGCCGATGAATTGTCCGACATGATGGAAGGTCTGGATGGTAAACCACTTTCAGCCAAAATTATTTAAATGCTTGCATAAAACATCCGTGCTCGGGCACGGATTTTTTGTGTCTATATGGCAACTACTTCACTTGTATGCTGCCCTACAAATATTCAAAGCAGAAACTGTATACCTTTTCATAAAATATAGATCACCCAAGCCTCTATAGCCGTTATTTGAGGCAGATTAATAATATGCCATACATAAACTTTCAGATGGCTAATAAATTGTGGTATAGAAATCATAGGAATACAATTTGTTATTACATGATTCATCCATACTAAAGGATGATTTTTTCAATGGTTTTATGGAGGATGCAGCATGAAAGCAATGGTCTACTACGGTGCCGGCGATATCCGCTTTGAAGAACGAGATAAACCGAAAATTATCGACCCCACCGATGCCGTTATCCGCTTAACCAAAACCACTATTTGCGGTACGGATTTGGGTATCTGGAAAGGCAAAAATCCTGAAATCGAACAAAAAGCAACTCAAAAAGAAGGAGCATTTAACGGCCGGATTTTGGGACATGAGGGTATTGGCATTGTTGAAGAAACCGGTAGCGCAGTGAAACATTTCAAAAAGGGGGATAAAGTAATTATTTCCTGTGTTAGCCGCTGTGGAATGTGTGAAAACTGTCAGAAACAATTGTATGCACATTGTCAGAGCGGTGGCGGCTGGATTATGGGTTATATGATTGACGGTACACAGGCTGAATATGTACGCACTCCTTTTGCTGATAATTCACTATATCGATTACCACCGGATTTGAACGAAGATGTCGCCGTACTGCTGTCAGACGCTCTCCCCACTGCCCATGAAATCGGGGTACAGTACGGCGATGTCAAACCCGGCGATACAGTGGCCATTGTTGGTGCCGGTCCAGTCGGTATGAGCTGTCTGTTAACGGCACAGCTATATTCGCCGAGTCAGATTATCATGATTGATATGGACGATAACCGTTTACACATGGCTAAAGAACTGGGTGCTACACAGATTATCAATTCTGCCCGTGAAGATGCCGTTGCACGTGTACTCGAATATACTGGTGGACGAGGTGTAGATTGTGCCATGGAAGCAGTAGGACTTGGAGCCACATGGGATATCTGCCAGCGCATCGTAAAAGAAGGCGGTCATCTAGCCAATGTTGGGGTTCACGGACAGTCCGTTAATTTTGAGCTGGAAAAACTATGGATTAAAAACCTCACCATCACCACTGGTCTGGTTAACGCCAATACCACCGGCATGCTGCTAAAAACCTGCTGTTCAGGCAAACTACCGATGCAAAAACTGGCTACACATCATTTCCAATTCAATGAACTGGAAAAAGCTTATGAAGTATTCAAGCATGCCGCAGATGAGAAAGCCATGAAAGTCATCATTAACTACTGATCGGCCAGCTAAACAACCACTCTAGTAAAATTTTATCGAAAAAGCAGCCATATGGCTGCTTTTCACTATCACATACATCACAGACAAATAGCATAAATATTATTTTGCGTATCGTGTCACTTAATAGCAGCTATCACTAAATTTTGCTGAGTGCTACCGGCAAATACTTAAACAAGTTTAAATAGCAATATAAATACATACTGAGGAAAAGAACGCTAATGCTGAGCTATTCTTCGTCATCCTCATCTTCCTGTACACTAACACTGTGTTCAATCACACCAGGCACCACAAAAGAAGCGGCCAGAGTATTTTTACGCGTAGATAGCCGCTGCAGATAAGATTCATCCACATCTCCAGTAATATATCGGCCATCAAAACACGAGCTGTCAAAACCCTCAATGTGCGGATTCAATTTTAAAACCACTGCTTGCAAATCAGCCAGATCCTGAAATACCACGCCATCGGCGCCAATCTCAGCCGCCACCTGCTCAGCATTGCGCCGGTAAGAAATTAACTCTTCTCTCGTCGGCATATCGATACCATAGACATTGGGATACAGCACCGCTGGTGCAGCAGAAGCAAAGTACACACGAGTAGCGCCAGCTTCCCGCACCATATCTACAATTTCGCGGCTTGTGGTACCACGTACAATCGAATCATCAACCAGCAAAACTCGTTTACCACTGAATTCATAATTCATTGGATTGAGTTTCTGCCGTACCGATTTTTTACGTACCGACTGTCCGGGCATAATAAATGTCCGCCCAATATAACGGTTTTTAAATAAGCCTTCGCGATAAGGTTTATTTAGATGTTGAGCCAGCTCCATCGCACTAGGGCGGCTAGTGTCCGGTACCGGCATCACCACATCGATATCTTGCAAGTTCAGCGTACGTTTTACTTTTTCCGCTAATGTGACACCCATATTTAATCGGGCCTGATATACCGATACTCCGTCAATCACCGAATCAGGACGGGCAAAATACACATATTCAAACAGGCACGGCATCAGATGAGGTGTCTGCGCACACTGCTGCGAAAACAGTTGCCCTTCATTGCTGATGAAAATCGCCTCCCCGGGAGCCACATCCCGCAGCAGCTCAAAATCCAAACTAGGAAACACCACTGATTCCGAAGCCACCACATAATCAGTTTTTCCATCCTGCTCCCTCTGCCCTAAACACAACGGACGGATGCCGAACGGATCACGGAAAGCCAGCAAACCATAGCCTGCAATCAAAGCTACCACCCCATAGGCACCATGCACACGTTTGTGCAGTGCAGCCACTGCAGCAAATATGTCTGAAAGAGCCAAAGTAGTGCGATTACCCACCTGATTTTCCAGCTCCCGCGCCAACACATTCAACAATACTTCCGAATCCGAGCGCGTATTCACATGGCGCAGATCAGTAAAGCAGACATTCTTAAACAGCTCTTCTGTGTTGGTCAGATTACCATTGTGTGCCAGCACAATACCAAACGGTGAATTGACATAAAAAGGCTGCGCTTCGGCACTACAATTGGCATTACCGGCCGTCGGATAGCGTACATGAGCAATGCCAACATTACCTACCAATTCACGCATGTTGCGGGTACGGAATACATCACGCACCATACCGCGGCCTTTATGCATATGAAACATCGTACCTTCCGCTGTCACAATCCCAGCCGCATCCTGACCGCGATGCTGCAACATCTGTAAACCATCGTATAAAAGCTGATTCACCGGCTCATGCGCAACAATACCCAAAACACCACACATTATTCTCTCCATTTAAGACAAATAAATACGCGCGTTTTGTAATTAAAAACGCGCGTTGTATTTAGTCAGATAATTCATACGTTTATACCGATGGCGAATTCAGCTTCTCAGCCACAAAAGACGGCAGGTACGGCACCGCAAGCATAGCCAATTGCTCAAACATACCTGCTGTAGCCGAATCACGCCATGCTGGCGTTTTGGGTAAATCAGTAAAAGCACACAGCAATACCACCAGTGTAACAATAATCACGCCTTTCACCGCCCCAAAACAGGCACCGAAAATCCGGTTGACACCACCTAGACCAATTGATTGCAAAGCGGAAGTAATCAGCGCACGAAATAGTCGCTGCACTATCCACATCACCCCAAACACCAGTACAAAAGACAAAGCAACAGCCAGCGCACGGGGCTGCATCGTAGGAAAAGCCATATCCGCTACCGGCGCGGCCAACATCTTGGCACCGAGAAAGGCTACCAGCCAGCATAATAAAGCGGCTATCTCGCCCACCAGACCGCGCATCATCGCTACCAGTGTGGTCAGCAAAATCACGCCCAGAGCCAGAAAATCAAACAGTGTCATGCCCGTATCAATATCCTATAAACCGATTACCAAACCATCCAGCCCAACAGCATGTACTTTATCCAGATTCTGCATTGCCTGACTGCGGCTATTGTAAACACGGCTGCGTACCCGATACAGCGTACCCTTACTGGTCTGGCTAGTCGTAATACTCACTGGCACACCGGCCACTGCCAAACGCTGCTGAACCAGATTGGCCTGCGCTTCAGTGGTATAGGCACCAATCTGAATCACTGTACGCTCCACCGCATCCTTGCTGTTGTTCGTGGCGGCGACAGGCGCTTTATTATTACGGCTCTGCTCTGTCGTACTCTTTCTGCTCACAGCTGCAGCAGCTTTATTTTCCAATATCTGTTGCGGCGTCAGTCTGCCCGTAGTATTGCTATTCTTGCCACTTGCTGCATTACTATTTTGTTTAGGCGTAGCAGCCGGTTTGACCGGAGCTGGATTTTTCACTGGTGTTTTGGCCACTGTCGAGGTTTTCTTTTCGCTTTCAACAACTGTTTTTGTTGAAGACACAGTGGTATTACCTACAGCTTGTTGTTTTCTGTTTTCCGCAGCAGCTGACGCTTTACTGGCTGGTTTCTCAACAGTTTCCGTTGGAGTGCGAGGTTTGGTTACAGTTGTCACCCTCACTGGCGGATTTTTCTCGGCAGCTTCTACTGGTCTAGTAGCTGCCGGTTTTATTCTAGGCGAAGCAACAGCTTCTTCATGATGCAACCGTCTTTGTTCCACAGGCTGTGATTTATGTTCAGTAAGGGTTTTGGCTGGTTGCACAACCGGCTTAACTGTAGCTTTCTCTGCCTCTACTTTCTGAGGCGCCGGACGTACGGGTTTCACTTGCGGCACAACTGGCACTACTGTTGCAGCCGTTTTAGAAACATGGTTTTCAGCTGGCGGTACAGATGCTGCCGATGAAACTGGTATGCTAGCAACCTCAGAGGCAGGCACCGTTACCGGCAAAGCAGGTGCACTGGCTGCTGGTTCCAGCACCACCGCAGAAGCAGATTGTGTATCCATAGCCGCACTAGCCGGTCTGGCTGCAGAAGCTGCTTTGATATCCAGCTGTGGAGCTGGTACTGGCTGAGGAGTACGACGGCTCAGCATAACAAGCAGCAGAATAGCAGCAATCACCACCATAATCAGTGCACCGACCAAACGGCGCCGATTTCGCCGTTTCAGCTGTTCGTAATTTTCCTGCGCATTCATGCGTTATCCACTCCTCTGTCGTGCTCGTTTCGATTTTAAAATTTACAACGATGGCAAATCCATTATTTCTGCTACGGTATGAAACGAACCAAATACCACAATTCTATCATTCTCACCCGCTTGTGATAAAGCTGCACGATAAGCCTCTGCTACTGAAGCATAAGTTGTTATCGCCGAAATATGCTGGCGAGCAAATTTCTCTTCCAGCGCTGCTGTTGTCAGACCTCGCGGTAAATGCAGCGGCGCAATATACCAGCTATCAAACTGGTCTTTCACAATTTCCAGTACCCCTTCAATATCCTTATCAGCGAGCATACTAAAAACAGCCAGACGTTTCTCTGCATACGGTAAAGTAATCAAGCTGTTGCGCAACGCCCGTGCCGCATGAGGATTATGCCCCACATCCAATATCGTCAGTGGCCGACCGGGTAATACCTGAAACCTGCCCGGATGATGTACTCGCAGCAAACCACGTTTAATCGCACCGATATCCAGCGGCAGACGATCTGACAAGCATTCCAATACTGTCAACGCACAGGCCGCATTACTCAGTTGAAAGTTCCCTCGCAAAGCCGGTATTGGCAGAGCATGGCGGGCATGTTCTCCAACAAACAATTGACTGTTTTGGGGATGAAAACGGTATGACCATTGCTGCATTTCCAACTTATGATAATCAAAATCCCGTCCAAGCAGCAGTAAATCTGCACCCACTGCCTCAGCATGTGCCGCTAAACTTTCCGGTACCGGCAGCTGAGCACAAATCACTGGCCGGCCACCACGCATAATACCGGCTTTTTCAAACGCCACTTTTTCTATCGTATTGCCAAGATAGGCTTCATGATCCAGATCGACACTGGTAATCACCGCCACATCCGCATCAAATACATTTACTGCATCCAGCCGGCCACCCAGTCCCACTTCCAGCACCATAATATCTACCTTCTGCTGGTCAAAGACTTCCACTGCAGCCAGTGTATTGAATTCAAAGTAAGTTAGTACAGTATTACCACGTTCAGCCTCTATACGTTCAAACGCCTGAACTATCAGCTCATCCGCAACCGGCTGCGCATTGATAGCGATTCGCTCATTAAAACGCAGCAAGTGTGGGCTGGTAAGTGTACCCACACGATAGCCAGCTTCGCGATAAATCTGCGTTAGATAGGCACAGACAGAACCTTTGCCATTTGTCCCACCTACAATAACCACTGGACAATGCGGCTGTAGTCCCATGCGTTCCCGCACCGTACCTACACGAGTCAGTCCCATATCAATCTGCCCGCCCGTCACACCCTGTTCCAGATGCTGTAGCCAGCGTTTTAATTCAGTTGCATGAAATTTTTCTGTCATTATTCTAATTATTCATCCTGAGCCGCAGCCAATGGATGACCTTATACAAAATTGATTGCGGCTCAGCAACCTGAGCCGTATGCGGCTGACACCAACGAGCCCATACCTGCAACCGCCGCCATGACGGCGCATCTGTCATATCTGGCAACAATAATTGATACACGCTCCCTTTGGCGGTCTGCCATCGCAAAGCCATCAGTCTGGCTCTAATCACACTGTCAGTAGACAAGACAGCAGGAACTGCCCCTTTTCTGGATGTCAGTATCAGACTGGCCTGCTCCTGACCATTGATTTCAATTCGTTTTATTCTGGTATGAAGCAAACCATAACCCGCCCACAAAACGGATAGTACCCAGACCAGCAAAAACAACGCCCGCTGCCAGCCTGTGCTATACAGCACAACAGCAGTGAGTGCCAGCCCATGCATAATCAGAGCCAAAAACTGAGCTCTCAAAGACGGGCGCACACGCACAACACAGGCTTGCATCAGTCAGCGCCCCTATTCGTCACCATATACGGGCGATATCTCCAACTGTGCATCTACCAGATCCAGAACCATATCATGTACTTCAACAGTGAAAAAATTCCAGAACTGGTCAATATCCAGCGCCGGCCACAATTTTCGGTCTACTTCCCAAGCAGAAAGCTCAGCCTCAAAAATCAATTTAAATCGTTCACCTAAATAACCGATTATTTGCTCAGGCGTTTCAAATTCCGGTACCAGCAGCGTCGTACAATTACTTTGCAATTGCGCCAACGTCAATTCCGGCAAATCTTCACTGGTCTGGTGCAGCCAATCCAGAAACGCCTGAGCTGGTTTCAGCACCACCGCACTGCGATCAACAAAATACATACCTTTTCCTTACTTAAATTACCAATTCACGATATTGTAACATTGTCTAACAGCGTAGATTTCACCAAACAACCTCAGTATTTGCCGTACAATCTTCTTATTCTTCTCTTAAGGTGAACTGCCATGACAACCACCAGCCATCTAGCGCATCTGTCTCAGCTACTCAGTGCCAGAGAAATCATTACCGATTCCAGCCTTATTGAGCCTTACTGTACAGACCAGCGCGGCCGTTATCATGGACAGGTATTTGCCGTATTACAACCGCATTCAGTATCCGCTGTACAGAGCATTCTGCGTTACTGCCAGCAGCAACAAATACCGATTACGCCTCAGGGAGGCAATACCGGATTGTGCGGAGCAGCCACCCCTCATAGCTGCACTGCCGGTAAAGGTATCATCCTTTCACTCAGCAAACTCAACCGCGTCCGCAAGCTGAGTCTGGCCGATAACACCATTACCGTAGAAGCCGGCATGATACTGGCAGATGTACAGGCCGCAGCCAAACAGGCCAACCGTTATTTTCCCCTCAGCCTCGCCAGCGAAGGCTCCTGCCAGATAGGTGGTAATATCGCCTGCAATGCTGGTGGACTAAATGTTGTGCGTTACGGCACCATGCGCGATCTGGTACTTGGATTAGAATACGTACTGCCCGACGGTCAACTGGTGAGTCACCTCAATCCACTACATAAAAATACCAGCGGCTACGAAATGAGCCAGCAAATCATCGGCAGCGAAGGCACACTGGCCATCATTACCGCCGCCACTCTTAAACTCTTTGCACCACCGCAAAGCATACTCACCGCATGGGTCGGATTAGATAACATACAGGCAGCCACCAGCCTACTCTCTGCCCTTAAAAACCATTTCGCCGAACGCTTGTCCAGCTTTGAATTAATCAGTCAGGCTGCCCTGAATCTGTCAGCCAGATACAGCCAGCTGCAAGAACCAGTCAATGCTAAATGGCATATTCTGTTTGAGCTTACCGATAGCTTGCCCACTCAAGATCTGACCGAGCCATTAATCAACGTACTCGAACAAGGCAACTGGCTCAATGCCATCATTGCCGATTCAGAAACCAAACGTCAGCACCTGTGGACATTGCGCGAAAACATATCTGCAGCTCAGCGCAGTCTGGGCGCCAGTATCAAACACGATATCGTAGTACCAATAGAAAGAGTAGCCGATTTTATCGAAAGCTGCCAGCAGAGCCTCTTCACAGCCTTTCCACAAACCAAAACCATTCTCTTCGGACATCTGGGCGACGGCAGCCTGCATTACAACGTTTTCATTGCCGACATCCGCAGCAACGACGTATATCACTATGAAAAAGAAATTAACCAAGTGGTCTACGAACAAGTTTTACAACATCAAGGTAGCATTGCTGCCGAGCACGGCATCGGCCAACTGAAAAACCAATGGCTATCACAGGTACGGACACCTGCTGAAATCAACTGGATGTGGGCGCAGAAACACTATTTTGACCCAAAAAACATTCTCAATCCCGGCAAGGTTCTGCCACCCCAGCCATGATATAGTAAGCCTTTTGCCAGACAGCCTAGAAACATGAGCGAAGTAACCCTGTATACAGATGGCGCCTGCAAAGGTAATCCCGGCTTAGGTGGCTGGGGTGCATACCTGCAATCCGGTAGCCATAGCAAAGAACTTTTTGGCGGCGAAGCCAACACCACCAACAACCGTATGGAACTAACCGCTGTCATACAAGGACTGGCAGCCCTAAAGCGTCCCTGCATTGTTCATATCTATACTGATTCCCAGTACGTTAAAAAAGGCATGCAGGAATGGATACACAACTGGAAAGCACGCGGCTGGAAAACCGCCTCAAAACAACCAGTAAAAAACGCTGAGTTATGGCAGCTACTGGATGTCGAAGTAAACAAACATCAGGTGCACTGGCACTGGGTCAAAGGCCATAATGGACATCCAGGAAACGAAAAAGCTGATGAATTGGCTAATCGCGGCGTGGATCTGGTGAAATAATGACAATACAACTTCTTGTACGCATATATAATTACTAGAATTATTCATAAGAACAATAAACTATCAATTAATTTAAACAATATTTATTCATCATGATAAAATTTCTAAAATTTAGATGATTCATCTCCAAATGATAAATTTCAAACAATATTGAGACAAAATCAAACCGCAAATTTTACGATATCCGTTTATATATCTTTAAATTTAAAGTATAGAAATCATCAACTAAAAGTAATTTTTATGAGGAAAAAATAAGCAAGCGTTCGATATTATTTTTATCATCATAATTTCAAAAATAGTTTATTAATAAAACGTACTCATTTTCTATATATCCACATTTACCACACAATCAGCTCGATTAATACAAAGTTGTAAATATATACCCTACAACGCAACTACCTAAAGTAATGCGACGATGCTAAATTTTTAGTAGCATCTTTTTAAAATTGCCAGATATCGCCCATAGAAACTAATTGTTAAATAACTAAATTTCTGAACAAACAATTTATTAAAATTTGTCTTCTTATACAAAAGAAAAGCCGGATATTTTAATATCCGGCTTTTTCATTTACTAAGCTGAGTGCCTAAGGCTGCATTACATCATGCCGCCCATGCCACCCATACCGCCCATGCCACCCATATCTGGAGCTGCAGGTTTGTCTTCCGGTAATTCGGTGATCATGCAATCAGTAGTCAGCATCAGGCCAGCAATGGAAGCAGCATGCTGCAAGGCAGTGCGGGTTACTTTAGCAGGATCCAACACACCCATTTCCAGCATATCGCCGTATTCACCGGTACCAGCGTTGTAACCATAGTTACCAGAACCATTCAATACATTGTTCACCACAACGCTTGGTTCATCACCAGCATTGGCCACAATCTGACGCAACGGCGCTTCAACTGCTTTCAGCACGATTTTCACACCAGCTTCCTGATCAGCATTGGCACCTTTCAGGTCTTTAATGGCTGCACGGGCGCGTAGTAGAGCTACACCACCACCGGCTACCACACCTTCTTCCACAGCAGCACGAGTAGCATGCAGAGCATCATCTACGCGGTCTTTTTTCTCTTTCATTTCTACTTCTGTGGCAGCGCCTACTTTAATTACAGCCACACCGCCGGCCAGTTTAGCCACACGTTCCTGTAATTTTTCTTTATCGTAGTCGCTGGTTGCAGTTTCAATCTGTTTGCGGATTTCAGCAACACGGGCTTCAACAGCAGCCTTGTCACCCAAACCATCAATCACAGTGGTGTTTTCTTTACCCACTTCTACACGTTTAGCCTGACCCAAATCTTCCAGAGTGGCTTTTTCCAAAGACAGACCCACTTCTTCAGCAATCACGGTACCACCGGTCAGGATAGCAATATCCTGCAACATGGCTTTGCGGCGGTCACCGAAGCCCGGCGCTTTAACAGCAACGGTTTTCAGAATACCACGAATGTTGTTCACCACCAGTGTAGCCAGAGCTTCACCTTCAACATCTTCAGCAATAATCAGCAACGGACGGCTGGTTTTAGCAACCTGTTCCAGCACTGGCAACAAATCACGGATATTGGAGATTTTTTTATCAAACAACAGAATGTATGGGCTATCCAGACCGGCAATCTGTTTTTCTACATCAGTTACGAAGTAAGGAGACAAGTAGCCACGGTCAAACTGCATACCTTTAACCACTTCAACTTCATTTTCCAGAGATTTACCGTCTTCAACAGTAATCACACCTTCTTTGCCTACTTCATTCATAGCTTTAGCAATGATTTCACCAATGGATTCATCAGCATTAGCAGAAATAGAAGCTACCTGAGAAATCTCTTTAGATTTTTCCGGTACAGGTTTGGAAATGGTTTTCAGCTCAGCAATTACTGCTTCAACCGCTTTATCAATGCCGCGTTTCAGATCCATCGGATTCATGCCGGCAGTCACATATTTCATACCTTCAGTGACAATTGCCTGAGCCAGCACAGTAGCAGTAGTGGTACCGTCACCGGCCACATCGTTGGTTTTAGAAGCCACTTCCTTAACCAGCTGCGCACCCATGTTTTCGAATTTGTCTTTTAGTTCCACTTCTTTTGCAACAGACACACCATCTTTGGTGATATGCGGGC
Source organism: Snodgrassella alvi (assembly GCF_040741455.2). Classification (NCBI taxonomy): domain Bacteria; kingdom Pseudomonadati; phylum Pseudomonadota; class Betaproteobacteria; order Neisseriales; family Neisseriaceae; genus Snodgrassella; species Snodgrassella alvi. The sequence goes on from NZ_CP160328.2 coordinate 868,411, forward strand.
CGCCAAAAGCACGGTCCAGCAATACATTACGGCCTTTAGGGCCGAGAGTTACTTTTACTGCTTCAGCCAGAACATTGACACCAGCAACCATTTTCTGACGAGCTTCGTCAGAGAATTTCACATCTTTTGCTGCCATTTGAAACTCCTAATCTTTAATAATCAATTACGCAAATACAAATAAAATAGAATTTCTGGATAAACAATTATTCAACAATACCGAAAATATCTTCTTCGCGCATTACCAGCAATTCTTCACCGTCAACTTTAACAGTTTGACCGCTGTATTTACCGAAAATCACTTTATCGCCAACTTTCACATCCACTTTCAGACGGTCGCCGTTTTTCAGCAGTTTGCCATTACCAACTGCAATCACTTCACCCATATCAGGTTTTTCAGCAGCAGAACCTGGCAATACAATACCAGAAGCTGTTTTTTCTTCAGCTTCCAAACGTTTTACCACAACACGGTCATTCAAAGGACGAATAGTCATATTATCTTCTCCACATCTTTGGTGCGCAAAGCACCTCAAAGTTGGTTAATACAAACCCGCATATATAGCGGGACGTAAAATTCATTTCGATAAATAAAGTAAGGCTAGGCGGCCACAATTCAAGAGTAAGTGAAGTAATTATTTTCCTAATTCTTACAAATACTTAGTAAAATTGACAGAATATTCCTGCACTTACCAGAGTCAGGCACCCTACCGCAGACAAAATATTACCGGCCGGAATATCATAAGATATTCAGAAAATATTTCTGGCGCCACAAGCTTAACGTTAATATTGCAGACTTGACCCGTACGCGCATGCAGGAATTAAAAAAGCTTTCTCTATCAAACGGCAACCAGATTTTCTGGTAAATAATCTGCGTACTGTTTCTATACATTATTAACTCAAGTATACCCAGCAGAATTTTCCAGCCTATTGAGATGGGAACTGTAAACAAATTACTTCACACGTTGCCACAAATGTTCTGAGTCCTTATCAATCATGTTCAAATCTGCTTTCAACTTCAGCAGATAATAGTTCCCGCGCCCTTGCAATTCGTGAGCGTACAGTACCAATCGGACAGCCCATTATCTGAGCAATTTCTTCATATGACAAATCATTGATTTCGAAAAGAATAATCGGTTGACGCAAATTAGGTGGCAACTGATCAATTGCTTCGCCCAGCACATCAATCAACTCGCGGTTTAATAATTGTTTTTCAGGTGTCTGATAGTCGGACAAATGTTCGAGAACATCAACTTCTTCCCCATTCTCATCCACTATTTCAGTAATCATTTGCGGTTCGCGTCCATATACAGCAATCATAGACTTAGCCGTATTCATCCCAATACAGCATAACCAAGTATAAAACTGACTACTAGCCCGAAACTGAGGTAACGCTTTGTAGGCTTTGAGAAAGGTTTCCTGTACCACATCCAACGTAATCTGATCGTCATGAGTAAAACGACGCAGAAAATGCTTTAATCGACGCTGATATTTGCTCACCAGCAAACTGAAAATCTGCGCATCACCCTGCTGAGCCTTACGCACCAACACCTGTTCTTCCACCTGTGGGGTACGGTTTTCATGCATATAGTTATCCTCTAATTTTATTGTTATTGCATCAATCGACAGCTGAGTCTGCGTAGCTGAATTATTATTTTTCCAACTTAAAGCCTAATAGGCAAATCCTTCATCAAAGGCATCCAGCCATCAGCAACACCTACGTTAGCAGCAACAGCCACATTAATCACAGCAATACAATGATTATCGGCATCACATAATACTGGCCAGACAGCACGCATAAAAGGAGGAATTTTCCGTTCCTGTAATAATTTTTTAACCTTTTTTCTGCCTCCTTTTAAAACAATTGTATCCTGAACATCGACCTGACGAACTGTCCATCCATCAGCGATTTCCACCAAACCAAAATTATGACATCTCCATTCCAAATAACCAGCCTTCGTCAGTTGCCTGCTGCTTGCCGGCAGCAAATCAAACCAAGGCCATTGAGCTGATGCATGCTTTTTATCTATCCACAACCTGAAATCATAATAGATTACACGAGCGTATGGTAAAGACCATTGTGCACCATTTTTGCTTTCCATCAACTGTCTTGCAAATTCTGTCAGTGAAGCTGAAGTAGACATGCCCAGACCATTTTTCTGAGCAAAAAGACGCAATTGCTGCCGGCGCCGTGCTGCACTAAGTGTTTGCCACAACGGAATATCAAAACCCTGTTGCTGTGCATGCAACATTGTCCAATCAGCTTCAGCCACTTCATCCAGCAACGCCAGCTCATCCTGCAAACGACTAACAGCAGCTTCAACTTGATTATCCATATATGGCAAATGGGCACGCCAGTATGGCAAACCATCCAGACGTAGCCAGTTGCGCAGATAGATGCAGTTGCGGTTACTGTCGTCTTCTATATGCTCAAGCTGCATCGCTTCAGCATAATTCTTCAGCTGCTCGCGCGAAAAAGGCAACAGTGGCCGCCATAGAATAGTGTGCTCTGTTAATGCCCGCACGTCCGGCATCGCAGCCAGAGAGCGCAGACCGCCGCCACGCAGTGCGCCTAGAAAAAAAGTTTCAATCTGGTCATCACGATGATGTGCCAGCACCACCACTTCCGCTCCACTTTCTGCATAAGCCTGATAACGCGCCTTACGAGCCGCAGCTTCCACACCCTCTCCGCTGGCACTGACCGTTACCTTAACCAGCTTTAGTGGAACAGACCAAGTTGCGCAGACCTTCTGACAAAAAGCAGCCCACTCATCAGCATGGCTACTTAAGCCATGATGCACATGAATTGCAGACAACTGCAACGGCAGTACATTACGCAACTGAGTCAGCGCATGCAGCAATACCACAGAATCCAGACCGCCACTAAGGCCAACAGTCAAAATACAACGGTCAGCCACAGAGGCTGACCATTGTTGTGCAATATTGTCACATAAGCGGACACATAAATTATTTAGCGTTGAACTGACCATAATGCATCAGGCGGTCAAAGCGACGGGTAAGTAAACTCGACAACTGCTTGCCTTTGGCCTCTTCTAACTGGCTAGTCAGTACCGCTTTCACCCGTTGCATAATTTCCGGATAATTGCGATGCGCTCCACCCAAAGGCTCTTCAATCACCTTATCAATCAATTTCAGCTCTAGCAGGCGTTTGGCAGTAATGCCCAGTGCCTGTGCTGCTTCCGGTGCTTTTTCCGCAGTTTTCCACAGAATTGAAGCACAGCCCTCCGGTGAGATCACAGAATAGGTAGAAAATTGAAGCATATTTACATAATCGCCTACAGCTATAGCCAGCGCACCACCAGAGCCACCCTCGCCAATAATCGTACAAATTACCGGCACCTTTAGTCGTGCCAGCTCATATAGATTGCGTCCGATTGCTTCAGACTGGCCACGTTCTTCTGCACCAATACCCGGATAAGCACCAGGGGTATCGATAAATGTCAGCAAGGGGATCTTGAATTTTTCCGCCAGCTTCATTAACCGCAATGCCTTACGATAACCTTCCGGTTTAGGCATGCCGAAATTGCGGCGAATTTTTTCCTTAGTATCACGGCCTTTCTGATGGCCGATTACCATAACACTTTCTCCATTGAAGCGCGCCAGACCGCCCACTATTGCAGCATCATCAGCAAAAGCACGGTCACCGTGCAGCTCTTCAAAGTCAGTACACAGCGCCTCAATATAATCTAAAGTATAAGGACGCTGCGCATGGCGTGATACCTGCGAAATCTGTACCGGCGACAGCTTGGCAAAAAGATTCTTGGTTAAATCATCGCTTTTCTTTTTTAGGCGCGCGATTTCTTCGGAAATATCCACAGCCGATTCATCCTGCACAAAGCGAAGCTCATCAATTTTCTGTACCAATTCGGCTATAGGTTGTTCAAAATCCAAAAAAATCTGTTTCATTGTTAAGATATCCGCAAAAACACGTGGCAGCTATGATACGCGAAGAAATGAAGCAATGCAGCCCTAAAATTAAAAAGCTGTAAACACAGCCACAAAAATCACACATAAATATATGATTTTATAGATTATTATCAAAAATACAAAACCATATCTCAAGATTTACCATAGACCACAAACATCGCATTTAGAAAAAATTTAACCATAAACAGCAATAGTTTAATCAAATAATACCAATCAGAATGCCAAAAAAATAAATCTCCTGCAATACACAAATCCACAACGGTATATCTACAACAAATATACATTAACAGCTTGCCAAGACTGGGTTTTACCTACTAAAATTAGCGATTTTCTGTTGTCTTGGCAGAATAAAATTACTTCGATTTTTTCACTAAGGAATACACTATGGTAGTTATCCGTTTGGCCCGCGGTGGTTCTAAACACCGTCCTTTCTATAACATCGTCGTAGCTGACTCTCACAACCGTCGTGATGGTCGCTTCATCGAGCGCGTTGGTTTTTACAACCCTGTTGCCAATGAAAAACAGGAACGTGTACGTCTAAGTACAGACCGTTTGAACCACTGGATTGGTCAAGGCGCGCAGCTGAGCGAAGCTGTAGCCAAACTGGTTAAAGAACAGAAGGCTGCGGCCTAATTCAGCAGTAAAGCAAATGAACAGTACACAGCCACAATGGGTAGCAATGGGCTATATTAAAGGTGTATTTGGCGTAAAGGGCTGGGTAAAAGTCCATTCCGATACCGAATATACCGACAGCCTGCTTGACTATCCGCAATGGCAGCTGAGCAAAGATGGACAAACCAAAACCGTAAGCATTGCCGAAAGCAAAATCAGCGGTGATGAATTACAAGTACGGTTTGACGGTATCAACGATCGTGACAGCGCAGCCTTACTGCGCGGCTTCACCATTGAAATAGACCGTGCCAGCTTTGCAGAAACCGAAGAAGATGAGTATTACTGGACAGACCTAATAGGCCTAACCGTATTTAACCGTACACAGGAAAACCTTGGTACTGTCAGTTCATTAATGCAAACCGGTGCACATGACGTACTGGTAGTAGACGGCGATTTCGGCCGCAAACTGATTCCTTTTGTCGCACAATACATCGATGAAGTAAACCTGCCACAACAGCAGATTAGTGTAGACTGGGGCAGCGACTACTGATGTACATTCAGGCCATTACCCTGTTTCCGGAAATGTTTACTGCTCTTACAGACAGCGGCGTTACCGGACGTGCATTGCAGCAAGGTATCTGGCAGTTTGCTACAATCAATCCGCGGCAGTTTGCAGATAATCCACTGGGCTATATTGATGACCGCCCTTACGGCGGTGGCCCGGGCATGATTATGATGGCGCCGCCTTTACAGGCCGCCATTGATATGGCTCGAAAGACCAGCCCTGAAGGACGGCTGATTTATATGAGCCCACAGGGCAAACCTCTGAGTCACACACAAGCAGCCAGTCTGGCCGATGAATCGGCACTGATTGTGCTGTGTGGCCGATACGAAGGCATTGATGAACGTATTCTCACCAGCAACGATGTGACCGAAATCAGCATTGGCGACTTTGTGGTATCCGGTGGAGAATTACCAGCCATGATGTTAATGGACGCTGTTATCCGGCTGCTGCCAGGTACATTAGGTGATGCACGCTCAGCAGCAGAAGATTCATTTGCCACTGGTTTACTTGATTGCCCGCACTACACGCGTCCGGTAGAATTTCGTCAACAGACCGTTCCCGACGTACTACGCAGTGGCAATCATGCATTAATCGCCAAATGGCGATTAACACAGGCGCTTAGGCGCACTTGGACACGTCGACCAGATTTACTGGCCGGCCGTGTATTAACCCCAGAGGAATCCAGACTCTTGCAAAATATCAGACAAGAGGAACGGGACATCCCATTATAATTAGGAAGCTTAATATGAACTTGATTCAACAATTAGAGCAGGAAGAAATCGCTCGTTTGAATAAAGAAATCCCGGCCTTCGCGCCAGGTGATACCGTGGTTGTTTCTGTACGCGTTACCGAAGGTAGCCGTACCCGTCTGCAAGCCTATGAAGGCATTGTGATTGCTCGTCGCAACCGTGGCCTGAACAGCAACTTCATCGTACGTAAAATCTCCAGCGGTGAAGGTGTGGAACGTACATTCCAGTTATACTCTCCAGCCGTTGAAAAAATCGAAGTTAAACGCCGTGGTGATGTACGCCGTGCCAAACTGTATTACCTGCGTGGCTTAACCGGTAAAGCTGCCCGCATTCGTGAAAAACTACCGGCTCGCAAAGCCTAAGCAGTATACACAACACATTAGCTGCCTGAAGCAGACTAATACTAAGGCCGAATCTATTGATTCGGCCTTTTTCTTAGCTCATTCAGTACCTCTTCATATTTATCATACCGACCGTGGCAAATACATAAAAATCATATACATCTGCCATCAAAAAACATACTCAGATTTAGCCTATTATTGCCATCCGCCCTACGTCAAAATAACACTCAGTAAAAATAAAAAATACCAAAACTTATTGCAGATTCAGTCCATTATTCAGTCGGCTAATTTAAACAGCGGCAAAAGTTGAAAAATGTTAAAATTACACGATTTTTGTCTGTTTTCTCTTAATCAGCTTTGTACTTTGCCCTAAGGAAGCGCACTAATGAGCCAGTCCCTGAGTTATCGCGATGCCGGTGTTGATATTGATGCTGGCGATTCGCTGGTCGAAAAAATTAAACCTTTTGCCAAACGCACCATGCGTCCTGAAGTATTGGGTGATTTGGGCGGCTTTGGCGCTTTGGTGGAAATCAGCAAGAAATACCGTCAGCCAGTACTGGTTTCTGGAACTGATGGCGTCGGTACCAAGCTAAAACTGGCTTTCGAATGGGATCAGCACGACACTATTGGCATCGATCTGGTTGCAATGAGCGTGAACGATATTTTGGTACAGGGTGCAGAACCTCTGTTTTTTCTGGATTATTTCGCCTGCGGCAAACTGGATGTAGAACGAGCAGCCGCAGTAATTAAAGGTATTGCTTCTGGTTGTGAACAATCTGGCTGTGCCTTGATTGGTGGAGAAACTGCCGAAATGCCGGGTATGTATCCCGATGGTGAGTATGATCTAGCAGGATTTGCGGTAGGAGTGGTGGAAAAAGAACAGGTTATCAATGGACGCAGTATTGCTGCTGGTGATATTGTGCTGGGGCTGGCCTCCAATGGCATCCATTCCAATGGTTACTCGCTGGTACGCAAAATCATTGAACGTGCTCGTCCAGAGCTGGACGCCCCGTTTGCAGACGGCCAAACCCTGAGGCAAGCGATCATTGCACCTACCCGCTTATACGTCAAACCTATTCTTGCAGCGTTGAAACAGTTTACCATCAAAGGTATGGCACACATCACCGGCGGTGGTATAAGCGAAAACGTGCCTCGCATTCTGCCTGAAAACACCGTAGCAGCAATAGATGCCCAGTCGTGGCCACTGCCCAAACTATTTCAATGGTTACAACAGGCCGGACAAGTGGACAGCCAGGAAATGTACCGTACATTCAACTGCGGCATCGGCATGGTATTGGTAGTGAATGCTGCTGATGCTGCTGCGGTGCAACAATTTTTACAGCAGCAAGGCGAAACGGTTTACGAGATAGGTGTGATACGTAGTCGTCAGAGCGATGAACATCAGACACAGATAAGCTAAAAGTTTATATCAGACATATCCTTAAAAAATTAAATTATTTTTAATTGAGCTAAAGCTATTTACTGCATAAATGTAGTTGATGGCTTTTATTTTAAGTCTATTAAATAGATTTACTATTATGTTTAGAGTAATAGCATTAATCATATTATTGTTACTATCATCTCTGAGCAATGCCAATAATCTAGGATTTAAGACTTCAACTTTATCAGATATCGATAAAAGAAGAGAAATAAGCATCTTTGTAATCTATCCTACCAATTCTGATTCAAAGCCAATTTTATTTGCTGATAGTTCGGTATTTTCAGGTTTTTATGCAATAGAAAATGCCAAACCTATAAACAATTCATATCCTTTATTAGTGATATCCCATGGATATGGTGGTAATTGGCGCAACTTAAGCTGGATAGCTTCAAATCTTGCCAAACTAGGATATATTGTTGCTTTAATTGATCATCCAGACATATCTAAATATAGTAAAACCCCGAAACAAGCTGCACAATTATGGCAAAGACCAATCGATTTACAACGTACTATTACCTTTTTGCAAGAAAATCCTGATTTTGCCGGAAAAGTAGACAACAATAATATCTCATTACTGGGACACTCTTTAGGTGGTTGGACAGTGATGGTCGCTGGCGGTGCTAATTTTAGCGTTGCACAGTTTCTTGAGGACTGTCGTATAACTAAGGCTCAACACGAATGTGAACTAAGTGAAGCGTTAGGGATAAGATCAAATAAGCAATCAGCGTTCAACCATCTGTATGACCCAAGAGTGAAAAAGATTATTGCACTAGATACGGGATTTGCTCGGGGGCTGACTAAATCAAGTCTGAAGAAATTAACCATCCCTACATTAATTATCAGCGCTGAAATCAATATTGGTGACCTACCCGTTGAAATGGAATCAGGTTATCTGGCTGAAAATTTACCTGTAACCAAATATATTCTGCTTAAAGATGCCATGCATTTCAGTTTCATACAAGAATGTAAAAAAGATGCTTTCAGTATTTTGCCTGAAAAGGATAAAATTATTTGCAAAGATGAATATGGCGTTAGCAGAAAAAATATTCACACCATTATTCTAAAATATATAAAAGAATTTTTAGATGTAAACAAAAAAAAATTTTTTATTAAATAACCCATTTCTATAAAATTAGCTTAAATATTACTGTTAACAAAACATATTTAGCTATTCAAATCCTAATGCTGGTGAAATAATGGTTTAATCCTTTTTACGTAACCCTTTTTTAAGGATGGTTGCTTTATTACTAGGTACATTTAGTAGTACTAAAGTGACAAGAAGCTATAGCCCTGCTCTGGTAAAAATAACGGTATGTCACAATGCTAGCTTGGCAAATTTGTCTGCAAAGATGATGGCTTCGGTAAATTTAAACGAATTTGAAGATATGATATAAAAAAGACGTTTTTTAATAACGCCTTTTATGTCATTAGAATTAAAACTAATTAGCTTATTTTTTATAACCATTAATATTTAAAACAATTAGTGGTCATAAACTAATTTTTAAAAATAAAACTAAAGCTCGATTTGCTTCAACACTTAATAAATTACAATCTAATAATATAATTACATACTGTATAGCAATCAGAGATAATCATTCCGCTACAACCGCTGGAAGCAACCGTTCAATCCATTGGCGCAGTACAATCAGCTTACCGTGAAAAAAGTGGCCGGAACCGGGTATGACCACTACCGGTAAATTCTGTGCTTCAGCCCAGTTCATACTATTCTGCAACGGCACCACTTCGTCTTTCTCACCATGAATCAGCAAGGTTGTGGCCGAATTATAGGCATCTGGTACATCAACTGTATACATCCCGATTGCAGGACCCATCAGCAGTAAGGCATCTGGGCGAGCAGTTAAGGCACTGAATAAGGCCACATAGCCGCCAAAAGAGAAACCTGATAATACCAGTTTAGTCACCTCGGGATGCTGTGTACGTGCAAAATCCACTACGGCTAAACAGTCTGCTACTTCGCCACGGCCATAATCGTGCTCGCCATCGCTATTGCCTACGCCGCGCAGATTGGGCAGATAACAATGAAAACCCAGTGTGGTTAGTGCTTTGGCAGCAGTTTGCACAACTTTGTTGGTATTTAATCCGCCCTGCAACGGATTGGGATGATTAATTACCGCTACACCCCGTGCTGTACCTTGTGCCGGCAAATAAATGGTTTCCAGTCTGCCAACCGGCCCATTAATCCAGATATTGGGTTGTTGCTTCAGCATCTGCTTTACTCACTACTTTCGGGTTTATCTAATAATAAACGGGTAACAACACAGTCGTTGGCCAGTTCTTCATCCAGAATTTCCTGCAAATCAGTTTCATCCACATAGGTATACCACCGCCCTTGTGGATACAATACCATGACTGGCCCTTCATCACAGCGGCCAAGACATCCAGCACTACTGATGCGCAGTTTGCCCACACCCATCAGTCCCATGGCTTTGGCGTGGCCTTTCAGGTAATCTACTGCATCGGCACCAACGTTATCATCGCCACAGCTTTGGCGACAAGGATTGTCGCGCCGGTTGGTGCAGACAAACAAATGTTTGGCATAAAAACTCACATCTTTTCCTTTAATCTGCCTGTTCACGCTGGCTATTTGTATAAGTGTGCCAGTGTGGGTTATTCATCATTAAATGTTAGTGGCCGGCTGGGGTTTTCCTGTTGTGCTTTAATCGCTGCCAGCATGGCGGGTAACGCAAGATTAAAACGGTCTGCCCGCTGTTGAGCACGTTTTTTTAATTTGCTCCACTCACGCATGGAAGGTGGCTGCTGAAAAGCAAGTACAGCAATATTGCCGTGGGTTTCTGCCGGTACCATTAGCACTCGGTTTTCGAACACTTCACGTAAGCGACGCACGAAAGTATGAAAACGCTTGTCCCCCTGCCACCAGTTGGTGACAAATATACCGTTTTCACTTAGTGCCTGCCGACAATCTGCGAAAAATGGTTCGGCAACCAAACTATCGATAATCTGCTCACCATCGAAGCCATCTACTAGGATAATATCAGTATTGCCGCGCAATACTTTGACGTATTCCGCACCATCATCCTCAATAATCTCAAAATGATCGCCTTCATACGGCAGCTCAAACATACTGCGAGCAATGCTGATCACTTGTGGATTAATGTCTACTGCTGTCTGTCGGGTTTCAGGCAGATACGCATCTATCCAACGTGCAAACGAACCCCCACCAAGACCAATCTGAGTAATATGCTGTGGCAATTCATCTACAAACAATAGCCACGCCATCATGGCACGGCTATAAGACAATACGAGCTCAGCAGGATAATCCACATTCATTGAACTTTGTATGGTGGGTGTACCTAAATGCAGAGAGCGTATATTACCTGATTCGGATATACCCACTTCCGGTAATTCATGGCGTGCGGGACGTAAACGGCGATAAGGATGTTGTGGCATAGCGTTTTCCATCATCAGATAAAAAATAGGAGGCTTGTTGATACAAGATCAGTAATGGTTTGCTGAAACATAAACAGATTAAATAGAATAGAACATTATGCTACCCGCTCCATTCTGTGGACGCTAAACTAGCATCAAGCTGACAGCAAAGCTGAATAAATCCATAATCACAGCCTCATTAACCAGACTGGAATGCGCAGTGTTATGGTGAGTCCGTTCTAGCAGGTATTATATAGGGATGGCGGATTTTTTGTTTTATAATATGGTATTTATTTCATGTCGTTGCTTGAGCATTGAATAAGATTTGTTAAAACCCTAATTTATCAATCCTATGCTAGCATATTTAGCATATCACCTTGAGTTAAAGGTTAAAGTTGCTACTGTAGTGACTCAAGCAAAAAACGCGTGCATTAGCTTATCAGGGTTTTATCACTCTATTATTTTAAACAGAAATGCTAATGAATTTTCTGTTGATTTCACCTGCATTTGCTAAATATCAGAGATAATAAACTTCTTCAAACGCTTTCAGCTATTCTCAATTCAAATTAAAACCATAGAAAAAACCTGCTACATCTAATTTGCAACAGGTTTTTTAATGGTCTTATCGGATTTAGTACTGGCAAAAGCCCTGTTCATGTATCACAGCCAGAATATCATCACGTTTAAAGCGTTTACGTGATATTTTATCGGCTATCTGCTTAGTAAATGAATCAATGCGCTGGTTACTATCGCGTTGGCCATAATAGGTTTCGACAATGGCATCATATTCTGCAAAATTCTGAAGATTGAATTCATCCTGATATTGATTTTCAAAAGAACGCAGTGGCAGTGGCATCCGCGGTTTGACCTGTGTCCGTTTCTCAGGCACACCAACTTGCAACCCAACGAGAGGAAAAGTCAGCTTCGGCAGCTTCAACATCTGAATAATGGGACGGATATCGTTTTGAATGCTACCCAAATAGACACTGCCCAGCCCCATACTTTCAGCAGCAATAACCACGTTCTGAGCCGCAATCAGCGTATCTTCCATGCCCTGAATAAATAGATCAGTACTACTTAAGCCATCGTCAGCTAGGCCAAGCTGAGCTCGAATGCGATGATTACGATACATATCCACTACGAAAACCAGTAAGTCCCCGTTTGCGCCCACATAATCCAGATGGCAAATATTGCGAATCTGTTCACGCAAATGGCTATCGGTAACCCGGATAATGGAGCATTGCTGTAAAAATTCCGATGTAGGCGCAAAGCGTGCTGCCTCCATCAGACGGGTATATTGTTCATCAGTCAGCGTTTGATCTTTGAAACTGCGTACAGTATGCCGTTGTAACAATAATTCTTCTGTGGCAGAAATATTCATTAGTTCCCCTTAGCATGATTGGTAGTTAAGTACAGAATGAAGGACAATCTGTCTGGACTCTGAAAAGAGAAAACCGATACTAATGTATTACTGGCACACTGTTAATATCAATCCTGTTAAAATATTATTTCCTATTAAGAAACTCAGAACAGTTTTTTACACTCAAAAAGAAAATTTAGTTAACAAAGAGAAGCACTTTCTGCTTTCTACCAACTTTGTAGTCATATAAGCTGCAATGAAAGATAGGTTTCAGCCAATGTGGCAAAAACTAACTTAGACATCCAAATTGGATATTATTGCAAAAGGGCAGCGTTTGGCTGCCCTTTAATTTGTTTATTGTCCGGCAAGTAAATGCAGTGCTTCCTGATATTTAGCCAATGTTTTAGCGATAATTTCTGGCGGTATGTGCGGAGCAGGAGGCTGCTTGTTCCACCCAGATGCGACCAGCCAATCACGAATAAACTGTTTATCAAAAGAGGGCGGATTGGTGCCTACCTGATAATTTTCCACTGACCAGAAACGACTGGAATCTGGTGTGAGCACTTCATCCATCAACGTTAAAGTACCATTTTCATCTATACCAAACTCAAATTTGGTATCTGCAATGATAATGCCTTTACTTCTGGCATAGGCTGCAGCTTCAGTATACAGCTCAATCGCTTTAGTGCTGACCTGCTTAGTGAGCTCTTCGCCCAGTAGTGAAATACATTCTGCCAGAGTGATGTTCTCATCATGGTCTCCAACAGCCGCCTTGCTGGACGGAGTAAATATCACTTGTGGCAACGCTTCAGCCTCAAGCAGACCAGCAGGTAGTTTAATACCACATACGGCACCTGTTCGCTGGTAATCACGCCAACCGCTACCAGAGAGATAGCCTCTGACAATCGCTTCAATTTTCAATGGTGTTAGTTTTTTTACCACCACTGCCCTTTTGGCCAATTTTTCTGCTTCTTGGTGTGGCAATACATCATAAACCGTCTCACCGGTAAAGTGATTGGGCATGATATGCTTCAGTTTATTAAACCAAAAATTTGAAATCTGAGTAAGAATTTCACCTTTTCCTGTTATAGGTTCAGGTAAAATTACATCAAAAGCAGATAAGCGATCTGTCGCCACCATCAGCATACGCTGCGCGTCAATCTCATATAAATCGCGTACTTTACCCGAATATATTTTTTTCAGTCCCAGCTCAGTCATCTTTCATTCCCATGCAGCAGTTTATTGCTAATATATTAATATCTGTGCAAATGCATATCCTTGTGCTAAGGTAGACATTGTGAAACAGATGTTAGCAGCCAAGTTTATTTTAACCGATATTGCCCCCAAGCAGGCACTCTGTATGCAGTAATCGGTCTTTAAAAATTGGCTGCAAATTTTAAACTTTCTGATATTTTTTCATGCCCACTGGAAGGAGAATGACCATGGCTGATTTTGATGCACAGAAAAAAGATCTAATGAGAGAAGTACGTTCAGTACTGGATGAAGTAGAAGATTTATATGAAAAAGCTGGCGACAACGGTTCAGATCAGGCCAAAGCACTGAAAGACCAGTTGCGCAAAAAACTGGGTAATACCAAATCCAAACTAAGTGAGCTGGAAAGCACCATTGCCGACAAAGCCCGTGCCACAGCTGAACGCACAGATGAGCTGGTACGTGAACAGCCGTATTATGCAATGGGTATCGCTGCTGCTGCAGGCTTTATTGCCGGCATTTTGCTCGGACGCTGTCGCGGCTAATCATTACCAGCATAGTCTCCATTCAGGCAATCCGGTAATTTCACCGCTTGCCTGAATATTATTCACTTTTTAACGGATACCATTGCATGAGTATTGGCAATATTGGCCGCGATTTGCGTCAGCTAAAAATCTGGCTTGCTTATGGCAGTGAACTGCTGTGGATTCGTCTGCGCATGCTGCGTCTGGATGCCATTGCCCAACTACAAAGCATCATTGTACTGCTGATACTGGCAGTATTGGTTGGGGCAATGTTTTTTCTCGGCTTTATCAGCCTGTTATTTGGTCTGAATGCAGTATTGGAGCCGGAAACTAAGGTTTGGGTGTTTTTTGGTCTGGCCATATTGTTTTTATTGTTAATCTTATTGCTGACTATCGTTATAGTAAAACTTATACGCAAACAAAGTCAGTTTATGACGCAGACCCTGTCAGCTATTACAGAAGATATCAGCTACCTGAAAGGTGGCAGCCATAGCAGAATTGACGGAGAGCAATAAATGAGTAAATCCGACAAACTGAATCTTGCCCAGCAGCGTGAACTGCTGAATCTTCAGGCACAGAGTGCACGGTTGAAATTAATGGCAGAACAATTGAAAAACGGCCACTCCACTAGCAAATCAAACTTGTGGCAGCGCTCACTGAATATAGTAGACAAAATTCCGGCTGGCAGTCTGGCATTGAAATTGGCCAATAAACCCAGACGCTGGCGAAACAAAATTCTGGTCGGTGCCTTATTAACTACTGCTACTCTTATCGCTAGTAAAATCAGTCAGTCTCTTCGTCAGCGGTAAATACACAGAGTCTCTACGACTGAATTTTGATGGTATGCTCGCTGCCACCATCCAGAACAAATCCTCTTACAGTGCGTAAGAGGATTTGTTATTGCAAAAGAAAAAATTAAATTCCGCGTAAAAGTTCATTCACACTGGTTTTAGCACGAGTTTTTGCATCTACTTTTTTCACAATCACAGCACAATACAGGCTATGGCTACCATCTTTTGCCGGCAGACTGCCGGACACCACCACCGAACCAGCAGGTACACGGCCATAGGTAATTTCACCGCTTTCACGGTCGTAGATTTTAGTAGATTGTCCAATGAATACACCCATGGAAATGACACTGCCTTCTTCGACAATCACACCTTCAACAATCTCGCTACGCGCACCGATAAAGCAATTATCTTCAATAATAGTAGGTGCCGCTTGCAATGGTTCAAGCACCCCACCGATACCAACACCACCACTTAAATGAACATGCTTACCAATCTGAGCACAAGAGCCTACCGTAGCCCAGGTGTCTACCATTGTACCTTCATCAACAAACGCACCGATGTTCACAAATGAAGGCATCAGTACCACATTTTTACCGATATGGCTACCGGCACGCACTACCGAACCCGGTACCGCACGAAAACCTGCTTGCTGAAAGTCAGCCACACCCCACTGAGCAAATTTGGTTGGCACTTTATCAAAATAGCGTCCCACTCCATCATCGGTAACCACATTGTCACTGATACGGAAAGACAGTAACACAGCCTTTTTAGCCCATTCATTTACCTGCCACTGATTCCCCTGCTTCTCAGCCACACGCAGGCGGCCACTATCCAATTGCTGTAAGGTTTCATTTACTGCTTCTTTCACTTCGGCTGATACCGATGCCGGTGTGATTTCAGCACGATTATCAAACGCTGTTTCTATCACTTGTTGTAAAGACATAAAACAATTCCTATCATCAATGATTCAGTTCAGGTAATGGGCAACGGAACAACACCATTGCCAGCCAGCAAACGCGGTTCAGGCGGCTGTGGCAAAGATTGGGGATTATATTGACGCAGACAAGCCGAAAAATCGGCAAACGGAATTTCGCGTCCGCCAAAGCTGGCCAGATAGCTGGTATACACCTGACAATCAATCATGGGTACACCCTGCTGCTGAAAATAGCGCACTGCATGCACAAAGGCAATTTTGGAAGCATCTGCTGCATGGGCAAACATGGATTCGCCATAAAAAACACGCCCAATCAAAACACCGTACAATCCACCGGCTAGATAAGGCTGTCGGTCAGCATCCTGATACCAGCATTCAAATGAACATGCATGCTGCATCTCATACAACGCACGATAAGCATATTGCATTTCGGGTACCAGCCATGTACCGTTCTGTCCGGGACGCGGTGTCTGTGCACAGTTGCTCAGCACCTGCCGGAAAGCATAATTCATGGTTACAGCATAAGACTTATTGCGCAGATTTTTAGCCAGTGAGCGGCTAATTTTCAGCTCATCCGGAAACAGTACCATTCGCTGCGCGAAGGACCACCACATGATAGGCTCATCCGAGCCATACCACGGAAAAATACCCCGCCGGTATGCAGCCAGTATCCTTGCCGGCTGTAAATCGCCGCCAATCGCTACCAGACCATCACGCTCGCGCTGAGCGTTTTCTAAATCGGGAAAATCCAGATTGGTGCTACTCAGTTGCGGAATAATCGGCCGATAAGCAGTCTGACTCATACTAGACAGTCCTGCCAGAATTATTTACAGATATTTAGTGTCAAATTGCTGACACTCACTGCATACCCCATACATATATAAGGCATGGTCAACAATACGATAGCCATTATCGTCGGCAATTTTCTTTTGTAGCTTTTCAATTTCTTCACTACAAAATTCAGTAACTTTGCCACATTTAATACACACCAGATGATCATGGTGGCCGCCACGGTTTAGTTCATAAACTGCCTTGCCGGTTTCAAAATGATGGCGCAGCAGAATATTGGCCTGTTCAAACTGTGTCAGAACACGATAGATAGTAGCCACACCAATTTCCACACCTTCATCCAGCAGACGACGATATACATCTTCCGCACTTAGGTGTTGTTCGGGCTGCGATTCAAATAGCTCCAGAATCTTCAGTCTGGGGCCTGTCACCTTTAAACCGTTATCTTTCAGTTGAGCTACATTGTTATTCATGATGCTTATTTCACCACTAGCTGATAATACTCGCTATAATACGCACTTTTAAGGCAATTGCCCACTCGGTGTCATACAATGTCGCCACCGCCATTGCTAACTGTTTCGTCCCAGCTCCGAGGTATCAGCATGAAAAAAATCTACTGCCTGCTGGCCGTGGCCATACTGGGCCTAAGTGCCTGCACCACAGCCAAACTGGCACAAATTCCTTCCTACAAACTGAAAATTGTACAAGGTAATGAGCTTGACCAAAACGTAGTGAATTCATTACAACCCGGCATGAGCCGCGAACAGGTACAGATGCTGCTGGGTACACCGTTGCTGCGTGACCCCTTTCATGCCAATCGCTGGGATTACGTGTTTGTAGTTACCCGTGCCAGCCAAGTGGAAGAAGAAAAGAAACTCACCCTTTATTTTGATGCCAATGGCAACTTAATTCATGCTGAAGGAGACGCGCTGACCGCACAACCACAGCCAGTGCCCACAACACTCTTCACCCCATCGGAGTAAATGTATGTCTACATCCCGCCTGAGAATTGCCGTAGCCGGCGCCAACGGCCGTATGGGTCGAGCCCTTATTCAGAGTATCAGCCAGCGTCACGATTGCGTATTAAGTGGAGCACTGGAACACAATGGCTCACCAGCCATCGGGCTGGATGCCGGATTTGCCATTGGGCTGGAACTGGGTGTCAGCATTTGCCACGACCCTGAAAAAGTGCTGGACAATACCGATGTACTGATAGATTTCAGCAAACCCGAATCCACGCTTAGTAATCTCGCCATCTGCGAACGGCTTGGCGTAAAGGATGTTATCGGCACTACCGGATTCGACGAAGCCGGCAAACAGCGCATCAGTGACGCAGCGCAAACAATTGGCATTGTCTTTGCACCCAATTTCAGCGTTGGCGTCAACCTTACCTTTGCTTTATTAAATACAGCCACTCGAGTTTTAAACGAGGGCTATGATATCGAAATCATTGAAGCGCATCATCGTCATAAAGTAGATGCACCGTCCGGGACAGCACTGCGTATGGGCGAGGTCATAGCCGATGCACTGGGTCGAGACCTAAAAACTTGTGCTATCTATGGCCGCGAAGGCCATACCGGTCCACGTGACCCGCAGACCATTGGTTTTTCCACCATCCGTGCCGGCGACATTGTTGGCGACCACACTGCCTTATTTGCTACAGATGGTGAACGCGTAGAAATTAGCCACAAAGCTTCCAGCCGTGCTACTTTTGCCAACGGAGCTGTCCGAGCTGCCGTCTGGCTGCGCCAGCATGAGCAGGGACTTTTTGATATGCAAGATGTGCTGGGACTGAAATAATCTAGCTGATGAATATGTAATCTCGGGGTTAGCTTTAATCAGGCTAACTCCGTTTGTTTATCTTCTGCCATTCTATTAAGTCAAATAAAACGCTTTATTTCACCCTAGCCTCACAAACAGATTTTTTATTAATAATCAAAAAAAAACCATTGTCGGCGACAATGGTAAAATGGATTTTTTATATATTCAGGCAGCCATAGCCATACATTTGTCGGCACAATTTGTGCAGGCTTCAGCGCAGCGCTGGCAATGATCCATTTTAAAACGGGCACATTCCTGCGCACAGGCGCGGCAAACCTCAGCACATAACTGACATACCTGCACTACGAATGGACTGTTCATGCACATAAAATTTACCGCCAGAGAACACATAGCCGCACACTGCATATCTAAATGAATACATTTCGCCATCATTTTGACATCATCTTCTTGCAAGCAAGCGGTGGAACAATACTGACACAGAGCAATACAACGGTTACATGCTTCTACGCATTCTTTAAACTGACGGGCATCCATAATTATTATCCTTTTTTAACAATAGATTGATTTAACAGGGAAAATCAAAATCAGTCTATAAAATCATCGCGCATATTGCAATGCGGTTCGATGTAAATATAATCATGAATTAGCTAGAATAAATTAAGTTTTAACAGCAATTAATCAATCTCTGCCAAATTTTTTCCCCGCTTCCGGTTAGCTTAAATAAATAAAAAATAAAATTATTATCTATCTATTAGTCAAGCAAACAATGATGATGAGCAATTATTAACAGTTACCATTACACTTGCCATTCATGGCAGACCTGAGCACCATCAGCATTGAATCCAAAACGTTCTTACCAGAAAAGACATTATCATGCTGAAAGTTTGGCGCATAGAATGCATATTTTTTACATTTCTCATCTGGTTTCGCTATTACCCTCCATTTTTAGGTTTAGAGTACATCATATATCTGATTTAAATGAATATGTAATTTAAATACGTTAATTTATAACAGAACCATTTGCCGTTGATATTTACTTTTGCCTAAAAAATCTGTTTGTAAACAAACATTCATATAATTGAAAATGACTGCCAATCTTTAACTATTCAACCAGAAAATGGTATCTATCATTATCTTTCAAAATATTCATATTAATCAGTATTATATTGAAAAAAAGATGTATAACTCCAATATTAATATTGTGAAATTTATAGGAGTTTATTATGGCAAGTGGCTGGGCTTCAGATGATGCAGTCAATCAGCAAATTGAAAGTACCATCGCAGACGCTATCAATCATGTTCGGCAGCAAATGGATCAGGCGGCAGAAAGTGCAGAATTTTGTGAAGAATGCGGTGAAGCTATTCCGCTAGCTCGCCGTCAGGTTTTAAAAGGTGTGCGTTTTTGTGTGGAATGTCAGGCAGAACGAGATAAGGAAATGCAAAAAACGTTCAGTTTGTATAACCGACGTGGCAGTAAAGACAGTCAGTTGCGCTGAGTGGCAATGAAGTAGCGTACTGCAAAATAGAACGTCTTTCGATTTAGATAATTATTCTGAAATTAAGCATTTGTTTTAGTAAGCTGAAGCGGTAATAAAAATTCGGAGTAGCAGTTAATTTTGTCTCATTTTGCAAATACATTTGAGCGTATTTTCAGTTGTTCAGTAGGTATTAAAATGGAATTGTGCTTAGTATTTTGCCTCACACAATCAGCAATGTGAACGTGCTCAAGGCACTTGTGCTGACTGTGTGGCTAATTGTCTATGCTTCGAATTATTTGTTTACACGAACAGGCCGAATCAGGATTTATTTTTCATTTTACCTGTCTGAAAAAAACCATAAACAAAGATGACCGATATTATTTGCCGTCTCTACTACGCTATATTTTTTATCAGTAGCTTTCTGTTTCTTTGGCAGTACAGTATACAGTAACGACAGCTAGCTAATTTCTTGGTGAAAAGAAATACAAAACAAACTTAGCACATTTGCAACGGTTTTTATCGTATCACCATATTTACTATTGGTACCTGATTGCAGCCAGATATCAGATTTAGATTACGGTATGGTTTAGATTTTGCGGCCAAACCATTCTACTTTACCGATAATTTCAAAATCCTGTTCACTATCTGTTAAATCAATATTGAATGGCTCATAGGCACTGTTTGCTGACGTAACTAATAACTGGTTGTTTGGCTTGAGCTGGGTGCGTTTCACCAAAATATTTTTGCCTATGCGCAAAACATACAAGCCATCACCACCGGCTTTTTTACTATGATTAATTAATACATGATCGCCATCATTAAGCACACCAGCCATGCTGTCATCTTTAACAACCATCGTGCTGAGTTTCTGTGGATCGATATTCAGGGTGTTTTCCAACCAGTTACGGTTAAAAGCAATAGTACATGCTATTTTGCTCTCTTTGCTTTCAACATCATCTGCATTCTGAATGGAGCAAACCGGTATAAAAGCAAAATCACGAGCATGTACTTCATTAACTGGTAGAATATACTCACAGCCAGCTTCACTGATGGTGGCATTCATAGCCAGCGGATTGGACAGTTTTGCGCAAAAATCAGCTTGTTCGCTATAACCATCCAGTTCGATTTTGCTGCCTTTGCCGGTTGCCAGCCATTCAAGCTTTACTTGCGCAACGCGCGCTATTTTAATCAGATTGGTTGTACTAGGCTCGGCACCTTCTTTCACCCATTTTGAGGCAGTTGGATAGGCCACCTCTACTCGTCTGGATAACTCTGAAACGCTCCCAAGAATATCCACTACTTCTTGCATTCTTGAGGCAAAGCCGACGTTAAAATTTTCCATATTGGAATTACCTTCAAATAAAAATCGTGCAAAGTTAAATTTAAAATATATTGCTAAACAATCGTTTACAATTCAAAGCTTAATCAAATACAACAATTATCTATACCAATTTAAATTAAACCTTGCTAAAAATAACTTTTGCTATATAATTTAGCATGCCAATATATTAGGAGGTGCATCTCAACACATTAAATATATTTCAAGCTAACATTAAAAATAAGCTAAAGTTGCTATTTAAGCTTACAGATATAGCATTTAATACTATAAATAGCACGAGTGCAGCACAATATTAGTGTCTTTATCGGGTATGGGCTGATGATACCATGTTGTCATGTGTAAGGAAATGCTCTGACATAAGTAAATTTGCGCCTAACCACAGGTTAAAATGGTAAGGTATTTATTGCCTCAGTTGTATTTTCACTATCGCAGGGCAATATTCCTGAATTCAATTGCCTCTTGACAAGTCTCTGTATGTGAATCTATGTTAAATTTAATACTAATTTTCTAATCCAGTAATATAACTGCTTTTAATACTATTTTGGTAATAAACATTGATTTTTTCCATTTTAATTAAAATTTATAAATCTAAAACTGCTCTTTTGTATATTTTTCTGCCAATCATTTCTGACAAAGTTTACGGCTATTTAAATATAACTTCAATTCTATAATAAAAAACTTGAAACTATTTCTTAATTTTAATTTGTAAATAAAACGCTTTTTATCATTAATAATATTATCAATTTTTTATGCTAAATTAATTTATATAGCATATTTCAATTTTCATCATTAATTTTAATATTATAAATTTAAACTTCATTATTTCATGTAAAAATATAAAATATTAAATTTCATTTAAATCATCAAAAGAATTATGATAGACATATTTTTGCGCTTGAATTCTGAATTGAATCTGCTATCAGGCGATTAAACTCATAATTGCACTTAAAATACGGACTTAATCCACCTTAGTGTGAAATGATAAAGGTAATTAATTTAAAGTTAAAAACGACTAAAGCTTTAGAAAATGAAAATTGTTAACTTTTCTTACTGGCGAATTCTGTACCTATTTTTTTAGATTACGAGCTCTATACAGAGTTGTTTTTGCTTTAGCCAACTAGTGAACGCATGGTTTTCTCTGTGACAAAATGAAACAGATTAAGTCGTATTTTTGAGACTACAACACTGGCGCTGGCATATTTAGCCTAAAAAATCCCGAGAATAAATAGAAACACGCTTTAAGAGTGGCGCTGCCAGAGTCCAGATTGCCCGCCTTCTTTGTGTTGTAGGCAAACCTGACTAATTTCCATACTGCGGTCGACAGCCTTAAGCATGTCGTAAATGGTTAACAAACCAACGCTGGCAGCGGTTAAAGCTTCCATTTCCACGCCCGTTTGACCAGTATTTTCGGTTTGCACACAGATGGTGATGCTGCGCTCGATGTTGTTAAGGGAGAAATCCACGTTAACTTTAGTCAACGCTATGGGATGGCATAGCGGAATCAAACTACTGGTCTGCTTGGCACCCTGTATAGCGGCAATTCGGGCAATACCCAATACATCGCCTTTTTTGCTGTCGCCAGCCAATATTTTATTATATGCAGTTTCATTCACCGTGATTTTACCGCTGGCAATGGCCATGCGTTTGCTATGAGGTTTGCTACCAACATCAACCATATGTGCTTCACCACGATTATTGAAATGAGTTAATTCGTCTGAAATCATCTTGCTTCACTGACATGCTAAAAGGTCTATATTACAATATTTGCCTTTTGGATGCTGTGGATCAAACTATGGATGCGTTGCCTTTATTGAAAATTGGATTGGTCTCGATAAGTGACCGTGCTTCCCGAGGTGTGTATGTGGATCAAGGTTTGCCGGAACTAAAAAAATGGTTGCAACGAGCTGTACTGAATCCATTGGAGCTAGTAGAGCATCTGATACCAGATGAGCAGCCTTTGATTGAAGCAAAATTAATTCAGCTAGCCGATAAGGAAATCTGCCCACTAATACTCACTACCGGCGGTACCGGTCCGTATTTACGCGATGTTACGCCGGAAGCTACGCTGGCCGTAGCTGATCGTGTGATCCCGGGTTTTGGAGAGCTGATGCGGCAAATTAGCCTACACTTCACACCCACTGCTATTTTATCGCGTCAGGTAGGGGTATTACGTGGTAGCAGTCTTATACTGAATCTTCCGGGTAAACCTTCTGCCATTGCGGAAACACTGGGCGGTGTTAAGGATGAAAGTGGTAAAACGCTGATTCCGGGTATTTTTGCTTCAGTTCCGATTGCAGTGGACGCTGTGGGCGGCCCATTGATTCACACCGATGCCGATTTTTGTTCGGTAGTGATGCCTAAGCGCTGATCAGCATACATGATTATGTCTGCTTGCTTTATGTGAGCAGATTGTATTTTTTCATGAATAAGCCACTATTTTGGAAAGTAAAGATTCACCCCTCTAACCTGTTAGAAAAGGCGGTGCTTGAATAAGAAAAAACAGTCCGGAAAAATCCGGACTGTTTTTTTTGATTAAATGTTTTTATCCACTTCATCCAGTGTCGCCTTGGCATCACCAAAGCACATGCGAACATTTTCTTCATAAAACAGTGGATTATCTACGCCCGCATAGCCTGACTGCATCGAACGCTTAAACACAATTACGTTTTTCGCTTCCCATACGTGCAACACCGGCATACCGGCAATCGGGCTGTTTGGGTCGGTGACCGCGGCCGGATTAACAGTATCATTGGCACCAATAACCAGTACCACATCGGTATCGCTGAAATCATCATTGATTTCATCCATTTCCAGTACGATATCATACGGTACTTTGGCTTCAGCCAGCAGCACATTCATGTGTCCAGGCAAACGACCAGCTACGGGATGGATGCCAAAACGAACATTTACCCCCTGCTGGCGCAGTTTAGCAGTAATACTTGCCACAGCATTTTGAGCATGAGCCACCGCCATGCCATAGCCCGGTGTGATGATAACACTATGAGCGTTTTTAAGAGTTTCAGCTACTTGTTCCGGTCTGATTTCCTGTACTTCACCGGCAGGGGTTTGGTCGGTACCAGCAGCCACTGGAGCCGAACCAAATCCTCCGCCTATTACTGCCAGAAACTTACGGTTCATCGCCTGACACATAATATACGACAGGATGGCACCGGAAGAACCTACCAGAGCACCGGTTACAATCAGTAAATCATTGTTAAGCATAAAACCAGCAGCAGCTGCAGCCCAACCGGAGTACGAATTGAGCATGGAAATCACTACCGGCATATCGGCGCCGCCGATTGAAGCCACCAGATGATAACCAAAAGCAAGCGCAATCAGTGTCATGACAATCAATGCAAACCCAGAACCTCCGGCACCGACAAACCACAGCAACAACAGAAACGACAACACCAGTGCCCCCAGATTGAGCAGATGGCGGTGCGGCAGTTGCAAAGGTTTACTTGCCATTTTTCCATTAAGCTTGGCCCACGCCACTAATGAGCCGCTGAAAGTGACAGCACCGATAAATACACCAAGAAACACTTCTATCAAGTGAATGGTGAACATATCTGTATCAACATCGTGCGGGTCGATATAACTGTTAAAACCAACCAGTACAGCAGCCAAACCCACAAAGCTGTGCAGCAAGGCTATCAGCTCCGGCATTTGGGTCATTTCTACTTTTCTGGCCTGTTGCAGGCCAACTGCTGCGCCAATTACCATGGCAATGATAACCCAACCCAGCCCGTGCGCATCCTGACTGAATGCAGTAGCCAGAAGGGCAATAGCCATGCCCGCAATACCCAGATAGCAGCCACGTTTTGCACTTTCCTGCTGCGATAATCCAGCCAGACTCAGAATAAACAATACGGCGGCAACGATGTAGGCAGCAGTTACAATACCTTGAGACATCCTGTTTCTCCCTTACTTACGAAACATATTAAGCATACGACGGGTAACAGCAAAGCCGCCGAAAATATTTACGCTGACTATCGCCACTGCAATAAAGGCAAGCAGGGATACAAAACCGTGTCCCTGACCGATTTGCAGCAATGCCCCGACCACAATAATGCCAGAGATCGCATTGGTTACCGACATCAACGGCGTGTGCAAGGCATGATTCACATTCCACACCACAAAGTAGCCCACTACACAGGAAAGGACAAACACCATAAAGTGGTTAAGAAACGTTACCGGTGCAACAGCACCAATCCATAACATCAATATCACGGCAATAGCCGCCCAGATAATTTTTTTATTGCTCTTATCAGGGGCAACACTTGGTGCAGCCGCAGAAACCGGTGCAGCGGCTGTAGCCGCTGCTTTGGGCGCAGCAGATACCTGTATCGATGGAGGCGGATACATGCTGTTGCCAGCGTGGGTAACCGTCATGTTGCGAATAATGACATCTTCAAAGTTAAGTGCCAGCTCACCGTCCTTATTAGGGGTGAGCAAACGCGCCAGATTTACTAGATTGGTACCATACAGCTGAGATGACTGGCCGGCCAAGCGGTTGGCCATATCGGTATATCCGATTATTTTTACGCCATTGGCAGTGGTAACAATTTTACCGGGCTCAGTATATTCACAGTTGCCACCTGTAGCGGCTGCCAAATCCACGATTACCGAGCCTTCACGCATACTGTCCACCATTTCACGGGTAATCAGCTTAGGTGCTGGCTTACCCGGAATGGCTGCTGTAGTAATAATAATATCAACTTGTTTTGCCTGAGCGGCAAATAATTCCATTTCAGCTGCAATGTAGGCAGCACTCATGGTTTTAGCGTAACCGTCTCCACTGCTGCTTTCTTCTTCCTGATAATCTAGACGCAAGAAATTTCCACCCATGGATTCGATTTGGTCGGCCACTTCGGGGCGGGTATCAAATGCATTTACTACGGCTCCAAGCTGGCGAGCAGTACCAATCGCCGCTAGACCAGCCACTCCAGCACCAATCACCAGCACTTCGGCAGGGGGTACTTTACCGGCTGCGGTAATCTGACCAGTAAAAAAGCGGCCGAAGTTTTCTGCAGCTTCAATAACTGCACGGTAGCCGCTAATATTGGCCATTGAAGACAAAGCATCCATAGCCTGTGCACGTGAAATACGCGGCACCATATCCATCGCCAGCACAGTAATTTTTTTCGCCTGTAGCTTTTCCAGCAGCTCAGGCTGTTGAGCCAGCATAATAAAGCTAACCAAAATCGTGCCTTCATTCATGGCTGTAATTTCGTCAGTATTAGGCGCATTTACTTTAAATATCAGCGGACACTGCCATACCGTAGTCGTATCAGCAATGGTGGCACCGGCTTCGCTATACAATCCGTCTGACAGACTGGCGGCTTTACCGGCATCATGCTCAACTACAACTTCATACCCCAGTTTAATCAGTTGTGTAACGGTTTTCGGCGTGGCCGCTACTTTGGTTTCACCGGCAAGTGATTCGCGTGGAATACCTATCTTCATTATTATTCCTTTCCGAGGAAGGTGCCGTTAAATAAACTATTTGTTAACACAGCGTAACAGGCTCATGAATGTTTCAAAGTGGTCTCCAGCCCCTATTTAAAACCCCCACTGGCTATCAACCAGCTTTGCCTGATTCGCTACAACAATACAGTCGCTATATTATCGAAAAATACACTGCCACAACTGTAACCTTGTCGTTATTTCCGCTGATTTAAAAAATTTAACAAAACATTCACTTAGCATATATATTTAACATAAAACTTCCAGCAGACATGAATACATAAAAAAACCAGCCGTGTGTGTATAAAGGCTGATTTTTATGTAACACATACTGAAATCTAGTTAATATCATTCAAAGGTTTGACAACTTCGTCAATCTGTTGATTCAAACTTTCCAGCCCATTACCTGATAGATACCATAAATCTGCACTCAGATAGACCACTCTGGTACCGGCACGTTGCAACACGCTGCTGTCAAAAAAATCATTACGCATAGGGGTATTTCCAATGGCTTTGCTGCGGTCAACAACGTACACAATATCTGGATGATATTGGGTAATAAAGCTGTTATCTACCATTAAACGTGTTGGTTTGCCATCCTTACTGCTTTGCTGTACCGGCAATTCATCTACCTTCAGTGCACGTTTAATCTTCAGCTCATCAAAAATTAATGCTGGATAACTACCCTGATTCATCAGCATTACCTTGCCATCATTATGCAGCACTATAATGGCTTTCTGCGTGCTGTGCTCTGCCAACTCACGTGCTGCATTCATTTTTAGGGCTAACGCTTGTAATTGCTGCTGCGCCAAAGCTTCCTGACCTGCCAGCTTACCTAGCAGAAGAATTTGTTTTTGCACATTAGCAAAATAATTGCTATCAGTCTTTATTGAGTAATTCAACGTTGGTGCAATAGACTCTAACTCTTTTGCAAAAGCATTTTGCCGCCCACTCATAATAATCAAGTCTGGTTTGGCTGCCCGAATAGCAGCAATGTCTGGTTCTTTCATTTTGCCAGAATCATGTAACTGTCGATTCTGATACTGGTGCAAATAGGTAGGCATATTACTAATTGGTGCAGCAATTATTCGCCTACCAGCACCCAGTGCATCCAGCGTATCCATTGCACCAAAATCCATCACCGCAATTTTTTGTGGCGAAGCCGGCAGTTTTGCCTCATCTGTAGCCTGAGTAACAGATACTGAAGCATTAGTCTGACAGGCACTCAGCCCCATAGCCAACGCCGACAATACCACCACTGCTAAGAATCTTTTTATCATCACATCCCCTTACATGTAAAATAATGATAATTATTATCATTTATATACAAACAAAAGTCCAGTCTGCAATGGTTACAAACACGAAATCTTAACTATAGGAGTCCGACAAAGATGGCAGAGCTTGTTCAAGTATCCGAATGTACGCAGTTTAAAGCCAATGAAGCGGGCAATAATCAGACCAAGGCAAAACACTCACAATCTGCCAGCCTGTTCTTTCATTCAAAGATGCAAACAATATTGGCACTACACTCTCCGCAACCGACACAAACAACGTAATCTAATCAGCAGAATACACATCAACTCATACCAGCAGCAGAAAACTACCTGCCAAAACCAGCAATATCAAAATACACGAAACTTGTTTATTAAAACTTAGCAAATATTTCAGACCAATGGCTCACACTCCTTCTAGTGGTGCCAGCCAATATCAGAGACAGCCACACCTTCACTATTCCTATAAAAACTTGGCAGGCTGCCGTGTTTAAGAATGTATTTCAGTGTAGACACCTGAACAGATGAATTAAAAAAGTAAGGTAAACCGGCAAAGATAGCATTCAACACCCGTTTAATCTATAAGAATGTACGCTAACCATTTGCCGGAGAAAAAGTATTGGTATAAAAAGCTCAAAATCAGCTTTTACCAGAAGAGAAATTAGTTCTTTTTCTGAATAAATTCTATTTTATATCCATCCGGATCCTCTACAAACGCAATCACTGTCGTGCCGTGCTGCATCGGACCGGCCTCGCGAGTCACCTTACAGCCTTTGGCACGTACGGCATCACAGGCAGCATAGGCATCTTCTACTTCAATAGCAATATGGCCGTAACCACTTCCTAAATCATACGCGTGCGTATCCCAGTTATAGGTCAGTTCCAACACCGTGGTGTCAGATTCCTCACCATAACCAACAAATGCCAGCGTAAAACGGCCACCAGGAAAATCTTCACGGCGCAACAGCTTCATACCCAGCACATCCTGATAAAACGCTAATGATTTATCCAAATCACCCACACGCAGCATAGTATGTAACATTCTCATAATTGTTCCTTTTCTATTTTAATTATTCTGTCCGATTCGGCTTAGATTACCGAGCAGCATAGCATCGCCATAACTGAAAAAACGATATTGTTCAGCAATCGCATGCTGGTATACAGCACGGATTTCATCATAACCGCTAAACGCGCTAACTAACATTAACAGCGTGGATTTAGGCAGGTGAAAATTAGTAATCATACGGTCAATCACCTTAAACTGGTATCCGGGTGTAATAAAAATATTGGTATCACCCTGACCAGCCTGCAACTTGCCACTGCGTGCGGCAGATTCCAATGCCCGCACCGCTGTGGTGCCCACTGCCCAAACTTTATTGCCCCGTGCATGGGCTGCCTCAATTTCAGCTACCACAGTTTCACTCACGTCATACCATTCACTGTGCATGTGATGCTCAGTAATATTTTCCACCCGTACCGGCTGAAAGGTACCGGCACCAACATGCAAGGTGACTTCCGTCAGATGCACCCCTTTATCTCGCAGTTGTTGCAAAATAGTATCGGTGAAATGTAGACCAGCAGTGGGCGCAGCCACTGCCCCCTCATATTTGGCATACACCGTCTGGTAGCGCTCATCATCGTCATCATCCGCTGAGCGGGTAATATAAGGTGGCAATGGCAAATGGCCGTGAGCAGCCAGCAATTCCCATACTGTCTGCGTACCGGCAAAATGCAGTACAAACAGTTCACCTTGCCGTGCCTGCATCTGTGCATGCAAACCTCCTTCGAAAATCAGCTCCGTACCGGGCTTTGGCGATTTAGAGGAGCGCACATGCGCCAGCGCCGTATGTGCGTCCAGCACTCGTTCAATCAGCGCCTCAATCTGGCCGCCGCTGGCCTTATGGCCAAACAGACGCGCCTTCATTACCCGCGTATTATTAAACACCAGCACATCACCGGCAGCCACATAATCGGCCAAACAGGTAAACTTACTGTCAACAGGTGACTGCCCCGGCAAAGCCACCAATAAACGGCTACTGCCACGTACAGCCGGCGGATGCTGTGCAATCAGGTGAGGCGGTAAATCAAAATCAAAATCATTTATATGCATGTATACGTGCTTGAACAAGGCAAAAGTCGTATTATATGCCTACCGGCTCATACTGAAAAACAGCCAACCGCATCACAAGCCCGCTACAGAGTCCGCACCATCTGGTGCCGGCAGGAGCAAGCAAAATAAGGCCGCAAGCACACCACGGCAGACAAAACCATGGTTTAAATAATCAAAAAAATACAAAAATACTGGACATTTGCGCTCATTTTCGGCAAAAATGGCGCAATTTTGCAAAAACCAAACATTTTATGAGTGCCTCAATTCTGGTTTTAAACGGCCCCAATCTCAATCTATTGGGGGTGCGCGAACCGCATATATATGGTAAGACCACACTGGCAGACATTAATCAGAAGCTGCAACAACAGGCACAGGCAGCCGGTATGACATTGGAAACATTACAAAGCAATGCCGAACACATCTTGATTGAGCGGATTCAGGCGGCTTTATCCGACGATACCCGCTTCATAATCATCAATCCGGGCGCGTTCACACATACCAGTGTAGCCATCCGCGACGCTTTTGCCGCTGCAGGCAAACCATTTATCGAAGTACATATATCCAATGTACATGCACGCGAAGCATTCCGGCGCCATTCCTATCTCTCTGATATTGCTTTAGGGGTAATCTGCGGTCTGGGCGTGTACGGCTATGAAGCAGCATTACATCGGGCAATTGAATACATTCAAGAGACCGGCCGCCAACACTAATACCTATTGCGGCCAGCTCCAATCACACAAGGGTTCATCATTATGGATTTACGTAAACTTAAAAAGCTCATTGATTTGGTAGAAGAGTCAGGCATTGCCGAAATCGAAGTAACCGAAGGTGAGGAAAAAGTACGCATTACCCGTACCACTGCCGCCAACCAGCAGCAGATGTATGCTGCACCAATGCAGCAGCCTGCCATCATGGCCGCACCAGCAGCTGCACCCACAGAGAATGCAGCCGCTGCTGCGCCTGAAACAACCGGCCCCGACTTAAGCAAGGCCGTTAAATCTCCTATGGTCGGCACTTTTTACCGTGCCGCCAGTCCGACTTCTGCCCCGTTTGTAGAGGTAGGTCAGACCGTTAATGCTGGCGATACCCTATGTATCATCGAAGCAATGAAACTAATGAATGAAATCGAAGCTGACCACAGCGGCGTAGTAAAAGAAATTCTCGTATCCAATGCGCAGCCTGTAGAGTTCGGTGAACCACTGTTTATTATTGAGTAATCCTCAATTCAGTAATCTTTCCCGTTTCTTACAAGGTACTGCCTTATGTTAAAAAAAGTTCTTATTGCCAATCGCGGCGAAATTGCGCTGCGCATTCTGCGCGCCTGCCATGAAATGGGCATTGCAACTGTGGCTGTACATTCAGAAGCCGACCGTGATGCCCTGCATGTAAAATTGGCCGATGAATCCGTATGTATCGGCCCTGCCAGCTCTGCCCAAAGTTATCTGAACATTCCTGCCCTGATTTCTGCAGCTGAGGTAACCGATGCCGATGCCATCCATCCGGGCTATGGATTTCTGGCGGAAAACGACGGTTTTGCCGAGCAGGTAGAACAATCCGGGTTTGTATTTATCGGCCCGCGGCCGGAAACCATTCGCCAGATGGGTGACAAAGTTTCCGCAAAAAAAGCCATGCAGGCTGCTGGCGTGCCATGCGTACCCGGCTCCGACGGCGCCCTACCGGAAGACCCGCACGAAATTGAAAAAATTGGCGCTGAAGTCGGCTATCCGGTAATAATCAAAGCTTCTGGCGGCGGCGGTGGCCGTGGCATGCGCGTAGTAGAAAAAGCCGAAGACCTTCTTTCTTCGGTAGAAATGACACGTACCGAAGCCGGTGCTGCCTTCGGCAATCCGGCCGTGTATATGGAGCGCTATTTACAAAAACCGCGCCATATTGAAATTCAGGTATTATGCGACGAACATGGCCACGCCATTTATCTAGGCGAGCGAGACTGCTCCATGCAACGGCGCCACCAAAAAGTTATTGAAGAAGCGCCGGCACCATTTATTACCCCTGAAGAACGAGAGCGTATCGGCAATGCCTGTGTAGCAGCCTGCCAGCGCATCGGCTATCGTGGTGCAGGTACATTTGAATTTCTGTATGAAGATGGCGAATTTTTCTTCATTGAAATGAATACACGTGTACAAGTTGAGCATGCTATTACTGAGCTGATTACTGGCGTGGATATAGTACAGGAGCAAATCCGCGTAGCTTCCGGCCTGCCGTTATCCTATACACAGGATGATATTTGCTTACGGGGACATGCGTTCGAATGCCGCATCAATGCCGAAGATCCCTACACCTTTGTACCCAGTCCCGGCCTAATTACCAGTTGTCACCAACCTGGTGGCAATGGTGTACGCATCGATAGCCACATTTATCAGGGCTACACCGTCCCACCCTACTACGACAGTATGATCGGGAAGGTATGTACCCATGGTCGTGACCGCGACGAAGCTATTGCCAAAATGAGCGTTGCATTACAGGAACTAGCAATTACCGGTATTAAAACCAATACCAACCTGCACCGCGACATTTTTGCCGATCCCGGCTTCATTCAAGGTGGTGAAAGTATTCACTATCTTGAACAATGGTTACAAAAACACAAAGAAGCACAAAAATAATTTACAATACGCATACATTGCGCTTTTGTTTGCAGGCAGCCGCAGTGGCTGCCTGAAGTTTTATAAAACATCCAATTACGGTAATAAAAAGCCATGCACTACCAACAAGTTGTCATCACAGTTTCTCAGGAGCAGGTAGACAGACTCTCCGACGCGCTGATAGAAAACGGTGCCCTAAGTACAGCCATTGAAGACGCCAATGCCGGCAACGAGAATGAGCAGCCAATTTTTGGCGAGCCGAATATGCCTGCCGAACAAGTGTGGCAACAAAGCAATATCGTGGCACTGTTTGATGAAAATGCCGATATCGAAGCGATTGTTTCTGCTGCTGCACGCGATTGTGCCTTTCCAATGCCCCAGTATTATCTAGAGACTATTCCGGAGCAGGACTGGGTAAGACTGACACAGTCTCAGTTTGACCCGATTCAGATTTCATCTCGCCTGTGGATTACGCCATCTTGGCACCAGCAGCCAGCCGATACAGACATAATCAATCTGCAACTCGACCCCGGTTTGGCCTTTGGTACCGGTAGTCACCCAACAACTCATTTGTGTCTGCAATGGCTGGATAAAAATATACGTGGTGGCGAAACCCTGCTTGATTATGGCTGCGGCTCCGGCATTCTCACCATAGCAGCTATGAAACTGGGCTGTGGCCGTGCTTGTGGCGTTGACATTGACTCGCAGGCGCTTCGTGCCAGCGAAGACAATGCACTTCAGAACCATGTCCATGCCGAGTTTTATCTGCCGGACGACCTTCCGCCCGAACAGCAGTTTGATATTGTCGTTGCCAATATTCTGGCCAATCCGTTGCGGTTATTGGCGCAGATGCTGGCCGAACGCACCCGTACGGGCGGCCAGATCGTGCTTTCGGGTATTCTGGCTGAACAGACAGAAGAGCTCAGTGAAATCTATCAGCAATGGTTTGATCTGAATTCGCCCAGAACACTGGAAGGCTGGGTATGCATTACTGGCCGCAAAAGAGCATAATAAAACTGCTTAGTCATTTGCATTATGGCACTGGTATGGCATACTGACACAGAATAATGGCTCCTTACGTTTGACAGAACAGAATTACTCCTTTTAATTATATTGGTTTGCTGAAATAATCATGTCTAAAACAATTACTGTTATTTGTCCCAAATGCCATACAGAAAATACCGTTGCAACACCACCGCGCGACGGGGGACGTGTTGTGTGTCAGCAGTGTCAGCATCAATTTACGGTGGTCTCAAAAATCCGCACCAATAAAAACGTCACCCCGCCAGCGTCAGCCGGTAAAAAACAGAACTCAGCTGCCGAGAAACAAGTACCGAATGCTGATGAGGTCATGGATATGCTATCCAGCGCACTGAATCTCAATCAGCCCAGTAGCAGACGGGCACAGATATTTACCAGTGCACCTACCCCTAAAAACACGGCTGTCATCGACAAACGGCCGAATCTGAATACCCTGCTGAATCAGGTATCCAACAAAATAGAAATCCGTTTGCCTACTGTAACCGAACCGGAACCAGAGCAGCTGCATAAGCCTCAGCCACAGCTAGCCAGCAGCGAACTGCTGCTCAATCCGGCACCGATACCACAACCGGAAAAAGAAATACCGGCCACAAGCAACACTCCGATACCGGTTGCCGAAGAAAACACTACTAACATTTCCATGAACAGCAATGTGAATAACCTGAATAATCTTGTTTTTACCTTATTGCCTAATGACAATCCAAATCAGGCGGATGTACCATTATTGCTCAATGATGCTATCGAAAAAACCGATGCCATCCACGCCAAAACCGAATTCTTGCATCACCAGCAGGACAAATTATCCAAAGAATTTAACTGGACACTGGCCACCATTGTTGCACTTACTGTGCTAATGATGCAGTTATTTTATTTAATGGCAGTAAAATGAGCACCTCAACAGGTAATCAGGACAATTTTCACAATCACCGTTTTGTTCACGACTTTCGCCAAGCCTCACCGTATATTCATCATCTAAACGGTAAAACAGTGGTACTGGCCATCAGCAGCCACGTACTGGTCAGCAACAAACTACCTGCACTAGCCGCCGATATTCTGCTACTGACCAGTTTGGGTATGCGCTTGGTTATCATTCACGGTTGCAGCCAGTTTATACAGGCTATAGCCGGTCAGAACACAGCCAACAGCATCGACGAAAATCCCATTACCGATGAACGCGCTCTGGAATTAGTCAAACAAGCCAGCGGCATTGCCCGTTTTAATCTGGAAGCTGCCTTGTCGATGATACCGACACAAGTTATGGAGCACAGTGCACCTAATGTACGTCTTGCTGGCGGAAATTTTCTGCGCGCCAAACCATTAGGCGTGATTAACGGTGTCGATATGAGTTACAGCGGCTGTGTTCGTAAAGTTGATGCAGCCGCCATTGAAGAACGGCTGGCTCATAATCAGCTAGTATTAATCAGCCCGATAGGCCACTCGCTTAGTGGCCAATGCTACCGTTTGCAGGTCAATGAAGTTGCTCAGGCAGTGGCAGAAGCCATTCATGCAGAAAAACTGATTTTTTTGGGTACACAACCGGGTTTGCTCGATGAACAGCAGCAAACCATCAGTGAACTCAATTGCATTGAAATCAGCCAATTGCTGGCCAAGAGCATAATGAATAAACGCCAGACCGAACTGTTGCAGACAGCAGCACACGTACTGGAGCATGGCGTACAACGCGTCCATGTCGTATCCGGTCTACAGGACGGCAGCTTGCTACAGGAGCTTTTCACGCGTGAAGGTAGCGGTACGGCAATGGCTAAAGCGCCGTTTATGCGTGTGCGGCCGGCTGAAAACAAAGACATCGGTGATATCCTGCAACTAATTGCCCCGCTGGAGTCAAGCGGTATACTGTTGCCGCGCGACAGTGAATATATGGAAAACCACATTCAAGAGTTTTTCGTGCTCGAGCAAGATTGCTACGTATACGGCTGTGTGGCACTGCATGTTTACCCTGAGGCACAAGCCGGCGAGCTGGCATGCCTGATTGTTTCTCCGTCTGCTCGCGCACGCGGATACGGTGAACTATTACTGGCACATGTTATTAAACAGGCACGGCAATTGCAGCTTCAAACACTGTTTGCGTTAAGTACCCACACCGGTGACTGGTTCGTCGAGCGCGGCTTTACCTCAGCCACACTGACGCAATTACCTCTAGAGCGGCAGCAGCAATACACCAGCAATAAACGCCAGTCTAAAATATTTAGCCGTCAGCTTTAAACGCAACCAGCCCAAAATCTTTTACAATCTACCTTTTTCCCCGATTGCCATAAAGGAAGACACATGAGTCATATGGTGCATTGCGTCAAACTGGGCAAAGAAGCACCCGGATTGAAATTTCCGCCTTTCCCCAATGAACTAGGTAAACGCATTTACGATAACGTATCGCAGGAAGCCTGGGACGGCTGGTTACGTTATCAAACCATGATTATTAACGAAAACCGGCTTAGTCTGGCGGATCCACGTGCGCGTCAATACATCACCCAGCAAATGGAAAATTACTTCTTCGGAGACGGCGCCGACCACATCAGCGGTTACATTCCACCAGAAGAATAATCGGAAAAGGCTGTAACCCTGCTTAGCAGGTACACAGCCTTTTCCTTTGCAAGAATAAGGTAAGACAGTTTTTATGGTGATACAGCTTATTAAAAGTGATTTATATCGTTACAGTGGCCGAACAGATTGGCGTGCTTTCCTACGTCATTATCTATGTAATCGTGGCTTTCGATTTACCTGCTGGCTGCGGCTGGCTTCAGCCACAAGCACATGGCGCAAATTGGCTTACCCGATGTATGTCTGGCAGAAGCACCGCAGCGGTATCATCATTAGCCCGCGTACGCCCATCGGCTATGGACTCTATATCGGTCATGGTGGTCCCTTAATCATTAATAGCAGCGCACGGCTGGGTGAGAATGTCAACCTATCCCCCTATACTGTTATCGGTGCCAACAACGGACCGGCAGCCAGAATAGGCAACAATGTCTACATTGGTCCTAACTGTAACCTAATTGAAAATGTTCACATCGGCGACAACGCCACCATTGGTGCGGGCAGTGTCGTTACCAAAAATATACCAGCCAACGCCACCGCTGCCGGAAATTATGCCAAAGTTCTGAATTATCATCAGCCCGCACAGTTTATCCACAACCGCTGGCCACCAATGGCAGCAGACAAAACTTGACCTACAGCCAAAACAGTGCGAATGTTAACTAATTAACACCAAACTGACACTCTCTTACTCTAAATGACAGTAACAGGTATGCTCCATGTCCGAAACTAAGCCGCATCTACTCTGTCGTGAACTCAGCCTGCTCGCATTCAACCGTCGCGTTCTGGCACAGGCACAGGATACACAGGTTCCACTGCTCGAACGTTTACGCTTTTTGTGCATCGTTTCCTCCAATCTGGATGAATTTTTCGAAGTACGCATGGCTTGGCTGCGCCGTACCCGTGCTTTGTCACCACATACCCCTCTGGCCAACGGCGAACTGCCGGACACCGTTATTGCCCATGTCACCAAAGAAGCACATGCCATCATTGCTGAGCAATATCGCCTATTCAACGACGAATTGATTCCAGCTTTACGTAATGAAGGCATATCTTTTTATCCACGCAGTGCATGGAGCGAAGCTCAGCGGCAATGGGTAGCCGATTATTTCCGCCATGAGCTGTTGCCCATTCTGACACCTATTGGACTGGATCCGTCGCATCCATTTCCGCGCTTACTCAATAAATCACTGAATTTCGCCGTCGAGCTGGAAGGAAAAGATGCTTTCGGACGCACAGGGGGAATGGCCATCGTACAGGCACCGCGCATTCTGCCGCGGGTACTGAAAATGCCTAGAGAATTATGCAACGGCCACGATGGTTTCGTATTCCTGTCTTCCATTTTGCATGCTCATGTACATACCCTCTTTACCGGCATGACCGTAAAAGGCTGCTACCAATTTCGCATCACCCGCGATAGCGACTTAAGCGTGGACGAAGAAGATCTGGAAAATTTGCGTACTGCGATAGCTGGTGAACTACAGGGACGCCAGTACGGTGAGGGCGTGCGGCTTGAAGTAGCCGACAACTGTCCGGCACATGTATACGATTTTCTACTCAGCCACTTTCATCTCGGACGAGATGAACTGTATCGAGTGAATGGGCCGGTGAATCTGGTACGTCTGATGGCGGTACCCGATATGGTAGAACGTAACGATTTAAAATTTACTCCCTTTAACCCTGGCACACCAGCCTTACTGAGTAAAAACCGCGATCTATTCAGCATCATTAGCCAGCGGGATGTTCTGCTGTATCACCCTTATCAGTCTTTTGAGCCAACGGTGCGTCTGATTCAAGAAGCAGCAGATGACCCACAGGTTGTCGCCATTAAAATGACCATCTACCGTACCGGCAGTAACTCCGATTTAGTCAAAGCACTGATGAAAGCAGCAGTAAGTGGCAAACAAGTTACTGTCGTTGTTGAACTGATGGCACGATTTGATGAAGAAACCAACCTAAACTGGGCTGGCCAGCTAGAAGCAGCCGGCGCCCACGTTGTCTATGGCGTCTTCGGCTACAAAGTGCATGCCAAAATGGCACTGATTGTACGCCGTGAAGAAGGTATCCTGAAACGTTATGCTCATGTCAGCACTGGCAATTACCATCAAGGTACCAGCCGCATCTATACAGATCTCGGCCTGATGACCTGCAACCGCGATATCAGTGTCGATGTCAACACCGTATTCATGGAAATCACCGGACTGGGGCAACCGAATCATCTGAATAAAATCGCCCAGAGCCCGTTTACGCTGCACAAAATGCTGCTTGACAGCATCAACGGCGAAATCGAACAAGCAAAAGCCGGCAAAACCGCACGCATCATAGCTAAAATGAATGCACTGGTCGAACCAACCATAGTCGAAGCATTATATGCAGCCAGTCAGGCTGGGGTGCAGATCGAATTGATTGTGCGTGGGATGTGTGTGCTGCGCCCTGGCGTAAAAGGCCTGTCGGAAAATATTCGCGTGCGTTCCATTGTCGGCCGTCTGCTCGAACATGCACGGGTATTCTATTTTGAAAATGGTGGTGATACCAAAGTCTGGATATCCAGCGCCGACTGGATGGGAAGAAATCTCTTTCGCCGCGTGGAAATCTGCACACCAATCGAAACACCAGAGCTGAAACAACGTATAATTAAGGAAACACTGATGCTCGCTTTGGCCGATAATCAGTGTGCGTGGCAAATGCAGCCGGATGGTCAGTATCAGCGTATTAAACCAGCCACCAATGAACAGCCAACCAATATGCAGAATTTGCTGATTGAACGCTATCGGCAGCAATAAAGCGGTTAAACACTCTAAGAGCCATAGAGCTGAAATAATATTGCAGCAAGCAGTTTAGCCAGTGCCATGGCAAAAAAAGCAAGGTTATCCGTTTGGATACCTTGCTTTTCTTTTACTTAATCCCTAATTATTGATGACCGGTACTGCCAAAACCGCCTTCGCCTCGATTGCTGCGAGCAAATTCATCAACCACAGTGAACGCGGCCTGCATCACCGGCACAATCATCATCTGTGCAATTCGTGCCAAAGGCTCAATTACATAAGCCTCCTGACTGCGATTCCACAACGATACTTTCAGTTCACCCTGATAATCTGAATCTATCAGCCCCACCAAATTACCAAGCACAATACCATGCTTATGTCCCAAACCAGAGCGCGGTAGTATTAGGGCTGCGTAGCCCGGATCAGCCAGATATATTGCCAGACCAGTAGGCAGAAGACAACTTTCTCCCGGTTGTAAAGTAAGCGGAGCATCAATACAGGCACGTAAATCCAGACCTGCTGAACCAATAGTAGCATATTGGGGTAACTGCTCCGCCATCAGCGGATTCAATATCTTAACTTGTACAGATAACTCAGAAGCACTCATAATTCGTCTTTAATTTAATCAAAATAAGCTTATGTAACTACTACCAAAATTCAATTAGCGCTGAACCAAAAGCTGAGCAAGCCGCTCAATAATAGCAATTGCCGTATCGTCTTTACTCATTTGCGGCAAAACGGTTTCCTGTTCATCATCCAATAGTATCACCTGATTTGTGGCTTTACCCATGGCCTGACTAACCTCATTCGCAACCAACAGAGGCACACCTTTCTTCACTCGCTTAGCACGTGCATGTTCCAGCACATGCTCACTTTCAGCAGCAAATCCAACACAGAAAGGTGCATCCGGCCGGCCGGCCACCGTAGCGAGAATGTCAGGATTCTCCGTAAGCTCAATTACCGGCGCCTTTTGTCCAGCCTGTTTTTTTAGTTTATGTTCACTACGGTTGCTGACCTTGTAATCGGCTACCGCTGCCACCGCAATAAAAACATCCTGCTGTGGCAGTAATCGCTGTACTGCCGCCAGCATCTCGTCAGCACTGCTTACCTGTTCAGCAAAAGCCATCCCAGCTGCCAGCGGCGTCTGAATCTGTCCGTACACCAGAGAAACACTCGCACCAGCAGCGCGGCAAGCCCGCGCTAGAGCCATACCCATCTGTCCGCTTGATATATTGGTAATCCCGCGCACTGGATCAATAGCCTCAAATGTTGCTCCGGCTGTAATCAAGACACGCTTTCCAGCCAGCAGCGGCACTGTCCATACATCAGCCAGCAATTCAGCCAATTCGGCCGCTTCCAGCATACGCCCGCTTCCCACCTCACCACAGGCCTGCTCTCCATCAGCCGGTCCTAGTATCTGTATCCTATCCTGTCGCAACAAAGCTAAATTGCGTTGATTGGCCGGATTATTCCACATTTGTACATTCATAGCTGGCGCCACTGCCAGCGGGCAACTGCGTGCCGAAGCCAACGTGGTAAGCAAATTATCCGCCATCCCATGGGCAATTTTAGCCAGAGTATTTGCAGAAGCCGGCGCAATCAGCATCACATCAGCCTGACGGCTCAGATTAATATGTGCCATACCATTACCGGATAAACCATCATGCGTATCCAGCAACACCGGTTCTCCGCTCAGAGCCTGAAAAGTAGTCGGGCTGACAAAATCAGTGGCTGCCTTTGTCATCACCACATTCACCTGATGTCCTGCCTTTTTCAGCAGCCGAACCAGCTCACAGCATTTGTATGCAGCAATCCCACCACAAATACCTAACAATACCTTCTTCTTCATTACCATACCCTGAACTAGCCTGCAGCAAAAGCAACAGACAACTTAGCTGACCAGACAGAAAAATAAAACAAACTAATTGATTAATAGAAAAAATTTTTGCATAATCAATCAACACCGCCCACAAGCTTTACAGCAAACAACGACGCACGTTGACTATAGCCCTGCAACAAACTGACTACCCCAGCCTAAACGAAAATATAACAGACAATTATTACATGGTACACTAAGCAGCACAGCGGCTGCCAGCCACATCACAGCCAATCATCACAGCCATACCAAATCCTAACAAAAATTAATTCAGGTTAGTAAATTACCACTAAATACCTGATTTCATGCTAAGTTATACCCTGAGTGGAGAATTTAATTGTATTAACACTTAAATTTCATTGCCCCACACAAAATGCTTGCATACAATGCCTCCCCTAAAGCAGGAGCAGAATCGTTTTTGCACCGTTCTTTACACATTACTGTAAACATCCCTATGCCGAGCATTGGCTGGAACGATTTTTCTGGAGTAACACATATCATGAGCGAAAACGCAACCACCAAGCCAGGTGCCGATCCCGCACATTACTTACAGATTAAAGACATTGTCAAAACCTATGGCGACAACTACGCTGTAGACCATGTCAACCTTACCATCAAAAAAAATGAAATCTTCGCCTTGCTTGGCAGCTCCGGCAGTGGGAAATCAACGTTGTTACGCATGCTGGCTGGCATGGAAACGCCCACACAGGGACAGATTATCCTAGATGGTGAAGACATCACCAAATTGCAGCCCTACGACCGCCCCATCAACATGATGTTCCAGAGCTATGCTCTGTTTCCTCACATGAGCGTTGAACAAAACATCGCCTTCGGTTTGAAACAAGACAAGCTACCTAAAGATGAAATCAGTGCACGGGTAGAAGAAATGCTGCGTCTAGTGCAAATGACAAAATACGCCAAACGCAAACCGCATCAGCTTTCCGGCGGCCAGCAGCAGCGTGTTGCACTAGCACGCAGTCTGGCCAAACGCCCTAAACTACTGCTTCTGGACGAACCGCTGGGTGCTCTCGATAAAAAACTGCGTCAGCAAACTCAGCTCGAACTAGTAAACACTTTGGAAAAAGTGGGCGCCACCTGCATTATGGTTACCCATGATCAGGAAGAAGCCATGACTATGGCCTCACGCATTGCCATCATGTCCGACGGACAATTGCAGCAAGTCGGCACGCCTTCCGATATTTACGACTACCCCAACAGCCGTTTTACTGCTGAATTCATGGGTGAAACCAACATCCTTGCCGGCAAAGTGACTGAAGACGGTGCCGACCACACCATTATTCATTGCCCCGACCTGCAACAGCTGGTTTACCTCGGACACGGCATTAGTGGTCCAGAAGATCAAAACATCTGGTTATCCATTCGCCCTGAAGACATTAACATTTATCGCGAACAACCGCAGCAGGAATACAACTGGACAGCCGGCATTGTGAAAGAAATTGCCTATCTCGGTAGCTTCGGTATTTTCCATATCCAACTACCATCCGGCAAAATCATCAAAAGCCAAGTTTTATCCTCCTACTGGGAACAATACAGCATCCCCATGCCAACATGGGAAGAAAAAGTTTACATTAGCTGGCCAGACAATCAGGCAAGCCCGCTGACCCACTAACAGCTGCAGGAGCTTAAACATGAACTGGTTTAACCGTCTCAAAGGCCTGCGTCCTTCACAGGGTCTTGTTATAGGCATTCCTTACATCTGGCTGCTGGTACTATTTCTGGTACCCTTTTTCATCGTACTCAAAATCAGCTTTGCCGAACAGGATATTGCCATTCCGCCGTATACCCCGCTGTATCACATCGACGGCGAACTGGGTCGGGTAAACATATTGGTCAGCTATCAGAATTACGCCGATATCTTCAACGATTTTTGGCATTCACTCGGACAAATGCTGCTCGGTAATCGCGGCGACAACATCTATCTGCTGACATACTGGTTATCCATTAAAACCGCCCTTACTACCACTGTAATCTGCCTGCTTGCCGGCTATCCGATTGCTTACGCCATCGCGCGCGCACCTGAAAAAATCCGCAACGGTCTGTTACTGACTATCATGCTGCCATTCTGGACCTCATTTCTGCTGCGAGTTTATGCGTGGATGAGTCTGCTCGGCCATAACGGCATCATCAATACCTATTTAATAAAATGGGGACTGATCAGCCATCCGATAGACATGTTTTACAACTCATTTTCCCTGAATCTCGTCATGGTATACGCTTACCTGCCATTTATGATTCTGCCTTTGTACACCCAGTTGGTAAAACTGGATAATCGCCTGCTCGAAGCAGCCGCAGACTTAGGTGCCGGCCCGATTAAAGCCTTCGTATCCATCACCCTGCCCTTATCCAAAGCCGGCATCATTTCCGGCTCCATGCTGGTATTTATACCCGCCGTAGGCGAATTTGTGATTCCTGAGTTGGTAGGCGGTCCTGAAAATCTGATGATTGGTAAAGTTTTATGGCAGGCATTCTTCGACCAAAACAACTGGCCGCTAGCTTCTGCCGTAGCCGTCATCATGGTAATGCTGCTGGTTATCCCAATTGCTTTATTCCACCGTTACGAAAATCGTGAAATTGAAGAAGGAGCCAACCATGCATAAGCACACATCGTCT
This sequence comes from Snodgrassella alvi, assembly GCF_040741455.2. NCBI lineage: Bacteria > Pseudomonadati > Pseudomonadota > Betaproteobacteria > Neisseriales > Neisseriaceae > Snodgrassella > Snodgrassella alvi. The sequence goes on from NZ_CP160328.2 coordinate 911,988, forward strand.
TGGTTTCTAAGAGGCATGCTGTTTTTGGGATTGGCTTTTTTGTACATGCCACTGGTTATTCTGATTATCTACTCCTTCAACAACTCAAGGCTAGTCACCGTATGGGGCGGCTTTTCTACGCAGTGGTACGGCAAGTTATTACAAAATGAGCAGATACTGGATGCCGCATGGTTGTCAGTACGTATAGCCCTGTGTTCGGCCGCAGCAGCCGTTATTCTGGGCACACTCGCTGGCTACGCCCTCTCACGCATCAAGCGTTTCCGAGGCAATACCCTGTTTGCAGGTATGGTATCCGCACCAATGGTGATGCCTGACATCATCACTGGCCTGTCTATGCTGTTGCTGATTATTCAGGTACAGATGCTGTTACAAAACAGCGCTTTCAGCTTTTTGTATTTCGAACGCGGCTTTTTTACTATTTGGCTAGGTCACACCACCCTGTGCATGGCTTATGTAACAGTGATTATCCGCTCGCGTTTATCGGAGCTGAATCAGTCACTGGAAGAAGCAGCCAAAGATCTTGGCGCAAGGCCATTAAAAGTATTTTTCTTGATTACCTTGCCATCCATCGCACCAGCCATCGCTTCAGGTTTTCTGTTATCCATCACCCTGTCACTGGACGATTTGGTTATAACTTCCTTCCTATCCGGCCCCGGCTCCTCCACCTTGCCCATGATAATTTTCTCCAAAATCAAACTGGGTCTGGATCCACAAATGAACGTACTGGCCACCATTATCATTGCATTGGTCGGCACACTGGTTATCGGCATCAACTACTTCATGATGAGGCAAAATACCCGTCGCGAACGCGAAATGGCCGAGGCCTATCGACAGAGTCAACTACTGGAAGCCAGTAAATCATAATATCCCAGCACAGCAGTTATCCAGACAAACGATAACTGCTTTTTTATTTCTGCACTCAGATTCCCACCATACTCATGTCTGACACATTCCTTTCAGCCGAACCAGTACATAGCTACTATCAGGCCAGCCAGCACCAACACACACAATATCCGAGCTTACAAGGTCTTTTAGAAGTAGAAACATGCATCATCGGTGGAGGTCTCAGCGGTATTGGCACTGCCTTACCACTGGCTCAGCAGCATCGCAGCGTTGCCCTTATAGAAGCAGCACAGATTGGCTACGGAGCTTCCGGTCGCAATGGGGGTCAGGTAATTTATGGCTATGCAGCTGAAATGAGCAAGATAGCCAGTATGATTGGCCAGCAAAATGCACAGACCTTATGGAAGTGGAGCTGCGAAGCCGTCAATCTAGTAGAACAGCAAATACGGGAATACAACATATATTGCGACTGGCAGCGCGGCTATGCTCATGTTGCCATTCGCCCGCACCATATGCATGCTTTAACAGCATGGGTAAAGGAAGCAGCCACAAACTACCAGTTTCATGATTATCAAATTTGGAATCAGACTCAGTTGCAACAGCAATTGGCCAGTGAGCGCTACTGTGGGGCTATTTTTGACCAGCTGGCTGGGCATCTGCATCCGCTTAATTACACCCATGGGCTGGCAAAAGCTGCCGCCAGCGCAGGGGCATTATTATTCGAACATTCACCCATGCTCAATCTTGAACCATGGCAACACGGCTATCGTATTACCACACCGAATGGCTCTATAGTTTCCAAAAACGTGGTACTAGCCGTTAACGCCTTTACCCGTAGCCTGCACCACCCTCTTACTCAAACACTGGAAAGCAAAATTCTGCCGGTAGGCACCTACATGATTGCCACTGAACCACTAGGTGAACAAGCGCCGCAGCTTATCCGCAACAACATGGCCGTATGTGATACCCGCTTTGTACTGGATTATTTCCGCCTTAGTGCTGACAACCGACTACTTTTCGGTGGCAAAGTCAATTATTCCGGCCAAGAACCTGCTCAGCAACAACTTATACGCAGCATGCGCAGCGATATGCTAAAAGTGTTTCCACAGCTGAATGACGTACGAATAGAATATACTTGGGGCGGACGGGTAGACATTAGCATGAATCGAGCTCCTCATTTCGGCCGTCTCAATCCACAACTTTATTTTTTACAAGGATTTTCCGGTCACGGCATGGCTGCTACCGGGCTAGGTGGGCAGATAATTGCCGAAGCCATCAGCGGAGATGACAGCCGCCTGCGTTTATTTGAAACCATCCCGCATCGAAACTTTCCGGGTGGTAAGCTGCTGCGCCTACCGTCACAATGGTTGGGCGTTGCTTATTACCGTCTAAAAGATTTATTACCTTAAATTAAAGAGTAACCAACCCAACTATAGTACAATCAATTCCCAGTTTTAAAATTCAGCAGTAAATTACATGTCCGTTTCCGATACTCATGCTTTTTATCAACACGCTCTAGAACAATGCCTACGCATACAAACCGGCCTGATGCAAAGCCATACACTGGCAAACGGAGAAAAAGTTTGGGTTCGGCAGGCAGGGGCACGCAACAGTATATGGCGCTATCGCTTATTAAAAATTGTTCAGAAAATCAGTGGAATAGACATTCTACTACCCGTACCCAATCTGGGTGGTATATCCTCATTGCAAACCGAAGCAACCCGCCTGCAAACACTTAGCACAGCTGGGGTACAGGTACCGACTATTCTGGCTCAGCAGCCTGATGCTTTAATGATTAGCCACATGGGCGAACACAATCTGGAAAAAGAGTGGAAAAAGCAAAAATCCGAGCCTGAAATCCTGCTGCAACGCTGGCAACTTGGCCTTAACGCGATAGAAGATGTTCACAGGCGCAACCAATATCTAAGTGAAACCTTTGCTCGCAACATGATTTATATCAACCATAACAGCATTGGCTTTATAGATTTTGAAGACGATCCATTGTCTGTAATGACTTTGCCACACTGCCATGCACGCGATTGGTTATGCTATCTACATTCCGGAGCTCGTTTAATGCAGGATTTTGGCGTTGCCGAACAGGCAAAAGCATTGTGGGACAGTATTCTACAACAACAGCCACAAGAGGTGTTTCAGACAGTAGCCAAAAGCCTGCGTAAGATTCGTTGGATGCGCCATTTCAACGCCAACATTTATGGTAAGGACACAATCAAACTGGCCGCCATGGCTACTTTTGCCTAAGCCCAGATTTTCACGTTCTTCCTGCACAGATTAAGCATCCAAAGCAAAAGGCTGTAGCCATCTTAAGAGCTACAGCCTTGTTTTTTACTCAGCTTGAAAATTTATCCAACTGCCTTCTGACAATGCATAACCATCTCCTGCAACATCCACGGCTGCAACAGCTGAATATGTTTATGCTCCACTTTAATCCAGCCTTCTTGCTGGAATTTCGACAAAGTACGACTTACCGTTTCCAGCTTTAGTCCCAGATAGCTGCCAATTTCTTCACGTGACATCCGCAAAATAAAATCATTGGCGGCAAATCCACGGAAACTCAAGCGATGCGACAAATTAACCAAAAAGCCGGCCAAACGTTCTTCTGCACGCATATTGCCCAGCATTAGCATCAGTTCCTGTGTGCGGAGAATTTCCTGACTCATCAACCGATAAAAATGTATCTGCAATGAAGGCAACAAACTACCGGCATCCTCCATATTATTAAACGGCAGCTCACACACCTCACTATCTTCCAGCGCCACCGCATCACAGCCATGATTGTTGTTACAAATACCATCCAGACCCAGCAGTTCACCAGACATAAAAAAACCAGTTACCTGATCCCGACCATCCTGACTATTGACTATCGTTTTAAAAAAGCCAGTACGCACAGCAAAAATTGCTGTGAAAGGTTCACCGGCACGAAACAGATATTCACCTTTTTTCAGGCGACGGCTCTGGCGAATAATTGCTCCAAGATCAGTGAGTTCACGTTCTTTCAGCATCACCGGCATACAAAGAATATGCAAAGAACATTTCTCACACAGTTTTTGAACTATTTCGCCCTGTTTATGCAATCTGATCATAATTAATTTATTAAATACCGGTTATTTTCTGAGAAAGAACATCTATAACAACACATTGACACAAATCAAAATTATTTAAAACAATCATTCACTATACTGACATAATCAATTGAAATTTGCATCAGACCCTGTTCTAATGCAGAATAGACCTGATATGTAGCCAATGCTTTACTTTACTCGCGCATGTGCTTATTCTACCACAAATAATTATCACTCTTATCTATTTCCACCGAGCTTGCAAGACAGAATAATCACTACCAACATATGAACACACGACGCTTCAACATCGAATTTGACCGCAACCTCATCGCATCCCTACCCTCATCCGGCCCACGCTACACATCCTACCCCACAGCAGACCGCTTTAACACCAGCTTTACCGCAGACCAATTGAAGTCTACCTTACAACAAAACATCGGCATACAGCCTGTATCGCTGTACGTACACGTTCCGTTCTGCAATACCATATGCTATTACTGTGGCTGCAATAAAATCATCACCAAAGACACCAGCCGTGCTGATCTCTATATTCAGTATCTAGACAAAGAGCTGGCTTTACTGGCTCAGAATTGGCGGGGTAAGCCTTTACTGGCACAACTGCATTTCGGCGGAGGTACACCCACTTTCCTCAATAACGAGCAGCTAAGCCACATCTTTGCCAGCATCAGCCGCTACTTCACGCTCACAACAGACGGCGAATATTCAATCGAAATAGACCCACGTAAAGTTACCGCTGATACCGTTACCCATCTGGGCAAACTTGGTTTTAACCGCATGAGCGTCGGTATTCAGGATTTCAATCCAGCCGTACAGCAAGCGGTTAACCGCATTCAGAGCGAAGCCGAAACTCGGGACGTCATCGAAGCCGCGCGCTGTAATGGCTTTCACTCAGTCAGCGTGGACTTAATCTACGGCCTACCGCATCAGACAGAAGCATCTATGCACTGTACACTCAAACACGTGCTGGAACTAATGCCGGATCGTATCGCCATGTATCACTATGCCCACCTGCCACATCTGTTTAAACCACAACGACGCATAGATACCAATGCTGTACCAGACAGCAGAGTCAAACTGGATATTCTGCAAAACACCGTTCAGTACCTGCTGGAACAAGGCTACATTTTTATCGGTATGGATCATTTTGCCAGACCAACCGACGAACTAGCCATCGCTCTGTCAGAGGGACGTCTACAACGCAATTTTCAAGGGTATTCTACGCATGCTGATTGTGATTTAATTGCTATAGGGGTGTCCAGCATTAGCAAAATTGCCAACATTTATAGCCAGAATGAAAAAGAACTCACAGCCTACTATCAAGCACTAGATGAAGACCGCCTACCGGTAATGCGTGGATACCAGCTCAACGCTGATGATATTCTGCGCCGGCAAGTCATACAGGATTTAATGTGTCGCTTCCAGCTCAGTTTTCAAGATTACCGCGAAGCCATGCAGCAGCCTTTTCAAACCTATTTCGCAACTGAACAGACTGATTTACAGCAACTTTCGCAATTAGGCCTGCTCAACCTCACCGATGAGCAACTTCAAGTTACCCCCAAAGGACGTCTGCTGATACGCAACATCGCCATGATATTTGACTACTACCTGCGACAAAAACGCACCGAAGCCCAATATTCGCGTACATTATAGCGAGTTGAAGCCATCAGCAAGCACTCGTTTACCCGTAGCAAAGCTAATGTTGCCAGAATTAATAAAAGCAACTGCAGCTAGGGTTTGCTTTTACTGAATAATAAATAATTTTAACTGTTAAAATTCATTCAGTTCTCAGGGCAAATCACGACGTTTGTAAACAGGTTTTAACTTTTTTTTCATTGCGTAATTTCTGAGCTGCCTAAAGTACATCATACTGCCACATATAATGCAAACTTCCTGATGCGTTTAATTCATGCTCATATTTATCTAATATATTAACATGTTATAGTTAAAGCCTTCTGGATCCAACTAAATTATTCAAAGCTACAATCAAATTTAATTTGATCATTTCGCTTTATCCATTGCTTATCTGCATCGCTTCTGGCTATTTAAGCACAAAACATATATATATTATATAAATACACATACTAGCCAATATTATGTTTCCCACAACAGACAGCCTCAACCAATTCTTGCATTACGCCAGTAATCATACATCTGCGCATACTCTACTAAACCAACCCCAGCAATCCTTGCGTCAGTTATCTGTTACCTATCGACAAGCTGCAGTGCTCATGCCCTTCGACTGGAACCAAGGCACGCCACAAATCTGGCTCAGTCAGCGCAGTCAGCAGTTGCGGCAGCATAGCGGACAAATTGCTTTTCCTGGTGGACAACTGGAAGCTAATGAAACCCCAATCTGCGCCGCACTGCGCGAAAGTAAAGAAGAAATCGGATTGAATTCCAGCCAGTGGCATCTGGCGGGCACACTACCACCTTGTTATCTACCCAGCAGATTCAAAGTCGTGCCAGTACTGGCCTGGAGTAAAGCACAATTACATTGGCAAGCCAATCAGGCTGAAGTTAGTGACATATTTGCTGTGCCCCTGTCCATTGTTCTGGATAGTAGTCTGTATCAGCAAAGCACTTTTCAATACCAACAACTTTGGTTTCCAGTTTATCATTTACACCATCAACAACGGCATATATGGGGAGCCACCGCAGCTATGTTACTGCACATGGCGCAATGTTATCAGGCATGGTGCAGCAGCAGGCCAGTGGCATCAGTCAGATAAGTCAATGCACTGTATCTCACCACATAAAGGCACTGCCTGTGCCAAGCAGTGAGCCGGTTTTAATGCCTGAAAAGCATAAGTCAGTTGTGCCTGAAAACTGCCAGCAGCTACTTTATCCCCATCTCCGGCCACACCACTGGGTATATCCAGTGTCACCCTGAATACACTGGCTTGCGCCACAGTAGCAAAACACTGCCTTACCACCTCAGGCAGCTCACCTCTGAATCCAGTTCCATACACCGCGTCCACTATCAGCTGCATTTCTGGCAACACTTTGTTTAACTGCATAGACTCGGCATAAACCACCGCTGCAGGCAATCGAGCCCTATTTACCTCTGCCAGAGGTGACAATTGCAGCCCTTGCAACCACATAATTGTCACCGGCCAGTGGCGTTCGGACAATATACGAGCCAGCACCAGACCATCACCGGCATTATTACCTCTACCACAAAGTACCAGCGTATGCTGAGGATAAGAAAAACGGTTCATCAAATCAGTAGCAGCGCGACTGCCAGCATGTTCCATCATTCGGGAATAGCTCAGACCAGTTCGGTTTTGCTCATCTTCCCATGCCTTCATCTTTGCTACAGTCCATATCAGAGCAGACATATCTTTTCCTCTACAACATCTACCACTGTGTTCTGCCCATTCAGACCGCCAGACGCGAGCGCTCAATCAACACACCAACCTCTTTAACACCAGCCAAAATACCCGGTTTTATCACTTTAACTCGTACCCACAAGGCACCAAAACGCGTCAGTATAAATTGCGCTACATATTCAGCCAGCGCTTCCAGCAATAGAAACTCCTCTTCAGCCAGTGCTTCGCGCAAATTTTCTACCACTTTGGCGTAATGAATTGTATCGTCAATATTATCGCTATGTGCAGCCTGACGGAAATCAGTACCGATATCCAGATCCAGCAGCAACGTCTGTCGCTGCTGGCGCTCCCACTGATAAACCCCAATCAGCGTCTGCGCAGTCATGCCATGTAAAAAGATAGTATCCATGTACAACCCTCTGAGCTAAAATGCAAACCCTCAGATTGTAGACTAAAGAAACCATTTTATGGCCAATTACTTTGCGATTATCGGAGCTTATTTGCTCGGTTCCCTGTCTTTTGCCGTGATTGTGTCGCGCTGCATGGGCATGCCTGACCCGCACAGCTACGGTTCCGGCAACCCTGGAGCCACCAATGTCTTGCGCAGTGGCAGAAAAAGTGCCGCTGCCCTGACCTTGCTTGGAGATGCACTGAAAGGCTGGCTGGCTGTGTGGCTGGCCATCCATTTTCAGACAGCATGGCAATTAAGTAACAATACCATCGCTATCACAGCTATTGCAGTTCTACTCGGCCATATGTGGCCAGTATTTTTCAAATTCAAAGGTGGCAAAGGCGTGGCCACAGCATTGGGTATACTACTTGCTCTATCTTGGCCTACTGCTTTAATCTGTGCCGGTGTATGGCTCATTATGGCCTTTGGTTTCAAAGTTTCTTCACTGGCTGCGCTAATCGCTACCCTGATTAGTCCTTTTATCGCTTGGTGGCTGATACCGCACACCAGCTGGGTATATGCAGTAGTGGTGATTGATTTACTTGTACTCTATCGTCACAAAAGCAACATAAAAAATCTGTTTAGCGGTCGTGAGAGCAAAATCGGTCAAAACAAATAAATCATTCAGCTGCAACCAATAAAAAAGACAGTTCGCAAACTGTCTTTTTTATACTATCAAACTTATTTCAAGTCTTGACGCTGCTGTTTACGCGTGCGCCTACGTTCACGAATTTCAGCAATTTTACGTTTAAAGAATTGAATACGCTGTCGTTTTTTCCACCAGTAGTACATCAAAGCCAGCACACCTACAGCAATAAGCAAATATACCACAGCCTGAAACTGATGCACTTTATGCATTAGCCAATCAATATTCTCCGCACCATATTCACCTAAATATACCCATACCGGTACTGAAATCATCGCTGCCAGACCATCCATCAGTAAAAATTTCAGAATCGACACCTTACCACTGACACCTGCAGTGATATAAATCGGCGTGCGCAATCCGGGCAGAAAACGGGCAAAAAACAGCACTCGACTACCATATTTATCAAACTTATCCTGTACCTGAGCATAACGCTTTGGTGTCATCACCCGCTGTACGAAACGGAATTTCAGAATACGATGGCCAAACACCCGTCCGGCTGTAAACATCAAGCCGTCGCCCACCAGCACACCAGCCATACCCACCAAAAACATTGTGTGGACGTGTGCATGGCCCAGTCCTGCGATTACCCCTCCGGCAACCAGCGTCAGATCTTCCGGTACCGGCACACCGAAGCCACAGGCTACCAGCACCAGAAAGACCGCAGCATAGCCATACTCAGTAAAAAAAGCTTCCAGCAAAGCAAACATAAAATGTCCGTTCTTCCTTCTATCCGGCCGGACAGATTCTGTCAGCCGCACCTGCTTCAATCGCAGCAGCAATTTTTTCTGCAGCCTGCCGCGCAACTTCATTCTGGCGTGCTTCAACCATTACCCGCACCACCGGTTCTGTACCTGAAGGACGCAGAACTACCCGGCCATCTTCACCCAATTCTACTGATACCTCATCTGCCACGGGATTAGCCACACTCTGCCAGTCCTGCCCAGGCTCAATATGCACATTAATCATCGTTTGCGGAAAAGGCTGCCAATCCGTCAGTATACTGGCCAAATCCAGCTCCAATTCCTGCATGGCTGCAAAGACCTGTAAAGCTGCAATAATGCCATCACCAGTGTTATGTTTATCCAGACAAACGATATGGCCTGAGGCTTCTCCACCTAGCCACCATCGATGCTGATGCAGCTGCTCCAGAACATATCGGTCACCCACTTTAGCACGGACAAAATCTATTCCTTGCTTACTAAATGCCTGCTCCATCGCCAGATTCGTCATTGCGGTACCCACCACTCCGCCATGCAAACAACCAGAAGCCGCACGTGCCTTGGCAATAACATAGATTAGCGCATCACCATCGTAGACTTTGCCGGTTCTATCCACCATCATCAGACGGTCACCATCTCCATCCAGCGCAACACCATAATCTGCTTCGTTTTGCAATACAGCTGCCTGAAGTGATTTTGTATAAGTAGCGCCGATTTTCTGATTAATATTATAACCATCCGGTTTATCACCGATGCACACCACATCGGCACCCAATTCATGGAAAACTTTCGGCGCCACATCATAAGCAGCACCATTGGCAGTATCAATCACCAACTTAAGGCCGCGCAGATTAAGATGGCTTGGAAAAGTGGACTTACAAAATTCAATATAACGATCAACAGCGCCATTAATACGCCGCGCACGGCCAAGCTGGCTGGATGGCACTGTCTGCATCGGTTTTTCCAACTCAGCTTCAATCTCCAGCTCCAGATGATCGCTCAGCTTTATTCCGCCCTCTGCAAAAAATTTAATACCATTATCATGGTAAGGATTGTGCGAAGCTGAAATCATCACACCACAATCCAGACGTAAAGCACGAGTCAGATATGCTACACCTGGGGTAGGCAAAGGTCCGGTAAGCAGTACATTAACACCAGCTGCAGTAAAACCAGCCTCCATCGCAGCCTCGAGCATATAGCCAGAGATACGGGTATCCTTACCAATCAGTACAGTGGGTTGATGATCCGTTCCATGCTGCACCAGCACATGCCCTGCCGCATAAGCCAATTTCAGTACAAATTCAGGCGTAATCGGAAACTTACCAACCTCACCTCGCACCCCGTCCGTACCGAAATATTTCTTTGCCATTACCTGCTCCGACCAAATAAAACAAAATTGTTATTGTAGAACAGGCATGCCTGTTCAGTCAGTAAATAAAATGGTATTTGAAACCTCAAAAACAAGCCATTTTATCTACAGCATACTATTTACCCAATCAATATTCGCCTTACAAATGTGCAGAATACTTATTCTGTAGATTGGTTCAGGAAATCTTGCGTACCAAATGCCAGCATAAAAAACCATTTTCTGCCAAACCTACGCTTATTCATTACCCAAATGTTTTAACAAAACATAAAAGCGGAACCATATTGATTAAAGTGGCTAAACTAAACACCAAAGCCCAAGGCAGACCATATCTGTAAACCCTGCCTTGTTTCGCGCACATCATGGACTCTCACAATAGCTGCTCCGCGTGCCACTGCGGCTACCGCAGCCACTACACTGCCTGCTACTCGCTGTTGCGGCTCGCTTTCGGCCGTCAGCAGACCAATCATTGTTTTACGCGATACCCCTATCAAAGCCGGACAGCCACTCATTTCCTGCCATGTAGCAAAATGCTGCATCAAAGCAATATTATGCTCCAGCGTTTTACCAAAACCAAAGCCAGGGTCTATTGTCAGGCGCTCACGGCTAATTCCGGCCTGTTCACATACCTGTACTCGTCGGTGTAGATAACTTCCCACTTCGGCCACTACATCTTCATATACCGGATTATGCTGCATATTTTCCGGTTTTCCCTGCATATGCATCAAACACACACCCACATCTGGCTGCTGAGACAGCACCGTCACCGCATCAGCATCTTCAAGTGCCTGAATATCATTGATACCATCAGCCAGTTGTGCTTCGAGCAATCGGCGCATCACCCATGCCCGCCGTGTATCCACCGTTACCGGCACATTCCATCTTCTTAATTCACGCAATAGTGGTTCAATCCGAGCCCATTCTTCCTCCGGGGAAACATAATCAGAACCCGGACGCGAGCTTTCGCCGCCAACATCTAAAATATCTGCCCCGTCTTTCAGTAATTGTTCCGCATGATTCAGAGCCACGGTCAGTGAAGTATTGTAACGACCACCATCAGAAAAAGAGTCCGGCGTTAAATTAACAATCCCCATGATTTTTGGCTGCTTCAAATCTATTTGAAATCGGCCACACTGCCAGTAAGCATGCTTCAAATTATTCATAACTAATTACTATCTTTCTGCACTAATTAATAACACTACACCTTAATTACTTTCTTACTAATACAGCTAAGCATCATTGCCGGCACATCAAACTTTTGTACTTAGTGTCCTTCTCATACTGAAAAAAGGCAATTCATTCTTACCCAAAGACCAGAAGCCTATCAATAGCCTGTGAATATAAATTAAATTACATATACTTATCACCTAGACGAATTTTCGCATTTCGCTCAATTAGCTTTTATTACCAGCTCATAACATCATCATTCACAAGGCTAAATATCGGAAAAATAACCAAATCTCATACTATGAAAAATGGTAAACAATACTACTTACAGATGTAAAAAACGGCAGCTTTGGCTGCCGTTGAAAAACAAATATATTATTGCTCTGACTTCTGCTCTGGTTCAGGCGCTTTCGAGCCAGCATCAGCTGTGTCCGCCGGTACATGCGTATTTTCACTAGCTGAAGCTTCTGCTACAGGCTGCTCGGTTTCAGCTTCTTTTACAACATTATCGCTGTAGTCCTTTGGTGGACTGGGCTGCTTACCGGCCATAATCTCCAGTACCTGATCACGATCAATGGTTTCCCACTCAATCAGTGCTTTAGCCATGGTATGCATCTTGTCACGGTTTTCATCCAGAATCTTATAAGCAACTTCATATTGCTCATCAAGAATACGCCGCACTTCAGCATCCACTTCCTGCATGGTTTTTTCAGAAATATTTTTCGACTGCGTTACGGAACGGCCAAGGAATACTTCATTCTCATTTTCACCATAAACCACCGGCCCCATCTTCTTCGACATCCCATAACGCGTCACCATTTCTCGCGCAATCTGAGTCGCCCGTTCAAAGTCGTTAGAAGCACCGGTAGACACGCGACCAATAAACAGCTGCTCCGCGATACGACCACCAAACAGAATGGAAATCTGATTCAACATCTGGTCTTCATACATACTGATACGGTCACGTTCCGGCAACTGCCAAGTCAGACCTAATGCACGACCGCGCGGCATAATCGTTACTTTATGCACAGGGTCAGTATAGTCCAGCGTTTCTGCAACCACTGCATGGCCGGATTCATGGTAAGCAGTAGCTTTTTTCTCGTCCTCATGCATCACCATAGAGCGACGTTCCGGTCCCATATAAATTTTATCTTTAGCATCCTCAAAGTCGCTCATGTCTACTTTAGTTTTGTTGCGACGACCAGCAAACAGCGCAGCCTCATTCACCAAATTGGCCAGGTCAGCACCGGAAAATCCAGGCGTACCACGCGCCAGCACCGGTAGATCCACTGATTGATCCAGCGGTACTTTATTAGCATGCACTTTTAGAATCTGTTCACGGCCACGAATATCAGGCAAAGGAACCACAACCTGACGGTCAAAGCGACCAGGACGCATCAGTGCCGGATCCAGCACATCCGGACGGTTAGTAGCAGCAATCACAATAACTGTTGTATTGCTTTCAAAACCATCCATTTCCACTAGCAGCTGATTTAATGTCTGCTCACGTTCATCATTACCACCACCTAGACCAGCACCACGCTGGCGGCCAACTGCATCAATTTCATCGATGAAAATAATACACGGAGCATTTTTCTTTGCCTGCTCGAACATATCGCGCACACGTGAAGCACCCACACCAACAAACATTTCTACAAAATCAGAACCGGAAATACTGAAAAAAGGTACCTGAGCCTCTCCGGCAATTGCCTTAGCCAGCAAAGTTTTACCAGTACCAGGACTACCACACATCAGAATACCACGGGGCACACGGCCACCCAGCGTCTGATAGCGTTGCGGTGCACGCAGATAATCCACAATTTCCTGAACTTCTTCTTTTGCCTCATCACACCCTGCCACATCGGCAAAGGTAATTTTATTGGCTTCTTTATCCAGTAAACGGGCACGGCTTTTACCGAAAGAAAAGGCACCGCCTTTTCCGCCGCCGCCACCCTGCATAGAGCGCATAAAATAGAACCATACCCCGATCAGCAGCAATACTGGCAAAAGACTGAAAAATAGATTAGTCAGAAATCCCGGTTTTTCTTCCGGAATCACATTGACACGGATATTCTTCGCCATCAGATTACTAACAAAATTAGTTTCCAGCGGAGTCGGCGCATTAGTCGTAAAGGCTGATTTATCATTGCGCAAGCCTTTAACTAGGAAGCCATTAATCACCGAACCTTCAATATTTACGCTAGCAATCTCACCCTTGTTAACCTGCTGAATAAATTGAGAGTATTCAATCTGCTGTTTACTCTCTTTTTTCTCAGTGATGGCATTGAATGCGGCCATAAGCACAAGCGCCAGCACCAGCCAGACCAAAAGATTCTTTACGGTATTCCGCACTGTCACAAACTCCTAAGGAGGTTAAATAATTGTTGTTTAGAATAGTGAATCTGACCCAAACCTACACAGGCACAGGCCGTCACAACTGTTTTTTACCGCGACCAAGCAGATAAATCTCACTAGAGCGGTCTCGTGAAGCCTTAGGCTTACGAATCATAACCTGAGCAAAGCTGTTTTTCATTAACTGCTGAAACTCTTGCAAACCACTGCCCTGAAACACCTTCACTAGGAAATCTCCATTTTGTTTCAGATGTGCCTGCGCAAACTCCAGACCCAGCTCAGCAAGATACAAACTGCGTGCCTGATCAGTAATGTTATTGCCTGACATATTGGGTGCCATATCACAAATTACAAGATCTAACGCACAGCCGGCTAGCAAACTTTCAAACTGCTGCAGAACCTCATTATTCCGGAAATCACCTTGAATAAACTCCACCCCAGCCACCGGTTCCATGGGCAGAATATCCAACGCAAAAACCTTGCCCTGCTTCCCAGCCAGCTTCACGGCAACCTGCGACCAGCTACCTGGCGCACTGCCAAGGTCAGCCACTACCGCACCAGACTTTATCAGATGATCTTTTTCATTGATTTCCAGCAACTTATAGGCTGCACGAGCTCGATAGCCCTCTTTTTGTGCCAGATGAACATAATGATCATTTACATGCTCATTGAGCCATGCACTGGAAGATTTAGAACGAACACCCATGATACAAATTCTTGAAAAAACTTCATCATTGTATCGTGAAATCGCAACAGAATACAGAGCTTAGCCCGTGTAAAACCGCGAAATTAAGCACAATTAAAAACATGTAGGCTACATCAACCAGCCTCAAATTATATAAATAACAAATTCTTTAATCTTCCAAAAAACCCATGTTTTACCAATTACCCATTGCAAATCAGGACAGACCTACATTATCCTTTTTTCATAGAAAGAGATAGATATTAACTATAAAAATTTGTCCGCCTCAATTAGAATAGCTCAATCTGAACTTAACCTGTGTATCTGCTCAACCAATTAGCCGATACAGCGATATGGAAACTTAAATGGCAACTGACAAATTAAACAGCAAAGATAAAATGGCATTGAAAGCGCGTGCACATCAGCTGCATGCAGTGGTACTGATTGGCCAGAACGGATTAACAGAAGAAATCATCACAGAAACCAGCCGCAATCTGGATGCACACGAACTGATTAAAGTACAAGTGGCAGGTGACGACCGCACAGCACGCATCGCTATTGCCGAAGCTTTGTGCTCTGCAACAGGCGCTGAACTGATACAACATATAGGCAAACAGCTGGTGTTATATCGCCGCAAAACCGAAAAAACTGAATAAACAAAAAGCGATTCATTCTATGAATCGCTTAGTTATTTGAGCGGCGGCATTTAACCGGAAGAAAAAATCAGCGCTCAGCAGGCTGATTAAATATAGAAAACCTCCAGAATTTCGTATTCACGCACCCCACCCGGTGCCTGAACTTCAGCCACATCGCCTTCTTCCTTACCAATGAGTGCACGTGCTATCGGCGAACCAACAAAAATCTTAGCCTGTTTGATATCGGCTTCATCTTCTCCAACAATCTGATAACTCACCACTTCCTCAGTTTCCAGATCCTGCATTTTCACAGTAGCACCGAATACCACCTTACCATCGGCATTGGTTTCTTTCGGGTCTATAATATGTGCTAGAGACAACTTGTGCTCAATTTCTGCAATACGACCTTCAATAAAACCCTGTTTTTCCTTGGCCGCTTCATATTCTGCATTTTCGGACAAATCCCCATGCGAACGAGCTTCAGCAATCGCTTCAATTACCGCCGGACGAGCCACGCTCTTCAGTTCTTGTAGTTCCTGTTTCAGCAAATCAGCGCCCAATATGGTCAACGGAATTTTTTGCATCATATTTCTCCAAGATACCACAGCTAAATACACTTGCGGTA
Source organism: Snodgrassella alvi (assembly GCF_040741455.2). Taxonomy (NCBI): domain Bacteria; kingdom Pseudomonadati; phylum Pseudomonadota; class Betaproteobacteria; order Neisseriales; family Neisseriaceae; genus Snodgrassella; species Snodgrassella alvi. Next base: position 927,907 of record NZ_CP160328.2, read on the forward strand.
TTTCGTATTAATAACAAAAAGCAAGCCGCCCGATTCTGGCGGCTTGCGCTGTTCCATGTATGTTATTTTAGCAGACCAGTATAAAAAATAGCAATGGTTACAACCAAGGCAGCCTGCACATCATAGTCATCGAGCTCACATTAGTATTTAAACTTAATTTAGTTATTTCTGACACATATTTAAGCAAAAATTAAACCCACATAGGCAAACTTCAACTTAATTATCTTAGACTAATACTCCCAAATACTTACTGTTTCTCTTGCTCTTTGAATTTCTTGGCTGAAGTGAATCAGTACAATACACTGCTGGTTAAAACAAATTGATACATAGGATTAAATTTACATTAACAGGCATGAATAAAATGATTAAGAAAATAAAAATTTTTATATAGAGATTTGCACTACTCAGTACAAAATCCCAAAAATTCGCTACCAATAATACTCGCTATATTTATTGAATAATTTATCGTCAATTTGGTTTGAGAGTAAAAAAATATTCATTTATTATAATGTTTTATAATTGTTAGGATAATTTCTTTACTATTAGCTAATATCGAATAGTGCAAAATTTGTATTTACAATACAAATATCAATAATTTATAGCTTAAATATACAATTTATCAACCGTATTTAATTTATAAATATCATTTTCAGCTGTGGTTAAACGAAATGCCTTTTGGACAATTCATCCAAAAGGCAAAATCTTCATAGATTTGAAATTTCAAATTGCTAATTCAGATAAGAGGCAACAAAAAAATCAAGATTAAAATGGGATATCATCATCAATATCATCTATTGGTGCCGGTGCAGGTGCTGGACGTGGAGCCTGACGACGTGGAGCAGCCGGTGGTGGGCTAGAGGCGGCAGATGCAGCATCATAGCCACCCTGACTAAAATTACCACCCTGAGCATAATCAGCTCCGCCGCCCATCTGATCATAGCTGCCACTTGCAGCGCCTGTATCATTGCGGCTACCCAGCATTTTCATTTCACTTCCGATGATGTCATAAGCCGTTCGTTCGATTCCATCCTTACCACTATATTTACGGCTTTGGATTCGGCCTTCGATAAATACCTGACTTCCCTTGCGCAGATACTGGTTGGCAATTTCGCCCAGTTTGCCAAACAGCGTGATATTGTGCCATTCGGTTCGGGTCTGGCGCTCGCCATTACGGTCACGCCACTGTTCATCAGTAGCAATGGAAAAGTTGGTTACGGCATCGCCACTAGGCATATAACGCGTTTCAGGGTCTCGACCCAAACGGCCAACCAGGATGACTTTATTAACAGACATGGTGGTTTCCTAATAATAAGTGCAGGCTGTCTTGCAGGACAACCCATGTTAAAAGTAAATCTGTGCTATTGCAGAATGGGTTCACGCCCATTGCCAGTGCCGCTGCCAAGCGCTGATAACCGCATTTGAATAAGTAGTCCGGCCTAAACTACCATTATACCGCGCAAGCGCGCGAGCCATATTACCATTCTCACGATTGCGATAATATCGCAGAATGGTACAACCATAGCGTAAGTTAGTGCGAATATCGAATAAGTTATGTTCCGGCCGACCAATCTGTCTGACCCAGAATGGCATAACCTGCATTAAACCGCGTGCGCCAACGCCGGAAATTGCATATTGTCGGAAACGGCTTTCTACTTCTATCAGACCGAGTATTACCTGCGTATCCAGACCGGCGCGCATGGATTCGTATTGAATATTAGTCAGTAAACGTTTGCGCGCATAATCATCTGGAACATATGGCGTCAGTCTTGTTGACATCGCGTTTAACCAACGATTTGCCTCTGCTGCAGAAGCAAATATAAGCCGTGGGGGATTAGCATTGCTGACCGCATTCCGCATTACAGAAGCCACATCATCAGAAAGAGTTTCCTCGCGTTGTGCACCAGCCATAGCAAAGCGAGGTAGAGTTGCTCCAAATACCGCTGCACTGCCTGCTAGAAGCAAATGTCGACGCGATATCGACTTACTACTGTACTGCATATGGATAAATTCCGAATCTATACGGTGGACAAACCGTTTTGAAATTTTGGGTATACATTAGGTGTGATATTTTAAATCATGTTATTAGGATTAAAGTATTGGTAAGAGAATATAGTTTAACAGATAAGCCAAAGAATTTTTCAATACAACAGAATAAGGACTGAGAACAGTCAGGCAATGCAAAAAAGCCGATGCATAACATTGGCTTTTTTAATTAATGATTTCTCTATTTTAATTCAAGGTAATTGGTACAAAAGCTTCTCGCGCCAGTTCTTCCTGTGCCAAATCAGTGACTACTGTGGAAATTTTTATTTCAAACCAGCTTTTGAATATCTCCAGATTTATGGCTGGCCAGAGATTTTCATCCTCACACCAGTCCGCCAGCTCTGCAGCAAAGATATCCTGATAACGCTCTTCTATTTCCACCCACAAGTCATCTATATCTTCACAGGCAGAAGTCAGATAAGCATTTGCGTCCTGCTGTAACATTTCAAGTGACAATTCATCCAGATCTATATTCGGCAGATTTTGCAGCCATATCCAAAAAGGATCAAGCGGTACAAGCAAAAATACACTGCGGTTAACTTCATACATATTTGTATTCCTGTTGTGCTATAAGCTGAATTTCAATTAATAACTGGCGTTTTAAAAAGACATTGACACAGATTTAGTGCATATCCCAGTAAGGTGAAACAGATGTCGCTGCACTATCTGGTTGAGTTTTATCGGCTGATTCATCTGAAATAATTTCAGCCTTATCAGCAGCAGTGTTGTCAGTAGAAACAGCTGCTTTATCGGCTTTCACAACCGGAGCTTTGTCGACCTGTTTTGCAGATTGCGGCTGAGTATTAGCTGTATCACTGTCAGGAGCGACCAGAGTATCGATATCATCATCATCATCGTCATCATCTGGAAACAGTGTTCCGCCTACCTGCTTATTGCGTAATTTCATATACACATCACGCATATAAGTGTATCGATCTAACGCAGCATCATTCAAACTGTCAGTTACATCCAGTAAGCTTTCACGAGTGGCAACACCATTCAATCCAGCCAGACTCCAACGTACTGCATCATCCTTAAAAATGGCATTTTCAACAGGAAAGGCGTCTGTAATTGTGCTGCCAATACTATCGCGCACAGTAGACGGTCCAAATATCGGATAAACAAAATAATTACTGTTTTTCCAGCCCCAAGAAGCAAATGTGTCACCAAGAGTATTTTTATTATTTGGAATTTGGCCTGCGTCAGCAATATCCAGTAATCCACCCAAACCAAAAGTAGTATTGATCCCTACTCGAACAAAATCTGTACTGGCTTTCTCAATATCCAGTCGCAGCAGATTACTGCCGAAACTAACTACATCTCGCAGATTATTGAAAAAGTTGTTCACTCCGGTTCGTACCGGAGAAGGTGTAACTTTACGATATCCACGTGCAACAGGTGTCATGATGTATTGATCCAAGTGATCATTGATATTAAACATCACTCGGTTATAACCTTCATACGGATCCTTATAGGGCTGATCTTCAGCCCAGCCCGCCTGACACAGAAACAACAACAGTGTGGTAGCCAGTAATTTTTTTTTACTCATTGTAACGATTCCTCTACACCGTACAGTGCCATTAGGGTAATCAGCCCTGCCGGTACACCTGCGATGTGCAACATAAATTTCTGTCTGTGTGCCAATCTTTTAGCAGCCACGAGTAAAGCTACACAGGCTGAATCGGCTTCGGTCACCCCACTGACATCCACTTTTTCAACTTTACCACTGCGGATACAGTCACTGAACTGCTTATAATCGTTTTCTCCTACTGTACTCATGGTGACTTTGTCATGAATCATCAGGGTTTTTCCCTGCACAGTGGTTTGCATAATTATCTACCGTTTTTAGCGCGTAACTCAGCTACCAGACCGTCAATACCTTTCTGGCTGATGGTCTGATTAAATTGGTTACGGTATACAGTAACCAAGCTGGCTCCTTCTACAGCAACATTATAAATCCGGTACATATTGCCAGACTGATACATTGTGTAATCCATACGTACTGGCTTACTGTTAGGAGTAGTGACATCCACACGTACAATAATTTCACGCCCTTTTTTATTAACAACAGGATTGTTGTAAACATTCGCTTTTGCGTTTCTGAATTTGAGCATGGTACCGGAATAGGTACGAATCAGTAGTGTTTTAAATTCTTTTGTCAGATCCTGTTGCTGGGCAGGTGTAGCAGTACGCCAAGGTGCTCCGACAGCCAGAGCAGTCATGCGTTCAAAATCAAAATAAGGAATGGCATAATTTTCCGCCTGACGCCGTACCTGCTCGTCATTTTTACCATTAGCGGCCCCCAGTATATTCAGTACTTGAGTAGCATTCTCCTTTAGCTGGCTTACAGCCTGTTGTGGCGAAGCAATAGCCATGCTGATACTCATGATACAAATGCTTAATGCACCCAAAAATTTAGATTTGTTTAGTTTCATTATAGATAAGCCTTAAAATTAAATTTTATTAGATTTACAACTTCAATTGCTTTTATTCACTGGCAGCAGTGCTGTCAGCCGTTTTTTTGTGATCATCTTTAGCGTTGCCTTCAGCAAAGTTGGTCATAAATTTCCCAATAAGCTGTTCCAGTACCAAAGCAGAGCTAGTAATGGTAATGGTATCTCCGTCGGCAAGATTATCTGGATCTCCACCCTGCTCAAGCCCCACATACTGATCACCGAGTAATCCAGAAGTCAGAATTTGTGCAGAAGTATCTGTGCTAAATTGGTACTGTTTATCAATTTTTAAAGTTACTTTTGCCCAATAGGTTTTTGGATCAAGTACTATTTTGTCTACCCGTCCTACCACTACACCAGCAGCTTTAACTGGAGCCTGTGCTTTGAGCCCTCCAATATCACTGAATGATGCAGATAAAGTATAAGTAGGCTGTGAAGAACCGATACCATTTCCGCCTGCTACACGAAAAGATAAAAACAATACTGCTACGATGCCTATTAAGACAAATAGACCAACCAGCATTTCTAGACTGTTTTTTTTCATATCATTATCCTGTTAATCCATATCTTATTTGGTAAACATCAGTGCGGTCAGCATAAAATCCACTGCCAGGATGGTCAGGGAGCTGGATACCACAGTTCGTGTATTGGCGCGCAGAATACCTTCTGAAGTAGGTTGTGCATAAAAACCCTGATAAACTGCAATCAGTGTGACGATCACACCAAATACCAGCGATTTAATCAGGCCGTTTACCACATCATAATAGAAATCCAGATTATTCTGCATCTGCCCCCAAAATACACCATCATCCATACCAAAGTATTTTACGCCGATCAGATAAGCACCATAGACACCGGCCACATTAAAGATGGAAGCCAACAAAGGCATGGAGAGCACACCTGCCCAAAACCGTGGTGCCACAACTCTAGCCACTGGATCAATGGCCATAACATTCATAGCTTCCAGCTGCTCTGTTGTTTTCATTAGCCCGATTTCACTGGTCATGGCACCTCCTGCGCTGCTGGCAAATAGAATGGCTGCCAGTACAGGTCCCAGTTCGCGCAGCATAGCCGCAGCTACCATATAACCCAATATATCAGCCGATTTAAATTTCGCCAGCTGTGTATAAGCTTGTAATCCCAGCACCATACCGACAAACAGGCCAGATACGGCAATGATAATAATGGAAAGTACCCCAGAAAAATACATTTGCCTTATCATCAGTCCCGGCCGGCGTAACACTGTTCCGCTGCGCAACAAAGCAGCAAACAGAAATAAAGTGGCGCGCCCAAGGTGCTGGACAAAACTGAGGGTTTTTGCACCCAGTTCTTCTATAGCTTTCATCACGCGATGTCTAAATCCTGTTGTAAGGTAGTGGTTGCCGGATAGCGAAAGGCCACCGGCCCGTCAGCCTGACCATGTATAAACTGATTTACCCATGGTGAATCCAGTTCACGCATTTGGTGTGGTGAACCGGAAAAAATAATTTCCCCATGTGCCAGAAAAACCACATGGCTGGCTATATCCAGTGATTGCTGTATATCGTGTGTCACCATTACACTCGTAGTTTGCAAAGCTTTGTTTACTTTACTTACCAAGCCTGCTATCACTCCCAGCGAAATTGGATCTAGACCAGTAAATGGTTCATCATATAGCAATAAGGCCGGATCAAGTGCGATAGTGCGTGCTAGTGCCACTCGGCGGGACATACCGCCGGAAAGTTCGGACGGCATTAATTTTTCTACGCCACGCAAACCTACCGCATTCAGCTTCATGATTACCAGATCATGAATCATGCTGTCTGGTAAATCAGTGTGTTCGCGCATCGGAAAAGCCACATTATCGAAAACCGACAAATCTGTAAACAGCGCACCAAACTGAAACAGAACACCCATATTGCGGCGATGATGATACAACTCTTCGCGGCTGAATTTAGCAATATCTCGTCCATTAATCAGTACCTGTCCCTGCTGCGCGGTAATCTGACCGGTAATCAAGCGTAGCAAGGTGGTTTTACCGCTACCAGAACTACCCATGATTGCGGTAAAACTACCTTGCTCCAGCTTAAAATTTATGTTTTTAAGAATGGGTCGATCGCCATAGGCAAAAACCACATCCTTCATTTCAATAAACGGCGTAGCCATATCAATATTTTCCATGCCGTACGTTAATCTGATTTTATGATGTCTGCCCGTATTTATCAATTACGGGTAGGTGTATTATTCGAACTTACTGCTGTGACACATTTCAATCGCACTGCTGACAGCGGCAAATAAACTGCCGCTGCTGGCTTTCCCCGTCCCGGCAAGGTTCAGAGCAGTGCCATGATCTACCGAAGTACGTATGAATGGTAATCCCAGAGTGATATTTACTCCTTCGCCAAAACTGGCATATTTTAATACAGGCAGTCCCTGATCATGATACATAGCCAAAACCGCATCTGCTTCTTTAAGCATAAATGGCTGAAATAGTGTATCTGCTGGAAAAGGGCCGCTGACTTGCATATTTTGCTGTTGCAACTTCTTAATCACAGGAGTGATAATAGTATTTTCTTCATGTCCCAAATGTCCGTTTTCTCCGGCATGCGGATTGAGTCCGGCAACAAGAATGCGTGGCTGTGACAGACCAAATTTATGCTGTAAGTCACGATGCAGGATAATAAGAACTTCTGTCAATAATTCAGCCGTCATCGCATCAGCTACTTTTCGCAATGGTAAATGAGTTGTAGCCAGAGCTACTTTCAAACCGCCTCCAGCCAGCATCATAACCACTAAGGGCGTATCACTTTTTGCTGCCAAATATTCGGTATGTCCACTGAAAGGTATACCGCTATCATTGATGATACCTTTGTGTACAGGTGCAGTGACCATGGCCGCAAATTCACCCTGTTCAATACCTGCATATGCTCTATTTAGCAACTGCAAAACATAATCTGCATTGTGAACATCCAATAAACCGGCCTGCACTGGTACTTGTACGGGAATATGACAAACTTCCAGCATTCCTTTTATCGGCTGAGTATCTCGCTGATAAGACTGAATAAAAATATGTTTACCCAATAATGCAGCCCGCTGCTCCAACAGCCGTTTATCACCCAGAACCACAATGCGTACCGGCAAATCAGCGCCAGCCAGATCCAAACAGATATCCGGACCAATTCCTGAAGGCTCGCCACTGGTAATGGCAATCACAGGCTGCTGATGAGAAAAATTCACCCCTCTCACCATTTTCAGTCCTGAGGTCGAACATTGATATATGCCTGATCCTCCAATTGCTTCAGGAAATTCTGTAATAATAGTTCTCGTTTTTCCTGCACCAGCACTGCACGCATGCCATTACGCTGACGTTCTGCTGGAGTGTCATTGCTTCTGACATCAATCAATCGAATTACATGCCATCCGAATTGAGTACGAACTGGCATCGATATCTGTCCCGGCTGTAAAGATTTAACAGCCGCCTCAAACGGCGGGACAGTTTCACCATCTATAATCCATCCCAAATCACCACCATTTTGAGCACTGCCATCTTGAGAATACTGGCGAGCTAACTGTTCAAACGATGCACCAGAACGTGCCTGCTGGGCAATCTGCTCAATCAGTTTGCGAGTAATATCATTATCATTTTTCAAAAGAATATGTTGCACATGATAAGAATATGCTGTGATAGGAGGTGGTAAAGGACGACCATCCTGCTGAGCACGGGCAATGGCATCATCAATTTCAGCATCACTTACCTGACTTTTACCCATCACTTCACTCTGCTCTATTTTTTGAGCTAAAAGATTTTCAGTCATGGTGCGTCGCAGTTGATTTTCACTGATACCTTCTTTGGCAATACGTTGAATTAGCTCTTTAGCCGTCATATGGCGCTGAGCGGCAAATTGTTCAATTGCTTCATTTACATCGGCATTACTCAAACGAATATTGGCACGTTTGGCCGCTTGTACCAATAAATCTTTGCGTATCAATTGTGCCAGTGCCTGCTGCTCTAAATCAGCTGCACTAACTGATTTGCCTTTAGGCAGTTGTGAACGCATCTGATTAGTCACCAAATCCAGCTCTTGCTTAGTTATTACATCATCATTGACGACAGCAACAATGTTATCAACCGGTTTGATATCTAGTGCCAGTGCAGAAGGAATGGCCACGGCCATTATGCTTGTTGCCAACCATTTATGTATGCGCTTCATTAATGTTTTACCTCGTAAGTATTGCTGTAACCGGGAATTTGTGAACCAAGCTGGCTAAGAGGACCATTACCCACTCCGGTCAGGTCTCGCAACTGTAATTGAAATAATACGGCGGTTTTACGTTTTTTATAGTCATCTGTATAGCGTGCACCGACTAGGCCCGCACTCCAGCAGTGGCAAGGACTCTGATATTCCAGACCAATGGTCTGATTAAGGGTGACACTGTGAGCAAAATCATAATTTTGACGCGCAACAAGATAATAATTGCGGCTTACCGGCCACTGGACTCCTACATCAATAGAACGCATTTTGCCATAAACATCATCATAGAGATTTTCATCACGACCATATTTGTAACGAACACTAATGGTTTTACCAGGTTTTGGCGTGTAGCGGATGCCAAAATTATAACTTTCAGATGTTTTCAGATCCTGATTGTAATGCCATTTGGATTCAGCAGTAATGTGATTACTCAGAGCCGCACGACCAAAAGCCACCATGTCTGAGCGTTTGCGTTCTTTGTTTTTCGGAGTGTTTTCATTCAGTTTAACATTATCATCCTGAAAATAAAAACGCTGGCCAATACCGGCCGCAAATCGTTCAATGCCAGTAGTACTATCATATACACGTGATTGCAATGCAGTAGTCAGAAAATTAGCCGCATTGATTCTATCCTGACCGGAATACCGGTTTTCACGGAACAACTGATCATAAGTAAAACTGTTTTCAGCTGTATCAAATAAGGGCATATCTTCTTGATTGCGTCGTGGTATATATGTATAGAACAAGCGTGGTTCCAGTGTCTGAATAAACCCTTTATGCATGTTTTTAGTTTTCCACAACCGCTCAAACGTCATACCTGAATCTACGCTGAGCAAAGGAACTGCACGATCCATGCTGCGTTTATCCTGATTATTCTGTTTGCTCATATCGTAATGTGTGGCATGGAAACTCAGCTTAGGCCGTACATATCCCCATGTGGTAGAGTAATCAGCGGTCAAAGATGGAAATAATACCAGCCGCGTACCATTCGGATATTTATTCAGCCAATCTTTATGACCCGTTTCTTTGCCTTCAAATCGGGTAGCTTCTGCATATACATTTACGGCGTAATGGTTGCCAAAGTAACGGTTCCATGTGGCAGACAGGCGTGGCAGGCGTGAATAAGGTTGATCTTTATAGCCACTGGTAGAAGCCAATGTCTGATATTTTTGCACCATCAGGTTACCGTCAAATGTACCACCCCATATATCTTGATGATAATTTAGCCAAGCCTGTCGGTTCAGATTTACACTACCACTATCACCGCTCCAGAAATCTCGGCGGTAATCATCATCAGAAACCTGATGATAATCAATGCCACCGCTTAAGCCTTTTGCTAGCTGTTGTGTGTGGGTGAAATCTACTTCAGCACGATTTTTGTGGCTACTCTTCTGGTCACTGGGTACCCAGTCAGCACTAAGCTGTCCCTGATATTTCGGTTGTAGATAGCGAAAATCACCTCCGAGTTGGATGCCGCGGCTACTGATTAAATGGGGTCGGATAGTAGCATCATAATTCGGAGCCAGATTCAGATAATAGGGGGTCATCAGCTCAAAACCATCAGAACCGCCCTTAATGGTTGGAGCAAGAAAACCGCTCTTACGGCTGCCATTTAGTGGAAAATCAATCCATGGTGTATAGAATAGAGGCACTCCGCCAAAAACCAGTGTTGCATTACGAGCCACACCAACGTTTTTATCGTAATCCAAATCAATACTACCGGAACGAATATACCAGCTGTCATCACCTGGATTACAGGTATTGAACTTGGCACTTTGCAAACGATAGCGATTTTTACCGCCCATCTGTATTTCGTCACCAACGCCTTGTAGACGACGGTTGTCCTTTTCCATTTCAAAGCGGCCGGCATCACCCACTCCGGTACTTTTAGCCATGTCATAAGTTACATGCTCGCCGCTGACGCGGCTTTCACCATTATCCAGTGTAAAATGGTCTCCAGCTTTGATAATCTGGCTTTGCTGATCATAATCAGCCCAGTCTGAGTTCAGGGTGACATCATTACGTTCAATAATCACATTGCCTTTGGCATGCACTTGCACTTGTGATTGTCCATTGACGTCATCAGCCACAACCCGCGTTACGTCTGTACCCGGATTGGATTCACCACTGCTTTGCACAGGTTTGACAAAGTGTTTCGGACGCTGAGGTGCGGTACAGACATTACCCTCACCCATAGAAAGAGGAGAAGCAGCCAAAGCTAGTGCTGGAAAAGCACAAAACACAGTTGTTAAGGCCAATGCCAATGGTTTGGGGGAAAATATGTAGGACAAAGTATCACCTAAACGGCTTTGCCAGTTAAAATAGTGTTTATTTTAACCTGAAAAATGCCATGCAACGAGAATCCGAACTAAAAAAATGGTTACATACATGTTATCCGCAACAGGATTTTGTTCTTAGCTTTGCTGCTGCTGATGCTGATTTCCGCCGTTATTTCCGAGCTGTTTTCAAGGATAACCACAGTGTAATCTGTATGGATGCGCCACCTGATAAAATGAGCATTCAGCCTTATATCAAGGTCCAGCACCTTTTTCAGGCCATAAATGTACCCAAAATCTATCATGCAGACGCGCAAAAAGGATTTATGGCATTGGAGGATTTCGGACATACGCCCTATCTGGCAGCACTATTGCAAGATAAACGTCCAGAAGTGCATAAAATACTATTACTGGAAGCAGTTGATGAGTTAATTACCCTGCAAAAGGCTAGTCTACCAGATCAACTACCAATATATGATGAAACGGTCATGACACGAGAAATGCAACTGTTTCCAGAATGGTATGTACAAAAAGAACTTGGCTTATCTCTGACTGAAAAACAGAAACATCTGTGGCAACAGGCTGTATCTGCCGTTTTACCGGTCATTCTGGCTCAACCACAGGTTTATGTACACCGTGACTACATTGTACGTAATATTATGCTTACTCGTGGCCGCCCCGGTATTCTGGATTTTCAGGATGCATTATACGGTCCAATTACTTATGATTTAGTCTCGTTGCTTCGCGATGCTTTTATTGAATGGGATGAAGAATTTGTACTGGACATCGTTATTCGATACTGGGAGAAGGCTCGGGCTGCCGGACTACCGGTTCATAATGATTTTGACCATTTCTACCGTGATTTTGAATTGATGGGCGTGCAGCGTCATCTGAAAGTAGCCGGTATTTTTGCCCGATTGTATTATCGTGATGGTAAAGACAAATACCGTAGTGAAATTCATCGCTTCCTAAAATATTTACGTAAGACTAGCCGACGTTATCATGAATTGCGCCCATTATTACAATTAATCACTGAATTGATCGGAGCTGAAGAAATTCAGACCGGCTATACTTTCTGAAAATATTTTGCAATAATCAAGCAAGCTGCTAAATGATTAGCAGCTTTTATTAATTATTCAATGGGTATTTGTAACAAAAACTTTAGTCTCTGCCAAAACCCCATATTCAAATAATGATTTAAACGGGTATTCAAACTCCATTCTCTTTGCTGCATATTACTCATCATTTGATACAAATTAGACACATTGGCTTGCAATTTTTCATATTCCTGATTCAGCTGTACATATTGATCAAATAGCTGAATATTATTCAGATGTTTTAACTGTTCTAGTTCAAGTAAAGTCTGTTCATATAAAATTTCAAGATTGTTTATTTCATTTTGATGATATTTTTTTGATACAGGATCCGAACGGATTTTGCCATACACTTTTTTTGCAAATATTTGTTTCAGCGCATAGTAATATTTTTTAACTTCATCAACTGTAAAATTTATTTCTCCACAAAATTCTGTATCAAGTTTTAGTTTTTTTGAGATGCTGACTTCGATAATGGGAATATGATTTTTCTCAAATGATTTTATTTTTTTCTGATAACAGGGATTAGTAAAAACTACTTCAATCGCCAGACATCCATTCCATTTATCGTATAATTCACAGTCTTCACTAAAATAACCGACTAAATCCGGATAATATTTTTCTTCATTTTTATCAAAATGTTGAAATTTCAGGCATGGTTCAACTAGGAATTTTGAAAAACTAAAATGATAATTATCATTATCAATTGTGAAGTTTATTTCAGACATTTCCTGCAAAACCAACATTGCTGTTGAATGATATATTGATTCTTGCTTGTTCTTATCAACTTCATCCGATTGATATCTGAAAAATCCATATTCTGTTGGTATTAATTCCTGCCGGTTGATTTCATCAAATTCGGTTGAATAAAACTTGAGTCCTGAATAGGCTTCAGGGTGTTGCTGTTTTAATTTCAGCACATCCCAGATATAAAAGATTTCAAGCTTTTCCAATTGCTTGTTGTAAACAAATTTCTCATGTTCATCTTTGGCGTAGGCCCATATTTTTCTGGCCATTTAATATTCTCCCCTATGCTACAAATTGCTATATTAGTGACTCTTTTCTAAAAAATGCTGCCTAAATAAATTATAATGGAATATACCCATCAAAACGCGTGGTTTTGCCTAAATACTGAAAAGCTGGCTGTTTTTCTGCCAAAAATCTACCATTAGCTGGCCGTTTCACAATCACTCGTTTACAAGCAAGTTGTTGTGCTGCCAGTAATAAATCCATGTCGTTATTCTCATCAGCGGTTCCCAGCAGCTCATGGAAATAAGCCATTTCCTTTTTTACCGCCGCTGATTTCTGCTTCTGGGGATACATTGGATCCAGATATATCACATCTGGCAAGGAATCCGTTTTTTGCATTGCCGCTTTACAAGTAATACTGCCATATTTCAAATCAATCCGCTGTGCTATCTGAGCTGTATGATGATCTGCTAGTGCTCTTTGCAAACCGTCTGCCAACAAAGCATAGACATAAGGATTGCGTTCAAATACCACCACCTTTAATCCCATAGAAGCTATTACAAACGCATCCCGACCCAGCCCACCAGTAGCATCCCAGACCAGCGGCTGAGTTTTAGCCTGTACGGCACGAGCCAGCAGCTCACCACCACCAAACAGGCGCCGGTGCCTAGCTGTTCCCTGCACGAAATCCACACGTACAACACCCTTATTTCCGGCTTTAGCCAGAGCAAGGCCGTAATCATCATAATATAAGTACAAACCATGCTCAGGTGGCTGCGGCTGATAGTGCAGTTTTTCTGTCTCTAATAGATTTTGCAGAGGCATGCACAACTTACTCAGGTTTACAATCTGCCCAGTTAAAACCATTGCTTGTATCATTAGGCAATACCCAATCGTTCCATCCGATAACGCATTGATCTAAAGCTGATTCCCAATAGTTTTGCCGCTTGTGTACGGTTATAACGGGTTTGTGCCAGCGCCTGCTGCAGAATATGACGTTCTACATCGTCGAGATAGTCCTGAATCTGGGTGTGACCAAACTGAAAATCTGTCCTTGCGGGATTTTCCCCGGCAGAATTACGGACACTATCTACTGATAAATTACGCTGATTATCAAATGAGAGACTTTGAATCTGTAAATCATCAACTTCGATAATATGATTTTTTGATAAAGCAATTGCTCGTTCTAATATATTTTCCAGCTCGCGGAAATTGCCGGGATAGCTATATTGCAATAAAGCTTGCTCAGCTGCCGGGCTCAGGGTCATGGTTTCATCACGTAGAATACGTTGCAACAAAACCTGAATCAGTTCTGGTAAATCATCACGTAATTCACGTAAGGGGGGCATGGTTATAGAAACCACATTTAGACGGTAAAACAAATCCTGCCGAAATTGTCCCGATTCTACCAAAGCATTCAGGTCTTTATGAGTAGCACAGATAAGACGGACATCAACCTGCTTTTCTTCCATTTCACCAATCCGGCGAACAGCTCGTTCCTGAATGGCACGCAAAAGCTTTACCTGCATGGATAATGGCAAATCAGCCACTTCATCCAAAAATAATGTTCCACCGTCTGCATGCTGAAAAAATCCTGCTCTGTCACTGTCTGCGCCGGTAAAACTCCCTTTTTTATAACCAAAAAACTCACTTTCCATCAATGCTTCAGGAATCGCCCCGCAATTGACTGCAACAAATGCTTTATCTTTACGAGCTGATTGTTCATGAATACTGCGTGCTGCTTGCTCTTTTCCACTACCGGATTCCCCAGCAATATAGACGGGTACATTGGATTTAGCCAGTTTGCTTATTAATTGTCGCACTTCAGCAATTAAAGGGGAGTGACCAAGCAGTCGCTCTTGAGCAGCACTTTGGTTCCCTCTACCGGGCTCAGAAACATTCTGGGATTTCACTTCAGTTTGTTTAGTGGTTGTAGCTGCTTTAGTGATGGTGTCGGTATCAGAGCTATGGTTGATTGTCAGCACAGATTTAACTAATGTGCGTAGTTGTGCCAGAGTAATGGGTTTTTGCAGATAATCAAAAGCACCATTTTTTAGTGCCTGCACTGCTTGCACTGCATTACCGTAAGCAGTAATCACAGCAATCGGAATATCCAGATTGTGTTCGGTTATATAATCTACAATTTCCAGACCAGATCCGTCTGGCATGCGCATATCAGTAAGTACCAAAGAGAAAGCATGATTACGTAATGCTTTTTTGGCTTCAGCCACTCCGGCAGCGGTCTGGACAGATAAACCCATTTTTATCAGGGTTAATTCCATTAAATCACGAATATCAGCTTCATCATCTATTACCAGCACTGGCTTTTTTAATTCTACCTGACTATTCATCAACCATCCTTGGCAAAGTCAATTCAAATCCATTTAATTGCGGACTGTAATTTAACTGTCCGTGATTGGCTAAAGCCAGTTCACGCGCCACATACAGCCCCAGCCCCGTACCACTGGGCTCAGTAGTAAAAAATGGCTCAAATAGATGTAACTGATTCTCTGCACTCACACCCGCACCATTATCTATCACTATAATTGAAATTTTCTGCTGCAATTCTTTGCGCATGACAACCCGAATAGCCTCTTTATTCTGCCGGCTGTGTCGCCAAGCATTATTCATTAGATTCCACATTATCTGTTGCAAATGTATTGAGTCACAACTGACTACCAAAGGTTCACTGTCGGCTTCAAGCTGAATACAATGCAAAGCCTGAGGTTTAATCAGTATGAATTCCTGTACAAACGCAGACCAGAAAACGCGCAAATCAATAACCTGCCTGTTTTTTTTATCACGTTTATTTAAGACGCCGATGTCTTCAAGCATTTTATCAATTCGACTGATATTATTGTCCACAATATGAAACAGTTTCAGCCGTGCCGGATCGTTTTCTTCCTCCTGCAATAGTTCATTGGCCTGACGTACAGCGGACATCGGATTGCGTATTTCATGCGCCAGATTAGCGGTTAATTGCCCTAGAGATGCCAGTTTAAGAGCCATAGCCTCCTGATCTATTTCAGTACGGGCACGCATAGACAACATCAATAAAGGCGTATTGGCCTCCTGTAGCAGTCGCGCATGTACCCGCATCGGCAAACCATTGAGAGTACAGTTGATTTCAAATATATTTTTCTGCTCTGTGTGCCAGTAATGCATAATCTGACGAAAAATAACTGTGCGAGTATCCACTACCAGCGTAGGAAAATATTTCTGTGCTTTACGGTTAATTAACCATATCATGCCACTTTCATCTAATACCACTACCCCTTCCTGCACATAATTAAAAGCACGATCCAGCAGGTGGCGATAACTGTCGAGCATCTTTGATTGCTGATATTGTAGATTTTGCGAGCGGGCTAGTGAAGTGGCCACATAAGCGGTCAGCCCAGCCACAAGGTAAACAGCTGCAATCAGCATGAACGCGATGGTACAAATCCGCATACTGATATTTTCAAAACCATTACGGCTAATTTGCAACCAAGTAATGATCACAATCAGTAAGGTGACATATCCTGCATATATTAGCGGATAACGACCACGGCTAAACAAGCAAGCGGCAGCCACAAATGGCAACAACAAAATACCAAAGCCGCTGTCCACACCACCAGCCATACTCATCAGCCATGCAATCATGGTGATGTCTACAGCCGCATTAACATTGGGTAGAGCGTCCGGCTGATTTTGCCAACGCGGTACCAGCATCGAAAACAAAATCAGAAAACCGTAAAGTGCCGCCCAGCTGTAGAGCTCAGGTTTATTGAATATTGGTACGCTTAGTCCCGGTTCATCCATGTTTCGGGTCAGAACGTAAAAAGTCATGATGGAAAACAACAGGCTCATGCGGGCAATATTAAGTAAGGCAGAAAGCCTGTCCAGATATTGCGGCCAGCCATGAATACGGGTTTTCATACCGGCTTAATTTCCATTATTCAAAGTACCGTATATAGCCAGAATTGTGCCCGAAACGTTTAATTCTTTACCTTTGTGTCCTCTCCTGTTACTTATATCCTGTACACGCAGTGTTTCCTGATGACGGCCACCTCGTTTACCTTGAGTTTCCAACGTAAATTCTGGTGAGTCTGACAGCACAATGAAATTTAATGTCTCATCAGACGGC
This sequence comes from Snodgrassella alvi, assembly GCF_040741455.2. NCBI lineage: Bacteria > Pseudomonadati > Pseudomonadota > Betaproteobacteria > Neisseriales > Neisseriaceae > Snodgrassella > Snodgrassella alvi. The sequence continues at coordinate 945,100 of NZ_CP160328.2, forward strand.
AAACTCATGATTTGCAGACCGCGCCCTTTAGCCATCACCTTAAGTTCAAGTAAAGGAAAAGCAAGCAGACGGTTAGCACTGGAAACAGCAATCAGCTCGGTTTGGCTACCGGCAGACAAGGATTTGGCCGGCACTGGCAGAGGTGGCAATAATGTTTCATTATCATTAACCGTCATCACCACTTTGCCGTTTTTAGTACGGCTAACCAAATCTTTGAAGGCAATCACAAAACCATAGCCACCACTGTTGGCCAAAAGGTAATGCTGCTGAGGTAAGGCAGTGAGCATTGCGACGATTGTGGCTCCTTGATCAAGCTCAACTAGCGAACCGGCCGGCACGCCATCACCGCGACCACCAGGAATGCTGGCTGCATCAACGCTGTAGGCACGTCCGTGCGAGTCCAGCAGGATAACCGGCCATACCGTACGACCTTCCACGGCCTGCATTAGTCCATCGCCCTCTTTAAAGGTGGTCTGGCTCAAATCCAAATTATGCCCAACCCGCGTTTTCAGCCAGCCTTTCTTCGATAATACCAGCGTAACCGGCTCATCAGCTGTCATCTGAGTAAGTGTAGCGCGCTCTGCCGGCTGAATCAGAGTGCGGCGGTTATCGCCATAAAGTTTGGTATCTTCCTCAATTTCCTTAATTACCAAATTTTTCTTGGCAATTTCATTTTCCAGTAACGAAACTAATTGCTCACGCTCCTGCTGCAGTTTATTCAACTCTGTTTCTAGTTTAATCCATTCCAATCTGGCCAACTGACGCAAACGAATTTCCAGAATATCATCCGCCTGTATCTCACTTAAGCCGAATGCCGATATCAATTCTTGTTTAGGTTCATCTGATTCACGGATAACGCGAATAACTTCATCTATATGCAGGAATACAGTCTGCCTGCCTTGCAAAATATGAATACGTTTCTCTACCTGCTCTAACCGATACTGTAAACGTCGTGTAACAGTCAGAATACGAAAATCAAGCCACTCACGCAGAATCTGAACAAGGTTCTTTTGCGCAGGTTTATTATCCTGCCCCATCATTACCAGATTAATCGCTACATTTCCCTCAAGACTGGTTTGAGCCAGTAATGTATTCATGAATTCATCCGGCTGAATGCGACTGGATTTCGGTTCGAATACCAGCCGCACCGGAGCCTGTCCATCTGATTCATCTCGCACCCTTTCCAGCAGCGAAAGCATCAGTGTACGCGTATTCATTTGCTCCTGAGTCAGATTTTTTTTACCGGTTTTAGGTTTAGGATTAGTCTGTTCTTCTATCTCTGCCAAAATTTTTTGCGCAGACGTACCCGGAGGTAGCTCGGTTACTATTGCCCGCCAGTGTCCACGCGCCAGCTTTTCTATTTCGTACCGTGCCCGTACTCGAATACTGCCTTTACCCTGAGCATAAATAACCTGAATATCCTCCGGTGAAGTAATAATCTGCCCGCCGCCAGCGAAATCAGGGCCAGGTAGATGCTGCATTAAAGCTGCAGTATCTAAAGTAGGTTGTTTTAATAATGCTATAGCTGCCGCGCTAACTTCACGTAGATTATGTGAAGGAATTTCTGTGGCCAGACCAACTGCAATACCAGAAGCGCCATTCAACAAAATCATCGGCAATCGAGCTGGCAAAACTGTAGGTTCAACAAAGGCACCATCATAATTGGGAATGAAATCCACCGTACCCATGTCGATTTCGGACAGCAGCAATTCAGCAATCGGAGTTAAACGTGCTTCTGTATAACGCATGGCTGCAGCACTATCGCCATCGCGTGATCCGAAATTACCGATACCGTCAATCAATGGATAGCGTAAAGTAAAATCCTGAGCCATGCGTACCATCGCATCATAGGCAGATGCATCACCATGCGGATGATATTTACCCAGAATTTCACCCACCACGCGCGCCGATTTCACTGGCTTGGAGCCATGTACCAAGCCCATATCTTTCATGGCATACAGAATGCGCCGCTGTACCGGTTTTTGACCGTCTGCCACATCCGGCAATGCCCGACCTTTCACCACACTCATAGCATAGGCTAGATAAGCACGTTCAGCATACTGCCCTAAAAGGAGATAATCTTCACCGTGGTCTGATTGTTGGATTACGTCACTCATATTATTCTGACTCTACTAATTTTTATCTGAAACAGATTAATTTAGCTATCTATTGTAAGGGATTTCAGGTTTCCAGCCCAACCTACATATTTCTGACTATATAATTTGAAACTCTTGAATTTCCTTACAAATAAATTATTGCTTTGTTTCGTAGTTTTAGATCACACCCTACAAATTATGTCTGCGATCAAAAACATTTTTGCAATAAATTTTTTCGGTTTATTTAGCTAGAATCAAAAATAGCGTTTCTTTGAATTCAAGAAAACAAAAAGCCGTCCAGAATTTCATTCTGGACAGCTTTAATATTTTTATAAATATTAATCTGCCTGTCGACGAATCACAGCCGGAATTTCAAAATCATCCAGAACGGACTGATTAGAAAAATCAGCAGCAGCCAGATTCATACTACGTGCACTGCGGCCAGAGCGTACAACGCTACCAATATCCGGATAGGCATCTTCGGTACCAGTAGCCTGTACCGTTTGCAAAACACGCAGATTGCTTTGCTGCTGATGATGCAAAACTTTCTGTTCTTGCAATCCAGTAGCAATAATGGTAACGCGTATTTCGCCTTCTTCCATGCTGGCATCTTCAGAAGTGCCATATTTCAACGCAGCTTCGTCATGAGCATATTCATCAATCATGCTCATGATTTCTTTGTATTCTGACATTTTCAGACAACCTGGAGCAGTAGTAATGTTTACCAGCACACCCTGCGCACCATCCAGTGTCACGTCATCAAGCAGCGGGCTGGCAATAGCCTGCTCAGTAGCAATACGGGCACGATCAACGCCATGAGCACTGCCTGAACCCATCATTGCCATACCCATGATGCTCATCACATTTTTCACATCAGCAAAGTCAAGATTGATGATACCCGGATTGGTAATAACCTCAGCAATACCAGCAACCGCATTGCGTAATACATTATCTGCGGCACGGAACGCTTCACGCATGCTGACATCTTCGCCCAATGCTGACATCAGTTTGTCATTCGGAATCACAATCAGAGAATCAACAGTATTTTTCAGAATTTCTATGCCGTTGTTCGCCACCTGAATACGCTTACCTTCATATTCAAACGGGCGGGTCACCACTGCAACGGTCAGAATACCCATTTCCTTGGCCAGCTCAGCCACAACAGGTGCTGCGCCTGTACCAGTACCGCCACCCATACCAGTAGTGATAAACAACATGTTGGCACCGCGGATAGCATCTGACAATGCTTCACGGTCTTCCATGGCTGCATTACGACCAATTTCTGGATCAGCGCCAGCTCCGAGACCCCGGGTTAGATTGTTACCCAGTTGAATGCGTTTTGAGGCTTTACTGTTTTGTAAAGACTGTGCGTCAGTATTAGCACTGATAAACTCAATACCGGCAACCGCATTTTCAACCATATTGTTAATAGCATTACAGCCACCACCGCCAATACCAATAACTTTGATAACGGCAGCACCGACTACTGTCTCCACAACATCATATACCAATTGCATTTATGTCTCCTGACAAAACATGCGCATAATCATTTTAAACCCTTGTATAACTATCATTATATCGACAGTTATACACAATGCGCAAAAGTTCTGTCATTTATTGTGTTAGATAAGTTAAAAATTGTTTTTAAACCAAGCTTGTAATTTGGAAAGCCATGACTCTTTCGGTTCGGCAGCAGTGGCAACAGGCAGGTCATTTTTACTGTCATCTTCACATGCTGCCTGCAATAGGCCAATTGCGGTGGCATAACGCGGGTTGCGAATCCGCTCGGATACACCGCCCATTTCCTGTGGAACGCCAATACGCGCCGGCAGATTGAATACATCTTCAGCCAGCTCTACCATGCCGGGTAATAATGACGCACCACCAGTTAAAACCACACCGGACGTGAGCACATCTTCCGGAAAGCCAGAACGACGTAATTCATTTAATGTCAGCTCCAGAATTTCTTCCACACGCGGACCAATAACACTGGCCAATGTCCGGCGTGAAATCTGACGTGGATTGCGATCTCCAACGCTGGGCACTTCAATCATGTCATCCAGTCCATCCATTGTAGCCAGCGCTACGCCATGGTTGATTTTGATGTATTCAGCAGCACTGTGCGGTGTGCGTAATGCCTGAGCCAAATCCTTGGTAATCAAGTCTCCCGCAACAGGAATGACAGCTGTATGCCGGATAGCTCCGTTGGTGTAAACAGCAATATCAGTGGTACCTCCACCGATATCAATTACACAGACGCCAAGATCCTTTTCATCTTCAGTCAACACCGCTTGTCCGCTCGCCAACGGCTGAAGAATCATTTTGCTGATTTGCAAACCGCAACGATTGACGCATTTCTGAATATTCTGCATGGCAGTGACTGCACCGGTGATAATGTGAATGCGTGTATCCAGACGCACGCCACTCATACCGATCGGTTCGCGTACACCGGGCTGATTATCAATAATAAATTCCTGTACCACTGTATGCAGAATATCGTGGTCAGGCGGAATATTCACTGCTTTAGCGGTTTCAATCGCACGGTCGATATCGGCCTGACTAACTTCACCATCCTTGATTTTTACCACACCCTGCGAATTGAAACTACGGATATGATTGCCCGCAATGCCGGTGGTAACGCTTTCTACCGGTACATCAGCCATCATCTGTGCTTCTTCCATGGCCTGCTTGATAGCCTGTGCTGTGGTTTCGATATTGGTCACCATCCCTGCCTTCAAACCGCGAGATGGCGCTTGTCCCAGACCAACAATGTGGATTTCGTTGTCTTCCTGTACTTCACCAATCAGGGCGATTACTTTTGACGTGCCGATATCCAACGCACTGATGTATTTTTTACCTTTAACCATGGTCATCACTTTAAATTCAAATTATCAATCGGTCTGTCCGGATCAATCCAACTGTGCATCCTGCTGATCCATTGTTGCAGCATCTTCTGAGAAATTATCGTCAGCAGAAGCTGATACAGCTTTGTTTTTATAACGTATTGCAAAACCATCTGGATAGCGCAAATCCACATAGTCAATAGCAGCGGCCTGATTGTGCAATACCTGAGGCCATGCCCAGACAAAATGCGACAGACGCTGCTCTACTTTTTCCCGACCCAGTCGCAGTGTCATACCATTAGTCAGTTTCAACTGCCAGGCAGAACGGTCACTCAGCTGTAATTGCTGAATATGCAAGCCGGTTGGTTGTAACAAACTTTCGAATGTTAGCAAATGTACAGTCATGTAGCGAGCGGAACTGTTGGTTCCAGTAAATAATGGCAACTGTTGCTGACTGGTTGCAGTAAATATTTGTCCATCGTTGTCCACCAGTTGCTGAGCATTCCAACGTGCCACAGGTACCCGCTCTTTAATCTCCAGCTGTACAGTATCAGGCCATATTCGCTTTACCTGAACTTTGGCGACCCATGGCAGTTTAGCTAAAGCCGCCTGTGCAGCACTAACATTCACGGTAAAAATATTACCACGCAAATACTGCTTACTGATTTCTTCAATTTCGGAAGACTGCAAATTTTTCAACGGCTGTAACACTTTTATTTGCCGTACAGGAAAGTAAGGTGAGTGAACCAGCCACGTTCCGCCTGCACCCAGCAGACAGAACAATACACAAACATATAACCAGCGATAAAGCCGTTTTAAGGCCTGCGCATTATCCCAAAGTCGCATGACTTAAAATTTCAACACACAAATCTTCAAAACTCAAGCCAATTTCACGTGCCGCTTTAGGCACCAGACTGTGACCTGTCATGCCTGGCACAGTATTGACTTCCAGAATATAAATCGTTCCGTCTGCATCACGGAGAAAATCTACTCTTCCCCAGCCGCGCCCCCCCAGAGCTTTAAATGCCCGGGCTGTCAGATCCCGCATGTGCTGCTCATCTGGGGGTGTCAGATCTGCGGGACATAAATAAACGGTATCATCACGGTGGTATTTGGCCTCATAATCATAAAAGTCAGTTGCCGGAAGAATACGTATACTGGGCAACACCTCCTCACCCAAAATAGCACAGGTATATTCTCCACCCTCAATAGCACGTTCTGCCAGAATTTCACCGTGATATTGTTTCAGCTCCTGATAAGCCTTAGCCAGTTCACCCGTCTGTCTGATTTTCATCACACCTACACTACTGCCTTCTGCTGCCGGTTTAACAAACAGAGGCAAACCCAGTTTTGCTTCTACATCAGCAAAATCACTATCGTCATGTAATACAATAAAGGGTACACAGGGTAAACCAACACCCTGCCAGATAAGACGGCTGCGAAATTTGTCCATACCTATAGCACTAGCAGCTACGCCGCAACCCGTATACGGTATACCCAAGGCTTCTAGTGCGCCTTGCACCACACCGTCTTCCCCAAAGGAACCATGCAAAATATTGAAAGCATGTTTAAATTTTTCACTGACCAAGTCAGACAAGGGTCGCTCAGCTGGGTCAAAAGCATGTGCATCCATACCTCGGCTTTTGAGCGCTGTTAAAATTGCCGCGCCACTGGCCAGTGACACCTCACGTTCACTGGAGAAGCCACCCATCAGTACGGCGACTTTGCCAAAATTATTCATTACTTTATTTTTTCCTGTATTTCTTTCAATTACTACTATTCTTGCACACGATATAGATTGCCATACCTAAATAGCTGCGGCCATTTCTGTAATCATGGCTGGTACTTTATTGATACTACCAGCACCCATATTGAGCAAAACATCACCATCTTGCAACACATTTAATAAAGTGGGTGCCATTTCATCCACGTTTGCTACATAAATCGGTTCAACTTTGCCTAAAACCCGAATAGCTCGCATTAAAGCTTTACTGTCTGCGGCCACAATTGGATCCTCACCTGCTGCGTATACTTCCGTTAACACTACGCCATCAGCTTTAGTCAATACCTGTACAAAATCTTCAAAAAGGTCACGGGTTCGGGTATAGCGATGCGGCTGAAAAGCCACTACCAGCCGGCGGTCTGGATAGGCACCACGCGCCGCAGCAATAGTAGCAGACATTTCCACCGGATGATGTCCATAATCATCAATAAGTAATGCTTTACCGCCATCCGGCAAAGAAATATCACCGTATTGCTGAAAACGGCGACCAACACCGGCAAAGCTTTCTAGCCCAATCTGTATTGCGGAAACAGAAACACCGATTTCCAGTGCTACACCGATTACAGCAAGTGCATTTAAAACATTATGCTGTCCCGGCATATTGACCGTTACACTAAATGGATTAATACCTTTTTTGCGCGTATGAACATCAAAACGCATCTGCGCACCGCAGGCTTCTATATTGCTAGCATATAAATCGGCACTGTCATCCAGTCCGTAAGTAACAAAGGGTTTCTGAATCAGCGGCAATATCTGACGCACATGTTCACTGTCAATACATAAGAAGGCTTTGCCGTAAAATGGCATTCGATGCACAAAGTCAACAAAGGCCTGATGCAGTTTTTCAACATCATGGTCATAAGTATCCATGTGATCAGTATCAATATTGGTCACAACTGTGAATAGAGGAGTCAGATATAGAAAAGATGCGTCGGATTCATCAGCTTCAGCAACAATATATTCCCCTTTACCCAGCTTGGCATTGCTGCCGGCAGCAGTTAAGCGTCCGCCGATAACGAAAGTCGGATCCAGTCCGGCAGCGGCGAGCACAGAAGCAGTTAGGCTGGTAGTTGTCGTTTTTCCATGTGTACCGGCAATCGCAATACCCCGTCCAAAACGCATGATTTCAGCCAACATCATGGCACGAGGGATAACCGGAATTTTTTGTTCCAGTGCAGCCACCACTTCCGGATTGTCTTTCTTTACCGCGGTTGAGGTCACAACCACATCAGCACCACAAATATTATCTGCACTGTGACCACAGCTAATCTGCACGCCGATAGCACGCAAATGTTGAGTAGCGGCATTATCAGCTAAATCAGAACCACTAATCTGATAGCCTTCATTATGTAAAACTTCAGCAATACCGCACATACCCGTACCACCGATACCCACAAAATGTATGTGACGGATCCGGTCTTTCATATTTTCTTTCATACTATATTTACTTTTCCGGCCGGCTCAGGCTATACAACATCTTCCGGCCATTCTTTAATCATTGTTCAAAGCACACTAGCCACTGCCGCCGCTGCGACCTTAGCCGCACTATCCGGCTGAGTCAATGCCCGAGCTTTCTCTGCCATCTGCAAACATTGTTCGCGTGATAAATCAGCCAGTACTGTTTGCAGGGACTGAGCATTTAGGCTAGTTTGAGGCATTAGCACGGCCGCGCCATCCTTAACCATATACTGTGCATTAGCAGTCTGATGGTCGTCAACGGCATGCGGATAAGGCACCAAAATCGCGCCTAAGCCAGCAGCGGTTAGTTCAGCTATAGTCAGTGCACCAGCACGGCATATCACTAGATCAGCTTCACGGTATGCAGAAACCATATCGGTGATAAATTCCACACATTCTGCTTTAACACCATATTCATCATATTGATGCTGTAACTGTGTTAATTTATTGCGTCCAGACTGATGCAGCAGATTCGGACGTTGCGATTCCGGCAATAAAGCCATAGCCTGTGGCACAACTTTATTTAATATATCGGCTCCCAGACTACCGCCCACCACCAAAATATTCAGCACGCCCTGCCTACCAGCAAAGCGTTGAGCTGGAGGGGTTAATGCTGCAATATCTGCTCGAACAGGATTACCCACCAGCCCGTTTTGGTTGGTAAAAACCTGCGGGAATGCATACATCACCTGACTGGCAAAATGAGACAGTACTTTATTAGATAAACCGGCAATAGCATTTTGCTCATGTACAATCAACGGCAAGCCGCATAATCTGGCCGCGATGCCGCCGGGAAAAGTGACAAATCCCCCAAAACCGATAACCGCATCAACATTGTACCGACGGATAATTCTCCGTGCGGCATCAATGGTTTTTACTAAAGTAAACGGCAACAGTAATTTTCGTTTTATTCCGTTACCGCGAATGCCTTTTATAGAGAGAGTTTCCAACGGAATGTTGTATTGTGGTACCAGACGCGTTTCCATTGCACCTTCACTACCTAGCCAGACGATACGGTGTCCCTGCGCCTGCAACTCCTGAGCAACAGCAAGTGCAGGAAATATATGCCCGCCTGTACCGCCTGCCATAACCATAAAGGTTTTTACATTCATTGAATATCCGCTTTACTCATTATGTTTGAGGATAAATTAAACTTTAAAACCACGCATGACCCGTCGGTTTTCATAATCAACTCGTAATAGCAAGCCCACGCAAATAAGAATAATCATCACCGCAGAACCACCATAGGAAAGCAAAGGCAAAGTTAAGCCTTTAGTTGGTAGAAGTCCAATATTGACACCAATATTAAAAAAGCTCTGGATACCCAACCAAATACCAATACCTTTGGCAACAAATGAACCATAAAACAGCTCTAGATCACGTGCCTGCTTGCCAATTGAAAAAGCTCTGATCACTAACCAAATATAACAAAACATTAGTACCAGAATACCAGCAAAACCGAATTCTTCTCCAATTACCGCGAGAATAAAGTCGGTATGAGCTTCAGGTAAATAAAAACGTTTTTCCAAACTGGCGCCAAGCCCGACGCCAAACCAGCCACCACGACCGATGGCCATTAATGAATGGGTCAACTGATAGCCTTTACCAAGCGGATCAGCCCACGGGTCAAGAAAACCGGCCACGCGCGCCATACGGTAAGGTTCAAACAGTACCAGCAAAATCATGGCCAGCAAACCGAAACCAACAACCGCCATAAACCAACGAAAAGGTAAACCAGCCAGAAACAGCAGGCCGACAGCAATAACGGATACCACAACAAATGATCCAAAATCGGGCTCCAGCATAATCAGCCCAAGACCAAGACCGACCGGAATACCAGCAAACCAAACCTTTTTAAATTCTTTTAATATTTCTGCTCGGCGGGTAAAGAAACTAGACAGATACAGAATAATAGCCAGCTTGAACACTTCTGTAGGCTGAATATTGACCATACCTACATTAATCCAGCGGCGGGCACCGTTAATTTCACGCCCCATCACTAGTACCAATATCAACAACAGAATACTGAGCAGTAATACTAGTGGTGTAAGTTTTTTCCATGTACGTAGTGGAATACGCGCGGCAATACAACCAAGCAGCCCGCCGCACAGCAGAAAAACTGCCTGACGTACTAGATAAAAATAAGTACTGCCGCCATCATGTCTTGCATAAGCAATAGAAGCCGAATAGACCATAATCAGGCTAAAACTGGCCATCAGCACCACCATCCACAGCAGTGACTGGTCGAATGTATCGCCGCGGCGTAATAATTTACGGTCGAGCAAACGTGATTCGGTAATCATGCTTGGCTACCCTGCAACTGTCGCACACTGGCAATAAATACTTCACTACGGTGCGCATATCCTTTAAACATATCATAACTGGCACATGCCGGACTCAGTAGCACGATATCACCCGCTTTAGCCAGTGCAAAGGCACGCTGAGTAGCCTGAGGTAAATCATCACAATATTCTACCGGATAATTTTCTCCATCCAGAACAGATCCTAGCTGCTGTGCATCTACGCCAATCAGCAGAACTGCCCGAGCCTTATCACGTAAAGCTGTTTGCAACGGCGAAAAATCCTGTCCCTTCCCTTGTCCGCCCGCTATCAACACGATTGGTTTATCCAGCCCAAACAGTGCTGCACAAGTTGCACCGACATTGGTTCCTTTTGAATCATCAATAAATGTGACACCATTGACTTCAGCCACCTTTTCAACCCGATGCGGCAACCCCTTGAAATCACCAACATGGCCCAGCAGTTGCGCTCGCGATAAACCTATGGCTTCACATAAAGCAAACGCAGCCAGCACATTGGCAGCGTTATGTTTGCCTTGCAGAGGTAGTGCATCAAAGGATAGTAAAGCTTCATTACCAGCAGAGAGAACACCTTGATTCAGCCAGTAGTCGGTATTTTTTTGTAAAGAAAACCATTTCATATTATGTTCGTGGCGCAGCATGGCACAACAGAATGTGTCATCAGCATTCAATACCTGAATGGCATGACCACGAAAAATCCGGTCTTTACTGTGTGCATAATCAAGTAAATCATCATAGCGATTCAAATGATCTTCAGACACATTCAGCACTGTAGCCACAGTGGCATTGAGACACGGAGTGGTTTCCAGCTGAAAACTGGAAAGTTCCAGCACCCACACATCGGCGGTTTTACCGTCGCGTGCTAGATAAGCTTCAAGAACCGGTGTGCCTATATTGCCTGCAACAACGGTATCCAGACCACACTTTTCACATAAAAATCCTACCAGACTGGTGGTAGTGGTTTTGCCATTTGATCCGGTAATTGCAATTACTTTGCTACCGCTACCAGCCAGTAGTTCAGCTAAAATAGCTACATCACCAACTACTTGTCCACCAGCACGTTTAAAAGCAACAATTGCTGCATCACGTTGACTTATACCTGGGCTTAACGCCAGCACATCAAAATGATGCTGATTCAACACTGCCGCCAATTCACCCGTATGAATGTCAACCTGATAATGATTGAGAACTGACTGACGCGTTGCTTCATCCAACTGCATATCATATGCGGCCACTTTAGCGCCAGCTTGAGTCAAAAATGCCAGCATTGAAACACCGGTACGTCCCAACCCTGCAACCAAAACTTTTTTATCACGCCAGTCAGTCATGGCTTAGTCCTACATTTATTTTTCAGTTACACATTCAAGGCCTGAAACTAATATTTTAAGGCCATTACCGTATTTTCAGAGAAGAAAGTCCCACCAGCACCAAAATCATGGTGATAATCCAGAAACGTACTACTACCTGCGTCTCTTTCCAGCCTTTCTGCTCAAAATGATGGTGAATCGGTGCCATCAGAAAAATACGTTTACGCCGTAATTTATATGAACCTACCTGTAGCATCACTGACAAAGCTTCTACAACAAATAAGCCGCCCATAATCACCAGCACAATTTCCTGACGCACTATCACCGCTATCGTACCCAAGGCGGCACCCAGAGCCAATGCACCGACATCTCCCATAAATACCTGTGCTGGATAAGCATTAAACCATAGGAAACCCAGACACGAACCACAAATGGCTGCACCAAATATCATGACTTCATTGGCGCCGGGCACATGAGGCAACTGCAAATAATGTGCAAATTCTGCATGTCCACTCACATAGGCAAAAATAGACAAGCCCGCAGCCACCAGCACTACTGGAAAAGCCGCCAACCCATCCAAACCATCCGTCAAATTAACCGCATTGGATGTGCCAACAATCACAAAGTAAGTCAGCACCACAAAGCCTATACCACCTAAAGGATAAGCAATTTCCTTGAAAAACGGCACAATAAACGTAGTTGTTGAACTTAAATGCGCAGCATAAAACAGCACCACTCCAGCAATTAGCGCTACGGTAGATTGCCATATCATCTTGAATTTGGCCGATACACCATGCGGGTCTTTGTAAACGACCTTTTTCCAGTCATCATAAAAGCCCAGCGCTCCGGTACTGAGCATTACTAGCAACAGCACCCAAATATAAGGATTAGCCAGATTGGCCCATAATAATGTTGTAACCGTAATTGCCAATAAAATCAGCGTTCCGCCCATTGTGGGAGTACCGCTTTTAATTAGATGGGTTTTGGGTCCATCATCTCGAACGGCCTGTCCGACCTTGAGTTGAGTTAATTTGCGGATCATCCATGGCCCAAATGCAAGACTTAGTCCCATAGACGTAAGCGCAGCCATTACAGCACGGAAAGTAGTGTATTGAAATAAATGAAAACCACTTATCCAATAATGAAAAAGTTCAGCTAACCACAAAAGCATGGTTGTTTTTCCTTGCCACAGCTCAGGCCATGACGGTTAATCAAATAATCACTGCTGACGGAAATAATTGTTCCGACAACCTAAACCGGTAACGAAAGCATCAAACAATCAAACCGGCAATCAATGGTTACCGCATTTTATTCTTGCGTTAAAGCCGCAACCACATCTTCCATGTGCATAAAACGTGAACCTTTCACCAGAATAGTCGCCGTTTGCTGATCCCAGGCGCGTAAATCCTCAATAAGCCGGTTTCTGTCCTGATAAAACGCTTCTTTAGCGCCATAAGCTTCGGCAGCATATTGGCTGTTATCACCGATAAAAAACGCAGCCTCAATACCTCGTTCACGCATGTAGGCACCAACTTCAGCATGCAAAGCAGGAGCATTATTGCCAAGCTCACCGATGGCACCCATAACAATGACCCGTGGTGCCGGAAAAGCCGCCAGTACATCAATCGCAGCCTTGAATGCATCAGGATTGGCATTATAAGTGTCATCAATAACCAGCGCACCATTCAAACTGTGCTTCTGCTGCAAGCGGCCTTTGGCATTTTGAAATGCATTCAGTCCATGCAAAGCTGACAAAGGTAAACCAGCTGCCAGCGCCATCGCGCAGGCAGCTACAGCATTGTGTACCATATGCAATCCGGGCACGGGTATATTTATATGAGTCTCAACTTGCAGGCTGTGCAGGTCAAAAGCAATGCCTAATGGCTGCAAAACAATATTTTCAGCATGCACATCACCCAGCTTTGTACCAAAGCGGACACATCTTTTACCATGCAAAGCTTTGATATAAACCTCAGACTGTCCGTCATCAGTCGGAACAAAGCCAATTCCATCAGCATTTAAACCTTGGTAGATTTCACTTTTAGCACATGCAATATCGGCCACATCTGCAAAACCGCAGCCAATGTGAGCACGCAAAGCATTATTAACCAGAGCAAAATCTGGACGCGCCAAACCAGTTAAATAACTCAGTTCGCCAGCATGATTCATGCCCATCTCAATTACGGCGTAGCGATGCTGCGGTTTTAATTGCAGCAATGTTAATGGCAACCCTATGTGGTTATTAAAATTACCAGCAGTTGCCAAAATCGCATCTTTACCCGCGTGGCAACGCAGAATAGTAGCCAGCATTTCCTTTACAGTAGTTTTGCCAGCCGAACCAGTCACACCGAAAACCTGCAATTGCGGATTAACAACCATACGCCATGCATGAGCCAGCTGGCCTAAAGCCTGTTGTGTATCGGCAACCACTAAACAACGTGCATTAGTCTTCCAGTCAGAGCAGCTGACAATGCACAACGCTGCTCCTTTTGCCAGCACTTCATCAATAAAATCATGGCCATCAAAATGTTCTCCCTGAATGGCCACAAACACATCACCCTGCTGAATCAGGCGGCTATCGATAATCACCCTATTTACCGGCTGGTTATGGCTTGGTAATACCTGTCCAAAAGTCTGATAAATAAAATTTAGATCTAAATTCGACATGTTATTTCTATATATGCATTTCAGCAGCCACGTTGCTGTAAGGCTGCCTGCGCTACTTCAAAATCAGAAAAATGATGCTTGTGGCCACCGATATCCTGATAGGTTTCATGCCCCTTACCAGCAATCAGTACAATATCGCCTATGGCAGCATGCTTTACTGCATAATCAATTGCCTTGCAGCGGTCGATTTCCACCAAAGCCGGTTCAGCCACTGCCGGTAAAATATCATTGATAATCGCCTCTGGATTCTCAGTACGCGGATTATCACTGGTTACCACCACATAATCTGCTCCTGCTGCTGCAGCCGCGCCCATTAGTGGTCTTTTACCTGCGTCACGGTCGCCGCCACAGCCGAATACACACCATAAATGTGAACCTGCCGGTTTAATTTCTTGTAAGGTAGCCAACGCCTTTTCCAACGCATCTGGCGTATGTGCATAATCCACCACTACTAATGGCTGTTTATCGCCCATCAAGCAATCCATGCGTCCGGTAGCTGGCCGAATATGCGGCCAGACCGCCAGTACATCTGCAAAAGTAAAACCGTTGGCACACAATACTCCGACACATGCTGCCAGATTCTGTGCATTGAAACGCCCGAGTAAATGGGTATGCACAATACCTTCTCCCCATGGGGTGCATAATTGTACTTGCATACCATTAGCTGAGGCCTGAAAGTGAGAGATGTGAATATCAGCTTGTGCATGAAAACCATAAGACAGTACAGTTAGCTGCGAACAATCACGATGCAGTTGCTGCCATAACTGAAAGCCGAATTCATCATCAATATTAATAATGGCGTGTTTTAGACCCTGCCAGTAGAAAAGTGAAGTTTTACAAGCACCGTAATTCTGCATGCTATGATGATAATCAAGATGATCACGGGTTAGATTAGTAAAGACTGCGCTGGTAAAAGGCACACCCACTACACGATCTTGATCCAAGCCATGACTGGATACTTCCATGGCCACTGCAGCGGCATTTTCTTGAACAAAGCGGCGTAACCAAGTCTGATTGGTTACCGCGTCCATGGTGGTATTGACAGTATCATGTAGCTGCTGCCAATACCCATTGCCTACCGTACCCATAATGGCACATTTCTTACCCAGAATATCTGATGCCTGCGCCAGCCATTGTGATACCGAGGTTTTACCATTGGTACCGGTCACCCCCCAGATAGTTAGTTTGCTGCCCGGATTATCATAGCAGGCAGCTGCTACCAGACCGGCACGCTGGTGTAAATTTGCTACCGGCTCATTTTTTACTTTCCAGCTTTCCTGCCACTGAAAATGGCCATCATCGTCCCAGAAAACAAATTCTGCCCCATTATCGATAGCAGACTGAATAAAATCGCGACCATCGGAATACTCTCCCTGACAGGCCACAAACACATCGCCTGGCTGAACCTGTCGACTGTCCGCACGCAAGTTTCTACCTGCAACTATAGCGTGTGTTTCAGCCGCTAAATGATACTCAGGCAAAGGCTTTTTCAGGGAAAACATAATACTGCCGTTTCAAATATTTTTATCAGTTATAAACAGAAGACAATCTGTGATGACACAGATTGTCTGAAGATTAATGTTTTTCAGTATGCACACTTGTCTTAACTGGTCTTGTAGGTGAAACACCAAGCACATTCAATGTGCCGACCATCACATCATGGAATACCGGACCGGAAACCGGACCACCATAATAGCCATTGGCAGTAGGATTCTGGATATTCACTGCTACAATTACTCGCGGATTGTCTGCCGGTGCAAAACCAATGAATGTAGCCATGTGCTTGGAATCTGAGTAATGACCATCAACAAGCATACGTGCAGTACCAGTTTTTGCTGCAACATCATAGCCATCAATCGCACCTTGCAGGCCGGTACCACCTGGTTGGGTAACGGCAATCATCATATGCCGTACTTCCTGCGCCGTTTTCGGCTGGATGATACGCTCACCCTGCGGTGCTTTGTCCAGTTTCAGAAAACTTACCGGCAATAGTACACCATCATTAGTAAATATGGTGTATGCACGTGCCAACTGGAGCAAACTCATCTGAATGCCGTATCCAAAAGACATGGTTGCCTGCTCAATAGGGCGCCAGCTATGCCAGTCACGCACGACCCCTGGTGTTTCACCGGGAAAACCAGAATGCATGCGATGGCCAAAACCGATAGAAGTATACATGTTGTACATTTCTTCCGGCGTAAACATAGCAGAAATTTTACTTGTACCTACATTAGACGACTTCTGAATAATGCCGCGGACATCTAGGTAAGGGTAATTATGTGTATCCCGCACTGTGGCCGGACCAATTTTATACGGTAGAGTATTGAAACCGCTGCTAGGTCTGATTTTACCGCTGTCCAGCCCTTTAGCAATGGTAAACGGTTTCATCGCACTACCCGGCTCAATCATATCGGTTACCGCACGGTTACGGCGGGCATCACTCTCTGTGGCTCCAGGGTTATTAGGGTCATATCCCGGTGAATTTACCAGTGCAAGAATTTCCCCTGTTTTACCATCCAGTACCACTACCGAACCCGCTGAAGCTTGATGGAATTGCATTGCTTTATTTAAAGACTCATAAGCAATAGACTGAATACGCTGATCAACGGACAGTACCATATTGGTACCATTTCTGGGCGGCTGGTTACGTGGTGAATCTAGACTGTCAACTATGTTGCCTTTGTTATCGCGTAATACCACTTTAGCACCGTCTACACCGTGCAGAACACTTTCGCGGGACAGCTCCAAGCCTTCCTGTCCTTTGCCGTCAATATTAGTGAAACCAATAATATGGGAAAAAATCGGCCCCATAGGATAATGACGCTTACTTTCATGTTGAAATGCCAGGCCTTTTATATTAAGCGCAGCAACTTTTTCGGCAACTTCTGGTGGCAGCTGACGTTTCAGATAGATAAAGTCTTTATTACGGCTGAGACGGCTTTTAATCGTTGCCAATGGCACATCTATCAAAGCTGACAATTGCTGTAGTTGCGCATCGGTCGGCATCTGCTCCATGGCTGAAGGCACTGCATACAAAGAATCAGCCGGCGCACTGATAGCCAGTGCCGCGCCATTACGGTCAGTAATTGTGCCGCGTGTGGCCACCAATGGCAGAGTACGCACAAATCTCTGGTCACCTTGTTCTTTTAAAAATTCGTGTTTTTCAGTCTGTAAATACACACCGCGTCCGATTAGCATGGCGAAGGCCACAGCCAGAGCACCCAGCACCAATACTATTCTTCCGTTCGTGGTCACAGGTTTTACCTGCTGCACTTCGCGGGTCAGCATGCGTGGCTTATAATCGTTTTTAATTAACATAGTAGTTTGTTCCACTGCTGGATAGTGCTGCCGGTTAGCAGCGTTTCCATTAATCTGTAACCTTTTATTTCATCATTTAACAGGCCGCGGAGCAGCCAGCATCCGTGTCTCGGCCAATGATGGTGAATGCAGATTCTGGCGTGCTGAAGCGTCCTGAATCAGCTGATGATTGGATAGCCGCGCCTGTGCCAATTTCAGCCGGCTGAAATCTTCATTTAAAAGACTCTCCCCTTTTTGAGCCTTATCCAACGCTATAAAAAACTGGCGCGAACGATCTTGTACTGTTACAACAGCAAAAGCTGAAGCCAGTACTAATACCAGCAAAATAATGTTGATTTTATTCATAGCCAATCAACCATAAATCTTTTCCATCAACTACGTTCTGCTACACGCAATACTGCCGAACGGGCGCGTGGATTAGCTGCAATTTCAGCAGCAGCAGGCTTCTGCGCTTTACCAATCAGACGTAGCGGAGGCTGTTCACGCTCCGCTTCCTTAAGCACAGCCCAGCGTGGCAGAGGCGCTGGCCGACTATTTTGTTGCATAAAATGTTTTACAATTCTATCTTCAAGTGAATGGAATGAAATCACTGCCAGCCGGCCACCAGTATTCAGGCGTTCCATTGCCTGTGGCAGCACCCCGCTTATTTCTTCCAGTTCACGGTTAATAAAGATGCGAATGGCCTGGAAGGTACGTGTGGCCGGATCCTGTGCGCGCTCACGAGTACGGACGACTTGTGCGACGAGACGCGCCAGCTGGCCGGTTGTGGTAATTGGCTTCTCTTCTCTCTGTGCCACAATTGCCCGTGCAATCTGGCGACTAAACCGTTCTTCACCATAATTTTTAATTACCTCGTGTATCGCCTGCTCCTCAGCCACCTCCAGCCATTCTGCAGCCGATTGCCCGCGTGTGGTATCCATGCGCATATCCAACGGTGCATCGAAGCGAAAACTAAAGCCTCTCTCTGCTTCATCAATTTGCGGGGATGAAATCCCCAAATCAAACAGCGCTCCGTTAATCTTGTCGATACCCAACTGCTTCAGTGAGCTGTTTAACGCTGAAAAGCCTTCATGTACTACCTGTACCCGATTATCCTGCTGTGCCAGCTGCCTCGCCACAGCTATTGCCTGTGGATCCTTGTCAAACACCACCAGCCTGCCATTATTTCCCAGCTGCGACAGTATCTGGCGCGAATGGCCGCCACGGCCAAAAGTTCCGTCAACATAGACACCGTTAGGTTTCACATGTAAAGCAGCAACTGCTTCATTCAGCAGCACTGTTATGTGGCCGCCATTACTCATTGATTTATTCATAATTGCAGCTGGGTCTTGCCCAGCTCTGCTGCCAGCATGTCTTCATCCATATCCAATGCGGCATTATTTTGTTCTTCCCACAGTGCCCTACCCCATACTTCGATGCGATTAGCACGACCTACAACATATACTTCACGCTCAAAATTCACCAACCGACGCAGATGCGCCGGCAACAAAACTCTGCCTGCACTATCCAGTTCCATAGTGTCTGCATTATGCAAGAGCAAATTCTGATAAGCCTGCAATACCCTGTTACCCGCCACCGGTAGCTGCAAAAGCTGCGCCTCTACACTTCGCCATGATGATTCAGGATAAAGTAATAAATGTGTGCGCTTTTCAAGCGTAGCCACCAGTACTGGAGTGAAATGACGCGCCAGCAAGTCGCGAAACTTAGCTGGTATTGCCAGTCGCCCTTTGCTGTCTATACTTAATTCATACGCGCCGCCAAACATTATTAGCTCCAGTTGAGTGATTCGGGATTATCCCCCACTTTGCCACACCTTTACACACTTATTCACACTATAAGTCAATTTTGCTTGCAGGGTCAATGCAATCAAGTCAAATTTTAGCCACTCAGAAAAACCACTATTTATTGAAAAAATCATCTAATTCAATACATTAATTAACTATTCTTCTAAACCCTAACCATTGTGCCGTTTAAGCATATTGATGCAAGACAGCACAGGCTGAAGGGAGCGTTTATAATGCTCTTATGTTTACATATTCACCATATAACCTATGGATAATTTACCTATCCCGGATAAAGTTGCTGCAGCTAGCTCTGCAACACTTACTTCTCTAATTCAGCAGAAAATAAACCAGCAGGGTGGTTGGCTGTCTTTTGCTGATTACATGCAGATGGCACTGTACACACCGGCTTATGGTTATTACACCGGCGGTGCACAGAAATTTGGACAAGATGGCGATTTTATTACTGCTCCCATACTGACTCCGCTTTTTGGTCATACACTAGCACAGCAATTAAATGCACTATTGCCACAAACGGCTGGCAATATTTACGAATTTGGAGCTGGTACTGGCCATCTAGCTACTTCTGTACTGACTGCATTAGATAGTGGACAACTTAAGCATTACTACATCATTGAACTATCCGCCGAGCTGGCCGAGCGTCAGCGCACATATATTCGGACCCATATCCCTGATTTGGCCGATAAAGTTGTTCATTTAAGCTGTTTACCGGCACAGTTTGATGGCATTTTGCTCGGCAATGAGGTATTAGATGCCATGCCGGTACCGATATATCAGCGTGTGGGAAATCAAATAGAAGAAATGGGCGTGAGCTGGCAGGATAACCGTTTGTGCTGGTCTCTTCAGCCCGTCAAAAATCAGCAGATAAAGCAACAGGTAATGGAAACTTTTCCTGTCACTAGCGAAATGTATCAGTCTGAACTGCATCCGCAACAACATGCTTTTGTGATCACCCTGGCGCAGAAACTGCACCGTGGCGCCATGATTTGGATAGATTATGGTTTCGATGCGGCGCAGTATTACCATCCGCAGCGACGGCAAGGCACTTTAATCGGCCATTATCGCCATCACACCATCCATGATCCTTTTTATTATCCCGGCCTAACTGATCTAACCGCGCATGTTAATTTCACCCACATAGCCGATGCTGGGGTAGAAAATAAGCTCGATTTAATTGGCTATACCACTCAGGCAACTTTTCTGCTGAATCTAGGTATTACCGAACTTTTAGCACAAACAGGCCTGCCGGATGAAACAGCGTATATAAAGGCAGCAGCGGCCTGTCATACCCTTCTTGATACACAGGAAATGGGCGAATTATTTAAAGTGATTGCTTTTGGAAAAAATATTGATGTTGACTGGCTCGGTTTTAGATATGGCGATTTGTGCCATAAATTATAGCAATAAATAATTTAAGCATTCTTAGCAAGCACGAATTGGAAAAATACTGTATTAGGAAAATTTTTTATTAAATTATATCAATTACTTAAATCATAACTCTGATAAAACAGATACATCAATTAATAAGCTGTGATTTTTATAACCATTTATAAACTGGATTTTAACCCTATCTAAATATGGCTACAGACAAACAGTTCCAGAAAATCACGCTCATGTAAGAACTTAAAAAAGGAAAACATAATGTCAATCTTGTTATCCCCTATTACCATTGGCCAATTGTCGCTGAAAAACCGCGTTGTTATGGCACCAATGTGCATGTATGAAGTTAAAAAAGAAGATGGCATTGTCACGCCGTTTCATTTTGCTCATTATGGAGCACGAGCCATTGCTAATGTAGGCCTGATTATGATTGAAGCCACTGCAGTACAGCCTGAAGGACGTATCACCAAACATGATTTAGGTTTGTGGGATGATAAGCAGACTGAAAAATTCACTCATTTGGTGGATTCGTTACATTATCTGGGCAGTAAAGTTGGTGTACAGCTGGCTCATGCCGGACGCAAAGCCGAAGATGCACTCCAGCCACTTGCACCCAGTCCCATTGCCTTTAATTCTAGCTCCAAAATTCCAAAGGCAATTACTCAGGACGAAATCAAACAAATCCGTACTGATTTTATTGCAGCAGCTAGGCGAGCACAGCAAGCAGGCGTAGATGTAATTGAAATTCATGCCGCACATGGCTATCTAATCAGTGAATTTCTATCGCCATTGAGTAATCATCGAAGCGATGACTATGGTGGTTCTTTAGCCAATCGATATCGTTTATTGCATGAAATTGTTACCGATATCCGTGCGCATTTTTCTGGTTCACTATGGGTACGTCTGTCTTTATCAGACTACGACCAAAGTGGTCAGCAAAACACAATTGCCGACTGGCAGCAAATAGGCCAGTGGTTAGAACGTGACGGCATTGATGTAATTGATGTATCTACCGGTGGCGTAATGGATTACGCTCCTGATTTACCTTTACACGGCGGCTATCAAACACCGTTTACTACCGCTATGAAGCAAGTTGTTGGAATTCCAGTGGCAACAGTGGGCTTACTGGATAGTCCGGATTTAGCAGAATATATATTGCAAACCAAACAGGCCGACCTGATTATGGAGGGAAGGGTATTGCTCCGCAATACAAACTGGTTAGCTGATGCTGCTCAGAAACTTCACGACCACAACTTCAAGCCTTTTAATGATTCTTATCAGCGTGGACAGCTGAAATAAATGTTCACTTGTAGTGGAACGCACAGGCCAGACCATTATTCGGTTTGGCCCGTATACTAATTAATATTTATTCTGTTTCTGTAGCCACGTGCACCGATTGTGGTTGCAGACAAGCCAAATACTGTGGCTGTATTTTTACAAGAAATCCGCGTTTGCCGCCATTTATATAAATCAGTGGCAAAGCATAGATACTCTCTTCAACATATATCGGTAAACCCGCCTTATTACCAAACGGACTGGTACCACCTACCAGATATCCTGTCCATTTACTGGCCTGTTGGGGGCTGGCCGATTCGATATGTTTCATGCCGAGCTCTCGTGCCAGCTGACGTGTAGAAATATGCCGGTCACCATGCATCAGTACAATCAGTCCCTGTTTCTGCTCATTTTGCAGAACAATGGTTTTAATTACTGCATGCTCGTCCACATTAAGCGCCAAAGCAGATTGTGCTGTCCCTCCATGCTCAACGTAAGCATACTCCATTGGTTCATATGGTATCTGATGGTCGCGCAGAAAACGAATTGCAGGCGTGACTGGAAATTTACTTTTACTCATCCGTACACCGCATCCTTTCAGACCAAAATAACTGTGCTAACATCATTTATTTACCTTCATCAGGAACCTGTATATGAGTATCAAATTTTACCAGAGCGGTGACCGCCTTGCTGAAGCCACCATTGCCAATGGTCTGATATTTCTGGCCGGACAAGTACCCACGAATGAAGAAGCAGACATCACCGCCCAGACTGCCAACGTACTGGCACAGATTGACAGTATCCTTGCCGCCTGTGGCAGCGACAAACAACATATATGTGAAGCCGTGATTTACTTGAATGATTTACAGGATTATGCAGGTATGAATCAAGCGTGGGATAAATGGGTGGTCCCTGGCCACACACCGGCACGAGCCTGTGTGCAGGCCGCACTGGCCAATCCGCAATGGAAAGTAGAAATCAAAATTACTGCCGTACAAAAATAAATAAACAGCCATCAAGCTGATGTTATATCGGCTTGATGGCTAGAATATTACATACATTATATTTAACTGCGGTAATCCGCATTAATGGCCACATACTCTTTAGATAAATCACAAGTATAAATCTTCGCTTGAGCTTCACCACGAGCCAAATCAATTGTTACTGTTATTTCGTCCTGTGCCATAACTTGTTGTCCGGCTTCTTCAGTGTAGCTTGAGGCGCGCCCACCTTTTTCGGCTACCAATACATCACCTAAATACACTTTAATAGCGCTAACATCAAGGTCAGTAATACCGGCATAACCAATGGCACACAAGATACGACCAAGATTAGGATCACTGGCGTAAAAGGCTGTTTTTACCAGCGGTGAACGGGCTACTGCATAACCCACCTGACGGGCTTCAGCCTCCGTCAACGCATTACGCACATCAATAGTAATAAATTTGGATGCACCCTCACCATCACGTACGATAGCCTGCGCCAGCTCCAGTGCTACATCAGCCAGTACCGTTTTAATTGCAGCATAATCCTTGCTGGCTTCAGAGTCGATCCGACCAAGTTCAGTTTTTCCGGTAGCTACCACCACAAAACTATCATTGGTAGAAGTATCTCCATCTACCGTTATGGCATTAAAAGAAGTATTTGCTACTTCAGCCACCATCTGCTGCAACAATGGCTGAGCGATATCAGCATCGGTAAACACAAATCCCAGCATTGTAGCCATGTTCGGATGAATCATGCCCGAACCTTTGGCAATACCAGTGAAATGTACTTTATGTCCATCTATAGAGACTGTACGGCTGGCCATTTTGGGAACGGTATCGGTGGTCATAATCGCCGCTGCTGCCTGCGGCCAGTGTACAACTTTCACTTTAGGTAGTGCCGCCACGATCCTGTCTACCGGTAATGGTTCTAAAATCACGCCAGTTGAAAACGGCAGCACTTGTGCTGCTGCACAGCCAATTTGTTGAGCCACTTTTTCACAGATAAATTCAGCATCGGCCAAACCCTGCCGGCCAGTGCCTGCATTGGCATTACCCGTATTAATCACCAGCGCACGCACACCTGTATCCGTAGCCAGATGCTGCTTAGCAATTTGTACCGGTGCGGCACAGAAACGGTTTTGAGTGAAAACAGCGCCGATGCTGTTGACGCCATTCAGTACTATCAGGGTTAAATCATCATGATCGGGCTTTTTAACACCCGCTTGTCCCACAAAGACCTGTACACCATCAATGGCTAGAACCTGCCTATCATTTGGCACGGCCAGATTAACAGCCATAGCTATCCTCCTTTATTTCGAATAAACCAGCTTATTGTTGTTCCCTTAGTAAATTATTTTTTATCACGATTCAGGCTGAATCTTGCGTTTCGTCAGTAAGCGCCAGATAAACATCACATAACCAGACAAACTATAAAGCAAGAAAAAGGCAAACAGCACTACTGATGGTTCCCACGTCACTACCAGCAATGCAATCACCGCCAGAATCATTACAAAAAAGGGTACCTTACGATAGGCATTAATTTCTTTAAACGACCAAAAAGGAATCTGCACCACCATGGATAAACCGCCAAACAAAGTAATAATCAGACATAACCAGTCCAAATGAGGCAGTCCTTGAAAAGTATGACTTACCCAAATCAGGCCAATTACTAGTGCAGCAGCCGTCGGACTAGGGATTCCGATAAACCACTTCTTGCTGACTTTACCTATTAATGTATTAAATAAAGCCAAACGCAAAGCAGCGCAGGCACAATAGATAAATGCTACCGAATAGCCAATTTTACCAAAATGGAATAATTGCCATTTATAAGCAATAAGTGCTGGAGCCACACCAAAACTCACCATATCGGCCAGACTGTCTAGTTGTTCGCCAAATGCACTCTGGCTATTGGTGAGACGCGCTACCCGTCCATCCATACCGTCCAGCAGCATGGAAATAAAAACAGCAATCGCCGCAATTTCATAATGCCCATGCATAGACTGAGTAATCGCGTAAAAAGCGGCAAACAGTGCAGCTAAAGTAAACGCATTGGGCAATAGATAAATGCTATTATCACGCAGGCGGCGTCGGTACGGCCGATTTGGACGGTTAGATTTCATTACTTCAGCTTGTTGTGTCATATTTAGTTATATCCTCGACAGGCTTCATTAACCCGTCCTGTTCATGATGTGGTGTATGCTTCAGACTGGCCAGTTCTATCATAGCCATACGCAAATCAACTAATCCGCTACCATCCTGTACCGAAATATATACAGCCTGAGGGCGCCCGCGAATGTCGCGTACTATTCCCTTCGGCCGCTGTTCTGCAGCCAGTCTGTCAATTTTATTATAAATAATCAATTGTGGTATGTTTGCTGCATCAATTTCCGTCAATACAGTATTTACATCGTCGATTTGGCGTTCGAACTCAGGATGCGTTACATCCACCACATGCAGCAGCACATCAGCCAGAGCTGTTTCCTCAAGCGTTGCCGCAAATGCAGCCACCAGACCATGTGGCAAATCGCGAACAAAACCAACAGTATCCGATAAAAGCACACTGATCTGCTCATTCAGATACAAGCGACGCACCGTATTATCCAGCGTCGCAAACAACTGATCCTCTGCCACCACTTGCGCTTTAGTTAGACGGTTAAATAAGCTGGACTTGCCCACATTTGTATAACCGACCAACGCAAAAAGCGGTAATTTTCCTTGATTCCGACTTTTACGTTGCGTAGCCCGCTGCTGTCGAACTCGCTGCAACTCATGGCGCAAGCGCGTGATTTTCTGCCTAATCAGGCGTCGGTCTGTTTCCAGACGAGTTTCCCCCGGCCCGCGCAGCCCTATACCACCACGCTGACTCTGCAAATGTCCGTAACCACGCACCAGCCTGCTGGATAAATGCACCAGCTGCGCCAGTTCAACCTGCAGGCGCCCTTCTTGACTTTGTGCCCGTCGAGCAAAAATAGCCAGAATCAGACCAACGCGATCTAACACCCGACATTGCAGCAATCTTTCCAGATTACGCTCCTGTGTCGGTGTCAGAGCATGATTAAAGACAACCAGATTAGCTTCCGTCTCAAATACCTGCTGAGCCAGTTCTTCTGCCTTGCCTTTACCTACAAACAATGCAGCATTTGCCTGCTGGCGTCTGCATGGCACCACAGCCACCAGTTCTGCTCCGGTAGCTCGTACCAACTCCTGCGCCTCATCTAGTGCTGCTTCAAAGAGACTGGTTCGGCGCTCAGCCGTAACCGGAAAATCTTTGTCCAGCAACACACCCACCAGCAGCACTCGTTCAGGTTCTAGTCGAGCAGATAAACTGGCTTTAGATAATTCTTTCATAGACTAGCGTTTGTACAACAACAGGCTGCCTGAACCCGTAAAGAACAGACAGCCTGTCTAACCATTAATAACATCATTCCTGAGACAAAACATGCTGTGCTGCCGCAGCAGCCTTGGTAGTCGCATCTTTCACCATATCAGACTGTTCTCCCGTATTTTGTTCAGCACCCTGTCTTTCTGCTACATCCGAACCTTCCTCAGGTGCCGCTAACGGCAACTTAGCCAATACTGTACTGCTGGCACGAACCTTATCCCCGATGGCCACCAGCGGTGTAGCATCTTCGGGCAGATACACATCCACACGCGAACCAAAACGGATAAAACCATAACGGTCGCCTCGGTGCAATAAATCATGGGCATGCACATAACACAGAATACGCCGTGCTACCAGCCCAGCCACCTGCACAAAAGTTACCGGCCGGCCTGTCTTTGTGACCGCCAGTACCGCATTACGCTCATTCTGCACACTGGCTTTATCCACTGCCGCATTCAGAAAACTACCTTTGAAATAATCAACCCGTTCTACCTTGCCATCAATCGGACTGCGATTGGAGTGGACATTAAATACATTCATAAACACACTGATTTTCAGCGCATTCACCCCTCGATACGGATCAGAGGTTTTTTCTACCACAACAATACGTCCATCCGCCGGACTCAGCACATCCTCAGGATCTGCAGGAATATCACGTACCGGATCTCGAAAAAACTGCACCACAAATACTGTGATTACCCATAATGGCAGCGACCACCAGCCGCACCAGACAACTGTTAATATGCTCAGCACGAGACTGCCGATAATAAACGGCCAGCCTTCCTTTGCAATCAAAGGATAAGGATACATACGCGACACAAGGCTACTCCTTTACAGATAATCTACTGCGGACAGGTCGCAGCGAAAAACAAACAGAATACTTTGCTGAAATCCACACCATCAAGTCCTATAACTATAAGCAGATTTCACAATCTCAACAATATAAAAACTGCACCAACAATTAATTGAGGCGCACACAAATCACTTAAACACAAACACAGCCAGCAGAACCAACGCAATCACTGCAAGCCAGAAGTTCTGCTGCCGCTGCGTGCGCAGCAGATGAACATAAGCATCACGCCATTCCAACTGGCGCTTTTCATCCACCAACGCATTCAGCTTGCGCGGTAGCGCCGGCAGCATCTGTGCCCAATCCGGGGCTTCCTGTCGCAGCGTTTTCCACAAAGCCTTTATACCAATCTGATTATGCATCCAACGTGTCAGAAAAGGTTTAGCAGTTGCCCATAAATCTAACTCTGGATCAAGCTGCCGTCCCAAGCCCTCAATATTCAGTAAAGTCTTTTGTAGTAACACTAGTTGCGGCTGAATCTCCACATTAAAGCGGCGGCTGGTCTCAAATAGGCGCATCAGCACCATCCCAAAAGAAATCTCAGCCAGCGGCTTATTAAAAATCGGTTCACATACCGCACGTACTGCTGCTTCCAGCTCTTCCACTCTGGTGTCAGGCGGTACCCAACCGGATTCCACATGCGCTGTTGCCACACGATGATAATCCCGATTAAAAAAAGCAAGAAAATTAATCGCCAGATAGCGTTTATCGTAATCAGTCAGCGTGCCGACAATACCAAAGTCCAACGCGATGTAACGACCATCATCCGCCACCATAATATTACCCGGATGCATATCTGCATGAAAAAAGCCGTTATCAAAAACTTGAGTAAAGAAAATTTCCACACCATAACGGGCAAGCTGATGTAAATCAATATTTTTTTCACGCAACCTGTCTAAACACGCTACCGGAATACCATCCATCCACTCAATAGTTAGGACACGGCGGGCACAATAATCATAATAAACTGCAGGGATAATCAGCATCGAACTGTCAGTAAACTGGCGCCCGAGCAGACTGGCATTAGCAGCCTCGCGCATCAGATCCAACTCATCATGCAGATAATTTTGAAATTCTGCCACCACCTCCCGAGGTTTCAATCGCTTGCCATCAGCAAACAACCACTCTACCCAGCGTGCGCCCACTGCCATTAGGGCTAAATCCTGATCAATTACTGGCGCTATGTTCGGACGTAATACTTTAACTGCCACTTTCTGGCCTACCCCGCCATCAGCAGCAAACAAATTAGCCTCATGCACCTGCGCAATAGAAGCACTGGCAACTGGCTGCGGATTAAAGTGAGCATAAATAGCATCCAGTGGCTTACCCAGTTCTGCTTCAATCACCTTAATGGCCACATCACTGTCAAAAGGCGGCACTCGATCCTGCAATAATGACAGCTCACGCGCGTAATCAGCAGGTAGCAAATCCGGACGAGTTGATAAAACCTGACCAAACTTTACAAATATTGGCCCCAGACTCTCCAGTGCCAAACGCAATCGTACCGCAGGCAACTCTTGCCGGTACTGGCGTCCGCGCGGAAACAAGCGTGCCAGTTTTTGCAACCATAACGGTCGAATATGTGGCTGCACCAAATCCAGCAAACCAAATACGTATACCGTATGAATAATCACCCATATTCGTTTAGGCCAACACCACATGCACGCAGCTCCGGTATATCCGCAGAAAACGGCTATTGTACGGGATTTTATCTTTCTTTACCGGCCAATAGCCACGTACAAAAGTATCACACTGTTTTCGCATTCTTTTCCGTTAACTGCACGGCGCCAGCCACATCACCTGGCGTAAACACAAAAGCACGTCCAAAACCAGTTACCAGCCGCGCCTTTTCCAGCTGCAACCGGAACAGCATAAAATCTGGCAGTCCACTGAGCACATCAACAGTATTGCCCAGCTTGGTCTTCATTGCCTCCAAAGCGGCAATACCCTCAGTAGTATCTTTTTCAACAGTCGTCACAGCGGCAGCATAATTCATACGTGCACGTGCAAAAATATTGCGCGCAGAAGCTTCATCTTCTATTAGCAGAACATTTGCCTGCTGTTGCTGTTGCAAATTCTGTGTATGCAAAGCCAGACCGGACAACAGAACATACAGATAGCCATCATGCTCGGCAAAAGGTGCATAACTTGCATGCGGTTCACCATCCTGCCCTACCGTAGCCAGTACCAGAGAATCCAGTTGCTGTAGCCGCGTGACTGCTGCCTGAAGTTCAGCTACATCGTATTGTTCACTCATATATTGCCCTAAAAAAAATTATCCAAAATTAATGATAATAATTTTCATGTTAAAACTCAAATACCCTTTATACTCATAATTACAAAAGCAGCAAGCTACCATTACCCCAAAAAGTACCGTACCATAAAAAAATAAACTCAATTCGAGCATAAAAAACACAAAAACCTACAATCAATACTGTCCGCTCCAGACTATAGGT
Organism: Snodgrassella alvi; assembly: GCF_040741455.2. NCBI lineage: Bacteria > Pseudomonadati > Pseudomonadota > Betaproteobacteria > Neisseriales > Neisseriaceae > Snodgrassella > Snodgrassella alvi. The sequence goes on from NZ_CP160328.2 coordinate 975,024, forward strand.
TTCACCAAACCACAAATAAAATTCAGCTTCAGCACAGTCAGAAATTAGGTAAAATCACCACTCAGATCACAGTCAAGCTTACGGCCAGCTCCAGATAAACCACAGTAATACAGCACATCATGAATAACCAGCCTCATTCCGCAACCCATTCTTCCACAACCCAGAAACGTCCGCGCCAGTTGAAACAGCGCATACTTAAATTAATATTATTCTGTGGTTTCTGTATTCTGTATATCTTTATCCTAGCCACAATAGATAGCCGCACTGCCAGCAACCACAAACCGTGGCATTCTGATTTAACCATTGCTGCATTTAATCCAGATGGTTCATTTCTAGCCTTACCCTATTCCTATATTCAGCAGCACCCATTGGCCGGCACATCTTTTTTGGCCAAAAACACAGAAGGCAGCAAACAGAAAAATGACAACGATACCTTCAAATACACAATCATCGAGCAATCAGCCCAACATCAGCAGATACGTACTAGCCTGCGTACTAACCGCAGCATAACCATTGCAATTTATCAAGCAACGGCACATACCGTTACACCCATCAAATCCACCAGCTACAACATAGAACAGATATCCATGGCAGCCGTAATGGCTCTTATCAGCGTTTTAATTCTTCAATTTGCATATCGCTTGCTAGGCCGCCGTACTGCTAAAAAGCAAACAAAATAAACATACATTTTCTTCATACAAAACAATTCCATAAAAAAGCCACCTGCAACAGGTGGCTTTTTGCAATTATGGCGGAATCATTCCGGCTGGATTAAACTATTAGATGGCATAATCTCAGTAACAGCCTCATCTGAATCCTGTAGCTCTGCTTGTAATTTATGCTGCGTATCCAGATACCGCTGAATAGTCTGCACTAACTCCTGAGTTCCCTGATGTGCCAAAGCACTGATTTCAAATACCCGCGGCACAGACAGGTCAAATTCATACTCATCATCCGGCTGCGGATAATCCCAGCCAATATCAGCAAGAAATTGCGCCACCAGTGCTGCCCGTTCATCTTCAGCCAGCATATCGATTTTATTTAGCACCAGCCAGCGCGGCTTATCATGCAATGCTTCATCAAAACGGCGCAGCTCTTCTACAATCGCCAGCGCCTCGGCTGCTGGATTCACTCCATCATCAAATGGAGCCAGATCCACCACGTGCAGCAACAAACCAGTACGCGACAGATGTTTCAAAAAACGGTGTCCCAGACCAGCCCCCTCAGCCGCACCTTCAATCAAACCTGGAATATCGGCCATCACAAAACTATGATTATCATCACTACGCACCACGCCCAGATTCGGATGTAATGTAGTAAATGGATAATCCGCCACCTTCGGACGTGCTGCTGAAACCGCACTGATTAAAGTGGATTTACCCGCATTGGGCATACCCAGCAAGCCCACATCAGCCAGCACTTTCAATTCCAGCAGCAAACTGCGTGCCTCACCCTCTTCACCCGGCGTCGCCTGCTTTGGCGCACGGTTAACTGAAGATTTGAAATGAATATTTCCTAAGCCACCCTTACCACCTTTAGCTAGGCATACCCTTTGGCCATGATGAGTTAAATCAGCCACCACCTGCTCCGTATCTGCATCACGAATCAGCGTTCCCACCGGCATTTTTAGCTCAATATCATCGGCACCACGCCCATAACGGTCAGAACCATGGCCTTTTTCACCATTTTTAGCCTGATAGCGTTTAACAAAACGATATTCAACCAGCGTATTGATATTCTCATCTGCCACAGCCCAGACACTGCCACCTTTGCCGCCATCACCACCATCCGGTCCACCCTTAGGCACAAATTTTTCGCGCCGGAAGCTGGCTGCACCATTGCCGCCACGGCCGGCAACTACCTCAATTTTTGCTTCATCAATAAACTTCATAACGTTCTCAGTCTGCAATATTTATGCTCAGGCCAAAACCACATGTCTCAGGGCTAGCGTCGTCATACGATTATAACCAAACTCCAGCAGAATAGCGCTAGCTGTAAATCCCCTGCTGCGTCCCAACAAAAAAGCCCTGCCAGACAGGCAGGGCTTGATAGCTGTAAAAACTTACTCGTCTGCGCCAGTATACGGACGCACACTTACGGTTTTACGGTTCAACGCGCCTTTCACAGCAAATTCCACATAACCATCCACTTTCGCGAATAGAGTGTGATCTTTGCCCATACCTACGTTTTCACCGGCGTGAAAACGAGTACCACGCTGACGAACAATAATAGAACCAGCCGGAATCAGCTCATTACCAAAGGCTTTAACGCCCAAGCGTTTGGCTTCTGAATCACGACCGTTGCGGGAGCTACCGCCTGCTTTTTTGTGTGCCATTCTGTTATTCCTTCACTCAATTAGGCAATCGCCACGATTTCAATCTGGGTAAAATTCTGGCGGTGGCCCTGACGTTTCTGATAGTGTTTACGACGACGCATCTTAAAAATGCGTACTTTATCGTGACGGCCATGTGCAACCACTTTAGCGGTTACTTTAGCGCCTTCAATAAAAGGCGTACCCACCTTCACCGCTTCACCGTCAGCAATCATCAAAACTTCATTCAGTTCGATCTGGCTGTCGAGTTCTGCTGGTATCTGTTCTACTTTTAATTTTTCGCCAACGGCAACTTTATACTGTTTACCGCCGGTTTTTACGACCGCGTACATACTCAACTCCAATAGGAATTCAATTAAAAAACAAAAACTAAATTTCCGCACAAAACGGAATTGGCGATTATAACAACGACGGAATTAACTGTCAAAACAATAACAACGTTGTATAAGCGCAGAAGATGGCTACCGCAGCAGGTTTCAGTAAACCATAATACATAGTATTACCAATCATAAAACAGTGACAAAAACCAGCAACCGTTATTAACTAAAATTTTAAAAGAAATAAACACCAACTGAATAAACAAGCACCTAAAGCAACCGCAAAAAGATTGCTTTTAAAATGAATTATAAGCAATTGAGTAAAACTAAATTCTTTTATTCTTAAAGCCTTGATTAATCACCGCACAGCAAACTATGTTAGCTCAGAATTTCATAGCAAAATGGTCAAAAGAAACGTCAGTTGGCCCTCGTTAAACCTATCGATACCTACAGAAAAACTGCTGTAAGTACAGAAGAAACAAAAAATACATCTTTCCAATCAAAAAGAAAGATGTATTTAAGATTTCTATTTCTAAAAATTTATGCCACCGACAAAATTAATAGGCCACAGGCGGCTGAGGTTCCAGAGGGTCGATAACTTTTGTCGGACCATTTTTGAAAGCACACCAATTAACTCTCAATAAATCACATGGCAGCCACTTTGAAGGCGGTAATTTAACAATTGGATTAGCGATAGATGGTGATTTAAACAAGCTGATATGCACCCCACCCTTATCAGGTGGATTACCTGCATAACAAGAAAAAGAAGCAACACTCAAACTTAAAATACCCAAAACAGTTAACACAGATTTTTTCACAATGATACTCCTTTGGCTAAAGTAAAGAGTTTAAATAAACTCATTGATTACAATACATTTTTTAATATATGTTGTAAACTTTTTATTTAAAGAAACAAAAAAATTGTCTGATTAACACAACCATAAAAAATTCAACCAGCCAGCCCGTAATTTAAAAAAATTTATATATTCCACGTAGCCAACCAATACCAAAAACATAAAATCAATAAAAAGCTTTCCTTTATTTCACACCAGCATAAAACAAAACCTAATACAAATACGTTCAAACTACATATACATAAAGATATACAGTCCTATAGCAAGATTGATTTATCTAATCTCACTCACAACCAAAGCCAACAAAAAATATTCAGCGTTGAAATAAATTAATTTTAATCACAACTCACAAATCCTATTACTTTCTTAGGAAAACAGATAGATAAATGAAAACTCTACTCAGAAAATAATGAATAAACATACCCTGATTGATCTAGACAGCATTAGCTGGCCTCAGTTCCAGCCCAATTTATCCGAATTCTCCCTAAGCAAGAAATCATCAGAATTTACCCAATCTAACTTTTCTATCCCCTAAATTAATTTCAAGTATAATATTGAGCAATAGTGCTCAGTAGCAAACAGCACATTTTGATTAAAACACACCACCAAAATACGTTGCAGAAACACATACACATGCTTGAAAACCTGCCCTATTTCCAAAAACACCTGCCCGAAGACCTAAGCCGCGTTAATGCTGTCATCAACCGTGCTGTCGAATCCGAAGTCGTTCTTATCTCCCAAATTGGCCAGTATATAATTAGCGCCGGTGGCAAACGCTTGCGTCCAATCATCACCATTCTGGCCGGCAAGGCACTGGGCTATGATAAAGACCCACTATTTTCCCTTGCTGCCATGGTGGAATTTATTCACACTTCTACCCTGCTGCACGACGATGTAGTAGATGAAAGCGATCTGCGCCGCGGCCGTGAAACTGCCAACAATCTATTTGGCAATGCCGCCGCCGTACTGGTAGGCGACTTTCTCTATACCCGCGCCTTTCAGCTAATGGTAGGTTCCGGCAGCCTGCGTATACTGGAAGTCATGGCTGAAGCCACCAACATCATCGCCGAAGGTGAAGTGATGCAGCTGATGAATATCGGCAATATTGACGTCACCGAAGAGCAGTATATTCAAGTAATTGAGTACAAAACGGCTAAATTGTTTCAGGCGGCAGCACAAGTGGGCGCCATATTGGCCGACGCCAGCGCTAAACAGGAATTGGCACTAAAAAACTACGGTACCTATCTGGGCACTGCCTTCCAGATTATTGATGACGTACTGGATTACACCGGTGATGTAGACACCATCGGCAAAAATGTCGGCGATGATCTGTCCGAAGGTAAACCTACCCTACCCCTGATTTACCTGCTCAACCAAGGCAGCCCTGCTGCCGTAGCCGATGTGCGCCACGCACTGGAACACGCTGACCGCAGCTACTTTGACAAAATCCACGACCACGTGATGAACTCTGATGCGCTGGCCTATTGCACTGCTCAGGCGAAAAAAGCAATTGATGCCGCAGTCAACTGCCTGAATGATTTACCAGCTAACGAAACCACACAAGCCATGCGTGATTTAGCATTGGCATCTTTAGCCCGAATCTCATAAAATAGCGGGCTATAGTCGCTTTTGACTATAGCCCTTTATTGTACAAGTCTCGCCGTAGTTCAACGGATAGAACACATGCCTCCTAAGCGTGCGATACAGGTTCGATTCCTGTCGGCGGGACCATTCTATATAATCCTCACAAACAATCTCTACTAAATAATGAAGAATATAAATTAAATTTAAACATTTAATTAATTTTTAAACCATTGTTCATGAATGATACAATTCTGGCTATTAGGCTCAGGATTTGCTTTTTGAATTTTTATATGCATCGGCATAGGAACACAGTTACCAAAAACAACAGCTTCTCCAGGTACTGAAAGTTTAATTTTACTAGTTATATCATCTGATAAATATGGCAAAATAGCATTGATATAATTTATATCTCGCTCATTCAGGATGCGATGGATAATAAAATTACTGCACTGAGATAGCACTACTGGGGACAATTCGGATGGACGCTGTGAAGAAATCATCAAGTAAAGAGCGTATTTTCGTCCTTCTCTGGCAATTTTTTCAAAAATATTTTCCTTAAATTGATAACTTGAATCTTTTTTTATATACCGATGTGCTTCATCTAAAATTAAATGAATAGGATTTTCTCTTCGTTTAGAACCAACTTGTTTTTTTCTAAAATCAAACAAGATTCTGCATAAAATTGATGTCAAAATTTCAAGCGAATCTCTGGATAGTTCACTGGTATCAATTATAATCAAATTATTTCGCTCTTTTTCTGATCCTAACAACCACTCGATATACTTTTCTTCAACTTTAATTTCACAATTTTCTTCCCGCATAAACTGGAATTCTGGATCATTTAAAAAAACATTTAATCGTGTAATTAAAGTAGATGTGTATTCACCTATTCGGTTGTTACCAATTGATTTTTCTTTACTTAAACACAATTTAGTTGCAAAAATTAGACATTTATGAGAATAAAAAATATTTTTATTGAATTGTTTATTCATAGTATTTTCTACTTCTTCTTTTTCTTCTTTAGAATAAATTTTTTTTTGAATTTTTTCTAAAAATTCTTGAACTTGATTATCATTATTACCAAAGTTTACTGTACAGTTTGTTTTCAATTCCTCAATAGCACTTTTAATAACATTATAATCGGATTCACCTAAAATAGACTTAATTTCTCTCAAAATATCAAGAAAATCAATTGCCAAATTATTGACAATATTTATCATTTCAGTATCATTGAGGCCCCTTTTAAGTACATTAGAAACAAAATCGTAAATGTTATGAAAAAGATAAGTTTTAATAATATTATTATGTTCTTTATTTTCTGTAATAGCAGAATAAAATCTATAGCACTCATCTAATACTTTGGACCAAAATGGTCTTTGAGTAGCATCCGAAGCCATTAAAAAAGAACACCATTCATCTAAATTAAATAAAAAATAAGGCAAATAAAACTTATCATATTGATTTTTATCATCTTGATGAAGATTCGGTTTAAGGTAACGTATATTTATTTCAGAATAGCTAGTTTTTGGAAATGCATTTTTATATTCACCATTCACATCAAATAAAATTACACACGAACCTTTTGCAGAATATGAGGTTTTTTTATAAATCTCCTGAAATATGTGGGCAATAGTATTAGATTTACCACTGCCAGTGTTACCTAAGACTGCCATATGAATGTTAAACAACTTTGTTATATTCACGTTCATCTGATACTGAATTAAATTTTTACTTTCTCCTAAATAAATGTCATTATGGACAAAATGTTTACCATCCGCATAATCTACTTTACTCTCTAACTCGACTTCTTCAATACTTTTTAATATTGCTTCCAAATCTTCATGAGTAACTATACTTACATCATTATATAAAGTAGGAAAAATTCCTACTCCTAATGAAAATGATTTATTAATTTTTGTTCCAATAGGTTTAAGAATAAGTGAACGAATATTATTAGAATTAAAAGATGGATTTTTATCCAATTTATCTTCATCAAAAATGGAAACAACTTCACATATAAGCGTTTCACCAATAGAGTTATTAACTTTCAAATAACTCCCAATATTACCAAAATAATAAATTTTTCCTAATGAATTGATAACATTTCCAGTAATTTCAGCAGATATTTGCACTTTAAATTTATTATAATCAATGGCAACAATTTTTCCGATTATCATTTAAATTTCTCCTGCTTATTTGCTTTTAATTTTTTCTTTTTGTAGAGATTCGATGAATTGCTCCATCAAAGTCTTTTCTGGATTTATTTCAAAATCAGGCAATAATTTATTGACAATATAGTCAAAATAATGAATTTTTTTTTGTCCCGTTTCTCCATATACTTTATAAATTCTAGGATCATTTATTTTAGATAAAATATTATTTTCTTTATAATCTCCAAAGATTAGTATTGACAAATTAGCATTTGCGGCCAATGCCGAGTAAATAACATTATTTATGTGTTCATCACTAAAGCTATAGCCGATAATAATAAGTACATTTTGCGAGATTAATAATTTATCATGAAATTCACGAATTAAATCTGCAAAAGGTGAACCCAAACTTTTATTTTGCTTTAAAGGTGTAGGATAGATTAACACATTATTAGCAGGGACTTTCCGAGTATTAATTTTAATTTCTTTTATTTTAAAAAATGAATCTGTATCTTCTTCAACCCAATTTATTGAACCATGAAGCTTATATAAATAAACCATTTCTGCTATTGGCTCATATTTTTCTAAAGCCGTATCTATTTTTTTTGAAAAGGTATAGGTAAAGCGTGCAGGATTAAACGTTGAATTAACTCCACTACTAAATCCATTATTATAATTAAGATTCAATTCTGATATAGCTGTTTCATTAAACAAATCATTATTAGTAGTAAAGATATTTAATCTAGACTGATTTTTATTCCTAAATGCAAGTTTGTAATAAAAGGTCTTGTATAATTCTAATGTATCTTTTTTTGAATGAACATTCACATTAATTTCATTAAATATAAAGTTTTCTATTTGCTTAATTAATGAATTAATGTCTGGGCGAGGTGAATTTAATCCTTCAAGATAAAATCTTCCTGAATATAAAATACCCAATATGTTTTCTAAGTTTGCATTATTTTTTTTTAATTTCTTCCATAATTTCACATAACTCTTATCAGTTATTTTTCCATCTAATAATTCTAACATTCTTTTCATAGCTGGAATTGCCCCGGAACTCGTACCAGCACCCATCAAAACATTTAAATTTTTTGCATTAATCAAATCAGCTATTTTAAATTTAATTGTTTGAATTTTAAATTCAAAATCAGTAACTCCTTCAAGTAAATTTTTTGCCCCTTGTTCAAAGAAAATTTGATCAATCATCTTATTATCTCCCGTTAAATTCGTAATATTTGTTTACTGAGATTAAAACAAAACTTTTATATATTCTATTCTTTCTAAAATTTTTTCAGTTGTTGTGTTAATAATATTAAAACTTTCTCTTTCTTAAAATTTAATTTAAATCAATTTTTCTATGAATCTTGATTATTTATTTTAAAAATTAACTAGTAAAATATATTCTAGTTTTATGTACAATTTACGTTTTTTTCTTTATAAATTATGACTACAATTAACTTTTAGAAAATATGTTTTTTCTGGATATGTCTATTATTAAAATTAGCAATATAAATGTTTAATAATCAGACTTTTGCCATAAATTAATGCTTGATATTCTGGATATTAAATATGACCTTCTTACCCCCTATTATACAAATCGCCCGCAACTGCGGCATCCCCGAACAATACCTGATTCCTTACGGCCATGAAGTGGCCAAGGTAGATTTGAGGGTAATTCAGCCGGAAGCCAAGCAAGGCAAGCTGGTACTGGTGTCGGCAATTACACCAACGCCTTTGGGAGAAGGTAAAACGGTGACCACCATTGGGCTAAGTCAGGGGCTAAATTTTATTGGACAGAAAGCTATAGCCTGTATCCGTCAACCTAGTTTGGGACCGGTATTCGGGGTAAAAGGAGGTGCGGCTGGCGGTGGTAAGGCACAGGTGTTGCCGATGGAAAAGCTGAATCTGCATTTAACCGGTGATATTCACGCGATTACAGCTGCACATGATCTGGCTTCAGCAGCTTTGGACGCGCGTTTATATCATGAAGAACATCTGGGCGAAGATTTTACGGCACAAACTAAGCTGCCACGGCTGAATATTGATAAAAACCGTATTGTCTGGAAACGGGTGATTGACCATAACGACCGTGCTTTGCGGCGAATTAAGGTTGGTGTAGGTGGCGGTGCCAATGGTGTAGAACGCGAAGATGGGTTTGAGATTTCAGCCGCTTCAGAGCTGATGGCGATTCTGGCATTGGCGACAGATTTACAGGATATGCGCCAGCGTATTGGTCGCATTATTCTGGCTTATGATACGCAGGGCAAGCCAATTACCGCGGAGCAATTAGAGGTAGCCGGTGCAATGACGGTGCTACTGAAAGATGCTATTAATCCGAATCTGATGCAGACGGCAGAGCAGACACCAGTGCTGATTCATGCTGGCCCCTTTGCCAATATTGCCCATGGTAATTCTTCAGTACTGGCAGATAAGGTGGGATTGCAACTTGCTGATTATGTGGTTACTGAGGCAGGGTTTGGTTCGGATATGGGTATGGAGAAATTCTTTAATATCAAATATCGTCAGACCAGTGTGGCCCCATCCTGTGTGGTGCTGGTAGCCACAGTACGCAGTCTGAAATCCAATAGTGGGCGCTTTAATATTAAGCCGGGTCAGCCTTTGCCGGATGAAGTTAGCCAATGCAATGTGGCGCTTTTGGCAGAAGGCAGTGCCAATCTGGGCTGGCATATCCGCAATGCGAAAAGCTATGGTCTGCCAGTGATTGTGGCGATTAATCGTTTCCCTTATGACCATGAAGAAGAGCTAGAATATGTGCGCCAGTATGCACTGGAACAAGGTGCCAGTGCCTGTGAAATCAGTGAAGCGTTTACTCAGGGTGGAGCGGGTACGCAAGCTTTAGCCCGCCACGTGGTGGCGGCATGTGCACAGAATAATACAGTTACCCTGCCCTACGCGGACAGTATGCCACTGGAAGAAAAAATTCAAACTATGGCGAAGAAATATGGAGCACGGCAAGCAAATCTGTCGGAGCTGGCCCAACAGAATATGGCGGAAATCCGCCAACTCGGACTGGATCATTTGCCTTTGTGCATGGTGAAAACGCCGTTGTCTATCAGTGCTGATCCAAATTTAAAAAATGTGCCTACTGATTTTGATATCGATATTGCGCGCTTGCAGGTATCAGCCGGTGCAGGTTTTATTCGGGTGTATGCGGGTAATGTGATGACGATGCCCGGTCTGGGTACTTTACCGGCTTACCGTCAGATTGATATTGATGCTGAGGGTAATATAGTTGGTTTGCATTAATGTTGTCTTAGTCGAATAATATTCAGTTGTTTGATTAGTGTTATCAAAGCCACAGTGGTTACTATGCTGTTGTGGCTTTTTTATTTTGCGAATAATGAACAACAGGATGGTATTGTTCAGATAAATCTGAGTGAGGATTTCATCTTTTGTATCAAATAAGTATAAATTTTTAGATGTAGTTAAATTTAAAGATGGAATAAACATAACAGGTACAGTTTGGCCAATGACAAATCTATCCTGTTATGTTTTCAAATTAATGCTTAAGCCAGTGGTTTTAATAAAGCGTCAAAGGCATCAACAAATTGCTGCAAGCCTTCCTGTTGCAGTCTGCTGGCAAGTGATTCGAGGTTGATACCTAGTTGTTCGATTTCAATCAGTACGCTTTTGGCCTGCTGTACATCCTGAGTAAGGGTAGCTGCTGCGCGGCCGTGGTCAATAAATGCTTTCAGGGTATTGGCTGGTACTGTATTGATGGTATCTGCTCCGATAATGTTCTCTATATAGCAGACATCTGAATAAGCCGGATTTTTGGTGCCAGTAGAGGCCCAGAGCAATCGCAATGGTGCAGCCTGCTGTGCCGCCACATCGGTAAATTCACGGCTTTGAATAAATTCCTGCCATTCGGCATAAACGGTTTTAGCCAGTGCAATGGCGGTTTTTCCCTGTAAGGAAGCTGGCAAAGTGATATCCAGTGCACTATCAATGCGTGATAAGAAAAAGCTGGCCACTACTTGAATGCGGTTAACAGGCAGATTCTGTGCCAGTCGCTGGCGCAGGCCTGCTGCGTGTGCCTGCCATGCTTTCTGTAGCTGATCTTTGGAGAAAAGCAGGGTCAGGTTGACATTGATACCTTGTGCCACAAGTGTGGGTAAGGCTTGTATGCCACTATCTGTAGCAGGTACTTTTATCATGACATTGGGGCGTTCAAGCTGCTGCCAGAGGCGTACGGCTTCAGTAATGGTGGCCTGTGCATCATCGGCCAAATCAGGCGCCACTTCCAGACTGACCAATCCAGCTTTGCTATCACTACGTTTATACAGTGGCAGGCAAACATCACAGGCAGCCTGCACATCAGCCACTGCCAGCTGCTCGTAGCGCTGTTTTGGGGTGAGCGCTTGTTGTTTGAGGTGGTCGATGTCGCTCTGATACAGGCGGTCACCCGCGAAAGCTTTCTGAAAAATGGCCGGATTGGAAGTCACGCCACTGATACCGCTTTCCAGCATTTGTGCTAGCTCTCCCGACTGAATCAGACTCCTGGAAAGATTGTCCAGCCAAATCTGCTGTCCCAGTGTGTTGACTTGTGCTAATACGGCCATATTTATTCCTTGTGGTAAATATCTGTTAGATATGTTTTGTTAAGGTTAATCAATTGATTGAACCAGTTACGTTTACGTTGAGGTTTACTCTAACGAGGCTTGGCTATTTTGACAAGTTCCTGATGCAAACAAAATGACCGTTATCAGGTTATAATCAGGTTAAATTTGTTGTGTCTTTGTTTGCATTTTTCTGCTGCAGATGGTGTTATGAACATTCAGGATAAATATTTGGACTGGGGCAAAGAAGTATTTGCTATTGAAGAACAGGCTGTACGCGAAGTTGCAGCCAGTCTGGATGAGCATTTTACTGCGGCTGTGGCCACGATTCTGGATTGTCGTGGCCGTGTGATTGTCACCGGTATGGGTAAAAGTGGCCATATTGGGCGCAAAATTGCTGCTTCGATGGCATCTACGGGTACGCCTGCTTATTTTGTTCATCCGGCCGAGGCGGGACATGGCGATCTGGGTATGATTGTAGATGGCGATGTGTTGATTGCACTGTCCAACTCTGGTGAAAGTGAAGAAATCCTTGCTTTGATACCGGCAATCAAACGCAAACATGTACAGCTCATTTGCATCACCGGCAGAAATGATTCGAGTATGGCCAGACATGCTGATATACATGTGTGCGCTCATGTCTCACAGGAGGCTTGTCCATTGGGGCTGGCTCCAACGTCTAGCACAACAGCAGTAATGGTATTAGGAGACGCGTTGACGGTAGCTCTGCTACGGGCGCGCCAGTTTACGCCGGAAGATTTTGCACTGAGTCATCCGGCCGGTAGTCTGGGTAAACGGCTATTGTTGACAGTGGCAGACGTGATGCATGCAGGTCCGGAAATGCCGCTCGTTCAGGAAAATACTCTGTTGCGACAGGCAATCGTAACCATGAGCGAAAAAGGCTTGGGTATGCTGATTGTGATAGATAGTAACGGGCAACTTAGTGGTTTGTTTACAGATGGCGATTTACGCCGTCTGTTTCAAAGCAATCAGCAATTGCAAGACTGGGTGATGGCCGATGTGATGGGCCACGCACCAAAAACTATTACGGCGGATCGGCTAGCGACGGAAGCTTTAAAAACCATGCAGACAAACAAAGTTAATGGTCTGGTGGTGATTGATGAACTGAATCATCCTGTAGGCGCGCTGAATATGCATGATTTATTGCAGGCGCGTATTGTTTAGGCGCGTTGAGGAGTGATATTAAGGGTATGTTGATGAATGCAATGATGTCGGCTACTGCACGATTACAGGCTGCAAAGCAGATCAGGCTGTTTATTATGGATGTAGACGGTGTACTCACTGATGGCCGTATCTTTATCAGAGATAACGGAGAAGAAATCAAAGCATTCCATACTCTAGACGGGCATGGGCTGAAAATGCTGCACCGGCACGGAATTCAGACTGCCATTATAACCGGACGCGATGCCCCCTCGGTTGGCATTCGTGTTCAGCAACTGGGTATTAAGCATTACTTTAAAGGAATTTCTGATAAACGCAGTTGTTATCAGCAACTGCTGGAACAGCTGCAACTTTCAGAACAGCAATGCGCCTACATCGGAGATGATGTAGTGGATTTACCGGTGATGAAACACTGTGGTTTGGCCGTGGCTGTGCCAAATGCACATGCACTGGTATTACAGCATGCTGACTATGTCACTGAGGCTGCCGGCGGTGCTGGGGCAGTACGTGAAGTATGTGATTTACTGCTGGATGCACAAGGATTTATGGCAGCGGAAATGGCGGAGTATCTGGCATGAGTATGCTCCGTAGCCGCAGTAACTGGGCATTTCCGCTGATTCTGGCAGTGGCGCTTGGCGGTGTAAGTTTCTGGCTCGACCGCATTACTGAAGTTAAGACTGTGGAAATCCCGCTCAATCCTAAAGAACCGAAATACGTTATCAATACTATCCACGGTGAAAGATTTGATGATAAAGGCCAGCTGAGTGAATCCATCCAAGCCTCTGCTGCACGGCAGTTTCCTCAGCAGACGGTGATTTATATCGATAATCCCGATATGAGTCTGTACAAAAATGGTACTGAGTTGTACCGGATTCAAGCCAAGAGCGGCCAATATTACACCGACAGCCGTAAAGTAGATTTGCTTGGTCAAGTAAACTGGCTCAAACACCAAGTGGGTGATGAACCGGAAGGACATCTGCAAACGAGTATTTTACATGTAGATACTCAGACTCAGGTAATTAAAACTGATGCGTCGGTTGCGTACCGGTATGGTATGTCAAGTGGGACATCACAAGGTTTTGAATATGACAAACAGCGTGGTTTTTTAAATCTTCCCGCGCGTGTAAGGGCTATTATTTATGATCCGCATTCACATTAGTGGTAAAGTTCTAGCAGCCATGATGCTGCTGACTGGCAGCATGCCCCTCTGGGCTCTGGACAGTGACCGGCAACAACCAATACAGATTGAGGCTGATCAGGGCTCTCTGGACAAACAGAATCAGACAACGGTATTCACTGGTAATGTTAAGATGCGTCAGGGCACGATGTATATGAATGCTGCCCGTGTTACCGCCCACAAAGATAATGCCGGCAACCAAACCATCATTGCAGACGGCAAACCGGCAACTTTTGGTCAGCAGCTGGAAAAAGATGGCATGGTATTTGGTCACGGCGATAATGTCCATTACGAAAGCCAGAGTGGCATTGTTACTATTACAGGCAACGCTCAGGTAAACCGCGGGGGAGATATGGCTCGTGGTGCTGTGATTGTTTATAACACCAATACCGAGGTTTATACGGTGAAAAGCGCGCCTAAAGGGCGGGTACACGTGATTATCCAACCGCAACAGAAAAAGAAATAAGCCAATCCCATGAATGAAACTCCTACTGCGCCGCAAAGCCAGCTATGTGTCAGCGGCCTGAAAAAAAGTTTTAAACAGCGACAAGTAGTCAACGATGTTGCTTTGGAAGTAAACAGTGGTGAGGTAATCGGCTTACTGGGACCAAATGGTGCCGGTAAAACCACTAGCTTCTATATGATTGTGGGACTGATTGCAGCTGATGGTGGCTGCATCACGCTGGATGGTCAGGATATAACACATCGGCCGATTTACGAGCGCGCCCGTTTGGGTCTGGGTTATCTGCCGCAGGAAGCTTCGATTTTCCGTAAAATGACGGTAGCACAGAATATCAATGCAATTCTGGAAATCAGCTATCCGCCGGAAAAACGTGCAGAACAGCTGGAATTACTACTGGCAGACCTGCACATAGAACATTTACGTAATAATACTGCTCTTTCGCTGTCTGGTGGTGAACGCCGCCGTGCAGAGATTGCACGGGTGTTGGCGATGAATCCGCGCTTTATTCTGCTGGATGAACCATTCGCCGGAGTAGACCCAATTGCACTGATAGATATTCAGAATCTGATTTCTTTCCTGAAACAACGCGGTATCGGCACCCTGATTACCGACCACAATGTACGTGAAACACTACGTATCTGTGACCGAGCTTATATTATCAATCAGGGTAGCGTTCTGGCTTCCGGCGTACCGGAGGAGCTGGTTAATAATGAGCAGGTACGCGCTGTTTATTTAGGTGAGCATTTCGAGTATTAGGTGCGTATGCAAAAGCCTGCCGCTCAACTCAAACTCAATCTTACCAATCGTCTTAGCCCTAGACTGCAACAATCTTTACAGGTGTTGCAATTATCTGCACTGGAATTACAGGAACTGGTATCAGGCTGGTTGGCTGATAACCCTTTTCTGGAAGAAATTGAAAATTCAGCTGAAGATATTAGCCCTCAGACTCAATATGTACAGCCACCTCAACATGGCTTTATACAAAATGAAAGCGATATCTGGGAAACGCTGGCAGATGAACCCGATATGTATACGCTGCTGCGCCGGCAGGTATGCGAGTTTGATTTAGATGTAGACACAGCAGCACAAGTTTATTTTTTGATTGATAATTTAAATGAACAGGGATATCTGGATTGCAGTCTAACTGACCTTGTAGAAAATTCACCACTGGAATGGCGGCTGGATGAAACCGAGCTTGCTCATGCTCTTTCTATTCTGCAACAGTTTGAACCAGCCGGTGTGGGCGCACGTAATTTGCAGGAATCACTACTATTGCAGGTGGATAACCTGCCAGACTCCCACGATGCAAATAAAAAAAACATTCAAAACTGTGCACGGTTACTAATCAGCGACTATTTCGGACAATGGCTAAGTACCCATCAATTCAAACAGCTATGCCGGCAACTACCACAGTTTTCTACCGCCACACTCGAAGCAGCCTGCAAACTGATTGGCTGCCTCAACCCTTTCCCCTGTTATGGTTTACCAGACGGCCACGGTATTCTGGCAATACGCCCAGATATGGAAGTATTTGCTGATAACAATGGCTGCTGGCAGATTCGTATTTTGCGTAATGCGTTTCCTCAATTGCGGATTGAGCCAGCTGCGGAAGATTTGTTACAACAGCCGCATCCGGAAATAGATATCATGTGTAAAAACAAGTGGCAGGAAGCTCAAACTTGTCTACATAGTCTGCAGATGCGCAAAAACACCCTGCAACGTCTGGGAGAATGGATTGTGCAGCAACAGCAGGATTTTTTCAGTTTCGGTTCGCTAGCTTTGGTTCCGTTAACCATTAAGGAAACGGCACAGACACTTGAGCTTGCAGAAAGTACCATTTCCCGCGCCATTAATCAGAAATACCTTACTTGCTCTCAGGGTGTTTTTCCTCTGCGGTATTTTTTCAGCCAATCTGTAGCCGCAACGGATGATGGTGCAGGCAACAGCCAAACAGCAATTAAATCTTTGCTGCAAAGCATGATAAACGAAGAAGATGCAAAGCATCCCTATTCTGACGCCTATCTGGTCAGCCAGCTAGCCAAGCAAGGAATTAAACTGGCGCGGCGTACAGTGGCAAAATATCGTGAGGCCTTGAAAATTCCGCCGGCGCACCAACGTAAAGTAAAGTTTAAGAATTACTAATTAACTGTTTACCTTCTTTAAAATTTGTTTGGTCTTCACTAAAACCCTTTTATTAAAAGGAGTCAGGCTATGAATCTTAAATTTGTTGGACAGAATCTGGATGTAACCCCTGCTTTAAAGGATTACACACTAAACAAGCTAGAACGCATTAGCCGCCACGCGGATCAGGTAATCAGTGCCACCGTTACATTTTCAGTACTAAAAGTTCAGAAAAAAGCAGAAATCAATTTACATCTTTCGGGCAAGGACATTCATATTGATTGTGTAGACAATGATATGTATGCAGCTATTGACTGTCTTATGGATAAACTAGATCGCGCCGTGATTAAATATAAGGAGAAAAAGCAGCCTTCCCGTGAGACACCAGAAATCGTGGCTGACACTATTAAAGAAACAGACTAGCTGGCCGCCCCTCTTTCTCTATCAGAAAACTGCATTATTGTTAATAATGCAGTTTTTCCACCAGACTGTCTTCTCACTGATATAATTAATACAGTAATAATATATTGTTGACTTTCTATACATTCGCCAGCAATATAGCAATATAATGAAGAGTTAATACACACGATAAATCTATTTTCTTACAAAGAGGCATATATATGAAATCTAAAATGAAAACATTAGCTGTAATAGCCGCAGTAGCAGCATCTCTTTCTGCCTGTGCAGATATGACTCCGGCTCAGCGTCACACTGCCGAAGGTGCAGTAGTAGGTGGTATAGCTGGTAACCTGATGGGCAAAGACACAGGTGCCACCTTAGGTGGTGCTGCATTGGGCGGCGTAATTGGCAGCCAGATTAAATAAGCAAGTACGAAATGGATAAAGCCTGCTGTTCTAGCAGGCTTTTTTTATATTCTGACAAATTCAGATTATTCTGGTTCAGGAAGTTCAATTTTGCTGATGCGTACTCTTTCCAGCCGATGTCCGTCCTTGCTTAAAACCTCAAAACGATAACCGGCATAATCAATGGTATCCCCCGCATCCGGAATATCCTGCATTTCTTCCATTATCAGTCCGGCTACTGTGTGATATTCGGCATCTTCCGGCAAAGTTGGCAAATGCAGATGCTGAGCCAATATTGCATATTCAAGGCTGCCATCTACCGTGACACTTTTGTCAGCATTTTGCTGAATACTTGGCGCATCAGCACGCTCATACTCTTCTGGAAAATCACCGGCAATGGTTTCCATTAAATCCTTCATGCTCACAAGTCCGAGTACGGCACCAAATTCATCCACCACCAGTGCAATATCGGCACTGCGTGAGCGGAACAATTCCATGGCATCCAGCACAGTACTGCTGTCTGGTAAAACCAGTGGTTGACGCAGTGCGGCCTGTATATTCAGTGCTTCACCTTTGAGTAGCTGATTCAGAAGATCTTTTTTATTAACAAAACCCAGCGGTTCATCAATACCGGCTTTGCCAACCACCACCAGTCTTGAAAAAGGTGTGTCTTGTAACTGCTGATGCTGCTGCTCACGCGTTTGCGATAAATCCAGCCGCTCGATATCACTGCGCGGCGTCATCACACCCATGATGGGGCGCTCAGCCAGCGTCAGCACACTCCGAATCATGGATTTCTCATTTTCTTCGAAATGCTCATCATCTTCGGTTGGGGTACCATTCTTGGCCAGCTCCTTTTCACGCAGCCCCATCATACCCAGCACACTGTCTGCGGTACGGTAGCGCCACGAACGGCCGATCATATCGTTACGACGGGTATTTCGCGTAGAAATCTGGTTGAAAATCTCAATTAGTATGGAGAAAGCAATGGCCGCATACAAATAGCCTTTGGGAATTTCAAAATGTAGACCTTCTGCAATCAGACTGAAGCCAATCATCAGCAAAAAACCAAGACATAACATCACCACAGTAGGATGACGGTTTACAAACTCGGTAAGCGGACCACTAGCCCATATCATCATCCCCATCGCGATTATCACAGCCATCATAGCCACAGTGATATGTTGTACCATCGCGACAGCAGTAATCACAGAATCAAGTGAAAAGACTGCGTCCAGTACCACTATTTGTAAAACCACACTCCAGAAACTGGCATAGACAGCCACATTGGTAATCGAAGCCATAGCGGTATGGCCTTCAAGGCGTTCATGTAACTCAGTGGTGGCCTTGTACAGCAAAAACAATCCACCGCCGAACATAATTAAGTCCTTAACCGATATACCAAAACCTCCGATATGCACAAACGGCTTCGTCAGGGTGATGATAAATGACATCAGTGCCAGCATCACAATCCGTATCAGTACGGCTAGAGTAAGGCCGGCGATACGAGCATGGTCACGCTGTTTCGGACTGGCTTTATTCGCCAAAATAGCCACAAATACCAGATTGTCGACACCTAAAACAATTTCCAGAATTACTAGGGTAATTAGTCCCACCCACGTGGCCGGTTCTCCCAACCAGCTAAAATCCATTTTCTTTTCCTATACGTTAAACGGAAACAGGCAGCCTGCTGCACGAGCAAAGCTGCCTGAAAATCAGAGAAAACCAGTCTACACGCACACTCTTGCGGCCCGAGACCCCGTCTTTCATCTGAACATTTCCTAAAAATAAACTTCTTATCAGTTTAGCAGTATGCAACAAAAAATCAAGTACCACACCATTAATCCGGCGTTAACATCTGTTTTCGAAGCCGAATCAGACTTAAAAACATGGTATGCTACAGCCTTATTTTCATATTTTGTCACTCATGAATCTGTTTCGTCACGCCCGTTTCTATACTACTGTTAATCATTTAAAAGACCTGCCAGACACACCTGCAGAAATCGCTTTTGTTGGCCGAAGCAATGCAGGCAAATCCAGCGCCATTAATACTCTCACTAACCACACGCGTCTGGCCTACGTTTCCAAAACGCCAGGACGTACGCAACATATAAACTTTTTCGAACTGACAAACGGCGGGTATATGGTAGATTTACCCGGCTACGGATATGCTCAGGTACCAGAAGCAGTACGCAGACACTGGGTCAGTTTACTGGGAGATTATCTACAGACACGGACTCAGCTTATTGGGCTAATTCTAATTATGGATGCACGCCATCCTCTGAAAGAGCTAGACAAACAGATGCTGGATTTTTTCGCCGTAACCAATCGTCCCGTGCATATTCTTTTATCCAAGGCTGATAAATTATCCAAAAATGAGCAAATTAAAACTTTAGCCTGTGTCAGAAAAGCGTTACAACCATACATTGTTCGCCAGCAAGTTTCGGTACAACTTTTTTCCAGCCTAAAAAAGCAAGGTATGGAGGAAGTTAATCAGATTGCTGCAAGCTGGTTTGCTCAGAATGCTACCCTGCCAGCAATTGAAACCGAAACACCTGCCTCCAAGGCAGGCAAGTAATTGATGTGCTTCAAGACAAACTTACACTAAAGCTAGAAAATTCTTCAGCTCAACCAGAAATATTAAGCAATTAGACACAAAGCCGGATAAAGACTGTTACTTTATCCGGCTTAATTTTTCAGTAATATATTATCAACTTTTATTCTTCTGTCGATTCCGGTTTCTACTTGGTGTAAATTTAGGCAGCAAAAAATGCATACTCAGGCCTTTTGGCTGTTGATTATCTGCGTATATCTTGCCATGGTGGCGATCAATAATATGTTTGGTTAGAGCCAGACCAAGCCCCGTTCCTGGCTTATTGGCACTGCTGTCCGCCCGATAAAAAGCAGTAAAAATATGCGGCAGCTGGTTTTCAGCAACCCCCGGACCATTATCACTAATATCCACCTGCCATTGCTGCTTACCGCCCTCATGCAGATGAATTTTGATTTCACTACCATCTGGGCTGTAATTTATTGCATTACGAACAACATTATCAAAGGCGCGGTACAAATAGCTTTCGTTTGCCTTCACCATTGCCGTATCCGGAATATCACACTGCCAAGATAAAGTCTGTTGATGTTGCATAGCTACCGCTTGATTGTCTTCAACAATCTGCTTGATAACTGGCACCAAGGCTAGCGGTTCCAGCGTTATAGGTAAATCAGACGTTTCCAGTCGAGACAGAGTGAGTAGTTCACCAACCAGCAAATCCATACGTCCAAGTTCACTTTCCAGCCGCTGTAAATGCTGTTCTTGCTTCTGTGGCTGTACCTGTATCAAGCCAATAATTGCCTGCATGCGAGCCAGTGGCGAACGCATTTCATGCGAAACGTGATGCAGCAAATGGCGTTCTTTTTCCACCAGCTTTTGCAATTTATCCGCCATATTGTCAAATTGCACTGCCAATGAATAAAGTTCATCACGTCGTTCTGATAGCTGATGTGACACACGTGTCTGTAGATTGCCATGAGCCAGCCGATCCATACCCCGCCACAACACACGAATTGGCTGGGTAATATTATTGGCCAAAATATATGCCGTAAGCAGACCAACAATAATAATAAAGCTGAGAATTATAAATTCGTGCCAAACCGGTGCAATCGGCAAACCGGGAATAAAAAACGGGCTAGGCGGACGTGGTGTACGCTCATGATTCCAGCCGCGAATCATAAACAGATATTCCTCGCCAAGAGAATTATAGGATATCTGCACCAGTTTTGAATTAGGATGCGACAAGGCAAACTCATGAGCCTTATCAATGTCCTCAGGGTCTATAGGACGGCCAAGAATATCATTTTTGTTATCACCGGTAATAACATAAAGATTTTCACCGCCCGGACTGTTTCCCCATTCCAACAATTGCTCACGAATACCGGCATCACCACGTGCTTGAAAGGCATTCATGGTACTGCTGAGCAAATTTTCTTCAAAATTTCGCTGTTGCTTGAAGCGGGTCTCAGCAAGCGTATTCTGCACCAGCCAAAAAGAAGAGCTGGCCACAAAAATCGCACAAACAATCACTGCGCAGAATGTAGCAAATATACGGGGAAACAGTTTCATAATTTAAAACAGGCTGTTTAACAACAGCCTGTATTCTGGTTCAGTTTTTAACAAACAGATAACCCAGACCACGTACAGTCTGAATCAGACTAGCATTGCCCAGCTTATGCCGGATACTAGAAATATGTACATCAATACTGCGGTCAAATTTGGCCAGTTTTCGATCCAGCGCTTCCAAAGACAAAGTTTCCTTACTTACCACTTGTCCTGCGTGGCGCATTAGTACTTCAAGCAGATTGAATTCTGTGCTGGTCAGCTCTAGTGGTTCTTCATCAATGGTAACCTGACGTTTGGCCGGATACAGCACCACCCCACTGGCTGAAATACTGTTAGGAATTCCATTCTGATCATTGTCTTGACTCTGGTGTGTACGACGTAAAATGGCATTGATTCGAGCCAATAATTCGCGAGGCTGGCAGGGTTTTGGTACATAATCGTCTGCACCCATTTCCAGACCTATAATTCGATCAATATCGTCGCCTTTAGCAGTCAACATAATAATTGGAATCTTACTTTGTACACGTACCGTTTTCAGCACATCCAAACCGTTCATTTTCGGCATCATGGAATCCAATACCACCACATCGTACTGACCAGTTAAAATTTCTTTCACACCTGCTTCGCCATCGGCAACACGACTCACTTCCAGCCCTTCAGCTGTCAAATATTCTGTGAGTAACTCTGTCAACAAATTATCGTCATCTATTAATAACACACGATTCATATCATCCTCCTAAATGGAAGTGCACATTCTGTATTGACTACAGACGTATTTACTATATTTACACTTGATATCTTAACATGTAGGTTGGAATTATCTTTACAATAGCAAGGCTTTTGCTCACTTTTTCATTAAAAACCACAATGTTAAATATCTGTCTGAACACTACATACAATTCATTTTCAGCGCACTTTGCTGCTGATATTTCAGACAATCCTGCTGCATTTGTTGTATTGCTGCGACGGAATATGGTTGATTTCTGATTCTGCTTATAAAACTAGGAATCATTCCGGGATAGTAATGACTTACCTCTGTAAACCAGTCATGAGCAGCCGTTTTTTGCTGTGCCTGCTCAAGGTAAAGTCCACGTATAAATGTGTTGCTGTAAGGTCGATATCTTCCCGCCAACAATGCCGCTTGTTTACCACATAATGGTAAAAAAGAATCAGTAACATTCAGTTTTTCGATAACAGCCATGTCAACATAATAACGCATAAAGTACATATGCTTACGCAAATTATGCAATCTGCTCATTTGCTCAGCCTGCGCTATCTGACCATTAGCACGAACTTTTAAAAATTGTTGATACAGCAGCATTTGCCAGATCATCATCAACATGGCGATTAAAGCCAGAATCGCTCCAGCCTGATTGGAGAACTTAGAAACAGGCCGACAGGATTTTGTTAATTGAGCGCTCGTAATCGGTGTCAATGCCATAAATAGAACAAATATAGCAAGAAAATAGCTATACCAAAGCGGATATTCCAACATACTGTGGCATAAAGAAACCAATATCATACTTACTAAAACAATTGAAGCCGGATTAAATCCCTTGCGTAGATGTGGCCAGATCACCAAAGCAAAACAAGCCAACACAATTAACAGACCAGTAACACCGGTTTCTGCCAATAGCTGTAACACCAGATTGTGGCAGTGTGTAAATAGCACCGTGTTTTCATATTGGCGGAAACCATTCGGATACACATCTGCAATTGCAAATCCCTGATAGGCATAGCTACCCCAGCCATAACCAAACCATGGGGCACTTTTAAAAATTAACCATGCCTTATGCCACTCCATATGGCGCCCTGACTGAGCAAACCCACCCTGCTCCAGCCGAGCAGTACCAGACTGAAAACTAATATGAAGAAAAAAATCAAACAGTGGGCTCAATACCAGTTGAAACAGCAATACCAAGCCAATGGCAATAGCCAGTTTCATTAAAAAACGATTAGCAGCAGAACCCGCACGCCAACGCCAGAAAAACAGTGATAACCCGATAACCAGCACATACAGAATAATCGTACGAGAACCAATCAGCCCCATTACACCGGTAAACCAAAATAGCAATGGCCACACCACCCATTTCGGCAGGCGTCGCTGTTGCCACAAAAAACACAAAGCCAGCACGCCCCACATCAGGTAATGTCCTAGATGATTGCGCTGAGCTAGCTGACCATAAATATAATGATTTCCTGGTCCACGCAATATTCCCGGAATCCAGCTATTTACACCCACAAACTGCATTAAACATACTAGAGACTGTAATAGCACCCCCAGTACCAACGCCATAGCCAAAATCGTAACAGCCTGAGTCTGGCCGATGCGAATAACCCATCCACGCGCCGCCCAAGCAAGTATAGCCATTACCACAAAAACTAATGCGGTCAGGTCGGACTGACTAGCATATGTAAGATTCATTACTCGTGCCTGAATCACAAGCAATAGTGCCAACACCAACAGTACAATACTACTGTTGGGCAATGAAAATTTGGTTTTGCGAGTCAGTACCGTCAGCCCAGCAAGACATAGCACAAAAAATAATGTTCCTGTTTCCAGATAAAAACTAGACAGGGTACCCACGCGCCAGCTCGACATAAACGGCACAATGCACAGCGACAACATTCCCAACCACCAGACCCATGTAGCAGAGCGGTAAATATTCGAACACGAATCAATTGGCGACTGATCCATACAATTCTCCATCGAACAACGTCGTTAACTGTCTTGAATTTATTTATAAACAGGCTGCCTGAAAATGTTCAGGCAGCCTGTTTATTTCAGTATAAAAATTAATTTATTGTCTTTGTACCGGATATGATAAAGAGGACTTTTTCTTATCACTGCCAACACAACGACAAACCAAAATCCCGATTTCATAAAGAAAAATTAAAGGGATCGCAAGTAGCGTTTGTGACAGAATATCTGGCGGTGTAACCACTGCCGCCACGACAAATGCACCAACCACAACATAAGGGCGAGCTTTTTTCAACTGAAGCACAGATACTACCCCTATTCTGTTTAACAGAATTACCAGTACCGGAACTTCAAATGTTACTCCAAATGCCACAAACATACCTAATATAAAAGACAGATATTTGTCGATATCGGTAGCCATGCTTACCCCAACAGGTGTAATACCAGTCAGAAAACGGAAAATAACTGGGAAAACCAGATAATAGGCAAATGCCATTCCCAGAGTAAACAAAAAGACACTGGCAATTAATAGAGGCAGTATCAAACGTTTTTCATGACGATAAAGGCCAGGAGCTATAAAGGCCCAGACTTGATATAACGTATGTGGCAATGTTAGTAAAAAAGCAGCCATCATTGTCACCTTCAAAGGTACAAAAAATGGCGCAATCACTTCGGTTGCTATCATATGCTGTCCAGCTGGCAGATTCACCATCAAGGGTTCTGCAACAAAAATATATATTTTCTGTGCAAAAGGCACCATAATCGCAAAGCATAACAATAGAATAGCCAGAATCCACATCACACGGCGACGTAATTCCAACAGGTGATCTATCAGTGTCAATTCAGTATTTTCATCTACCGGCATTACTATTACTCTGCTCATTTATCCGTGCCGGCGTATACGCAATTTAGGCGTAATACGATGTCGGGGACGCATATCGCGCCGGCGTTGTATCGCCTGCCGATGCAGCGAAACCCGATGCACCAGCGGAGCATCAGACAAATTGGTACCACTGTAGTGCAGTGGCTCGAAAAGGTTCATCTTGGTTTCGGTCTCTGCTGCTTCATCAGTAGCGATCTGACGTTTTAATGCATCTACCTCACCACGTATACTACGTACATTATTATTAACATCAAGCTCAAATGACCGCGCAGCGGCCTCAATACTGTCACGTGCTTGTCTAAATTCTGCTACCCCAGTCTGCTCGCTTAGTTCGGTTTTAACATTATTGATGAAATTCTGAATACGCCCCACCCAGAGACCAGCACTGCGTGCCACCTTAGGTAGACGTTCCGGCCCCAGAACCACCAGAGCCACTACCGCAATCAGCAGAATCTCTCCAAAACCCAAACCAAACATAAATACCTTCTAAACTTTACTATCGTCTTTATTATGTTCGATTACATCATCTTTTTTCTGTGCTTCACGATCACTTTCATTCAGACCCTGTTTAAAATCATGTACAGCACCGCCCAGATCTTTACCAATATTACGTAACTTTTTGGTACCGAAAATCAGTACTACAATCAGCAATACCACTGCCCAGTGCCAAATTGAAAAACTACCCATGATGCTTTTCCTTTACCTCAACTACTTAAAAAACATGCGCCCGCCGTATGAAGACAGCAGCGCATATTAAGAAATTTGGTTGCAATTACTGCGGCTGACGACTGGCTTTTTCAGCCAATCCAGACACATGCTGTCGCTGTTGTAACTCCTGTAAAACTTCTTCTACGCGAATCTGATGATAGGTCAGCAATACCATAGTATGAAACCAGACATCAGCTACTTCCTTAATCAAATGATGCTTGTCACCGTCCTTGGAAGCCATCAGCACCTCGCCTGCTTCCTCGATAACTTTCTTCAAAATTTTATCTTCACCACTTTGTAATAACTGAGCTACATAAGAAGTCTGTGGCGAAGCCCCGCGTCTGGAATCCAGCACATCAGCTAATTCAGTTAAAATCATGGCTACATCTGCTGCAACCGGCTTAGTTGTCATCATGTTCTCTTTATTTTATTTATGTTTCTGAGCGCACTCAGACTGGGTATATATTTCATTTTCTGATTTAATAACAGGATCGGTACTTATCCAGTCATTATTCCGATAAATGCGGTAAAAACAGCTAGCATGTCCGGTGTGGCAGGCAATACCACCCTGCTGTTCAACCAGCAAAACTAGCGCGTCACCGTCACAATCCAAACGCAGCTCATATACCTTTTGCGTATGCCCAGACTCTTCACCTTTCATCCACTGCCTCTGTCGTGAGCGGCTGTAATAATGTGCAAAACCAGTAGCAACAGTCTGTCTCAACGCTTCGGCATTCATCCATGCCACCATCAGCACGCGCAAAGTGCGCCTGTCCTGAACCACAGCGCAGACCAATCCTTTATCATTCCACTTTACCGCATCCAAAAGCGTATTGATCACAACTATTGTCCTTATTTTCTAACAGACATTCAACCTATATATAGACAAATTAAATACGCATTTCAATACCAGCCTGCTGCATGGCTAATTTAGCGTCATGAATCCGTACTTCACCAAAATGAAAAATGCTTGCTGCAAGTACCGCATCAGCATACCCCATCTGCACACCTTCAATCAGATGCTCAATATTGCCAACACCGCCCGAAGCGATTACTGGCACACTGACAGCATTACTTACCGATTGGGTAAGTGGTATATTGAAACCAGCTTTAGTTCCATCTCTATCCATGCTGGTTAGCAAAATTTCCCCTGCTCCACGCATGGCCATATTTTTCGCCCATTCCACTGCATCAAGTCCCGTTTGACGCCTGCCACCATGGGTAAAAACTTCCCAGCGTGAATTTTCAGCATCCACTGCTTTAGCATCCAGGGCCACAACAATTGCCTGATTGCCAAAAAAAGCACTGGCCTCATTAACAAGGTCTGGATTGCTGACAGCGGCTGTGTTAATTGAAACCTTATCTGCACCGGCATTCAGAAGGCGGCGGATATCTTCAACACTGCGCACACCACCTCCTACAGTCAGCGGAATAAATACCTTACTAGCTACCGCTTCGATAACATGCAAAATCGTATCGCGATTATCTGAGCTAGCAGTGATATCAAGAAAAGTAAGTTCATCCGCCCCCTCATCATTATAGCGCTGGGCAATTTCCACTGGATTACCGGCATCGCGCAGGGAGATAAAATTAATCCCTTTCACAACACGCCCATTGTCCACATCCAGACACGGAATAATGCGTTTGGCTAAAGCCATAATGCCATCTTTCTCAGCTAAACTATATGGTAATTATTTTATCCAGTGCTCAACCAGAGCAGGAATATTTAATTGTAAATAGTAATAGATAACGCCGACTACAATCGAATAAATAAGCGCACTGATGGTACCCAGTGCAACAATATCAAACAGCCAAATTGCGATAAAGACAAAAAACCATTGCACAATCCAGCCTAAAAGCCATGCACTATTCACATCCGGCCATGCATGTTGCATAATACAGTTAATCCCTATCATCGCAATGATATAAATGCTGGTTTCAAAAAAAATCTGCCTTGACCGATTCATGCTAAGAACCAACCACAATGCCAAAATCAGGGAACTTAATATATTAATCATTACTCGGTCTCCATAAGTACTGTAAGGTTATTGTTAAATAAAATATTCAGCTTATCTATCACCTAGCAACTCTGATCAAAATATACAGATACTTTACAGCTACAGCATAAAACTGAATGCAGATATTTTGATGCACATAAAATGAGAACTAGTGTTCGTACTGATCCGCTATTTTCTGTGCTGTTGCCAAATCGAGCGTACCTTCATAAATAGCACGCCCAACAATGGCTCCGGCAATGCCATCCTTTGCGACAGCACACAGGGCTTCCACATCCGCCAAATCAGTTACCCCACCAGAAGCAATAATGGGTATAGATGTCTGTTGAGCCAATTTGACTGTGGCATCAATGTTGACCCCGCTCATCATGCCATCACGGCCGATATCCGTATAAATAATACTATTTACACCATCATCAGCAAAACGTTTGGCCAGCTCTGTTACCTGAAAATCTGTTATCTTCGCCCAGCCGTCTGTTGCCACCATCCCATTTTTTGCATCAATTCCAACAATAATTTGCCCGGGAAAGGCAGCACAAGCCTGACGCACAAATTGCGGGTTGTTTACCGCAGCAGTACCAATAATGACGTAGCTCAAACCCAGCTGCAAATAGCGTTCTATTGTATGCAAATCACGAATTCCACCTCCAAGCTGCACCGGCACATTATCTGCCACCTGTTTCAGTATATCTTTGATTGCGGTCATGTTTTCTGGTTTTCCGGCAAACGCCCCATCCAAATCCACCAGATGCAAGCGGCGAGCTCCTTGGGCACACCAGCTCAAAGCCATCTGTGCAGGATCATCAGAAAATACGGTGGCCCGCTCCATCAGGCCTTGTTGTAAGCGCACACACTGTCCGCCCTTTAAATCAATTGCAGGAATCAATAACATATTAAATTCACATAATCTAGACGAGTTGAAAACAGATACTTTAAGGACACTACTGCGTACCATCCCACTTTAAAAAATTACCTAGCAACTGCAAACCCGCCACATGGCTTTTCTCTGTATGAAACTGTGTGGCAAATACATTATCTCTGCCCACGATACAGGCAAAATCTTCACCATAATCTGACATACCCAATACCAGAGATGATTCCTGCGGCGCCAAATAATAGCTATGTACAAAATAAAACCATTCATTCTGCGATATACCGGCAAATAAAGGGTGCTGCTGAGTCTGATGAACACGGTTCCAGCCCATATGCGGTATTTTCAGCGGCCGATTATTCACAGCTACAATGGATTGAAACCGCTTAACACAACCAGGAAACCAGCCCAAGCCGGATGTATTACCTTCTTCGCTGTGTTCAAACAGTAGCTGCGCACCAACACAGATACCGAAAAACGGTTTACGCTGCAATCCATCCATTAATGCTTCTGCCAAACCGCTTTTCAGCAAAGCTGCCATACAATCTGGCATGGCACCCTGTCCGGGAAAAATTATTTTGTCTGCTGCATAAACCTCATCCGGTTCAGACGTCAGCATAATTTCAGCCTTAATCTGCTGTAACTGACCAGCCGCCTGAACTGATTTCAGCACCGAATGCAGATTACCCATACCATAATTGACAATAGCTACTTTCATTTTCACATCTTTATCAGAATTTACTGTATTAACTTTAAGCAAGGTAATCCGGAATTTGGTTAAAAATAACGGGCTGTATGCAAATAAACAGCCCGTTATCATACCTTAAACCAAGTTAACTGAAAATCTGAAACCAAACCATTCTCATTATACGTAGCTAAAATTCCAAAGTGGAAAGAAACCACTTTCTTCCTTTAGCATCTCCATAGGTTCGGCTTCCACATTACTTTCTACATTATTATCTTGTCGACAAGCCAATTCTTTCACATCCAGCTCACTGGCTAAAACCAGTCCATCCATCAGCAATGCTTTCATCACTGTCTGCAAATCAACATCCCTGTCTGCTTCAGCATGCTGCTGCATCGCTTTATTCAACAAAATGACTTGTGGCCGCACACATAAACTGCGCGCCACCGCTACTAGAAACTGTTCACCAGCGGATAAATCTGCCGGAAATTTCAATGCCTGACGATATAAACCCACCTGAGACAGATAATTTAATGCTTTACTATGCGCTTCTAAACGATCCAGATGCAATACTTTCATTTGCATCAATGTCAGATTATCGACCACATTCAAATGCGGAAACAGATCAGCATGTTGCCACACTCTCACTATCTTAGTTATAGCATCATGAGACTGATCAGTTTGCAAATCGACCTGCATTAATTTGTCTAAATAATATTCAGATTCAAAATCAGGCTGAAAACTAGCCTGAGTTTCATACTTCATATTCTCAGCATCGTTGTGCTGCCAATATTGGATAGGCCTTACATCAATTACCATTACATCATCATTCATTTGTCTACCTTGCTCTAAATCAAGGTCATTACATATTCCAATCAGCTTATCCATATCCGAACCTGTCAGACTGGCAATAAAAAAAATTACTAAAACAACCATCAGACCCGACAGATACACACTATCACAAAAAAACAAAAAAATACACAAATAAAAGAATATTCATAAATGTTAATTATAAAAAATTTTATTTGCACAACAAATTGAATAAAAACATTATTATACTTATAACGATGTTTACAATAACACCTTATCTGTTCTTTCAAAGCAATAAATCACATAAGCAGGATTAAAAAATAATCCGCTAATGTACACTCATTAACGGATTATTGAAATCAAACTAATATTTATGCAGTCAAAGTACCCTTAGTAGAAGGCATTACTCCAGCCATACGCTCATCCGCAGCTACAGCCATACGCAGAGCACGACCAAACGCTTTGAAAATTGTTTCAGCCTGATGATGCGCATTCACACCACGCAAATTATCAATATGCAGCGTGATCATTGCATGATTGACCAGTCCATGAAAAAATTCACTAAACAAATCAACATCAAAGCGTCCAATTAACGCACGGGTAAATTTAACGTTATACACCAGTCCCGGTCGTCCCGATAAATCAACCACGACACGGCTTAGCGATTCATCCAGCGGCACATAACTGTATCCATAGCGGGCAATTCCACATTTATCGCCTAACGCCTGCTTCAGTGCCTGCCCCAGAGCAATACCAATATCTTCAACAGTATGATGGTCATCAATGTGCACATCACCGCGACAGCGGATATCCAAATCAATTAAACCATGACGGGCAATCTGATCAAGCATATGCTCCAGAAAAGGCACTCCCGTATCAAACCTGCCTACACCAGTACCATCAAGATTTAAACTTATCTGAATTTTCGTTTCACTGGTATTCCGTGTAATCTTCGCAGTTCGCATGCAATTTTCCATCCGCAGAATCATTGATAAGCTTGCGGGCGTATATTGCCAGCAGCATCCCTCTATTTACCGCCACAATCTATACCAAGTCCTGCCCGCAGGCAAGGCCAATCAGCCATTTTTAAATAGCCAATCAACAATTCAGCCCCTGTAACAGCAAATATTATTATCATCAAGTCACCCTTGCTTTCGACCAGCTTGACTACATATTAAAAATTGTTCAATTGCATTAAGTCTAACCATGAGTCAAACCAGCCATTACCAGCTCGAACCCATAGATAACACTGCCTTGCAACGCCTGTGTGGCGTTCTGGATCAACATATTGCCAGTCTGGGCAAAGCACTGAATCTGGAAATTACCCGCCGCTTTGACCATTTCACTTTAACCGGCACTCAAATCACACAAGGAATCAACGCATTGGAGAGTCTAGCCACGATTGCACGCCAACGCGACCTAAATGACAGCGATATCCAGCTGGCTGCTGTAGAGGCCAAAACCACCACCCACCCTGAAACCAATCATCAAGAACCCAAAACTTGGACCCTGCGTACTCGCCGCGGTAACATTGGCGGCCGTACCCCGCGGCAGAACGGCTACATACAGGCCTTATTAAAACACGATGTAGTATTTGGATTAGGTCCTGCAGGTACCGGTAAAACCTATCTGGCAGTAGCAGCAGCTGTCGATGCCATCGAAAAACATCAAGTAGAACGAATTGTACTGGTACGGCCTGCCGTAGAAGCAGGTGAAAAGCTCGGTTTTCTGCCCGGTGATCTGACACAGAAAGTCGATCCCTATCTGCGCCCCTTATATGATGCTCTTTACGACCTGATGGGCTTTGACCGCGTCACTAAACTACTTGAAAAAGGCTTGATTGAAATTGCTCCTCTCGCTTATATGCGCGGGCGTACACTAAACGGAGCTTACATCATTCTGGACGAAGCACAAAACACCACACCGGAACAGATGAAAATGTTTCTTACCCGTATTGGATTTGGTGCCAAGGCTGCTATAACCGGTGATACCAGCCAAATTGATTTACCTAAAAATATCAAAAGCGGCCTGAAAGATGCCCGTGAAAAGCTCAGCAATATTGACGGCATCTATTTTCATGTATTCACCAGTGAAGATGTTGTACGCCATCCATTGGTACAGAAAATTGTCGATGCCTACGAAGCCGCTGCGGAAAACGAACTCCGATAAGGTCATCACATGCAAAAAAACATTCTGATTACCGGCTGCTCCAGCGGCATTGGCTACGCCACCGCCAAATTATTACGCCAAGACAACTGGCGAGTTTATACCAGTTGCCGCAGCGCTGAAGATGTTGCACGTTTACGTGCAGAAGGTTTTCACTGCCTCCAGCTGGATATTACCAGCGATGAACAAATACAAACCGCTTTTGATACAGTACTGAGTGAATTCGGACATCTGGATGCGCTATTCTGCAATGCCGGCTACGGACAAACTGGTGCCGCTGAGGACATCAGCCGCACAGCTTTGCATGAACAGTTTAATACCAATGTATTCGGTACATGGCAATGCATCAATGTTGCCATGAAAATATTTCGGCGTCAGCAATACGGCCGTATACTGGTTAATTCCAGCATACTTGGATATGCAGCTATGCCGTGGCGTAGTGCCTACAACAGCTCAAAATTTGCACTGGAAGGACTATGCGATACTCTACGCTTGGAAACCCATGCGAGCGGTATTTATATCAGTCTTCTCGAACCCGGACCTATAGCCACACGTTTTCGACCCAATGCGCTGGTTAAATTCAAACAGTACATTGATGTAGAGAACAGCGTTCATCGTGCTGCCTATCAGGCTCAACTCAACCGCTTGCAAGCTACAAGCAGCGTCGCTCCCTTTACATTAACGGCGGAGCAATGTGCCAGCGTTTGTGCGCGCGCCCTGAATGCCCACAAACCTAAAGCTCGCTATCCGGTTACCGTACCGGCACATCTTTTCTGGTATTTAAAAAAAATTTTTCCTATCACGTGGCTGGACTGGCTTTGTCGTAAAGCCGTCAGTAAACAGGGGAAGTAACAGCTCTTCAATCTGCCTGAAACAGGCCATACCAAAAATTCAGAACAACACAATAGTACGATGACAGAACCAGCTACAACGCCAACATTATCCCGTAAAGGCCGTAATACCAAAATTGCGCTTATCCGCAGCGGCGTAGAAGCCATGACCACATACGGCTACAACAGTGCAAATATTGAAAGCATACTTAAAAAAGTAGGCGTCCCCAAAGGCTCTTTTTATTATTATTTCAAAAGCAAAGAAGAATTTGGCTATGCCATACTCAATTACTATAATAGTTTTTTTACCAAAAAACTACAACAGCACTTACTCAACGAAAACATTTCTTCTGCACTAGCCAGAATCAAGGCATTCTGTACAGATGCCAGAAACAGCATGTCTGAATACCATTTCAACCGCGGCTGCCTAGTTGGTGAGCTAATGCAGGACGAATGCTTGCTTCCGCCGGATTACCCCGCTTTACTCAGCAATATTTTACACAACTGGCAGCACCTCATCGCCAGCTGCTTACGGTTGGCCCAGCAGCAACATGAAATAAACCAGCAAACAGACTGCAACCAACTGGCGTGTTTCTTTTGGCTGGGTTGGGAAGGAGCAGTCAGCCGAGCCAAACTGCTGAAAAATGCCAAACCACTAGACACATTTACCCAACAGTTTTTCAATTTAATCAAATCCGCCTAACGCACCCCAGCTGCCAGCCACATTAGCTACTTCAACACGTCTTTTTCGCTTTAACCAAACCAACCGCATTGACCAATTGCTCATTACTGACAACCAGCCTATAATCAAAATTAGACCATCCGTCTAGTTACCCCCTAAAAGGCATAATGTCATGTTATCCAAGGCCATATTCTTAGAAAAAACTGAAAACGATTTTTCCTGTAGCATCCAACAAATCAGAGAAGAAAATCTGCTACAACAAACAGGCGATACCCTGATACAAATTCAGTTTTCTAGTCTGAACTATAAAGATGCTCTGGCCATCACTAATAGCGGCCCCATAGTAAGGCAATGGCCGATGGTACCCGGCATAGACGGTGCCGGTACCATTATTCGCAGCAGCAGCGAGCACTTTAAAGCTGGAGATCGCGTCATCTTAAACGGCTGGGGCTGTGGCGAAACCCATTGGGGCTGTCTGAGTCAGTATGCCTATCTTAAATCAGACTGGCTTATCCCCTTACCAGCCGGCTTAAGCACCCAGCAAGCCATGATGATCGGTACGGCCGGATATACAGCCGCCCTTTGTGTTCAACGCATCATCAAACATGGCATTACTCCAGAACATGGCAACATTCTTATTACTGGCGCCACAGGAGGTGTCGGTTCCGTTGCCATTATGTTACTGGCTCAATTAGGCTATACCCTCACCGCTGCTACCAGCAAAATCAGTAACACCGATTACCTACAACAATTAGGCGTACACCACTTCATTGACAGTAAAACACTGGCCAGTGCAGAAAAACCATTACAAAAACAACAATGGGCAGCTGCTATAGATGTACTCGGTTCACACAGCTTGGCTAACATCTGTGCCCAGACTCAATATGGCGGTATCGTAACCGCATGCGGTCTGGCTCAGGGCATGGATTTACCGGCCACAGTAGCCCCTTTCATACTTAGAGGCATTACTCTAGCCGGTATCGACAGCGTTATGGCACCTTACTCTCAACGCATAGCAGCATGGGATTTTCTGGCCAAACATCTGAATACACAGCAACTACAGCACATTGCCCACACTATCAGCCTGAATGAGTGCCCTGAAACCGCTCAAGACATCATTAAAGGCAAAATCAGAGGTCGGTTTATCGTTGATGTAAACCTCTAACCAGACAAAACCAGCCCGCTGCTCGTAACTGGATCTAGACCAAAATCCAGCCGCACCGATATCCGGAGAAAAAAACCATTTTGCGTAAGGCAATGCTAAAATAACCACAATCAACCGATAACATACACACCCAACACACCATTCCTTATCAATGAACCCGCCTACCGTCTACCTTGCTTCCGGCAGCCCCCGTCGGTATGAAATCCTCACCAATCTTGGCTACCATGTATTGCGGTTGCCCGCAGAGATTGATGAAACGCCCTACCCAGACGAAAACGCCACTAAATATGTGCAGCGCATGGCACGTATGAAAAACAGTGCAGCACTCAGTACATGGCACCAGACACAGCAACAGCCACCGGAATTTCCGCTGATCAGCGCCGACACCACCGTTAGCCTGAATAACCTCATTCTGGGCAAACCAGTCAACACCGACGATGCGGCACGCATGCTCAAACTACTTTCAGGCTGCCAGCATCAGGTACATACCGCCGTTTCCATCTACTGGCACAACCAAACCCTGCACAGCCTGCAAACCAGCACTGTACACTTTGCACCCTTACAGGATGAACAGATTACTGCTTACATTGCCAGCGGTGAACCACTGGACAAAGCCGGAGCCTATGGCATCCAGGGGCTGGGCGGAATGCTGGTTCAGCACATCAGCGGTAGCTTTACCGGTATCATGGGCTTACCCGTTTATGAAACCACCCAGCTACTCAACCAATGCGGCTGCACTCCACTTACCAATCCAGATTAATCCACACAATATCTATATTCATCATGAAAATACTGCCTTTACTACCTATTTTCGCCATTACCAGTCTGGCTGCCTGCTCACACCATGAAAATTATCGCAGCGCCAGTGAAGCTGCAGCCATCACCGCCTCCGATGTCCAAAACGCTCACCTTGAAGCTACCACTACTCTCGACCGGATTGCTGATGAAACTGCCTCAGATAGCATTATCCCATCAACCTCTGTCAATTCTTCCCGACCAGCCTCTATACCTCAGCAACCAAACTAGACAACTCCCAGCTATACTTACCCACCTAAAATTATCCAAACGCATATTGACTGCGCAACGATCTCACCCATTCACCTGCAATTAATAACAATGATTCAGAATAATCAAAAAATCACAAAACCGGTTAGCTTACATCAACAGAAGTAATATCCAACAGCATAACCCACATAAAAACAAATCATTATCAGCAAGCTACAGCTAGATACAATTGACGCAGAAAAATCACAACCCTACCATTCTTGATTAAATAACTTAATCAAGATGAGCATATTAGTGGTTGATACAACAGCAAAATCCAACACACACGGTGGTAGCAGAACCGGCGCTGGACGCAAAGCCAGAATTGCCGGACCAAAAATAGTTAAACGCATCCCCGTCAGCCTAATACCAACAGTAGAGCACCTGATTGATCAGCTGGCTGACAGTCCATTACAACCAGCACAACATCTACCACTCGACTGCTGGAAAATAGCCAGCGACCTCAGCCAGCTAAGCATTCCACTGGCCACAGAAACTATTCCTGCCGGCTTCCCCAGCCCGGCAGAACCATACATCAGCGACTATCTGGATTTCAACCAGTACCTGATCAAAAATCAGGCCGCTACCATTGCCGTACGCTGCGGCGGAGACTCCATGCACGATGCCGGCATCAGTCGTGACGACCTACTAATCATCGACCGCTCCCTCACCCCTAAACACCGCGACATTGTCATGGCCGATTTAGGTAACGAATTCACCATCAAACGCCTGCACAGACTCGACAACGGCAACGTCGAACTGCATTCCGAAAACAGCAGCCAATCCTATCCCAACTTCAGCTTTAGCGAAGGCGACACCCTCGCCATCGTCGGCGTCGTCACCTATGTCATCAAACACGTCCGCTAACCCATAAACCATGTACTCAGATCAGCAACTCGCCTTTGTCGACATCGAAACCACCGGCGGCCGCACCACCAGCGACCGCATAACCGAAATCGCTGTCGTCTATACTGAAGCCGGCCAACAGCAGCTCTTCCATACCCTGCTTAACCCCGGCACCAGCATTCCACCTTTTATTCAAGCGCTCACCGGCATCAGCAACCAAATGGTAGAACAGGCACCATACTTTAATAACGAAATTGCCAGCCAGCTTGCCACCATCTTCAAAGATCGCATCTTCGTTGCCCACAACGTACGCTTTGATTACGGCTTCATTAAAGCCGCCTTCAAACGACTCGGCCACACCTTTAATCCGCAGCAACTGTGTACCGTCAAACTGTCACGCCTGCTCTATCCCGAACACAAACATCACGGCCTAGACAAAATCATCGCCCGCCACAAAATCGACATGCACAACCGTCACCGTGCCTTTGCCGATGCCCGTGCCATCTACGACTTCTGGCAGCAACTCAAACACAACTTTTCAGCCGACACCCTGCAACAGGCCTGCAAAACCATCATGCAGCGCCCCAGTCTGCCCGCCCACCTCCACAGCGACATCCTGAAAAACATCCGCGACGATTACGGCGTATACCTCATATACGGCGACAACGACCTGCCCCTGTATATCGGCAAAAGCAAACAAGTCAAAACCCGCCTGCTGAGCCACTTCAACCAGGATGTGCACAACAGCAAAGAAATGAGCCTGTCACAACAGGCCAGAAAAATAGACATCATCCCCTGTAGCGGCGAACTGGATGCCTTGCTAACCGAATCAGCACAAATCAAACAGCGTCAACCCATCCTTAACCGCCGCCTGCGCCGCCAGAAAGACCTGTTTAGCTTCAGGGTCGACACCAATGCGCACGGCTACGACACCTTGAGTATCGTCCCCATGCGCCATGTTCTACTTAACCAGCAGCAGCGCTACTACGGCCTGTTTCACAGTAAAAGCGATGCCCAGAAAACCATCAACAGCACCATCAGCAGCACCGACCTGTGCCTGCAAACCCTCGGTATCGAAAAAGGCAGCAGCAACCGCCCCTGTTTCCGCCACCAGCTACACCAGTGCAGCGGCGCCTGTGTCCACAAAATCAGCGCCGACATGCACAACCTCAAACTGGCATTGGCCTTACAAAAAATCAAACTGGCCGCTTGGCCATTTAATCACTACGCCTACGTCAAAGAAAAACAGAAATACCACATCTTCCATCACTGGATTTATCTGGGTAGCGCCAGCAATAGCGACGAACTGCACACCATCCTCAGCCAACCACAAGGCCAGCTGGATCGCGACGTCTACCAGATCATCCAGCAACACAAACACCGCCTGCAAACCCTGAACCCCTCCCATGTTTGCCCTGATTGACGGCAATAACTTCTATTGCTCCTGCGAAAGAGTTTACCGCCCCGAGCTCAGACAACAGCCCATCATCGTACTCAGTAACAACGACGGCTGCGTCATCTCACGTTCCAACGAAGCCAAAGACATAGGCATCAAAATGGGCGTACCCTACTTTCAGATTCAGCATCTCATACAACAAGGCAAACTAACCGTTTTTTCATCCAACTACGAACTGTATGCCGACCTATCACGGCGCATGATGAGCACCATCGCTTCCCTTGTGCCCGCCATCGAAATCTACTCCATCGACGAATGCTTTGCCGACCTGCAAGGACTAAGCAACCTGCACCAGATTGGACACAACATCCGCAACCGCATCCAGCAATGGGTTGGCATACCCACCTGCGTCGGCATTGCCCCCACCCGAACACTGGCCAAATTCTGTAACCACCTAGCCAAACGCCACCGCCACCATTTCAACGGCGTTGTCGTCTGGACAGACTGGAGTCACAACATCCAGAAACGTGCCCTTGCCAGCGAACCCGTCACCGAAATCTGGGGTATTGGCCGCCGAATCGGCCACAAACTAGCCGCACAGGGTATCCACACCGCCCTTGACTTCATCAACGCCCACACTCCCACCCTGCGCAAACAGTTTGGCGTTGTACTCGAACGTACCCAGCGCGAAATGCAGGGTATCCCCTGTAGCGAACTTATCATTGAAGAAGCCAACCGCCAGAACATCGTACGCAGCCGCAGCTTCGGCAGAATGGTCACCAGCCTCGAAGGTCTGCAAGCAGCCATCAGCCACCACATCACCGCTGGCGCCGCCAAACTGCGCGAACAGCATAGTCAGGCACATATCATCGGCGTATTTATCTACACCAACCGCTTCCGCCACGACCTGCCCCAATACAATGGCTACCAATTCATCAAACTGCCACATGCCAGCGCCGACAGCATCACCCTGAATCGCATCGCCCAGAATTTACTGCGCCGCATCTACCGCCCCGGCTACGAATACAAAAAATGCGGCATCGAACTGGGCGGCATCGAACCAACACATCACTTCCAACAACTGGATTTACTCTGCCCCAGCCAACACAACCACCGCCCCGAACTGATGGTCGCATGGGACAACATCACCAACCACTACGGCCGCAATAGCATCCAACTGGGTAGCGAACTGCAATCCAACCACTGGCTCATGACCCGTGCCCAACTTAGCCCCTGCTACACCACTCAGATAACTGACTTAGCTGTAATCACCAGTTAAAAATACACACGAATTAAACCATAGTAAATTTTTATATAAAAATAACTAAATATCAGCTTATCTAGCAATACAGCAATAATTTATTTAAACAAATTCTATAACTGGGAAATCTGTGCAATAAATGCCTTTTAAATTTGGCTAATCTGGAACCTTCTATTTTTTGTTTCACACTCCCTGAGCATCAGAATCCACCATCCCGCATTCTAAAAAATTTCCAAATTTCTTTATTCCGTTAAATATTCATCTCAATTTTCTAGTCCAGAAATCTTGATTCATTAAGAAAAAGAAGAATAAGTACAACATACTAATACCAAAAACATTCAGGTACGTAAAATCACAGTTTTTCCGGATCAGAAAACAATATCCGGTTTACTTGGCAAGACAAACGCATAAAACATGAACCAAGAAGCATTTTCTACAACTATTTACACACCAAAATTTCCAGTTCGGTATTTTGCCCTGATGTGTGACAAATAGAAGGAGTACTTAACGAGAGAGTGAACAGCCATAGCTAAACAGTATTAATAAAATTTAAATACCCTCACTTAATAACAGAAGCCAACAGACCGTCTTAATTCCTACATTAAAAGATATTGAAACAGTCACAAAAGCTTATAAAATGAGTCTATTTTCTACAGACTTCTTCTAAGCAGAAGAGTATTTAATATTATTGCTTGTAAAAAATCAGAAGAGTTATTATTTGATCTTATGAGATATCATCAATAACCACAATTTAAACATCATATATGAAAGCACTGATTTCAATCGATTACACCAATGACTTTATCGCAACAGACGGCGCGCTTACAACCGGAAAAGCCGGACAATCAATTGAAAACGCGATGGTGAATTTAACCAAAACCTTTATGGAACAGGGAGATTTCGTAGTATTTGCCATAGATGCACACAAAGCAGATGATAATTATCACCCTGAAAACAAACTTTTCCCACCACATAATGTCATCGGTACTCAGGGGCAAGAATTGTATGGCGTACTCAAACAACTATACAGACAAAATCAAACCAACCCACAAGTATACTGGCTGAATAAACGCCATTATTCCGCTTTCAGCGGCACCGATCTGGATATACGCTTGCGCGAAAGAAATATTACCGAAATACATTTAACCGGTGTATGCACCGATATCTGTGTGCTACATACCGCCGTAGATGCCTATAATCTGAACTATAAAATAGTCATACATCAGAGTGCCGTTGCCAGCTTCGATTCTATCGGTCATGAGTGGGCATTAAAACATTTTCAAAACACTTTAGGTGCAACTATTGTATGATGATTTAATTTTGATAACTGAAATTAAAAGGAATAAACTAATATATTTCTAAAATAAGAGAAAATTATAACAATACTATTAAGTATAAGTGATGAAACTAATAAATATGTATAATTATATAATGTATTGTTTTATATATATGGACATATATTAATTTTTAACTTAATCTATTATTTATTGGCAATTAGTATTTAATTATTTTAGTAACACTAAGATAATAAGGAAAACAGGATTTGAACAAATATAATTTACATCTATTAATTATATCCATATTTTTAATACCATTATCTATCTATTTAGTTTATCCAGGCATAATATATGGCGACACATATAATCAATATTATCAAGCGTTGACCAATAACTATGAAGATTGGCACCCTCCAATATTAAGCCATATATGGCGCATTCTGTTAATTACAACAGGTACTAAGTATTCTTTATATGCTATATTAATTATTATCAATAGTCTTTCACTGGTATTATTATTATCAAACTTAAAAAAAAGGTACGTTGTACTACTTTATTTAATTTTATATTTTTCACCTTTATTTTTTAGTTATTTTGGCTGGGTTTATAAAGACTTTTTTCTTGCAACATTAATATTATTGATTAGTGGACTATTACCAATATATCTAAAGCATAAAAATATAATATTTAGAATTATATTAATACTTTTGTTAATCTTCACCTCTCTTTTTAGGGCAAATGCAGCTTTCATAACTGCTCCAATAATAATGTATTTAGCTTTTTCCAATTGGAATAAAAAAATCATATGTTATTCTGTTTTATTATCTATTTTATTAGTTTTAGTTCAAAGTCCAATAAACCATACAATACTTAAAGCACATAAAAATTATCCAATAATATCCCTAAAAGTATTTGATATTTCAGGCATATCTCATTTTAGCAAAATAAATTACTTTCCTATTGGTCTTTCAGATCATGAGAAAGATATGGTACTGGGAAAATGTTATTCGTCAGAATTATGGGATAACTATGCAGGATGGGGAAAATGTAGTTT
Organism: Snodgrassella alvi; assembly: GCF_040741455.2. Lineage (NCBI taxonomy): Bacteria > Pseudomonadati > Pseudomonadota > Betaproteobacteria > Neisseriales > Neisseriaceae > Snodgrassella > Snodgrassella alvi. The sequence continues at coordinate 1,017,101 of NZ_CP160328.2, forward strand.
TCTTCTCAACAAATTAAATAGTGGTAATAATATAAAATCTGTCAATGAGTTACTGACAAAACAATGGATAGCTTCTATTAAGAAACATCCATATTATTATATTAAGCATCGTATCAGTCATTTTATAATATTTCTCACAAACCATAATTCATATGGATATGGTTTAGATTTGGGCTTTTACGATGCTAGCAAAGATAACGAAAAAACTTATGAACCTAAATCCCAAAAATTTGAATCCATTTATAAAAAAATATTTTTGAATAAAAATAGCTTATTCTCCTATACGCTTAGTGGTCTTCCATGGCTATTAGTCTTAATCATATTATTTATAAAAACATTTAAGAAAAATTTTGATTTTAATTCACAACACTATAAATTGATTAATTGTCTTTGCTTTTCCGGTATTTTTTATATAGGAATGTATTTGTTTATTGGTGTTGCCAGTGACTTAAGATATTTATTACCATCTCAGTATTTAGGCATAGCAGCAATAATATATTTTTATACTTATAAAATAAAGGATACAAAGAAATGAATGTGGCAGTCTTAATACCATGTTATAACGAAGCCATTACTATTGAAAAAGTTATAAATGATTTTCGTAAGGCCGTCCCCAACTCAACTATTTATGTTTATGATAACAATTCATCTGATGGTACAAAAGAAATTGCAAAAAATACTGGAGCCTTGGTTAAAGAAGAATATATTCAAGGAAAAGGAGCTGTAATCAGAAAAATGTTCGTAGATATTGATGCGGACTACTATATCATGGTTGACGGTGATGATACATATGATGCCCAAATAGCGCCAAAAATGTTGGAATTAGCTATACAAAACAACTATGATTTAGTTAATGCTATTAGAATAGAAACTGAAAATAATGCTTATAGGTCAGGTCATAAACTTGGTAATAAAGTAATCACGGGAGCAGTAAAAATATTATTTGGCAATCGAGTTCATGATATGCTATCAGGATATAAAATTTTTTCTAAGCGATTTGTAAAGTCATTTCCTGCAAATGAAAAAGGCTTTGCAATTGAAACTGAAATAGCCATACATGCTCTCCAATTGAATGTAGCTATTGGACATATTGAAGCTCCTTATAAAGGAAGACCAGAAGGCTCTACGAGTAAATTAAATACCTACAAAGACGGTATGCGCATCTTAATGCTGATCATCAAATTATGTAAACATGAAAGGCCATTATTATTATTCGGTTTTATTTCAACGATATTCATAATAATATCGCTTATATTATTCACTCCAATTTTAATTAATTACTATAATACTGGTTTAGTTCCAAGATTTCCTACATTAATAACATCTATAGGAATTGGAATTGTAGGTATTATTACTTTTTTTTCTGGACTTATTTTAAATACAGTCACCAAAGGTATAAAAGAACTTAAATACTTGTGTTTTTTAAATGTTAAATAAATTATAAAATTTATAAATGAAATAAAAATTCAGGTAGCTTCTTAGCTACCTGAATAATAAGAATACACTTAATATAATTAAAAATTAAATATTATTCTTTAAATAAACTTAAAAATTTATTAGAACAAACCTATCTATTTGCTTATTTTGTAAACATAGATCTAAATAATTATGATGAATGATAAAGTTAATACATAAAAAATAAAATTTATTTCTCTCAGTAGTAATACGATAAATTTCAATAAATGCTTTTTATCAAAAATCAACCCAATATTTTTATTATTCCGATGCATTGAGTACATTCAAACATTACTTATTCCAATATATTTTAAGAATAGCTGAACAATGAAATAATTATATTTAATGTGTAATTTTTATTATAAAACAATAATTTTTACGTGTTAGGTCAATTAAACCCACATATTTAAAACCAATTAAAATTAACTATATAATTATTTAAATCAATCAATACAATCGAAAATATCTTCCGAAGACAATGGCCAGAAATCAAAGTAAATTTTTTTTGTCCTAACGAAATCAGATAGCTTTATACAATATTCATAAGTACTCTTCTTTAAAAAATATGAATATTTGCCGAATTACTGGCAACTGATCACAGCATAATTATTGATATACATTAGACAGAATAAATAATAAACAGAATTTGAAAACAAAAAAGCCAACATTAAATATGTTGGCAGTAATTTGGTGGGTCGTGAGCGATTCGAACGCTCGACCAACGGATTAAAAGTCCGCTGCTCTACCGACTGAGCTAACGACCCTTTGGCTCCCCGACCAGGGCTCGAACCTGGGACCTGCGGATTAACAGTCCGTCGCTCTACCGACTGAGCTATCAGGGAAAGGAAGAGCGAATTATAGGTGGCGTTGCGCACTTCGTCAACCCTTTCGTTCTAAATAGACATTATCTTTAATGCAAACCACTGGAAATAATATACATTTAATTTTTGAATTTCATAAAACATGGGAAGTATTCATGTGTAAAAGCTGATGGATTAACTGAATAACTATTGAGTGTAATTTAAGAAAATATTTTGAAAGAAATTTAGCCGGTTTCTGATAGCAGATTTCATATTTAAACAGCACTGTTGTATTAATATATTGAATTGAATTGATTTGGTTCAGAATAAAAGATTTTTGCCAAGCTAAAATTTTGGCAAATATAAAACCGGCTGTAACCATACGTACTCAAAATCAGCCAAAATTAACTGTCGAATTTTCATACCCTAATGTGTGATAATTTTGCTAATTTTTTGAAATTAATATGAATAGTCAGCAAAGCCGGTTCAATAAAGGCAGTATTCAATTTCTATATGTGGGTTAATGTTCCAATTATTGAGACATTAGATAACGATGCACTGAGACCAAACCAATTTTCTTTTTCCAGCCACATACATTTTACTCTACAAATAACTCAACTTTTCGTATTCTATTATGCTAATACTATGGATAGGCGTAATCCACAATCAGAGGAGCATGATCAGAAAACTTAACATCTTTGTAGATGCTTGCTTGCTGCGCACAGGCTGCCAGATTTGGGGTGGCCAAATGATAGTCTATACGCCAGCCTACATCTTTTGCATAAGCCTGCCCTCTATTGCTCCACCATGTGTAACCGGGTATTTCCGGATACAAGGTGCGCCAGATATCGACCCAGCCCAGTTCATTGATTACTTGACTTAGCCACTGGCGCTCTTCCGGCAAGAAACCTGAATTCTTCAGATTACCCCGCCAGTTTTTTATATCAATATTTTGATGAGCTATATTCCAGTCACCGCAAATCAGAATATCTCGTTGTGATGTCTGCAAGTCTCGCAGTATTGGCAGAAATTTATCCATAAAACAAAACTTAGCCTTCTGTCGCTCTTCTGAACTACTGCCAGAAGGCATATATAATGAAATAACTGTCAATTGACCAAAATCTGCACGCACGTATCGGCCTTCTTTGTCAAAATCCTCCCAACCTAATCCAATTTGAATAGCATCCGGCTGCTGTTTACTATATATAGCCACACCACTGTAACCTCGTTTAAGAGCGGTATGCCACGCCCCATGCATGCCCAGTGGATGCTTCATCTCTTCTGTCATATCAGCTTCCTGCGCCTTTAGTTCCTGTACACACACGATATCTGCCTGAGCCAGAGCAAGATAGTCAATAAAACCTTTACTGGTGGCAGAACGTATTCCATTAACGTTGGCAGAAATGATGCGCATCCGCATGTCCTTTCGTTTGATGATAAAATTTAAAGCTTAAGTTTTTGTATTCCATTTTATCATTAAGGATAGTTATGTCTGATTTTCGTCAGGATTTTCTGCATTTTGCCTTGCAACAGAAGGTTTTAAAATTTGGCCAGTTTACTACTAAAGCGGGCAGACAAACGCCCTATTTTTTCAATGCCGGTCTCTTTAATGATGGCTATAGTATTTTGCATCTGGCACGGTTTTATGCTCGTTCTATTCTGGAAAGCAAAATTGAATTTGATATGCTGTTCGGACCAGCCTATAAAGGCATTATTCTGGCTGCGGCAACGGCGATGATGCTGGCAGAACGAGGACGTAATGTACCTTACGCATATAACCGTAAAGAAGCCAAAGATCATGGTGAAGGTGGTGTATTAGTTGGTGCACCTTTACAGGGGCGCGTACTGATTATTGATGATGTCATTTCAGCTGGTACTTCGGTTCGTGAGTCGGTAACAATTATTCAGCGTGAAGGGGCAACTGCTGCCGGAGTAGCCATTGCACTGGACCGAATGGAAAAAGGCCAAGGTATGCAATCTGCTGTTCAGGAAGTACAGCAGCAATATCAGATTCCAGTGTTGGCTATCGCTACTCTGGATGATTTGCTTCGTCTATTGGAAAATGATTCAGCTTTGGCTAGTTTTCATCAGCCGGTGACTGAATACAGACAGCAATATGGTGTGTAAAATTTGTCTGGTTCTAGCAAAAAGGATTGCATGAATGATTCATACAATCTTATGTTTACAATTTGATTATCTTTAGCTGGTATTGACCAGATGAATGTTGAACAATTACTTAGTCATTATGGCTATATGGCCATCTTTATTGGCAGTATTCTTGAAGGTGAAACCATTTTGACCTTGGCTGGCTTTTTTGTGCATAAGGGTTATCTGCTATTTTTACCTTCTATATTATGTGCTGCCGGTGGTGGTATGCTGGGAGACCAGTTGTGTTTTTTTCTTGGTCGCTATTATGGTACGCGTCTAATACAACATTTTCCTAAATTGGATCCAATGGTACGGAAAACTGACCGACTTCTTTGTAAACATAGTTCATTGATTATTGTTGGGGTACGTTTTATGTATGGACTGCGGATCGCTGGTCCCATAGCCATTGGTATGAGCAAAGTACCTTTCCGCCGCTTTATTCTGCTTAATTTACTGGGCGCATTGATCTGGGCAACTATAATAGTAAGTTTCGGCTATGTATTCGGACAATCTGCACAGTGGTTGTTTACTCAGTTTGAGCAATATACTGAAATTGCTTTAGTTGTTGCTCTGTTGATAGCTGCAATAGTTCTGGCTGTTTATCTTTATATTAAACATCGGCACAGTAAACAAGACTGATTTATTTTTCGCTAAGCAGGTGTATGCAACCTATATAAAATGTTTAACTTGAATAATTGATTGATTCAAATTTTTTTTCAATATAAGTAAGTAAGTAAGAAAAAACCCGCATCAGCGGGTTTTTTCTTCTAAATTCAGATTCTAAACCTAAATTAGAATGTGTGTTTTAAGCCTACACCAAAGGCGGTAGTTTTGTCTTTACCATTACTTTCGCCGTTACCTTCGCGCAACCAGCCTGCTTGTACGTTAGCGGTTGTACTTTTAGAGAATGCATAGTCAGCACCAAGTACAACCTGATCGTATTTGGTATTTTTCTCTTTGGTACCGTTGATTTTTACATCCCAGCCATGGACATAGGAAATTTTCGGGAAAATATTACCAAAGTAGTAGCCTACTGTCAGAGCAGCTTCCTGACCCTGATTGTCCATAGTCAAGCGATGGTCACCAACATCAACTTTTTCTTTTGTAGCCGGATCTACGATACTCAGATTGTTCAGGCCACGGAAGTAAGAGCTGGTATTTTTGGTGTATTGATAGCCCACACCAACAAATAAGTTGTTAGCATCGTAACCGCCTTCAATACGGTGTACCTGTCCATCTTTCATATCTTTTTTTAGACCATCTACTTTAACAGCAGAGTTTTTCAGGTAATCAAAACCATATTTTGCAAAATAACCAGCATTCTGATAATTCACTCCAACACTATATTTATCGCCGGAGCCAATACCATGATCGTATTCAGCATTGCGATCGCCGCCATTAACGTTATCGCGTGGAGAATATAAAGCGCTTAATTTGAAGCCAGCAAACTCTGGAGAATTGTAAGCAATACCTACATAACGTGCTCCAGTACGGGTAAATTTACCCAAACCTAAAACCTGGTTGTTGTATTCCCAAGGATCCACTGCATCCATATTGGCCTTCATGGCATTACTGATGCGACCAGCTCGGACCGTACCGAAATCCCCTTGCAATCCGATGAAAGAGTCACGGTTAGCCCAACCATCAGCTTTACCATCATTGTTACCCAAATGAATAGCAGATTCTACCTGCCAAATAGCTTTCAGACCGTTACCTAAATCATCAGAGCCTTTAAAGCCAATTCTTGAACCATAGTCAGCAATACCATTCTGGTATGGACCACGGCTTTCTCCGCTGGTTTTAGTGGAAGAAGTTTCATAGCCTGCTTTCATTTGGCCGTACAAAATAACCTCTGCCATAGCAGCAACCGGTAATGTAGTTAAAGCTAAAGCAATCAGGGTTTTTTTCATTACTGTATTCCTAGTTTCAACGTCAATAATACAAACCTCAAAAACCAAATGAAGCACTTTTGAAGTTTTAGATCAATCGTCAAAATGACGAGTGTGCGGAATATAAAGGTCGGATATTAAAAAAGCAAACCTTCAGATTTGATTTCGAGCATGAGAAAATTCTACTGGTAACTGATTAAGTAAAATACGTATAAATAAATATCAGAAATGTTTTTAAATAGTCGTAATAACCTTTGAATTGATATTTAGATGCACTGATTCATGCATTATGTTCACACTAATCACCATCTGAAGTATATTTTTAGATATTTGAAAATTTTTATTTAGAAAAGTCAGTTACAACACTTTTATTACGGTTTTTGATAAGCAATATTGAATCTTTAGCTGATACCTAGGCATATATTAAAACTACAAAGTGCTTATCAGAAAATTCTTATTTATAAATCGTTGCTGATGATTAACTATTCAACATAAATTTGTAGATTGCAATTTTTATTACATATTAGTAAGTAAAATTGATTGAGGAAGAAATATATTCTCTTTAATTGACAATATAAAAATTAAATATCCCAGTACAGAAGATAATGACCATTCAGATGAATGATTTACATGAAAAATCATTAAATATACATAGACACTTTCTTATTGTACTAATGATTTTATATTGATGTTACAGTACAGCCTTTAAGTGTGGATAGGCTTTTCTATTTTCAAAATTCTAATCAATATTTATTCTTATATTACTTGATGAATATAACAACTACTAATGAATAAAGAAACTATTCGATCTACTATGCTCTACAATAGATATTCTGACTGATAGATTTAATAAATAAATTTTATATAAATTAATCCCCGACTAAGAACAGTTTTTAAGTGTTCTACTGTCGGGGATTAATTTTAAATACTAATCAGTATGTATTAACAACCAATTAGAAAGTGTGTTTCAAGCCAACACCAAAGGCAGTAGTTTTGTCTTTACCTAAGCCTTCGCCGTTACCTTCACGCAACCAACCAGCCTGTACATTAGCGGTAGTGCGTTTAGAGAAGTCATAGTCAGCACCTAACACAACCTGATCGTATTTAGTGTTTTTCTCTTTAGTACCATTAACTTTTACATCCCAGCCATGAGCATAAGAGATTTTCGGGAAAATGTTACCAAAGTGGTAGCCAACAGTCAGAGCGGCTTCCTGACCCTGATTGTCTTCAGTCAGTTTGTGATCACCAACATCAAGTTTTTCTTTAGTAGTTGGGTTAACGATACTCAGATCATTCAAACCACGGAAGTAAGAACTGGTATTTTTGGTGTACTGATAGCCAACACCAACAAACAAGTTGTTAGCATCGTAGCCACCTTCAACACGGTGAACCTGACCATCTTTCAGGTCTGATTTCAAACCATCTAATTTAACAGCAGAGTTTTTCAGGTAGTCAAAACCGTATTTAGCATAGAAACCAGAGTTGTGGTAGTTCAAACCAGCACTGTATTTGTCACCAGAACCGATACCACGCTCGTATTCTGCGTTACGATCGCCACCATTCACGTTGTCACGTGGAGAGTACAAAACGTTGAAGCTGAAACCAGCCCATTCTGGAGAATCATAGGCGACACCAACATAACGGGCATCGGTACGGGTGAATTTACCCAGACCTAATGCTTCATTGTTATATTCCCAAGCATCTACAACGTCCATATTAGCGTTAATGGCATTGCTGATACGACCAGCACGGATAGTACCGAAATCAGTTTGCAGACCTATGAAAGAGTCACGGTTAGCCCAGCCATCAGAACCGCCATCACTATTACCCAAATGAATACGGGATTCTACCTGCCAGATAGCTTTCAAGCCATGGCCAAGGTCTTCAGAACCTTTGAAGCCGATACGTGAACCATAGTCACCAATACCATTCTGGTATGGGCCACGTGATTCACCGCTAGATTTAGTAGAAGAAACTTCATAGCCTGCTTTCATTTGGCCATACAAAACAACCTCAGCCATAGCGGCAACCGGCAAAGTGGTCAAAGCCAAAGCAATCAGGGTTTTTTTCATTGCTGTATTCCTTTTCTATGTCGAAAAAACAAACTTCAAAAACCTAATGAAGAGCTTTTAAAGTTTTGCATTAATCGCCGCGTTAGCGATTTCATGGCTGTCAATATAATGCTTTAGTTGCAAAAAAACAAATTCATTTGCAAACACACAACACTTTTAGCAACCTGTACCGCGACAAATAACAGTTAATCCACTATATAATTCAATAAAATCATATATTTATTTTGATAATAATACATTAAAATAATTTATTATTCTTTTTTAAAGTGTTGTAGTTTTTCAACACATTAATTGAAATAAATAATCATATTGGGCAGTTGGCATGTTATGAATCAGACAAATCTTATGTATTTTGCTACTGATTTTATCACTAGGTAGTTTTCACCATACTTTTAACTACCAAAATCGTCAACCCATAAAGACACGCCGAAATTCTGCCCGTTTCGCTAAGTCTTATTAAACGAGCAGAATTAAGATTATCAAGTTCAAGATAAACAAATCTATATTCTAGTTTCAATCTGTTCCAGTTTGACAGGTGTACCTTGCACTGCGTCTGGTTGACTCTGTAATCTATCTTTGCGTCGTAATTTAGATTGAGTGGAACTTTCACTATTATCGGAGACAATAATATTTGTACTGGTTTCAACCAGTATCAGCCCACCCAATTCGGCAATTTGAGACAATTCTATTTCTGCTGTTTCAGGGATGCTTACAATCAACTGATCGGCTTCTGGCTGTTTAGTTTGTACGGTAGATGCTGTGCCTAATTTTACCGGTTTATCAGAGGTCGCAGAATACTGAACTGACTCCATCTGAGCCAGAACATGAGTAATCACATTCTTAGCTTGTGCTACTGCCCGCTGTACCAAGATATTGTCATCTATATACGGATGAGCTGACTGAACTGAGCAATCAGCAGCTTGATTTCCAATATTTTCAGGATGAAGTACGTGCTCAGTAGTCTGCAGCACTTGCGCAGCTATAGCATGGATATCAATATTGCGGCTGATTTTACGTGCTGAAATGATGTAGCTGCGTTTTTTCTTACCATTCTGTCGCCGGCTGTTTTTATCATGTCGTGATTTATGGCGTTCATTTTTTGCCTCTCCGCCCGACAAGGTAATAATCAAGGGATCAGTTGTCTGAGTTTCGTCAATTATTTCAACATTATTTACTTGCTGGGCTGGAACTTCATTTTTGCCAGAAGTACGCTGACGACGACGGCGAGAATTATTTTGCTCATGCCTGATACTACTGCTTTCCTGACTGATTTCGGATGACGTTTCCGTCTGAGATAAATCATATTTGTCAGAACGTTTTTCTTCACGACGATTACGCTGCTCATTTGCAGTACGAACTGCCGCTATGTGAGTTGCTTGTGTTTTATTTTCAGAATAATGCTCGCTTTTTTTAGCTATTTCGGCATTTTTAGAGAGACGGCTAGTGCGCGACTGTCGGCGTTCGTGTGGCTGATTTTTCTGCTGTCTGGATTTAATAGTTCTTTCAGCATGAGAAGCACTTGGCGAAACTGGAACGGCTGGTTTTGCACTGAAAAGATTACCCAGCCATCCTGAAAGTTTTTTCCACATACCCGGTGCAGTATCTTTTTCTACAACTACCTTCTCAATAACCGGAGCCGGCTGGGTATGATGTATCCCTTTCACTGCTGCTTCAGGTCTAACAGGTTTGTTCTGTCCAATTGAAAATGGTAGTTCACCAATGTTTTCAGGTTCCTGCACTTGATGGTAACTGGGAACTGTATTTTCTTCTATGTTATCAGTACGAACACGTATAACACTGTAATGCGGGTTTTCGAGATGAATATTCGGAATCAGTAACACGCATACATCCAGCCGCTCTTCCAATCCGAATAACTCAGCACGCTTTTCATTTAAGAGAAAAGTAGCCACATCTACCGGTACCTGTACGCGTACTTCGGCAGTGTTATCTTTCATTGATTCTTCCTGAATGATGCGGAGAATATGTAATGCTGTTGATTCAATACTACGAATGGAACCAGTACCGGCACAGCGCGGGCAAATGGTATGGCTACTTTCACCAAGAGAAGGCTTCAGACGTTGTCGCGATAATTCCATTAAACCAAAACGCGACAACTTAGCCATCTGTACCCGTGCACGATCTTTTTTCAAGGCTTCGCGCAAGGTGGTTTCAACATCACGCTGGTTTTTACTATTTTCCATGTCTATGAAGTCAATCACAACTAATCCGCCAAGATCACGTACGCGCATCTGACGGGCAACTTCTTCGGCTGCCTCCATATTAGTTTTGAATGCTGTGTCTTCTATATCTGCTCCACGGGTGGCTCGGGCAGAGTTTACATCAATGGAGACTAACGCTTCAGTATGATCAATGACGATGGCACCACCGGACGGGAGGGCAACTTCACGGGAAAAAGCAGACTCAATCTGCTGTTCTATCTGAAAACGAGAAAAAAGCGGAGTATGGTCAGTATAATGACGTAAGCGACTAATATATGCCGGCATCACATAGGACATGAACTCACGGATCTGATCATATACTTCCTGCGAATCAATCAGTATTTCTCCAATATCAGGCTGGAAGTAATCGCGTATGGCACGAATAAGTAGTGAGCTTTCCATAAACAGCAGATAAGGTTTGTTGTGCTGTTGTGCGGCCTGCTCAATGGCTCGCCATAGCTGTACCAGATAATTTAAATCCCATTGCAATTCTTCTGTACTGCGACCAATACCGGCAGTACGTGCAATCAGACTCATACCACGCGGGGTATCCAGCTCACTCATAGCCTGCTTGAGTTCCTGCCGATCTTCACCTTCAATTCGGCGTGACACACCACCACCTCGAGGATTATTGGGCATCAATACCAGATAGCGTCCGGCCAGGCTAATAAAAGTGGTTAGCGCTGCACCTTTGTTCCCTCGCTCATCCTTTTCCACTTGTACAATGACTTCTACGCCTTCGGACAAGACATCCTGTATACGAGCCCGTCCACCTTCATAATTCTGAAAATAGCTGCGCGATATTTCCTTGAATGGTAAAAAACCATGGCGATCTGTGCCATAGTCAACGAAACAAGCCTCCAGTGAAGGTTCAATGCGAGTAATGATACCTTTGTAGATATTGCCTTTACGCTGTTCCTTACCCAGTGTTTCGATGTCAAGATCAAGTAGACTTTGTCCATCTACAATAGCCACGCGCAATTCTTCTGCCTGCGTGGCATTGAATAACATTCGTTTCATGAATACCTCGTTATGTGCACTGACGAGGCGTTGTAATTAGTATTTGACACCCGTAGCCTTGCCAGATTGTTTTATATACGGCAAATTAAGCAGGCTTTCATCATAAAGAAGGTATAAAGAGCGTTTTGACTATTCAGTATCATTATGCTTTCTGAACAGCATGTACTGGATAATTTTACAAACAATCCAAGCACTTAATCGGGGGAGCCAGTCTTCTGTTATTCAGTCAGGTGCTTGGGCTCAGTAGCGGCTGCGTTATCCGGTTTTGTCCTGCCCGATGACGTCTGAAGCCGTGGCTTGCCACCTGATGGAGTCAAACTTAATCACTAACCCTTGCTGCCGAGGGCTGGTCAGCAACATGGGGAAATACGCCTGCAACAGTGCGTTTTTCCAGTAAATACGTTAACATTTCATTGTTTGCAGCCAAAAAACGATTACATGCGTTTTTCAGCTCCGGGCCAAATGCGCCTTTTTTATGGTTCAGTCTTGCTTGCCGTGAATACTTACGGCGAAAACAACTGATGACTTTTATTTATTTATAAAAGCTTACGGATTATAAGCAATATGACGGTTTTAAGCAAAGATTCAGTGCAGTTTTTATCTGTCGGTGCCGAAAGTGCTGGACAGCGACTAGATAATTATTTGATACGGGAATTAAAAGGTGTGCCAAAGAGTCATATACAGCGCATCATCCGCAGTGGTGAGGTTCGTTTGAACAAAAAACGCTGCAAAGGAACTGACCGAATTGCCGTTAACGATGAAATCCGTTTACCACCCATTCGTGTTGCCGACAGAATGGCTTGCCCTGATTATTTAGCAATTCCAGCACATGAATTTGAAATCATTTATGAAGACGATGTTTTGCTGGTTATAAACAAACCATCCGGCGTCGCGGTTCATGGTGGTAGCGGCGTTAGTTTTGGTGTTATTGAGCAGCTGCGCCGTGCCCGTCCTGATGCACGTTATCTGGAACTGGTACACCGGCTGGATAAAGACACTAGCGGATTGCTTATGATTGCGAAAAAACGCAGTGCTTTGGTTAAGTTGCACGAATCAATCAGACAAAACCATCCACACAAGGTCTATCAGGCACTTTCAGTTGGATTTTGGCCAGAAAAAGTACAACATGTAAAACTCCCTCTTATAAAATACACTGGGGTTCAGGGTGAAAAAATGGTACGTGTTACCGGCAATAATCAGGAAGGTCAGCGTGCACATACTCTGTTTCGTGTACTGCAAAGGTTTGCAGGACAGCAGCTATACGCTACAGGAATTAAATCTCTTACCTTGATGGAAGCTACGTTGAAAACAGGCCGCACTCATCAAATACGTGTACATATGCAATCGCAACAGTGTCCGATTGCTGGTGATGAACGCTATGGAGATTATCAAATAAACAAACGCCTGCAAAAAGCAGGGTTGAAAAGAATGTTTTTACATGCATCTGAATTAACACTTCCTCATCCGGTCAGTGGCGATATATTACAACTTATCGCCCCTTTACCAGATGAGTTACAACAGTTTTTGCTCAGTTTACCATCTGCTCCAGATTAGGATTATCCGCCCACATTTAAACCGATTTCGGTTTTTAAAATGTTTGCTGTTGTAACCAATTTTTAAGCTGAGCACCGCATTTGTCATGTCGCAGGCTGTATTCTATAAATGTTTTCATATAACCAAGCTTATCGCCGCAGTCATGTGAATAGCCCTGTATAACAAATGCATCTACTGCTTCCTGCTGCATTAATGCAGCTATAGCATCAGTCAGCTGAATTTCACCACCTGCCCCAGGCAATGTTTTTTCCAGTAGCGGCCAGATACTGGCAGAAAGAACGTAGCGGCCAACGACAGCCATATCAGATGGAGCCTCTTCCAGCGCAGGTTTTTCAATAATGGCTGTCATAGCTATACTACATCCTTCCTCGGCCTGTTGCTGATGACAATCCACTATACCGTACTTGTTTACTTCACTCAGCGGCACGCGCTCAACCATAATCTGGCTACGTTGTGTTTCTCTGAAATGCTTTACCATCGCTGCCAGATTATCTGATGCCAGATTGCAGGCACTTTCATCTATGAGTACATCCGGCAGTAAGACGGCAAATGGTTCGTTACCAATCACAGAACGCGCACACAGCATAGCATGACCCAGTCCTTTTGCTTTACTTTGTCGTACCTGAATAATTTGAACATCAGGAGGCAGCACGGCACGGGTTTCTGCCAGTAACGCAGTTTTACCCTTGTTCTGTAACTGCGTTTCCAACTCAAACGCAGTATCGAAATGATTTTCAATTGCGGTTTTAGAAGCATGGTTAACCAGCACAATTTGCTTAATACCCGCTTGTGCACATTCCTTTACGATATACTGAATTAACGGTTTGTCTGCCACCGTTAGCATTTCTTTAGGGATGGCTTTTGTAGCCGGCAACATTCGAGTTCCTAAACCAGCAACTGGGATAACTGCTTTCATCTCTTTTTCCATTCTTGCAAATCAATCACTTATATGACATTCACGAGGATAACGATTTGTATTCAACTTATAATATAAATACTGTTATATATTATCTGAATAATAAGTAATTTTTATTGGTTGAAAATTTTTCGCGGTTAAATATATAGTACAACTATTTATTATCCAATTCAGTCAATACAGTAAACACCTCTGCCACAGCCACTGCACCCGGATCAGGTACACTGACTAGATTCTGTTTGTTAACATAAGATGAACGCCCAGCTCCGGCTTTATGCATATCTGCGGTTTTATCAGCACCCTCTCTAGCAGCCTGTACCGAAGCCTTAATACCATGTTGTTGCCAGCTTTGCAAAGCCGGCTGTAAAGCATCAATCAAAGTACGGTCACCTAAATCGGCACCGCCATAATGTTTCATCTGTGTCAGCCCGTTTAACAATGCTTCTATCAGCGTACTTCCCTTTTGTAAATGCTGTCCGGCAGCAGTGAAGAAAATCGACATCAGCACCCCGCTTGACCCCCCCATGACTACTGCAAGTCGCTCACCGATACACAGTAATAACTGTGGCAAATCGTTAAGTGGCAACTGCTGCTGTGTCAGCTGTTGTGCTATAGCATGAGCACCATGCGCAAAAGTGGTACCTGTATCACCATCACCTACTTTAGCATCCAATGCATTAAGTCGACTTTCCAGTCCAATGAGTTTATCTGTTATGGCTGTAATACAAGCAGCAGCCAAAGCATTTTCAGATGGCTTGTATTCAGACTGCTTTAATACGGGCTGGCAGGTAAGCTTTTTTAAAGGTTTTAAAGCAACCGGCTTCTGCCATCCTTGTGTTTCTACCGGAGCATTCAGTGCCTGAACAAAATAATCATTTAATCTGAGTACAGAAAGGGAGAAACCTTTCATATCCAGCGATGTAACCATCGGAGCAGGACCAATCAGCCAATCAGTCTGCTCACTGATCGAGGAATGTGCTACTTCACGCGTTAGCAAAGCCATTTCCAGAGATGACACTCCACCGAGATTATTGATCAAAACGGCAAAACGCCCCTTACCAGCCGAATGCTGTAAAGACTTCACCAAATTATCGATAAGAATTTTGCTGTTTTGAGTATTAACCACCGACGCACCGGGTTCACCATGTATACCTAATCCAAGCTCTACCTGCCCGTCTTTGATCCGTGTTTCTTCCATATAGTCTGGCAGATGACAGGTTTGCATGGCCAGACCCAGACTCCAAAGATTATCACAAGCCTGTTGAGCCAATGCGCGAACCTGTGCTAGTGACTTTCCTTCCTCAGCAGCATAGCCTGCAATTTTGTGAACGAGCACCGTGCCTGCCACACCGCGTGGCTGGCGATTTTCCGGCAGGGAAATATCGTCAGCCACAATGACCATTTCCACTTTCAAGCCATGGCTTTTGGCTTTTTCTGCTGCCAGTCCAAAATTTAATCTGTCCCCAGTATAATTTTTCACAATCAGCAAACAACCCTGTTCACCAGTGACAGCTACAATGGCGTTAAACACAGCATCAACACTCGGGGAAGCAAACAAATCACCGCATACAGCCGCCGTTAACATACCTTTGCCCACAAACCCAGCATGAGCCGGTTCATGTCCCGAACCACCGCCGGAAATTACAGCTACACGGCTTTTATCCCAGTCATTGCGAGCCACTATTCTGATAGCCGGATCAGTATCCAGCTTGACAAGATTGCCATGTGGTGCAGAAATCACCAAACCTTCAATGGCTTCATCAATTAATTGTTTACGATTGTTAAAAAAGAATCTGGACATGATTTTCCAAAATGATTATGAGTATAGACAACAGGCAATATTCGAATCAAAAAATTCATAAGGTCGAAAAAAATATTTACTGCTTTCCTTATATCAAACTTCATCGGCATTTAAAGCAAGACTCTTATCAAAGATAGATATATAAATTTAATATACTGAATCCATTTTTTCTGCCACAGTAGTATCTTGCTTTAATTTATATTGCCTTTTTTAAGCGGCGGTTCCAAATTTAACTGTGCTGACACGCTGTTTGCAAGACTATTATAATGTACGGCGATAGCAGGATAAAGTTTAGCCTGCAATCCAAACACGACAAAAGCATACTAAAAAAATAAAATTCGGCTATAATTTTACTTATAACTGATTTAAATGATTGGATAATAGTGAATGAAACGGCTTAGCCTAATCATTTAACTACACATACATCAGCACCAAAACCTGAGAATAAGCAGATGAAAATCAATATTAAAGGATCAGAACCAGCTGGTTCAACGCCCGAGGGCAGCAGCTGGGAACGCAATTTACTAGAAAAACTATTGCTTGAAGTATATCGTGAGCAGCGGCGTAATCGAATCTGGCGCTGGTTCTGGCGTCTTCTATGGCTTCTGATTTTTATCTTGATAATTATTGCTTCTTCTGGCAGCAGCAAACCAACCGGTGCCCATACAGCGGTTATTAATTTGGAAGGCACCATCAGCAGTGACAATAATCAGGCCGATTTATTACGTAAAAGCCTGAAAGAAGTGTATAAGAACAAAAATGTCAAAGGAATTATTATTCGTGCTAATAGCCCCGGCGGCTCCCCGGTTATTTCCAGCATCGCATATGAAGAAATTCGATATTTTAAAGCCAAACATGCCAGCATACCTTTATATGTTGTAACTGAAGATATGTGTGCTTCCGGTTGTTACTACATTGCCAGTGCCGCAGATAAAATCTATGCAGACCCGTCTAGTTTGGTCGGCAGTATTGGAGTAATTGGCAGCAGTTTTGATTTTACGGGATTGATTGATAAACTGGGCATTAAACGCCGAGTTAAAATTGCCGGCAGTAATAAAGATATGGGTGACCCTTTTGTTCCCGAAACACCGGAACAGGCACAAATCTGGCAACAGATGTTGAGCAGCATCCATGAACAGTTTATTCAGGCTGTACAACAGGGAAGAGGCAAACGTTTGAAAATTGCTGAAAACCCAGATATCTTCAGTGGCCGTGCGTATACTGGAGAAGAAGCCAAAAAAGTGGGACTGATAGACGATTTTGGCAATGTTTATACTGTCGCACGTGATGTAATCGGTGCACCTGATTTAGTAGATTACACTGCTGAAACCAGCTGGGAAAAACGTTTCAGCAAAAGTATTGGCAGCACTATGCTGCAAAACATCCGCGGCATGACTGATCAGCCTTGGTAAATGCCATTAGATATAATTGCAAATCTTTTGTAAAAAAATTATGCCCGTTTATGTTCGCCACAATTATTGATAAACATAAACGGGCAATTTTTTAAGCGTATCCTGATTAATACAACAGGCAATTTCTTTTTCAAACATGCGCTTTGTATCACCAGCCAGCTAACTTGAAATATACCTAATTAAATGATTTATTTCACCAACACATACTGAATTTAATTGTTTTCCACTCGAATTGATAGAGTTGTTGGTTATAATATTTCTCCACCTTATCCAGCATCAATATCATGTATTCGCTTATAAAATCTTTGTTATTCCGACTGGATCCGGAAAAGACCCATTATCTGTCATTGAAATGTTTACAGCTGCTACATCGTTATCACTGCGGTTTTTTGCTGACAGACGGGCAAGCTTCTGCCAATAACAATCAAAGCACCAGAACAGACAGCAATTTAATAGACTTAATGGGTTTGACTTTACCCAATCCGGTGGGATTAGCGGCTGGTCTGGATAAAAATGGTGAGTATATTGATGCACTGTCAATGTTGGGTTTTGGCTTTATCGAAGTTGGCACCGTTACACCGCTACCACAGGCAGGCAACCCCAAACCGCGTTTATTCCGGTTACCAGAACATCAGGCTATCATTAATCGCATGGGCTTTAATAACTATGGTATCGATACCCTGATTGATAACATTGTAAACAGCCAATATCGTGGCATACTAGGAATTAACATTGGAAAAAATGCTGCCACTCCCATAGACAAAGCCACTGATGATTATCTAATCTGTCTTGAAAAAGCCTATCCTTATGCTAGTTATATAACTGTAAATATTTCATCCCCCAATACACGCAATTTACGCAGTCTGCAAAGTGCCAGCGAATTGGACAGACTCCTGAATCATTTAAAAAACCGGCAGGCGCAGTTAGCAACGCGTCACAGCCGTTATGTCCCCATTGCTGTTAAAATTGCACCAGACCTGACTGAAGACCAAATTACTGCATTAGCAGATGTAGCATTAGCCACCCAGATTGACGGCATTATTGCCACAAATACCACTATAGATAAAACGATGCTGGGTAAGCATCGATATGCACAAGAAACTGGAGGATTATCCGGTCGTCCAGTGCAACCACAAAGTAATCAGGTATTACGCCACCTATCTGCGCTGCTTGAAGGGAAGATTCCTCTTATCGGTGTAGGCGGAATTAACACTGGCGCCGATGCAGCTGAAAAAATCAGCCTTGGTGCCACTGCAATACAGCTGTATTCCGGCCTGATATTTCGTGGCCCCAAGCTCATCAATGAATGTATTCGTGCGTGCAGTAAGCTAAATTAGAGACCCAACAGATTAATATTATTTATTTCGCTTCAATATGTATTCTTGTTTTACATGTTGGTAAAGCATGATCACGAAAACCTGCTCTGCCCCATTACAGAATTATGTCGTTTTCGTGCATTGAATTTGCTGATAGCTGTCTTTCTGCAGCTGCGTTTGGCATGACGCTTGTGCTGCGCTATGATATTAGTCATAAGCAAGTATTCGCCCAGATTACTTTGCACAGTCCTGTAGACAATTATCAGGACTGTACAAAGTGATTTGATTAAATTGAAAGCCCTATCTATCATGCATAACAGCGACATATCGCTGCCGAAGGATATCCAGCGGCCGGCTGAAGCGGTATTGGTAAATATTACTCCGAAAGAAACCCGTGTAGCCGTTATGGAAGAAAGCAGCTTGTGTGAAATTCACATTGAGCGCAACTGTGGTCATGGCCTGGTTGGTAATATTTATAAAGGAATTGTGCGCCGCGTATTACCTGGCATGCAAAGTGCTTTTATTGACATTGGCCTTGAGCGAGCAGCTTTTCTGCATATTGTCGATGTACTGGAACAGCGCCAGAAACCTGAACAACCTTTACGCATCGAACATATTTTGCATGAAGGTCAGAATATAGTGGTACAGGTTATTAAAGACCCTATCAACACCAAAGGAGCACGCCTGTCCACACAGATATCATTAGCTGGACGCTTTCTTGTACACCTACCTCAGGATCAGCATATCGGTATTTCACAGCGCATTGAGGATGAAGAAGAACGTAATCAATTAAGAGAACGTTTGGAAAATTTGTTACCGGATGGTGCCGGTCATGGCTACATTATCCGTACTAGTGCAGAAAACGCTACTGATGCAGAATTGCAGTCTGATATCAATTATTTAACCAAACGCTGGCAAAATATTCAGCAACTGGCTAAAACCAGTGCGCCCGAAACATTGTTATATCAGGATCTGCCTTTGTCACTGCGTGTACTACGAGACATGTACAGCGACAATATTGATAAAATAATTGTTGACTCAAGAGTCAATTATGAGTTGATGTGTGAATTTGCTACCAATTATTCTCAAGGTGCACTGGATAAACTGCAATTATTCCAGAATGATAGCCCCTTGTTTGAAGCTTACAATATTGAAGCAAGAATCACACAGGCTTTGCAGCCACGCGTTAACCTTAACTTTGGTGGTTATATCATTATTGAGCCTACCGAAGCCATGACCACTATTGACGTAAATACCGGCGGATTTGTCGGTGCACGCAATTTTGAAGAAACTATCTTCAAAACCAATCTTGAAGCCTGCCATGTTATCGCACGCGAACTGAGATTGCGCAATCTAGGTGGCATCATTATCATAGACTTCATTGACATGGCTGATGAAGCACATCAGCAGGAAATTCTCACTGAGCTGGCACAGGCACTGGCGTACGACCGCACCCGTGTCACTCTGAATGGTTTTACCAGTCTGGGACTGGTAGAACTTACACGTAAGCGCACGCGTGAAAATCTGGCCCAAATCCTGTGTGAACCTTGTCCTACCTGTCAAGGGCGCGGCCGCCTTAAAACCGCACAAACTATTTGCTATGAAATTCAGAGGGAAATTATACGGGAATCCCGACGCGTGAATGCACAGGAGATACGTATACTGGCCGCTCCGAGTGTAATTGATTTGTTTCTAGATGAAGAAGCACAGTCATTGCAATGCTTAAGTAAATTCATCGGCCAACCGATTACGCTAGCTGTAGAGACCACATACAATCAGGAACAATATGATATTGTTCTGCAATAGAATTAATCTGCAAACGAGAAATGAGAAGTATGAACTTACCTGACGCTGCACAGGCCGAAACCCTGTGGCAAACCATTCGTCGAGAAACTGAATATGCAGTGCGCAACGAACCCATTTTGGCCAGCTTTCTGCATTTGAGCGTATTGCGACATAAAAACTTTGCCCGCATGCTCGCTTTTCATCTGTCCACCAAAATGTCCAGTGCGGTGATGGATGCGCGTGCATTGTTCGAAATATATTTGGAAGCCTTAGAGCAGGATTCGGCCATTATTCATGCAGCATTGGCGGATATCGTAGCCTATTATGAGCGCGATCCAGCCTGCGATACTTATTCCTTGCCCTTATTGTATTACAAAGGTTTTCATGCCATTCAAACGCATCGGATAAATCATTGGCTCTGGCAGCAAAACCGCCACACCCTTGCCTATTTCCTGCAAAACCGAGCTTCAGAAGTACTAGGAGTGGATATCCATCCCGCAGCATCAATGGGCTATGGCATTATGATTGACCATGGAACCGGAGTGGTAATTGGTGAAACGGCTGTGCTCGGGAATAACATTTCCTTGCTACATGGCGTCACACTAGGTGGTTCCGGTAAAGAAAGCGGTGACCGGCATCCGAAAATCAGTGATGGGGTAATGATAGGAGCCAATGCATCAGTATTAGGCAATATTCGCGTACATACCTGTGCCAAAGTCGGTGCTGGCAGCGTAGTGGTCAATGATGTACCTGAATACTCTACCGTTGTTGGCGTACCTGCACGGGTTATTAGCAAAACCGATAATCATGAGAGTCCAGCACAGGAAATGGATCAGCGGATTTAATATTCAGTTTACTAGGCCTTGTTCTGCTTAGACGATAATAATTATCCGAAAAAAATATGGGTTTAATTTAGTTTTTGCCTTGATGATACTTGAATTTCATATAAAAAATTTACAGGATCTTCCTTAAATCACTTTAGTAAACTTGAATAGTCAATATTAAATATATTGAGACGAAATGTCAGTTAGTCCAGATCAAATCAGCTTTTTTCATTTTATGAATGTATATGATAAAAGCCGGTTTATTTAGATAATTTAAGCCTTAAATATTTATTTAGTATAATAAAAGCAAAGCATAAAAAAACGCAAACACTGTATAGAGTTTGCGATTAATATGGTGGCGAATCAGGGATTCGAACCCCGGACACAAGGATTATGATTCCTCTGCTCTAACCGACTGAGCTAATTCGCCGTATCTCGTTTTAAGAGAGACGCAATTATACGATATTTTTTTGCGCACGCAAGCATCATTTAAGCAAAAACTATCAAATTATTGTTTTAAAAAATAATTTTATTTAGCTTAAAGGCTTAAATTTTCTTATACCTGAAAAATTCTTGCATTGTTTGTTGTAGCAGACTTTGCCATTCTGGTCAGTGCCGCATAGGTACAGCAAAGCTTTATGTTACAATTCAGCCATTTTTATATTCTGCTATTTCAAGGAATATCATGAGTTTGAAATGTGGCATTGTGGGTCTGCCCAATGTAGGCAAATCCACCCTGTTTAACGCCCTTACCCAGTCTGGCATTGAAGCTGCTAACTATCCTTTCTGTACCATCGAACCGAATGTCGGCATCGTTGAAGTACCGGACGATCGTATGGCCGAACTGTCCAAAATTGTGAATCCGAAACGGACTCAGCCGGCTATTGTAGAATTTGTTGATATTGCGGGATTGGTAGCTGGAGCCAGCAAAGGTGAAGGGCTGGGTAATCAGTTTCTGGCCAATATTCGCGAAACCGACGCCATTGTGAACGTAGTGCGCTGCTTTGACGACGACAATATTGTGCATGTTGCCGGTAAGGTTGACCCGATTTCTGACATAGAAGTGATTGGTACGGAACTGGCACTGGCAGATCTGGCCAGTGTGGAAAAAACTATTGTTCGCGAAAGCAAACGTGCTAAATCCGGTGATAAAGAAGCACAGAAACTGGTAGCCGTCCTTGAACGTTTGCAGCAACACTTGCTAGAAGGCAAACCAGTACGCGCAGCCGGTCTGGATCAAGATGAATTAGCTCTGATTAAACCACTGTGCCTGCTCACGGTTAAGCCAGCCATGTATGTGGCCAATGTGGCCGAAGATGGCTTCGAAAACAATCCCCATCTACAGCGCCTGCAACAACTGGCCACTGAAGAAAATGCACCAGTTGTAGTTTTATGTGCAGCCATGGAAAGCGAAATAGCAGATTTGGATGAGGCTGATAAAGTAGAATTTTTAGCTGAAATGGGCTTAAAAGAACCAGGATTAAACCGCCTGATCCGCGCCGGTTATGAATTACTTGGCCTGCAAACTTATTTCACCGCCGGCGTTCAGGAAGTTAGAGCGTGGACAATCCATAAAGGCGATACAGCACCGCAGGCAGCCGGTGTAATCCATACAGATTTTGAACGCGGATTTATTCGTGCACAGGTCATTGCCTATGATGATTTTATTGCCTGTGGCGGCGAAGCTAAAGCCAAAGAAGCCGGTAAAATGCGTGCCGAAGGTAAAGAATATATTGTCAATGACGGCGATGTTATCCATTTCTTGTTCAACGTCTGACCTAATTCATAACCATTCACGAACAGCCCGTCAGGGCTGTTTTTTCGACCAGCTAAAACGCGATCCATCAGATAGACATTAGCTGTTTTATCATGTCTTGCTAGCAACGATAATGAAATATGCTTTTATCAATCATACTCAACTGAAGAATAATCAATTTATAGTAGGTACAAATGCACTGGCAAACAAATCGTGTAAAATAAAGCATCATTATTAATCAGCTAATCAGAAAACAGGCTGTCTGGCCAAATTGGGCATATTCGATTAAAGATATATGCCATTTCGAAATTCAGATAACCAACATTTCCCTGTTTCAGACAACTTTTATTTGAAAGTATAAATTTTT
This sequence comes from Snodgrassella alvi, assembly GCF_040741455.2. Lineage (NCBI taxonomy): Bacteria > Pseudomonadati > Pseudomonadota > Betaproteobacteria > Neisseriales > Neisseriaceae > Snodgrassella > Snodgrassella alvi. Next base: position 1,040,435 of record NZ_CP160328.2, read on the forward strand.
ACCATGACCAGTGTTGTATACGATTTACAGCAACGTGGCCTGATTGCTCAGACCACTGATGCAGAAGCGCTTGATAACTTATTAAACCAGCAAAAAATCACCTTATATTGCGGTTTCGATCCCACTGCAGACAGTCTGCATATCGGCCATCTATTACCTATCTTGGTTCTGCGCCGTTTTCAACTTGCCGGACATACCCCTATCGCCCTTGTAGGCGGCGCTACAGGCATGATTGGCGACCCCAGCTTCAAAGCACAAGAACGTTCACTTAATACACTGGAAACGGTACAGGAATGGGTAGCCAAAATCCGTACCCAGTTAGAACCATTTCTCAGTTTCGATGGCAATAATGCGGCAATCATGGCCAATAATTTTGACTGGTTTGGCAGCATGAACTGTCTGGATTTTCTGCGCGACATCGGTAAGCACTTTTCTGTGAATGCTATGCTGAATAAAGAATCAGTGAAACAGCGTTTAAGCCGTGATGATGTCGGTATTTCATTTACGGAATTTGCCTACGCCCTGCTTCAAGGCTATGATTTTGCTGAATTGCATCGCCGTCATGGTGCCGTATTACAAATTGGCGGTTCAGACCAGTGGGGTAATATAACAGGCGGTATCGATCTGTCACGTCGTCTGCATCAAGCTACCGTTTACGGATTAACCCTACCTCTCGTAACCAAAGCCGACGGTACCAAATTCGGTAAAACCGAAGGTGGCGCAGTATGGCTCAGCGCAGAAAAAACCTCTCCTTATCAGTTCTACCAGTTTTGGCTGAAAGTTGCGGATGCCGATGTCTACAAATTCCTCAAATACTTTACCTTCCTCAGTGTGGCCGAAATAGAATCCATTGAAGCTCAAGATAAGGCCAGCGGTACCAAACCGGAAGCTCAGCGTATTCTGGCTGAAGAAATGACAAGACTGATCCACGGGGAAGAAGCGCTGGCAGCAGCGGAGCGAATTTCTACAAGCTTATTTGCCGAAGACCAAAGTGCGCTTACAGAAAGCGATTTTCAGCAATTATCTCTGGACGGTTTACCCACTTATACAATCAGTGAATCCATCAATATCGTACAAGCATTAACCACAACAGCACTGGCCAAATCCAACAATGAAGCACGCGGCTTCATCAGTCAAGGAGCGGTCATGGTAAACGGACAAAAAATCAACACTGCTGACTATATTTTCAGTGACAGCGACAAACGTTTCGGCCGTTATACCATTGTACGCCGTGGCAAACGCAACCACGCCTTGCTGATATGGCAATAATTCTACAGCTTCAGTAAGCACATCACTCAAGGGAGTCAATATGAGTAATCACAGCACCATTTTGCAACACCTGCCCGTTGGCGAGAAAGTCGGTATCGCTTTTTCCGGCGGGCTGGATACTTCTACAGCTTTGCTGTGGATGAAACTGAAAGGCGCATTACCTTACGCCTATACAGCCAATCTAGGACAGCCGGACGAAGATGATTATGATGCCATTCCTAAAAAGGCACTAGAATATGGTGCAGAAAAGGCTCGCCTGATTGATTGCCGCACACAGCTGGCACATGAAGGAATCGCCGCTATTCAAAGCGGTGCCTTTCATGTTCACACCGGCGGTATGCCGTATTTCAACACCACACCATTAGGGCGTGCAGTGACCGGTACCATGCTGGTAGCGGCCATGAAAGAAGATGAAGTGCATATCTGGGGAGACGGTTCAACCTACAAAGGCAATGATATAGAACGTTTCTATCGCTACGGACTGTTAACCAATCCCGCTTTACGCATTTATAAACCGTGGCTAGATCAACAGTTTATAGACGAGCTGGGCGGACGACATGAAATGTCTGAATTTCTCATAGCTCAGGGCTTCAACTACAAAATGTCTGTAGAAAAAGCCTACTCCACTGATTCCAACATGCTGGGCGCAACCCATGAAGCCAAAGATCTGGAAATGCTCAACAGCAGCATGAAAATTGTGCAGCCCATTATGGGCGTAGCATTCTGGGATGAACAGATAACAATTAAACCTGAAGAAGTATGTGTTCGTTTCGCAGAAGGTGTACCAGTGGCATTGAATGGAATTGAGTTCAATGATCCTGTAGCACTGATTATGGAGGCCAATCGTATCGGTGGGCGCCATGGTCTCGGTATGACCGACCAGATTGAAAACCGCATCATAGAAGCCAAATCACGCGGCATCTACGAGGCACCGGCAATGGCTTTGCTGCACATTGCCTATGAACGCTTACTGACGGGTATTCACAACGAAGACACCATCGAACAATATCGTATCAATGGTCTGCGTTTAGGCAGATTACTGTATCAAGGGCGCTGGTTTGATTCACAAGCACTCATGCTGCGCGAAACAGCTCAGCGTTGGGTAGCCAAAGCCATTACTGGTGAAGTGACATTGGAACTGCGTCGCGGCAATGATTATTCCATACTCAATACTGAATCTCCGAACCTTACCTACCAGCCGGAACGGCTTAGCATGGAAAAAGTTGATAGTGCCGCTTTTTCTCCTGCCGACCGTATTGGCCAGCTCACTATGCGCAATCTGGATATTATTGATACACGCAATAAACTCGGTATTTATACACAAAGTGGGCTGTTATCAGTTAATCAAGATGCATTGCTGCCCCAATTAACCGATAAAAAAGACACGTTGTAATATTTATTAAGCTTTAAACCGGATAGTGTTGGTTTACTATCCGGTTTTTATTTTTACCTGCAATCATTTGCACCAGAATAGAACCTAGTATCTTAACCAACATAATTTGAAGATTTAAAAATTTTGTTTTAATACATTAAGACGATCAATTTCTGTAAGTAAATGTTTTAAATCAAGCTTGCAGCACTTCATAAGCTTATAGACTTACATTTGAGAGATAAATAGAAAATTACGCTTCAGAACGAACCATTATCAATAATGATAGATATGTATCATTACCGTATGAATCATTATATTATTTGTATAAATACATAATGATGAGTTGATTAATGAATAAAACAGAAAATTTCAGTCGCCATGGCTTTACCATCATCGAAGGGCTGATAACAGAAGACCAGCTAGCTCAAATCGAATAGCAACTAATACAATTTAAATTAACTAATGCTGGAAACCGGGAATTACTCACCCAGCCGTGGTGCCAGCAGCTAGCTGAAACATTAAAAATGAATGCTCAGCTTGCGCCTTTGCTGCCGATCAATACTGTAGCCATACAATGTACATATTTTAAAAAAACGGCTGAAAAAAACTGGTTGGTGGCTTTACATCAGGATTTAAGCATTCCTGTCAGACACCACTTATCCGCAAAAGGGTTTAGCGGCTGGTCTCACAAACAGAATATGCTGTTTGTACAACCGCCCATACAATATATGGAACAATTGGTCGCAGTGAGAGTACATATTGACGATTGCTTACATGAGCATGGGCCACTGAAAGTGGTTGCAGGTACACACCGTGATGGAAAAATAGCAGAAGCAGATTTGCCTCGGATTCGCGACCAAATAGGTGAGCAGGAATGTACAGTAGTGAAAAGAGATGCAGTAATCATGCGTCCACTTATCGTACATTCATCTTCTAAAGCAATCCAGACCAATGGAAGAAGGGTGTTACATTTTTTATTTGCGCCCGCCACACTGGCTGAAACCATTCCGTTTGAATTCTGTGTCTGAGCATTGATTAATCACAAAATAAAGCAACCAAATTAATGCAATAAAATTTGATTTTTGTGCAGTAAATACCAGACCCATTCTTTTATTTATTTTCTACTCTTCATAATCAGCCTTGATTAAGCAAAAATATTGTATTTATTTCAAAAATACAATTTGAGTATGCTAATCAACAAAGATACACCATTGCTGATAAATTGTTTACAGCCGCAGTATCTTTCATCTGTAGGTGGATTCAGAACAGCCCATAGTTTTCTGGATTAACCCATAACAGCATAAATTTTCAGATATCCGCTAAGGTACAAGTGCGTTGCCATAAAGATGTTTTACAGCGTAAATGGCCAACATAATGCAAAGGATAAATTGGTACGACAGAAGGTATATCACCACTACGCATATGAAGTAAATCTGCAGGCGCTACCCATTCAGCAGGCGTATTGGTTAGCGGCAGCCCAGCATAACGATACGCTGCTACCACAAATTGGGAGCAGAAATAGCGGTCAGAAGAAAAAGGGGTGACCTGCACCACTGCCATAGTATTCAAGCATAAATGGCGAAAGGCACGAGGTATAACGGGCAGCTCACATACTTTACGAGTAATAGTATATGGGGTCTGTTTGGCAATACCTAGATAATTGTATTTACTACCCGCTTCAGCCTGAGCAAAAGTACGAATTTTTTCTGCCTGCAACCCGGTTAATTGCGGATGGCGATAAACCACCAGTAAGGGGCTTTCATCCACACTTTCCGCAAGTGACATAATATGCACACCACTGCCAACAGCTTCGGCAATTTCTCCCTCTCCCAAGTATAGAAAGGCATGACTAATCGATGTATTACCAAACAGACGTAATACACGCGAATTAAAACTGGAATCGGCGGAAAATAAAATATCACCCACTTGCAAATCCATTGGCTGCACTATAACTACGCCAGTTTGTGGAGCCGTATTCTGGCTCTGAAACTTTACTGCTACATGTTTTTTATCTCCTGTTGCATCAGGAACTCGCTGAAACTGTGCCGCACACGCCGCCAGCACACAACAGCAAATACATAAAAACAGCAATTTTGATTGTTTGAGTCCAGAACAGATTACATATAGTTTTTGTTTTAAATTTGCCATTATGATGCGCAGAATTGTTACTGAAGCATTACCTATCAATGCTACTTCCCCAAAATTTATGCTTGATCAAAGCCAATCTAAATAGGTACTTTTAAACAATACAATTAAAATCTATCAATTCTTAGTAAATACTGATTATTTTACTTTCCATAATAACATATATTTACATAAATAATTCGGTCCACTTCAAGCATTAGTTCCAATAAGATTTTTCTTAAAGGATGGTTACACGGTTCATTTTTTTATCGTTAAAACTTCATTGCTTAATTCAAACTCAAACAAAAAACCCTGCTCATAGCAGGGTTTTTAATTACCAAAGAAGCTAAAATTATTTAACTTTTTTAGCTACCATGGTGCGGATTTTAACGTCTACACGACGGTCAGGTGCGATACATTCGATCAAAGCAGCACGTTTCTTAGCAGCTGAAACTTTTTTACCCAGTTTAGCTACTTCAGCCTGACAAGATTCGGTCATACGAGCTTCGGATTTACCCAAGCCAACAGCAGAGATTTTCTCAGCAGGTACACCCTTAGAAACCAGATATTCAGCAACAGCATGAGCACGACGATCAGACAGAGTTTTGTTGTAAGCTTCAGAACCTTTAAAGTCTGTGTGACCTTCAACACGTACAACCTGTACGCTGCTATCAGCCAGACGGGTAGCCAATTGATTCAGAGTATCAATAGCTTCTGGACGAAGTGTAAATTTATCAAAGCCAAACAAGAAGTTAGCTGATAAAGAAACAGTTTCATCAACAAATTTCGGTGCTTCTGGAGCAGCCTGAACTACAGGGTGACCACAGTTGTTACCCAGAGTAGGATCTTTATCGTCGTTGAAACGGTTTTTCACGCACTCAGGGGTGCCATCAGCACCATTTTCACGAGTGACAAGAATTTCGCCAGTACCTTTTTCAGGAGCAGAACTGGTAGTATAGCCATTGTAAGCACCAGCAGGTTCACCGGTCCAGTCGGCACCCGGTACAACACCATTGGCAAAAGCGGCAGTTGAAGCAGCCATAGCAACAATCAATGCGCTCAATTTTAGCTGTTTGGTCATGTTATTCCCTCATCAAAAAATTTGTTATGTGTTGATTCAGCCAGAAATAAGCCTGATCAATACACAAATACCATTTACAGGCCGCTCAAACCGGGCGGGTAGCTTGGTAAATCAGGTCTATACTATAAAAAACCGCAGCATAAACTGTCAATATGCAAACTACCAAGGCTAAGCTGCTAGACGACCCGCTTCCTAACTGTGCATCATGCCTAAAAAACAACTTTGTGTCACTTATTTACAACTAAATTCACACCATTACGCTAATTAAGTTGCATTAAAACAACAAGGAAGCCATAGCCTGCCTGATAGGCCGCAGCAAACGGATTAAGCTGAGAAATTGTTAAGACAACAATAAAAGTGTCTCATGTCAGAATGGGTAAATTGAGTTATGATGCAGATAAAGAAGCTTTTTTGTTGTATTTGAGCGACAGTAGATAATGCCAAACTTAAAGGGGCAGAAACAATATGAAGCTGCAACAGTTGCGCTATGCGGTAGAAGTATATCGTCAGAATCTGAATGTATCGGAAGCAGCAGAAGTACTGTTTACTTCCCAGCCAGGGATTTCAAAACAGATTCGCATGCTGGAAGAAGAACTGGGCGTGCCACTGTTTATCCGCCATGGTAAACGCATGGTGGCGGTAACAGCTCCGGGCAAAATTGTACTGGAAACCGCCGAGCGGGTATTGCGTGAAGTACAAAATATCAAACGCATCGGTACTGAATTTGCTGACCAAAATATTGGTTTTCTTACGATTGCCACCACTCATACCTTGGCACGATATGCATTACCAAAAGTTGTAGCGGCGTTTGTTGAACGCTATCCTCAGGTACAGCTGAGTATTCATACTGCTAGTCCGAAAGCTATTAGCCATATGGTATTGGATGGCGAAGTGGATTTTGCCATCGGTATGGAAATGGAAGTTGAGCACCCTGAACTTCGTAAACTAAGTTGTGAAGCATGGAATCGCAGTGTAATTGTTCCAGATAATCATGCGCTGCTGAGTCTCAACCGACCATTACGGCTGGAAGACATTGCTGCATATCCTTTGATTACCTATGATATTGCGTTTAGTGAACAATCTAAAATTGCCCGCGCTTTTACTCAGGAAGGCTGTAATATACCTAAAGTAGCACTGGCTTCGGCTGATACCGACGTAATCAAAACCTATGTTAAACAAGGATTGGGGATTGGACTGATCGCCAGTATGGCTTTTGACAGCTTACAGGACCAAGGTCTACAGATACTGAGTGCCGAACATCTATTTGAGCCTTCATTTTCACAAATTATTCTCAGACATGATGTTTATCTTCGAGGCTTTGGCTACGAGTTTCTGACTCTGTATGCACCGCGGCTTACTCGCTCGCTGATTGAGTCTGCGCTGTATTCACCTTTTGAAGAAGATTTTTCAATTTAAGCAATATTTTAAGTCAAAAGCCATTTTATACAGAATGTATAAAATGGCTTTTTAATCACTATAATCAGCGATTATGGCATCAGCATGCCTCCGTTGACATGTATAGTCTGTCCTGTGATGTAGCGTGCTTCTTCACTAGCAAGAAACAATACCGCTGCAGCAATATCTTCAACAGTACCGAAATGATGTAATGCAGTTTGTGCGACAAAGGAATCTCGTTGTTCCTGTGGCAGTGCCTGTGTCATATCGGTTTCAATAAAGCCCGGAGCCACACAGTTTACGGTAATACCACGCGAACCGACTTCCCGTGCCAATGATTTGCTAAATCCGACCAAACCAGCTTTGGCCGCCGCATAGTTTGTCTGACCGGCATTGCCGGTGAAACCGATTACCGAAGTCACATTGATAATACGTCCCCAGCGGGCTTTCATCATGCTGCGAGTGACAGCTTTACTGGCACGGAAAGCAGATTTGAGATTGATCTGCATGATCTCATCCCATTCGGTTTCTTTCATGCGCATCAGAAGGTTGTCACGAGTTATACCGGCATTATTTACCAGTATGGCGATATTGCCGATATTACTTTCGATATCTGCTATCAGATTTTCAATACTGTTTTCTTCAGCGATGCGTAATTCACGCCCTTCTCCACCAAATTTAGACAGTGCTTGATTAATACTGGCTACTCCTGAAGCAGATGTGGCAGTACCAATGACTTTTGCACCTTTTTCTGCCAAAAAGCGGGCAATTGCCGCTCCAATGCCACGAGTAGCTCCAGTTACCAGTGCAACTTTTCCTGTTAAATCCTGATTCATTATTTTTTCTTTCAGCTAGCTGCATGTGCAGCAATAAAATTTTCAATGGTCTCAACAGTCGTAAATGCAGTACAGCTGGCACTTTTATCTATACGTTTAGTCAGACCGGCCAGTACTTTACCCGGACCACATTCTGCAAATTCGGTAATACCCTCTGTGACCATTTTGCTGACGGTTTCTGTCCAGCGTACCGGTGAATACAACTGTTCCACCAATGCCTGCCTAATTGCTTCCGGCTCACTATGCACAGCCACATCCACGTTATGTAATACTGGAATTTGTGGTGTTTTGATTTCTGTTTGTGCCAACGCGGTAGCAAGTTTAGCCGCAGCAGGTTTCATAAGACTGCAATGTGATGGTACAGAAACCGGTAATGGCAAAGCACGTTTAGCGCCAGCTGCTTTAGCCAGCTCACAAGCGCGGTTAATTGCTTCAGTGCTACCGGCAATCACTACCTGTCCGGGCGAGTTAAAGTTCACTGCTTCGACAACAGATCCGGACAGTTCGGTCTGTGCCTGCAGACATACTTGCCGTACACCATTATCATCCAGTCCTAGTATAGCGGCCATTGCACCTTCACCGTTCGGTACAGCTTCCTGCATCAGCACAGCACGCAGGCGAACCAGTTTTACAGCATCTTCAAAGGCCAGACTACTGGCTGCAACCAAAGCTGTATACTCACCCAGACTATGGCCAGCTAGCATAACAGGATTTTGGCCATGCAGCTGCTGATAAACACGCCATGTAGCGATACCTGCTGTCAGCATCAGTGGCTGGGTATTAATGGTTTCATTCAGAGCAGCAGTATCTTCGCCATTCATCAGCGCCCATAAATCCTGCTCAAGCACTGCTGAGGCTTGGTCAAATGTTTCTTTAACCACAGGCATGTCATTGAAACCGGCCATCATATTGAGACTTTGAGACCCCTGACCGGGAAAGAAAAAAGCAATACTCATTGTTTTCCTTGATATGAATTAAACTGACTTCTGATTAATTATAAATGTGGCGGTAGGTTGGCTTGCAGAGGCTGATTATGATGCAGATACATTTTTGCTCCAGCCGGTGCACCTATTGCATAAGCCAGATTGGCTTCTAGAGTCTGGGTAAACGGCCCTTTATAGATTTTATTGCCCATATGAGTGAGATTAGATTGCGCATCTATGTAGACTTTGCCGCCTAGCTGATTCCATAAACGGCAAAAACTGAAATCCTCAGATAAGTAACGTTTGGTCTGCGGATCAACCAAACAATCGTAAAAACGGTAGTGATAGCCCTGATTGGCTACACCAAGCGAATCAGGCTGATATTGCAGCTCAGGATAAGCTTCCATCAGACGAGTAAAAACCTGACGTTTTATCACCATAAAACCTGTCGGTGCTTCTGGTAATTCAATAAACCCTTCGTCATCAACCTCTACATGCACTTCACGATTCTCATCTTCGCGAGTGATATTAATGGTATAGCGTGTATAAGCAGCATTAAACTGCTGCTGGGTCATATGCGCATCAATACCATCAGGCGGCCAAGATTCTCGCTTGAGCGGATACACACCGGCAACAATATCACGATCAGACAGAAGCAGGCGCTGAAATGCTTCGGTTGAAAATCCGATGTCCGTATCTATCCAGCACAGATGCGTCCATTCGGAATGAGCCATAAACTCAGCAACACAGTTATTACGGGCTCGTGTAATCAGGCTTTCACCCTGATGCATGAATACCTGAAGGGGAAAACCGGCACGACTATGTGTGTCCACTAAAGCCAGTAACGATTGCACATAATTGCCGAAGTAACGGCCATCATGGCTGGGAGACATGACAACTGGATACATACTTGCTAATGCAGTTTGAGGTAGCATAATCCGACTCTGAAAAACAAGGTTAGTATTTCAGGGTAATGGCTCCCCAGGCGAATCCGCCTCCTATTCCTTCAAGCAGCAATGTCTGGCCATGGCGGATTCGTCCGCTTCTAATACCTTCATCAAGAGCCAGTGGGACAGATGCTGCTGAAGTATTACCCTGCTCTGACAGCGTAACAATTACTTTATCCATAGGCACTCCCAGATGGCGTGCTGTGGATTCGATAATACGCAGATTAGCCTGATGCGGAATAATCCAGTCTATATCAGCTGGTTGCAGATTGGATTCTTCGATCACTTCTCTAGCCACATTGGCCAGTGCTTTAACTGCGAATTTATAAACTGCCTGTCCATCCATGTAGAGATATGGCGAACCTTCTATAGAACCGGCAGCAATCTTTCCCGGTGTTTGCAGAATTTGGCTATAACTGCCGTCTGCCTGTAATTTGGTACTAATGATACCACCTTCCTGTTCGGAAGCACCAAGAATCACTGCACCGGCACCGTCACCAAACAGAACACAAGTGCGCCGGTCATTCCAGTCCAGCAGCCGGCTAAATGTTTCGGCTCCGATTACCAGTGCGCGCTTCGCCATTCCACTTCTGATATAAGCGTTGGCTGTAGCCATGGCATACATGAATCCGGCACAAACTGCCTGAACATCAAATGCCGGACAGCCGGCAATACCAAGTTTGTTTTGTACGATACAAGCGGTAGCCGGAAATGTCATATCCGGTGTAGAAGTAGCCACGATAATCAGATCAATGTCTTTTGCACTTATGGCTGCATCGGCCAACGCTGCTTTGGCTGCAGCAACGGCCAAATCACTGGTCTGTTCATTTTCTGCGGCAATATGGCGCGCTTTAATTCCTGTTCGGGTAGCAATCCATTCATCAGAAGTATCGACGATTTTGCTCAGGTCATCATTAGTCAGCCGGCGTGCAGGCAGATAACTGCCTGTACCCAGAATATGAGCATTTAGCATGGCATAGTCTTTATTTACAACAAAGGCCACATTTTAAACAAAGTCATTTAACTTGTCTGCCTTTGTCACAGAGTGATTATTCTTCCAGTGCAGCCAGCTGCTGCGCCACACCAGCCTGAATTTTGGTGATTGAATCTGCTTTAATGGCTTTGTAAGCTTCCTGCAAGGCAAAACAGAAACCAATAGCATCGGTACCACCATGGCTTTTGATCACCACGCCACGCAGACCCAGAAAAATAGCACCGTTAAAGCGGCGCGGGTCGAGGCGGCGTTTAAATCCTTTGAGGGTAGGTAAAGCAATCAACGCAGCCAATTTGTTGTATATGCTCCGAGTGAATTCTTCCTTAACGACTGTACCAACAAATTTAACCGCACCTTCAATGCTTTTAAGCATGGCATTGCCGGTAAAGCCATCGACAACCAGCACATCCACCTCAGATGTAAAAATAGCGTTGCCTTCTACATTGCCAACAAAATTCAAATCGCTGCGCTGTATTAGCTGGTGCGTTTCCTTTACCGTGGCATTACCCTTGATATCTTCTGTACCCACATTGAGCAATCCCACCCGCGGTCGAGTGTTTTCAGGCGAAAGGGCGGCTACTTGCTGGCTACCTACAATGGCAAACTGTAAAAGCTGAGCACTGCTACAATCAACGTTGGCACCCAGATCCAGTACCAGTGTCATGTGGTTATTGCGGCCAGGTAAAAACTTAGCTATTGCCGGCCGGTCAATACCGGCAATGGTTTTCAGTACAAAGCGCGCAGTTGCCATCAGAGCGCCGGTATTACCGGCTGACACAGCAGCCTGTGCCTGCCCTTCTTTAATCTGGTTTATGGCCACACGCATGGAAGAATCTTTTTTATTTTTAAGTGCTGAAGTTGGCTCTTCATCCATACCGACGACTTCACTGGCCGGACAGATTGTAATCCGCTCCAGTGAAGCATTGGCTTTGATCAAAGCATTTCTGATTTTGGTTTCATCTCCGACCAGAATCAGTGCTGCATCAGTCTGCTGCTGTAAAAATGTCAGCGCTCCAGGAATGGTCACATCCAATCCGAAGTCACCACCCATTGCATCTACTGCGATGGTTTTTAAGGTCATAACCTATGCCTCAGGAGTTGTCTGCGCAGCTACATTTTCATAATGCTCATCAATATCAAGGGCATCCCATGGATAGTTAATCCACCAGTCATCAACCTGAATGGCACTGTAAAAAGGTAAATCTGCTGGCAACACCCCTTTTTTGGGTTTGCGTTTTTCATGCAGCACGGCTACACCAAGCTGCTGAAATCCTTCATGCTGTAATTCACGAACACAGTATTCGAGCGTGGCTCGACTGTCGTCCACTTCGTCAACAATCAGCAGTTTCTTGTCTTTCATTTTCTCGTCAAAGCCATTTGTCCATTGAATTTTCTGCGGACAGTCAGTTGGACGGTCATTGATATCGTAATAAGACAATGTAACGGTATAAACAGGAATATTCAGAAAGCTACGTAAGATACGTGCCGGAATGAATCCACCGCCGCCAATAGCAATCATTGCATCGAATGATTGTCCTGATTTCTGAATTTTTTCGGCCAATTGCTTGATGGCACGATGTATGTCTTCGTAGTTATACCAGATTTTTTTCATGGGAAACTCGAGTCAATATACAGCAGGCCGCTGATGGCTGCTGGTAAAGTGAAAGTATTATTTTAGCTGGAAAATATATCCTGCTAATTATGGATACAAAAAAGCCAGTGATTGCACAAGCAATGTCTGGCTTTCATACGCTCTGAATAATCACAGATGTGAGTTATTCACCTTTGGCTTTAATTACCTTGCGTCCACGGTACATACCATTCGGGGAAATGTGGTGACGCAGATGTACTTCGCCGGTAGCGGTGTCAGTAGACACCTGTACAGCGGTCAGTCCGTCATGGGAACGGTGCATACCACGTTTTGAAGGTGATTTTTTGTTCTGTTGTACTGCCATGTTAAAGCTCCTGGAAAATTAGGTAAATTCGTTAGTGGCCGCTTTTCAGTCCTGCCAGTTTGGCAAATGGATTGCCAGCGTCTTGATTGGTTTTGGTTGCCAGAGTGTGATCACAGTCTTCATGTCGCGGAGCTACCGGAATGGCCATTAAAATCTGGTCTTCCAGAAGCGCAGTCAGATTATATTCTGCACTCCATACCATGCCTTCGAGTGTTTCATCAGCGGCCATGGCCTCGTCCAATAGCTGTTCGCTGGCAAAGAGCACCACACGCGACTGGTCATTCAGCGTCCAGGAAACAGCCTGTAAACAGCGCTGACACACCAGTTTTAGTTCACCTTCTATACTGATATCGATAAAAGGACGCTGCCAACGGTCAATACCTCCGCTGACTTTATACTGGATAACGCCATCGCGTTGTGCTAAAAGTTCATGTGACCAGACCCGCCGATCCAGTGCTTGAAGCTGCAATTGACCGCTGAGTTGTTGCTGTTCACGAGTGAACGTCGCCGTATCAATCAAAATAGGGTCTAACATAAACGGCGGATGATATAATTTAAGCTTTATCATGTCAATGAGTTCGCACTTATGCCGAATGAGAAAAAGCTGATTCTGGCTTCTAGTTCACGTTTTCGTCAGCAGCAGCTTAGGCAGTTGCATATCCCTTTTGAAGCGGTTAAACCTGATTTTGAAGAAACACCACTTGCGGCAGAAACCGCACCACAGACTGCATTGCGTCTGGCCGGAGGTAAAGCACAGTCACTGGCTGAGCTTTATCCGGAAGCACTGATTATCGGCTGCGATCAGGTAGCTTGGTGCCGTGAACAGCAATTAGGCAAACCTCTGACCGTGGCAAAAGCACAACAGATGCTGAAATATTTAAGTGGTCAGGAAGTGATATTTTATAGTGCACTAACTCTGCTGAATGTAGCTGAAAAGCGTCAGCATCAGCATATTGATGAAACTCGCGTGCAAATGCGCGCTCTGACTGATACACAAATTAATCATTATTTAACACTTGAAGCAGATGCAGTGTACTGTGCAGGAGCGGCAAAAAGCGAAGGACTGGGAGCACTGTTGATTAAACAGATTGACACCATTGACCCAAATGCATTGATTGGTTTACCAATTTTTCGTCTGGTGGATTTTTTGCTGGCAGAAGGTATTAATGTTCTATGAGTAATCCGGTGCTTTATCTGATTCCTACACCATTGGGTACAGCAGATACGCCTTGCCTGCTGGCACATGAACGGGAATATATTGTTGATTTGACTGATTTTGTGGTTGAAGCAGAAAAAACTGCACGGGCGCATTTAAAAGCGTTTGGTGTACATACGCCGATTCGGGAGCTGAATCTGCGTACTTTAAATGAACATACTCTGGAACGCGATATTGCTGTTTTATTAGAGCCTTTACAGGCCGGGCGTAGTATGGGCTTACTGAGTGAAGCCGGCTGTCCAGCTGTGGCCGATCCGGGCGCACAACTGGTTGCACTGGCTCATCAGGCTGGTTTTACGGTCATACCGCTAGTAGGCCCTTCCAGTATTATGCTGGCACTGATGGCTTCAGGAGCAAATGGTCAGTGTTTTGCATTTAAAGGTTATCTGCCGGCTGAAAAAAATGCGCGGATTGAACGGTTGCGCGTTTTGGAAAACCGTTCACGGCAGGAAAATGAAACTCAGCTTTTTATTGAAACGCCTTACCGTAACGATGCTTTGCTTGCTGATGCTATTGCCAGCCTGCATCCTCAAACTCGTCTGTGTATTGCCGCGGATTTAACGCTGCCTACTCAAACTATTATTAGTCAGAATATTGCTAAGTGGCGCAGCATGAAAACCTTGCCAGTGCTGAAAAAAAGACCCTGTTTGTTTGTGTTGTATGCGGGCTGATAGCTGATAGACATTTTTTATCAAATTATTTCTTCACTACCCTTGTCAAGGTACATATGGCTGCCTATAATGCACAACTTATTTCGGAGTGTAGCGCAGCCCGGTAGCGCACCTCGTTCGGGACGAGGGGGTCGAAGGTTCGAATCCTTTCACTCCGACCAGATTTCTAAAACCGTCTGTACCAGTGTACGGACGGTTTTTTATATACACTGCAATATATGCCATTGTACTTTTATTGTAAATAATTAATCCTTCTATCTATACCAAAGTAAATTATATTATGCTGTATGGTAATAATTTTTTTTAACATATTGTTTTTATATTATTATTTATCATCCATTCTACTTGAGTAGCATATAACTGTCATTTAGTAATTAATAATGCTTTTCTGTTAAGTTATGTTGGCTTTATAATCAACAAATTATGTCTCTTATGGCTCATAATAAATTCTATACTCTGTAGTTTTTAAACACAAACCATCGAAAGATCAGTATGTTACCACTCGAAATTGAGGAAATGAATCCGCCACCGAAAAAACAGCGGTGGTATCAGGTTCTTTATGTACAGGTAATAATTGCCATTATTATTGGTATTTTACTTGGCAATTTTTTCCCCAGTGTTGGCGAAAGCATGAAGCCGTTGGGAGATGCTTTTATCAAGTTAGTTAAAATGATCATCTCACCGGTTATTTTCCTTACTGTGGTAACCGGCATCGCTGAGATGACCAATATGAAAACCATGGGACGAGTGGCCGGCAAAGCCATGGTTTATTTTCTGACCTTTTCTACGCTGGCTCTGGCTATCGGTTTGATTGTGGCCAATATTGCTCAGCCAGGTCATGGTCTGAATATTGACCCGAGTTCTTTACAAAGTGCAAAAGTACATGAATATGTACAGAAATCACATGAATCCAGCCTGACTGGTTTTCTGATGGACATCATTCCAACTACAGCGATGAGTCCGCTTACTAATGGCAATATTTTGCAAACTCTGTTTATTGCCATTCTGTTTGGTATTTCACTGGCATTGATTGGTGAAAAAGCCCGTCCGCTGATTAATATCTTTCAGGATTTATCGGCTCCGGTTTTCAAAATGGTGTCTATTCTGATGCGTGCGGCTCCAATAGGTGCGTTTGGTGCCATGGCGTTTACTATCGGTAAATACGGTATTAGTTCGATTGGTAATCTGCTCTATTTGATTCTGACTTTCTATATTTCTTCGGTATTGTTTATTCTGATTGTGTTGGGTGCAGTAGCACGTTACAACGGTTTTTCGATTATCAAACTCGTGAAATACATTAAAGAAGAACTGCTGCTGGTACTGGGTACTAGCTCTTCCGAAGCGGCTTTACCTACACTGATGCAGAAAATGGAAAAAGCCGGCTGTCAGAAATCAATTGTGGGGCTGGTGGTACCAACGGGCTATTCCTTTAATCTAGATGGTACTAATATTTACATGACAATGGCTGCGCTGTTTATTGCACAGGCATGTAATATTGATCTTACTCTGGAACAGCAGGTTCTGCTGCTGCTTGTAGCCATGCTCAGCTCTAAAGGCGCAGCGGGTGTGACTGGCGCTGGCTTTATTACACTAGCTGCTACATTATCTGTTGTACCATCTGTACCGGTAGAAGGCATGGCGCTTATTCTAGGTATTGACCGCTTTATGTCTGAATGCCGCGCCCTAACTAATCTAGTAGGAAACGCCTGTGCCACGATTGTGGTGGCTCGCTGGGAAAAAAGTTTGGATTCAGAACGCCTACATGAGGTATTGAACAAATAGCTCTTTCGGAGCATCACAGCTCATGTCAGACAATAGTAGGTAATAAGTGATGGAATAAGTATTTCGTCACTTATACTAATACATCCAATAAAAAAAAGACCCGTTAAATTAAACGGGTCTTTTTTTATAGCTTAAATCAACCGACTTTCATACCGGGTCTGGCACCACTATCCACATCCAGTAAAAACAATTTGCCATTTCCGGCGGCAGAAGTAATCATGCCTTCTGACATACCGAATTTGGCCATTTTACGAGCTGCGAAATTGGCCACCACAATAACCATGCGGCCGACCAGTTTTTCCGGCTCTGGATAGCTGGCCGCGATACCAGAAAAGATGGTGCGTTGTTCAAAACCAAGGTCTACCTGAAATCTCAGTAATTTGCTGCTACCTTCCACTTTTTCACAGCTCATTACTTTGGCGACGCGCATATCAATTTTCATAAAGTCGTCAAATGAAGCGGTGGCAGCCACTGGTTCATACGAGGCTGCCGGAACCTCTGCTGTCGGCTGGATATTCTGACAATTGGCGGCAATTAGGTCATCTATCTGTTTTTGTTCAACACGCTGCATGAGATGCTGATAGGTATTAATGCTGTGGCCGGCAGGTAATACAGAAATACTATCAGACCATTTTAACGGAGCCACATTAAGAAAGGCAGCCGCTTCAGTGGCCAGTTGCGGTAATACAGGTGACAGATACACTGTCAGGATACGAAAAGCATTAATCAGCTCGCTACATACCTGCTGTAACCTTGCTTCCTGCCCTTCCTGCCGTGCCAGTTCCCATGGTTTGTTGGCATCGACATATTCATTCACCACATCAGCCAGTGCCATGATTTCACGCAGAGCGCGTGCATATTCGCGTGCTTCATAGCTGGCGGCAATGGTTTCACTCTGTGCCTGCAACTGCGGCAGTAATGAGCTGGTGCTGACGTCTGTTAATTTACCTTGAAAACGCTTGCTGATGAAACCAGCTGCGCGGGCGGCAATATTGACATATTTGCCGACTAAATCGCTGTTCACGCGGGCAATAAAATCATTCAGATTTAAATCCAGATCTTCAATTTTGCTGTTGAGTTTGGCTGCAAAATAATAACGCAGCCATTCTGGATTCAAGCGTTGTTCTAGATAAGAACGTGCAGTGATGAATGTACCACGGGATTTAGACATTTTCTGCCCGTCAACGGTAAGAAAACCATGAGCAAACACACCGGTTGGTGCGCGCATATTGGCATATTTCAATGTAGCCGGCCAGAATAGTGCATGGAAATAGAGAATGTCTTTGCCAATGAAATGATACATTTCGGTATCGGTATTAGGTTGGAACCATTGCTCAAAATCAACGCCAATACGGGTACACAGATTTTTAAAGGAGGCCATATAGCCAATTGGGGCATCCAGCCATACATAAAAATATTTGCCCGGTGCATCCGGAATTTCAAAGCCGAAATAAGGAGCATCCCGACTGATGTCCCAATCACTCAGATTGTCATCATCTAACCACTCTTTCATTTTATTCAGGGCTTCTGCCTGCAGGTGAGATTGCATGCGGCCATCTGCCAGCTGAGTACTGCCGGCAGTCCATTGCTTCAGATAATCAGCACACTCGCCAAGTTTGAAGAAGAAGTGTTCTGATTCTTTCAGTACCGGTGTAGCACCGGAAATCGCTGAATACGGCTCAATTAGCTCAGTTGGGCTATAAGTCGTGCCGCAGACTTCACAATTATCACCATATTGATCTTGTGCATGGCATTTTGGACATTCGCCCTTTACAAAGCGGTCTGGCAGAAAAAGATTTTTTTCTGGATCGAATAGTTGTTCAATCGTACGGCTTTCAATTTTGCCATTGGCTTTTAAGGCCAGATAGATGCTGCGTGATAAAGCTTCGTTTTCTGGAGAATGGGTGCTGTAATAGTTATCGTAGCCAATGCCGAAACCACTAAAGTCGGCCAGATGGTCTTCCCGTACTCTGGTAATCATTTCTTCTGGCGAGATGCCTTGCTTTTGTGCCGCCAACATTACCGGAGTGCCGTGAGTATCATCAGCGCAGACGTAATAACATTCGTGGCCACGTGCTTTTTGAAAACGTACCCAGATATCGGTCTGGATGTGTTCTACCATATGTCCCAGATGTATGTTGCCATTGGCGTACGGCAAAGCTGAGGTAACCAGTATTTTGCGTTGTTGTGTCATGATTTGCTGTATCGTTGAAATTCACTAA
Source organism: Snodgrassella alvi (assembly GCF_040741455.2). Taxonomy (NCBI): domain Bacteria; kingdom Pseudomonadati; phylum Pseudomonadota; class Betaproteobacteria; order Neisseriales; family Neisseriaceae; genus Snodgrassella; species Snodgrassella alvi. Next base: position 1,059,222 of record NZ_CP160328.2, read on the forward strand.
AAACTACTGAAATTATACCAGAGCCTTTTTGCTGCAACAGTAATGACCGCTGGCAGCTTAATGGGTATTATTTCCTCTGTTGTTGCAAAAGGCTGAGGCGGGCTGCAAGGCGAGCTGTATCGTCGCGCAGCATTTCAACCTGTGCGGCAAACTGCTGCAACTGAACTTTGCTCACAACCACTGCATCGCTTTCCTGCGCATAGTCAGCAATCTGTGCGGCAATACTCTGACTGATGTCACGTCCCTGCTGATATAGATTTTCCAGCTCAAGCGCTGCTTTCCCGCCGATGGCATCGCCAAAAAGCCGCGCCAAATCATCACGCCAGTCATACTGTAATGCCTGTATCAACGGCAGAATGGCCATGCCCAATGCACGGTCGCCAGTAATTGCAATATCACCAACTCCCGGTTGCTGGCCAATAAGCATTTTAGTCAAAGCGGTGGAAGCAATGGTAATGATAGTTTCAGCTTCGGCGCTGTCTTCTTGCCAGAAACCCTGAGCATCGATGCGGCCTTTGAGTGTCAGCATTGGTAGCACCAGTGCTACTACCCGTTGCTGGTATTGCTGCCAGCTGGCTTTCAGTTCAACATTTTGCTGAATAAGGTGATTCAGTACTGCCAAAGTCAGCATAATGTATCTCTTATCTGCTGCGCCCATTGCGGAGTCACCCATTTCACCGCATCTCGCGGCTGCCAGTGGCGTAACTGATCTAATAACGCTGCAGGTGTTGTGGCTTTACACAGTAAATCCATGTTTTCTGGCGGCATGAAACCGGCGGTAACTGTGTTTTGCAACATTTGAATCAATGGATCAAAAAAACCGGCTACATTCAGAATTCCTACTGGATGCGGATGCAGCTTGAGCTGTGCCTGTGATAAGACTTCAAATAATTCTTCATAGGTACCCAGACCACCGGGCATGGCAATGAAGGCATCAGCCAGTTCTATCATTTTGTTTTTGCGCTCTGTCATATTAGAAGTTTCATACAGTTCGCTTAGTCCTGGATGTGCGCCTTCAAGATTTTTCAAAAAGCTAGGAATTACGCCTATGGCTTCTCCGCCATGGTCAAGCACAGATGAAGCGATGGTACCCATCAGACCGATATTGCCACCTCCGTAAACTAGACGATAGCCTTGTTGTGCCATTTCTTTGCCCAGTTGCTGGGCTGCATCGAAATAGGCTTTATTCTGTCCCAGATTGGAACCACAATAGACAACGATATTTTTCATGCTTGTTTTGTCTCCAAGTCAGAGGCGAATATTATCAGTTAGTATCAATTATTAGCTTTACATTCATATTACTGCCTGCGGATAAGAACCGATTATTTTTAGGAATGCTGAACGTTGCTGTAAGGCAGTCAATGCGGCGGCTACATCAGCATCTTGCTGATGGCCCTCAATATCAATAAAGAAAACATATTCCCATAATCCACCACGACTGGGGCGGCTTTCAAGTTTGGTCATGGATACATGATGGTCTGCAAAAGGCTGGAGCAAATCATGTACGGCACCTGCTTTGTTGGGTGCAGCTACAATCAATGAGGTTTTATCGCGCCCACTACTAGTGGTGACATTGCGCCCAAGTACGAGAAAACGGGTTGTATTGTTGGGTTCGTCTTCGATATTCTGAGCCAGTATCCGCAACTGGTAATGGTCTGCTGCCATTAGAGAAGCAATGGCGGCAGCGCTACTGTCAGCAGCAGCCAGCCGTGCTGCTTCGGCATTACTGGCAACCGCAATGCGAGCTGTTTGCTCGGGCAGATTTTTATCCAACCAGCTTCGGCACTGTGCTAGTGCCTGCGCATGCGCATAAACTTTAGTAATGTTTTCTGTGGAATCGATGATACGCAATAATTGATGATGAATGCGTAGATTAACTTCACCACAAGCTTTTAATGGTGTGGTTACCAACAAATCTAGGCTGCGCCCGACGGAACCTTCGGTCGAATTTTCAATTGGCGTGACAACATAATCGGCTTGTTGCGCCTCTACCAGACGAAATCCTTCGTCTATTGAAGTGCATGGCTGTGTCTGCGCGGCCTGACCAAAGTGTTTGATCGCTGCTTGCTGGGTAAAGGTACCCTGCGGACCAAGATAAGCAATGGTCAAAGGTCGTTCCAGCGCCAAACATTCACTCATAATGGCTCGTTGTAAACGGGCAACCGCCTGACTGGATAGTGGCCCAGGATTCTGTTCCTGTATACGGCGCAAAACAATTGCTTCGCGTTCAGGACGATAGACGATTCCTTCTCCTTTTAAAGTACCGATAGCCTGTGCGTGGCTGGCACGCTTGTTCAGTAAGCGCAAAATTTCGCTGTCTATCTGGTCTATGGCATCGCGATGTGGTTTGAGTTTATCGTTATCAGACATAATTAGTAGTGTTTTAATTGTTGTTCAGAAAAACATGAAAAAGGCAGCCTGCTGCGGCTGCCCATAATCAACGGTGCTTTTTCTGCCACGCAGTGCGCGACAGAGCCCATAGTAAAATGGCACCGCAACTAGTAGAAATCAACATCATGGTGGGCATCACATGAGTCGAACCATTATGCAGCAAGGTAGTCAGCCAGCCAACAGTAGCGGCGATCAAAAATTGCATGGTTCCGAGTACGGCATTGGCACTGCCACCGATTTTACGGAAATAGCTCATAAAACAAGCCTGAGTATTGGAACCAATTAAACCCTGTGAACCGATGGAAAACATAATTAGACCCAATAGCAGAAAAAATGGTGGCCGGTTCATGCTCCACACCACGATGGTCAGCAGTAAATTACAGCCTAGTTGTAGCAGCACACCACTAAGCAGAATATTGCGTGCCGGCGTCGTACGCAGACGGTAAGCTGTGATCCGATTAAACAGCATCATGGTAATCACATTGGCACCGAATGCCCATGAATACTCATGCGGACTCAGGCCATAGATATTCATGTATAAGAAAGACGATTCGGTGAGAAAAACAAACATTGCCGCAAACGCAGCAGTCTGAAAAAACATGAATCCCAATGCCTCGCGCTCATGGAAAACCATTGAAAAATTCTGTTTTATCTTATGAAATACCTGACTATCTAACGGCTGAATATCCATTTTGACCTGCGGCATAAAGCGCCACACGCATAGCAGCACAATTAGAGCATAAAGCAACAGAAAGATAAAAATAACACGCCACCCACCTAATGCCGCCAGCGCCGTACCCAGCATCGGTGCAGCTAATGGAGCAGCAAGGGTAATGATACCAATGGTGGCAAACATTTTTGCAGCTTCATTACCATGGAAAAAATCACGCACGGTTGCGCCAACAGTAACCGTGGCCATGCCGCCACCAATGGCCTGAATCCAGCGCCAAAACAGCAGCTCATCTGCTGAATCAATGAATACAATGGCAATGGCTGAAAGCAGATAAACGCTCAGGCCAATCATGGCAATAACCTTACGTCCTTTAATATCGGATATTGCTCCCCCAAATAGTTGTCCCAGTGCCACGCCAAACATAAAGCTGGCCAAACTGCGTTCAATCTGATCGATAGGTGCATGCAGAGAAGAAGCCATTTCCGGCACAGAAGACAAATAAATATCTGTAGAAAATGGCATAATGGCCACCATCACTGACAATAAAAAAGCCAAATGATGCGGATTGATTAATAACTGATTGGAGGTTGCTTTCATAACCATTCTCTCCGTTGACAGCAGGCTAAACCTTTCAGGTACTCAGTAATGCCACCAGTACAGCTTTGATGGTGTGCATACGATTTTCTGCCTGCTCAAATACGATAGATGCATTACTTTCAAATACATCCTCACTCACTTCAGCACCATCCAGAGCAAACTCTTCAAAGAGCCACTGACCTATGCCGGTATCACGATTGTGAATAGCGGGCAAACAGTGCATGAATCTAACATTGGGATTGTGACTAGCAGCCAGTAACTGTGAATCTACGCGATAAGACTTTAGCTGCTCTATCCGTTCCCGCCACACTTCTTTGGCCTCACCCATCGATACCCAGACATCAGTGTGGATAAAATCGGTTTGATCGACTGCGGCGGCTGCATCTTCGGTTAAAGTTATCCGCGCTCCAGTCTGCTCAGCTATGCTACGACACTGACTGACTAAATCATCGTTTGGCCAGAAAGCACGTGGTGCGCCGATGCGTACATCCATTCCCATTTTGGCACCGGCTACCAGCAAAGAATTACCCATGTTGTAACGCGCATCACCCACATAGGTATAAGCAATCTGGTTTAGAGGTTTTTTACAGTTTTCCTTCATAGTCAGCAAATCAGCCAACATCTGTGTCGGATGAAATTCATTGGTTAATCCGTTAATCACCGGCACACCGGCAAATTCTGCCAGCTGCTCGACAATCTCCTGACCATAACCTCGGTATTCAATCGCATCATACATGCGGCCGAGAACACGTGCGGTATCACGAATGCTTTCCTTATGACCAATCTGACTGCCGCTACTGTCCAGATAAGTTACATGTGCTCCCTGATCGTGTGCTGCCACTTCAAAGGCACAACGGGTACGGGTAGAAGTTTTCTCAAAAATCAGAGCAATGTTTTTACCGCTTAGACGGGGTTGTTCCACACCGATTTTCTTTTCGGTTTTCAGTCTCGCCGCTAGGTCGAGCAGATTCTGAATTTCAGCTGGCGTATAGTCCAGCAGTTTTAAAAAATGATTCTGGTTCACCGTACTCATTATTTTCTCCTTATTTATGTAGGCAGGCATCAGGCCAAGCCAGCTGCTGAAGCATGTTTTCATATATTGCCGATAATTGTGCCAGCGCAGTAATATCCACGCACTCATCAATCTGATGAATGGTCGCATTAACCGGCCCTAGCTCAATGAGTTCCCGAGCTATGTTTTTAATGAAACGGCCATCAGAAGTACCGCCCGTGGTAGAAAGCTCGGCATCCACACCGCAAACAGACTTGATGGCTTTCTGAGCTACGTCGGTTAAACGACCAGCAGTCGTTAGAAAAGGCTGTCCGGACAATGTCCAGTCTATATCATAGTGTAAATTATGCTTATCTAAGATAGTGTGTACACGCTGACGTAGATTTTCGGCACTGGATTCAGTGGAAAAACGGAAGTTAAACTGCACAGTAAGCTCGCCTGGAATAACATTGGTGGCACCAGTACCGGCATGTATATTGGAAATCTGAAAACCGGTAGGAGGAAAATAGGTATTACCATCATCCCAGTGCATGGCAGTGAGTTCAGCCAGTGCTGCCGCTGCTAAATGGACAGGGTTGGCGGCCAGATGCGGATAAGCCACATGTCCCTGCCGGCCGTATACCCGCAATGTGCCGGATAACGAGCCGCGCCGGCCGTTTTTTATCATGTCACCCAGTGTATCTACTGCAGTAGGCTCACCAACAATGCAATAATCAATCAGTTCACCACGCTGTTTCAGGGTTTCGACCACACGTTTGGTGCCATCGTGTCCATCACCCTCTTCATCTGAAGTAATCAGCATAGCCAAACGCAGTGGCAAATCCGGCTGTTGCAGCAGTAAGCGTTCGCAGGCAGTAACAAAAGCCGCGACACTGCTTTTCATATCAGCAGCTCCGCGGCCAAATAATTTGCCTTCACGCTCTGTCGGCGTAAATGGAGGCGAGTTCCAGCGGCTTTCATCACCGGCCGGTACCACATCGGTGTGCCCGGCAAAGCATATCAGCGGCCCCTGATTGCCCCATCGCGCATAAAAATTATCGGTCTCTCCAAAACGCATGGTTTCAATGTTAAAACCAAGTGCGCTGAGCCTGCTCATCAGCAGAGGCTGGCAGCCATGATCATCTGGTGTGACAGACGGCTGTGCAATCAATGCCTTGGCCAGTTTCAGTGTTTCTATTTCCATTATCATAAACTCAATAAAAAATAACTTCAGGCAGCTTGCACAGCTGCCTGAAAACATATTACATCTTTATAAACCAAATTTTCTGTCTTGCCAAACATTTACCCAAAAATTGACAAACCATGGCATCTTATTCATATACCATTTCCGCCCGTTTAACATTACACAGCAGCTCATAGGAAATAGTGCCGGCAGCAGCAGCCACCTCATTGACATTCACCACATCGCCCCATAATTCAACTTCGCTGCCAAGAGACTGGCGGTGGTCATCCAGCTGTACTGTCATCATATCCATAGAAACTCGCCCCAAAACACAGCTACGTGCTCCATCTATGGCCACAGGTGTACCCGTTGCCGCACGACGCGGATAACCGTCAGCATAGCCGCAAGCCACCAACCCGACGCGGGTTGAACGTGAAGTCACAAAGCTGGCACCATAGCCGATTGGCTCTCCCATCTGCAAAACACGCTCACCAAATACTTTACTTACCAGCCGCATCACCGGCTTAAAGCGGCTGTCAGTTCCACCCATCGGCGAAATTCCGTACAGCGCCAAACCAGCACGTCCCCAGCCGCACTGGGTTTGCGGATACGCCATTATCGCGGCAGAATTGGCCAAACTGACATCTCCAGGCAAATCGGCACATACCATCTCGAACGTGTGAATTTGTTCTGCAGTCATGGTTTTCATGGGTTCATCAGCACAGGCAAAATGAGTCATTTTAACCACTTCAGCTACCTTATCACTTTGAGCCAGTGCCTGATAGGCCGGTGCATAATCATGCGGAAAAAAACCAGTACGATGCATGCCCGAATCCATTTTCAGCCATACCGTTACCGGTTTTTGCCAGTTGTACGCCAACAATGATTCCAGCTGCCATAAATTACCCACTACCGGCCACAATCGATATTGATCAACCAGTGCATATTCTTCCTGCGCAAAAACACCTTCCAGCATAACAATAGGTATTTCTATACCCGCTTTACGCAACTCTACCGCCTCGTTGATGCAAGCTACTGCAAAACCATCGGCCACATCAGCCAGCGCCTGTGCACAACGTACCGCCCCATGGCCATAGGCATTGGCCTTCACCACAGCCAGCATTCTGCCGCCGCCATGCATCTGTTTCAGAGCCAGAAAATTATCACGCAAATGATTTAAACGAATATGCGCAACTAACGGACGCATTATTGATCCCCTGTATTGATGTCTGTCATATTATTGTTTCAGTAAAGCAATGCCGGTAAGCGGACCAAACTGTGCCAGTTTACACAAAGGCCCGCGCTGCTGTATATCATAACGCCACAGATTACCACCCAAATCCGTAATATAGATTAGCGAATGGACAAAATCCGCAGCCAGTCCGATTCCTTCCTGTAAACCGGTAGCCAATACCTGATGGTCTCTCAGACCGTCTGCGCAGATAGCTGCACAATTCAGGCTGTTTCCTCCAGCAGCATCGAGACCTCTGTCCGTCCAGTACAGCATCTGGTTGACATGGTCTATTTCCAGATCAATAGGTTCGGGCAGATTATCCAGTACCGTCACAATATCGCTGCGGGTCGCAGCATCAAATTCAGCTTCCGTCTGCAGATGGGCTCGCAGGATACGACCTTCTCCGCCTTTCGGCCGCCCTTTCTGTGTCCAGTAAAAATAATTATGCTGCTTATCCAATGCAATGCCCACACAATGGCGCGCATAGTCATGCGCATCTCGCGGATATAACCCAGTTTGTACCAGTACATCCGTTTTTCCGCTTTGCAAATCATAGCGGCAGACACGCATTCCCTCACGGTCACACCAGTAAAGCTGACCCTCATCTTCATCAAACACCAGTTGCTTGCCGGTAACAAACAAACCATGTCCAACCAGCTCATGCCGCTGCTGTCCGTCGAGCGAAACTTCAGCAATCATTCCATCGGCCTGAAAAAACTCCAGAGAATCCGGTTCTTTTATTCGACCCATACTAGAATAAAACAATCTTTGATGGTGGATATCAACAGCAATTCCATCTGGAAAATCATGCAGATCATCAGCCAGAATCTGGTGTGCTCCCGTCTGAGGATTGAATTCGATAATCCTGCCAACAGGCGCAACTTCCAGCAACAAAATTTTATCGTCAGCCATATACAAACCTTTTCAACAGGATAACCTACATTTTCCGGCCGGAAAATTGGCGCCTGTCAGATTAATAATATATTAACCGTAATGATAAAACTTTTTACATCCTGTGTATGCCACAGACTTTAACACCAGACCGAACTATCTGACATATCTACACATATCGAGCTAACGACAAATCACCAGTTTCAATTTCCGGCTTCACTCCGCTAATGATATCTGCCAAAACTTTTCCCGAACCCAGCCCCATCGTCCAACCCAGCGTACCGTGGCCAGTATTCAGCGACAGATTCACAAACCTGCTGGCACCGATAATCGGCGTACTATCCGGCGTCATCGGCCGCAGGCCGCTCCAGAAAAAAGCTTCCGATGTATGGCAACTGCCAGGAAACAGATCATTCACCACTAAATCTAACACCACCTTGCGAGCCGGATTTAAATGAATACGATAACCCGATAATTCAGCCATTCCACCAGCACGGATGCGTTCATCAAAACGTGTCACAGCCACCTTATAGGTTTCATCAATCACCGTAGAAACGGGAGCTTTATCCTTATCAATGATGGGAATTGTCAGTGAATAACCTTTTACCGGATAGACAGGCAAATTTATTCCCAGTTTACGCATCATACTGCGGCTGAAACTTCCCAAAGCACAAACATAATGGTCCGCATTAAACCACTGACCATTTGCCTCTACCCCTTTAATCGAACACTTATCCTGCCGGATATCAGTAATCGCATGCCGATACAGAAATTTTACCCCCAGCGCCTCACATTTCTCAGCCAGACGGGTGGTGAATAAATGGCAGTCTCCAGTACCATCTTGAGGCAAATATAGAGCACCAGCTAACCTGCCGGCCATATGAGCCAATGCCGGTTCATACTGCGTACATTCCGTCACGCTGTTTAGTATCTGCAACGGCACACCAAAATCCTGTAAAACAGCAATATCCGAGCGCGAGTCAATCACTTCTTTTTCGGTACGGAAAATCTGCAACGTACCCTGCCGGCATCCTTCGTACTGAATATTCTCCTCAGCTTCAAGCTGCCGCAACATTTCTCGGCTATATTCTGAAATACGAACCATACGTTCTTTATTGGTCGCATAGCTTTGCGCATTGCAATTGCGATACATCTGCCACAGCCAGCGTAGCTGAAACAGACTGCCATCAGGCCTGATTAGCAGCGGGGAATGTTCTTTAAACAACCACTTACTTATTTTGGCTGGTATACTTGGTGCAGCCCACGGCGTGGTATAGCCATAGGATAACTGGCCGGCATTAGCAAAACTGGTTTCCATTGCTGCTTGATCAGCTCGCTCCAGCACTGTTACTTCATGACCGGCCTTGGCTAAATACCAGGCAGTGCTTACCCCAACAATACCTGCCCCCATAATCAGAACTTTCATTACATTAGCTCCCTGAAAATCAAACCGGAATATCGCGGCTGTTTAATGGCAGAATCCTGAAAATAAACTGTTTAGTAACTTCTCCTAGTTTAAACAAAGAATGATAGTGAATTTCACTTTATTTTTACCAAAAAAAGGTGTATTTTAATAATTTATCACATTCAAACTACAAATTAATCATGCACCAGATTGATAAAGTGGACATGAAGATTTTGTCCTTACTCCAAAAAAATGCCCGCACCACCATGACCGAACTGGCCGATAAAGTAGGATTGTCTACCACACCGGTTACCGAACGAGTACGGCGGCTGGAGCGTGAAAACATCATTACCGGCTATCACGCTCGTCTGAATCCACGTGCCCTGAATCAAAGCCTGCTGGTATTTGTCGAAATCAAACTGCGTTCTAAATCCGGCAACATCTTCGAGGATTTCCGACGAGAAGTTTTGACCATTCCGCAAGTACTGGAATGCCATCTCATATCTGGCGAATACGATTACCTAATTAAAGTGAGATTGCCCAATATGCACGCCTACCGCAATATGCTGGGCAATATATTGCTCCAGCTACCTGCGGCAGCCGAAAGCCGCAGTTATGTGGTAATGGAAGAAGTAAAAGAAGAACAACTACTACACCTAGAATAAAATCATAGCACTAGCTATTCTAAGACTGAATAATCAGCCTTCTTTCATACTTTATCCTGAATCAGCCTGACCAATAACGCTGTTTCATTGTCCAGCTGAGCCTCATCCTGATTCAAAAACAAATATACCGGCGTAGCACGCCGCACACCATATTTTAATGGTAAAACCTGTAATTCCCCACTGGCCAACTGCGCCTGAATCCGCTCTTCCGGCAGCCAGCCATAGCCTACACCCTGAGTTACAGCCTCAATAGCCGTTTCAATTGTGGTGAACGTCCAGTTTTCTGCTGCACTTACTTGCCGGTAGGGTAGCTGCTGCTGTTCGCGGCTAACAATCTCAATCAACGGATAGCGAACCAGCACATCCTGACCCAGTGGTGCCGGCAAAGTCAGCAGCGGATGCTCACGCTGCGCCACAGCTACAAAGTTCACCTCCAGCAATAACTTTCCCTGACGTATCATTTCTGCGCTCGGCGTGATGATGTAGACATCCGCCTGTTGCTGTTGAAGCACAGCACAGCTTTCACTTCGTAGCACTTCAGTCAGATGAATTTGGGTAGAGGGATAAACCTGTTGAAAACGGCGTAAAACTGTAAACAGACGCGTTTTAGGAAAAATACTGTCCACCACCAAATCTAGCCGTGCCCGCTCACCGCGTTGCAGCGCACGGGAACGGTTTTCCAGCTTCTCAAACCCCTGCAACAGAGGCAAGGCCTGTGCCAGTAGCTGCTGACCAGACGCTGTCAGCTCTGCCTTGCGGCCAACAATAGTCAGCAACGTTACACCCAGCCGTTCCTGCATTAACGTCAACTGGTAGCTCAGGGAAGACTGGCTACGGTTAAAGGCTTCCGCAGCACGGGCAAAACTGCCATAGCTCACCACAGCCTGTAAAAGCTGCCATTGTTCCAGTGTTGTTTTCATCGCGAATCAATCGAAATTTTAGAACATTTTATCTCAAAAATAACGTTATTCATCTGGTCCATACCTGTTTAAACTTCACTTATCCATTTAATCAAAATATCTTTTAATTGAAAGGAAAAAAATGTCTGTATTTGATAAAAACGATCTGAGCAATATTCTAGGAAAACATTTGGTTTACACCTATGATAATGGTTGGAACTACGAAATATACGTGAAAAATGCCACCACAATCGATTACCGCATTCACAGTGGCATAGTGGGCAATCGTTGGGTAAAAAGTCAAAAAGTCTATCTAGTACGGCTGGCTGAAAATGTATACAAAATCTCATGGACCGAACCAACCGGTACCGACGTCAGCCTGAGCGTCAACCTGGCCGACAAAATCTTCCACGGCACCATCTTTTTCCCACGTTGGATAATCAACAATCCGGAAAAAACCGTTTGCTTCCAGAATGAGCATATTCCACAAATGGAAGCTTACCGAGAAGCTGGTCCGGCCTATCCTACGGAAGTAATTGATGAATTTGCCACCATTACCTTCATCCGTGATTGTGGTGAAAATGATGAAAGCATCATTAACTGTCCTGCCAGCGAACTGCCAGCCGATTTTCCGAATAATCTTTAATTAATATCTTCAGAAAACAGGGCGGAAATTAAATTTTCCGCCCTGTTTTTTCATCCTCAAGCCAGTAACAACCATTCGCAGCAATACTTTTTTTAAATATTCAGAACATCTCCATCACACTGCACACTACTTTATTTTTGCTGGTAAAACATGCTTTCAAATATCGAACATATAGATTTAGAAGCTTCAGCACATAGCAGACCTAATTTTTATCAAATAGTATGTAAATCAGAATGAAATTGTACTAAGGCCGAGACAAAGCCTTGAAATTGAGAATGAAATTAAGCAATCTATATAACTATTTTCAAGCAACTAAAAATATTGATAAACCCGACCTATGTTAACAAATTAACAAAATCGAAATATAGTCAAATCATGATTTTTGCCAACGCAAAATCATGATTTAAGCCGGTCATATATTATTATTATGCTTTGTCCAAATGATTGAGAATATCCAAAGCCGGTGCTACATCAGTTTCTGCAACAAAAATATGATCATGATAATAGCCGGCCACAACATTACAGCTGATATTCTGCTGTGCCAGAGCGCGAGAAAAAGCGGCGGTAAGTCCTACAGCAGACAGAGATGAATGCACCTTCAAGGTAATCCAGCCGGCAACATAGTCATAGCTTAGCTGATGCTCATCAGCCACAGCCTGAGGCAGAATCAGCGTAGTTCCCTCACTTTCCTGCACAGTAGCCACAGCAGCAGACAGCAATTCAGCCACCGGCTGCTTTACGGTACAGAACACATATTTGCCCGCATTATGCTGCGGCGCTGCCGATTGGAGCAAAACATGCAAATTACTTTCACCAGACATAATCTTCCCCTGAGTCTAAATATAAAACAACTATCCTAACAGCATTCATATACCAACAAAAGCTTAGGCGTATATTTTTCTGGCTTTCCGACAACACTTCGCTATTTAAAACCAAATATCCAGAATGCACCTCTTTAGTAACAAACAAAATACAGCTAAGAGGCGAGTCGAATATGACTTATAAAAATTCCGTTAGCATAATAAAAAACAGATAAAAAAATGCGCACACGGTTAAGTGTGCGCCAAGTCTACAAAGGAGAAATAGAGGAGAAACTGTTAAACCAACTAGGAGCTGATTTAACGAAGCGAATTATGCCTCAACTACGCCTGCATAGCAAGTCATATTTTGTATTAATTCGACAAAATAAGGTTATTTTAATTAAAAATACCGCAAAATTCATTAACTGCATCTAACTTGTGCTGAAAAAATATCAAAAAAGACTTTATCTTACTATCACTTAGCCATACCAAGGTATTATCTGCCTGCCGGCACACCTGCTGTAGCCTGAATTTGCTCATTTTGCCAGCTTTCACGGATTTTCTGAGCCTTTGCAAAAAAAGCCGTGAGCTTCTGCGCATCACCATCTTGCAGGCATTGCTTCAAATATGCCAGCTCCTGCTGTTGTTTCTCAAGCAGACCAGCCAGCACCTGTCGGTTCGCCAAACAAATATCCGTCCATATCTGCGGATGACTGGCAGCAATTCGAGTGAAATCCCGAAAACCGCTACCAGCAAATTGTAACAGCTCATCCGCATTAGCTGCTTCCGCCAGCTGATGCACATAGGCATAAGCCAGCATATGCGGCAAATGGCTTACAGCAGCAAAAATCGCATCATGTCTGGCTGCATCCAGATGATAAATTTGCGCCTGCACCGCTTGCCACATTGCTTCCACAGCCTGCAAAGCCGTTTTATCCTGCTGCTCATGAGCACAGATAATACATTTTTTTGCAGCAAACAAGCCAAACTGTGCCGCCAGCGCCCCATGACGGTCGGAACCAGCAATCGGATGTGCCGCCACACAGCGCTCATAATGCTGTGGCAACTCAGCAGCAAAAGCCTGCAAAGCCAGCTGCTTAGTACTGCCCACATCAGTGACAATACATCTATCTGGCAAAAATGGCGCAAGCTGGCGACAGATAATCGGCAAAGTATTAACTGGCGTAGCGATGAGCACCATATCGGCATCAGCCATACTTTCTGCATTAATGCATTCGTAGGCACAATCAATTACACGTCGCTCTAAAGCCCGCGTCAGATTGTCAGCATCAATATCAATGCCAACCACCTCTTCCACCCGTGCCGCCCGTTTTAAATCCAGTGCCAGCGAACCACCTATCAGCCCTACCCCAATCAGCACCAGCTTATGCATACTTATCTCAGCAATCATTCTATCCACAACATCATTACCGTGTCCGGCTTATCAGCTTTCATCATCAGAGTGGCCGTCCCCATGCATCCAGAAATTCCTGCCAGTGCGGCGCCTGCAATCCTTTCAGGTAAACCTTCAGACCACGGATTTCCTGTTCGTATTCATCGGCATTCAGAAAACCACGCAACAGATTAAAACGCAGATACATTAAATAAGTATTAGCGGCATCTGTCTCACAGTACTGCCGAATCTGGGTTAATTCTCCCTGCTGATATGCAGCCCAGACCTTACTACCATCCATCCCCAGCTTACCTGGAAAACCACACAGCTTAGCCATATCATCCAACGGAACACAGGCTCGCGCTTGATAGAGAGAAAGCAAATCCATCAAATCACAATGACGTGCATGATAGCGGCTGATATAGTTGTTCCATTTGAAATCTCGGCTGTCACCAAAATCCCCTTCCCCCATATCCCAGTAACGGGCGGCACTGATACCATAAATTAGCGCACGATAATGCAACACCGGTAAATCAAATCCACCACCATTCCAACTCACCAATTGCGGCGTATGTGTTTCAATCAACTCAAAAAAACGTGCAATCAGCGTTTCTTCACTATCTTCTGGCGTGCCAATACTACCAACATGAATTTTTTCTGCCCCCCAGCGCATACAGCATGAAATGGCTACTACCTGCTGCAAATGCAGCTGCATAAAATCATTACCGCCAGTTTTTGCCCTTCGCTGCTGCAAAGCAAACTCCACCACATCGGCATCACTTACTTCCGCCGGCAAATGATGAAGTACCCGGATACCGGCCACATCAGGCACGGTTTCAATATCGAAAGCCAAAATCGGATTCATGGCAATGGTTCACATTGATTAACGAAAGAGTATTGTGGCATGAAGCAAGAAGCCGCGCCATACGTTTTAGCCTCAAAACAGTATTACAACACGGTCAGGATTGTTTTATACTCACAATCAGTCAGAACCAGTGAAAAATGCAGAAAACCCTAAACTCAGAATCATTTTTCTAGCAGCCAAACAGATTTACTTGCCGTATGATTTAAGCCTGTTTTAGCAACAAAATAGCAGCATTTTTCACGCTCATACTGACACATACTTCTCAGGCTGGGCATAATGGCCACAGATTATCAATAACCCCTTATTAACTCATTCTCAGACATTTATGATAAACAAAATCCGCTTATGGCAATGGCTTGTTCCTTTACTGGCCATACCTGTCCTCGCTTCTTGCGACGGTACTCCCGTTCATAATATAGACAAAACCGCCAGTGCCAAATCCGGTATCAGTGACTCAGCATCAGCCAATAAAGCTGCTGCAGTTGGTGCGGCAGTAGATGACGCAACCAATAAAAAAATTAGCGATAATCTGTCCAAAAACATGCAAAAAGCATTTAAAAGCTCAGAGTTAAACGTTCAGAGTATCTATACCACTCCATTTAAAGGTATATATGAAGTGGTAATCACCGGTAATCAGATTATCTATACTGATGAAAATGCCGATTACATCATGCTGGGTAATCTGATTGATCTCAAACACCATCAGAATCTGACGGAGCAACGTATGAGTGATTTATCAAAAATAGATTTTGACCAGTTACCACTGGATAAAGCAATCAAAGAAGTACGTGGCAACGGCACACGGGTAATGGCAGTATTCTCCGACCCAGATTGCCCTTTCTGTAAAAAACTGGAAGAAGAAATCGCCCAGATTGATAACCTCACAGTTTATACATTCCTCATGCCGGTACCCGATCTACATCCAGGCGCACAGAAAAAAGCAGTACAAATATGGTGTCAGAAAGAACGCACCACCGCCTGGACAGAATGGATGCGTCATGGCAAGGAACCAGCCAGCGTAGCCAATTGCAGTAACCCCGTAGAAGACACCATGAAATTAGGCAATAAATTTGGTTTTGATGGTACCCCCACCATGGTATTTCCGAACGGCAAAACCATTTCCGGCCTAATGCGTAAAAATGAACTGGAGCAGGAATTAATCAAAAATCAGAAATAAAAACTGGTCACACGCAAAAGCAGCCGTAAACGGCTGCTTTTTTATTCTGTTTTGAAAAAGTAGTATCCATTTATTCAGCAAAACAGTCTGAAAAGAGCAGTGAGCACACTCAGATCTTACTCTAATCAAAGCTAGCACATCATCTTGTCAAAACAAGCTATTATATCTATTATTAATTAAATTTAGCTTCTCTTTCAGCAACCATGTATAACATTGAGCGGGTTTACACCTATCAGCAACAACAGCCAGCTGTATTGATTGACCGCCTGTGGCCGCGTGGTATCAGCAAAACCAGAATGAACAATGTTTTATGGCTAAAAACCGTTGCACCTTCCAGCCAGCTGCGACAGTGGCTACATCAGCAGCCCGATACCCGCTATGGTGAATTTTGCTTACGCTACCAGCAGGAACTGAAGCAGCCACAACAGCAACAAGACTTGCAGAAGCTACAACAACTGCATAAGCAGCACCAGCAATTATGGCTGCTAACCGCTGTTAAAGATATTACCCACAGCCATGTACCAATATTACTGGCACAATTACAGAATAGAGACAGTTAGAAAACAGTAAAAAGCTGTCTGATATATGGACACCGCCATTGATCCAAGATTGTCGTGAGATTTCAAAGGAAATTCACTGGGCGGCAACAGTAATTTCACACACAGGCTTTGGGATTCCAGATGGTTTTCAGTTCGTCATGCTGAGCAGATTCAAACATGAGTAAACAGACTCAAAAATCTGAAAGAAGACCATAAAAATATTGTGTTAGTAAATGAAGATCAATAATTTAGAATAAATCCCATTAAGAAAATATTTACCGGGATTTTATAAGAAAAAATAAAATTTTTTACATCAATAAAATATTGAGCAAATTGAATAAAGAAATAAGAAAAAAGAATTTTGTTAATACCTCATAAGATATGGGGTTGATTCCAAATAGTTTCTTGGATTTGAAGTATGTTTATAAAAAATTCTTGTTAAAACTAATCTTGAAATGCGAAATTTATTACGGCGTAGTTGCTGTAGACTATGTCATTGCCTTAATACAAATACTCCTTTGCCATTTTATTATTATATTCATGAGCTTATTGATTATATATCAATAGACATCATCAAGGTATAGATTCTTAAGATGCAGCCAATTCTTTTTTTCATTTGATTAAAGAAAAGTTAGAAAAAAACCTAATTTTTTAATATCAATCAAAGATAAAGTGTTAATGACAATTAATTTCTAATGGATAATCAATCTTCATTTTGTATAGATGTATAAAATGACAAGTCGAATTTGCGTCAAAATACAATTATATCTATGAAAAACTGGAAAAAATGCAATCTGAACTGCTTAACTGTGGTACCTTTTCCCAGTGACAGATCAGATATTATTATTGGCATATTCGGGAAATCAGTTCATGTGAAACATAAATAACCTTTGTCTGAAACAAATACCCAGCCGAAAATTACTTTCTGACCGGGTATTAAATTAATATTCTTATATTAAGTTCCGTCGCTCAGGCTGCATTAGCACTAGGCTGTGAACGTAACAGTTGAATCAGGCGCACAATACGTTCTTTCATCTCTCGCCGGTCGACAATCTGGTCAATGGCACCCTTATCCAGCAGAAACTCTGCCCGCTGGAATCCCTCCGGTAAAGTCTCACGCACTGTCTGTTCAATCACACGCGGACCGGCAAAGCCAATCAGTGCATTCGGTTCCGCCAGTACCACATCACCGATAAAGGCAAAGCTCGCAGAAACACCACCCATAGTAGGATTGGTCAATACCGAAATAAACGGCAGCGATTTATCCGTCAGCAGATGCAGAGAAGCACAGGTTTTGGCCATCTGCATTAGCGAATTCAAGCCTTCTTGCATCCGTGCCCCGCCAGAAGCAGCCACACAGATAAAAGTACAGTTATGTTTTACCGCTTCACGCACACCACGCACAAAACGTTCACCCACAACAGAGCCCATTGACCCGCCGATGAAATTGAATTCAAAAGCAGCTATTACCACCGGTACGCCATTCATAGTGCCACGCTTCACCACCAGCGCATCATCCTCTTGCGTCAGTTTGCGAGCAGTACTCAGACGGTCTGTATATTTTTTGCTGTCTCGGAACTTAAGAATATCAATCGGTTTAATATCAGCACCAATTTCATACTGTTTACCTTCATCCAGCATCAAGTGAATACGCTCACGCGCTGAAACCGGATTATGGTAGCCGCACTTTGGGCACACTTCCATGTTTTTCTTCAAATCCGTGGCATACAAAGTCGCCGCACAAGACGGACATTTTTGCCATAAACCTTCAGGAATACCGCCGGATTTGGCCACAGGATCTTTTTTAATCTTGGGTGGCAGGATTTTATCTAACCAACTCATACTTTCATTCCTGGTTATTACCGTCCGCATACTTCTCACGGGCGGCAGAATTAGGATTGCACGCAGATTATTCCAGCGCCTGTCTCAGCTCGGCCACTACCGGTGCGAGCGCCTCAGCTTCATGGCCTGCATGCTCAGCAATCGTCTGTACAAAGCGGCTGCCCACAATCACTGCATCAGCTACTGCACCGATACGGCGGGCACTGTCAGCATCGCGGATACCGAAACCCACACCAACAGGCACCTTAATAAACTGGCGTAAATGATCAATTTTACGCGAAACTTCAGTTGTATCCAACTGTGATGAACCAGTCACACCTTTTAGTGACACATAATAAACAAAACCACTGGCCTTACTGCCAATCAGTTTAATCCGTTCATCAGTTGTAGTCGGGGCAATCAGAAAAATACAATCCAGCCCGTGTAATTTCAGCTGTTCATGCAAATCATCAATTGCCTCTGCCGGACAATCTACAGTCAACACACCATCTACACCAGCCTGAGCAGCCGCACGGGCAAACGATGCATAGCCCATATGAAAAACTGGATTCAGGTAGCCCATTAATACCACCGGTGTAGTCTGATTATCCTGTCTGAACTGTGCCACCACGGACAGCACATCTGTCAGTGACACATGCTGACGCAAAGCCCGTTCTGATGCGGCTTGAATAACCGGCCCATCTGCCATCGGGTCGGAGAAAGGTACGCCTAGCTCAATAATATCCGTACCATTGGCAACCAGCGTCTGCATTAGCTTTACGGTAGCAACCGGATTAGGATCGCCACAGGTAATATACGATACCAGAGCAGTACGACCATGCAACTGCTCAAACGTCTGTTGAATTCTACTCATTTTTCTTATCTACCCTTTTCGGAGTGTGTCAATGCTGCTGCGACACCAGACGGACATCTATTCTAGCTGCCTCTAGCACCAGCGGGATTCCTGCTAGACTGCAATACCCGCTGTACAGTTAATCTCAACTTAATCATAGCATGCACCACAGCACATCCTTTAATTTTTCATCGACTGCACTGGTGCCGGCACGCGACCGCCGCGATTGATAAACACCTCGCAGGAACCGGATTTTACCGGCATCACCGGCGCCCGTCCCAGCAGGCCTCCAAACTCTACGTAATCACCAACATCTTTACCGC
Source organism: Snodgrassella alvi (assembly GCF_040741455.2). Lineage (NCBI taxonomy): Bacteria > Pseudomonadati > Pseudomonadota > Betaproteobacteria > Neisseriales > Neisseriaceae > Snodgrassella > Snodgrassella alvi. The sequence continues at coordinate 1,078,568 of NZ_CP160328.2, forward strand.
TAACAGGAATCACCCGCACTGCCGTGGTTTTACTATTAATTAGTCCGATTGCCGCTTCATCAGCAATAATACCGGCAAGCGTACTCGCCGGTGTATCGCCCGGTACCGCAATCATATCCAGACCTACCGAACACACTGCGGTCATCGCTTCCAGCTTATCCAGTGTCAATACACCTGCTTCTACTGCGGCTATCATACCTTCATCTTCCGATACCGGTATAAATGCACCACTCAGACCGCCCACAGCACTAGACGCCATCATACCGCCTTTTTTCACGGCATCATTAAGTAAGGCCAGTGCGGCTGTGGTACCGTGGGTACCGCATACACTCAACCCCATTGCTTCCAAAATGCGTGCCACACTATCACCCACTGCCGGAGTAGGCGCCAGTGATAAATCCAGAATACCAAATGGAATACCGAGCATTTTGCTGGCTTCGTGCCCAATTAACTCACCTACGCGAGTAATTTTAAACGCAGTTTTCTTCACCAGCTCGGCCACTTCGGTCAGAGAAAGACCCTGCGTATTCTGTAATGCCGCACAAACCACACCCGGTCCGGACACGCCCACATTAATCACGCAATCCGCCTCGCCGGCACCATGAAAAGCACCGGCCATAAATGGGTTATCCTCCACAGCATTACAAAACACAACGAGTTTGGCACAGCCAAAGCCCTCTGGTGTGATTTCAGCAGTCTGACGGATGGTTTTGCCCATTAACCTAACGGCATCCATATTAATACCGGCACGTGTAGAGCCGATATTTACCGAGCTACACACCACATCAGTACAGGCCATTGCCTTAGGAATAGAACGAATCAATACCTCATCGGCCGGACTCATACCCTTATGTACCAGAGCGGAAAAACCACCAATAAATGAAATACCAATGGCTTTGGCAGCCTTATCCAGCGTCTGCGCAATTGATACATAGGAATCCGCACCAGTGGCAGCACCAATCTGTGCAATCGGTGTGACCGCAATGCGTTGATTTACAATAGGCACACCATATTTGGCAGAAAGTTCTGTTGCCGTCTGCACCAAATTTTTTCCCACCCGCGTAATCTTGTTAAAAATCTTTTCATTGAGGCGGTTAATATCTGTATCAATACAATCATGCAGATCAATACCAATGGTAATGGTACGCACATCAAAATGCTGGTCAGAGACCATACGCACTGTTTCCAGAATTTCATTATTCTGAATAGAAAACGACATAGAAAACTCCTAAATCCGATGCATAGCATTAAACAGAGCTTCGTCCTGCACACGGATATGCAAACCCCGCTTTTCACCTTCACTGTCCAGAAATTCACTGAACTGCAAACGCGGCATTGTGCATCGCTCCGTATCCAGCAGAATAATCATAGTGAAATAATCATCCATAAGCTGCTGGCTAATATTCATAATGCTTACCTGATGCTCTGCCAGCAAAGTGGCAACTTCAGCAACAATACCAATACGGTCCTTACCAATTACTGTCATCACAGCATGACTAGACATACTCAATCCTATTCACAATAACGATTTCAAATCAGAAGAGCGCAAACAGCCTTAAGACATTTGCTCACATTTAAACAAAAGCGCACACAGCAGAATTAAAAGAGCAATTCCGCCCCCAAGCATTGCCACTCCATTCCAGCCGACATGTGCATAAGCCATAGCGGAAGCCAGCGAACCAAGTACACCGCCGATAAAATACATACTCATATAGCCCGATGCAATACGGCCTTTCAGCGCCGGATCTGAACGATAAATTAATGACTGATTGCAGATATGCAAAGCCTGAATAGCAAAATCCAGCAGTATTACCCCGCCAATCAGCGCCCACAGATACTGGCCACCGGCATACAGCAGTGCCCAGCTGAAGAGAAACAGCAGCGCACACACCACGGTCATTGCATAACTGCGGCCTTTATCAGCCGCCCAGCCTCCGACATTGGAACCGAATATACCCAGCGCACCAAACAGTCCGAACAAACCAATCGTACTTAAACTGAAATGATACGGAGCGTTACTGAGCAACAGCGTCAGCGGCGTCCACAACACAGAAAATAGACAAAAATCCAGCGCCCCCAGCACACCACGCTGACGCAATAACGGCGTACGCCACAACAAAGACCACACCGATACTAATGTCTGCCAATAGCCAAAAGATCGGCTGCGCTCACGTTGTACATGCGGTAACTTCCATTGCAAAGTCAGCGTCATCAGCATCAGCATGACCGCGCCCAATACATACACCATGCGCCAGCCCCACCAATGAGCCACCAAACCGGAAAAAGTGCGCGACAGCAGAATCCCCAGCAACAAACCGCTCATCAACGTACCAATTACACGCCCGCGCTGCTCAGGATCAGTTAGGCTGGCTGCTAGCGGCATCAGTATCTGCGCAACCGTACAAAAAGCACCCACCAGCAACAGTCCGGCTACAAATAAATATATATTCGGCGCCAGTGCAATGAGTAGTGCACTAATACTGACTACACCGTACAGAGAAACGATTAATTTTTTGTTATCCAGCAAATCACCCAAAGGCACCAGAAACATCAGACCCAGCGCATAGGCCAACTGTGTGAGTGTAATCAGCATTCCGCTACTGTCCACATCCAGTCCAAAATAGCGAGCCATGACCTCAATCAGCGGAAAAACAAAATAATTACTAGCTACCGCCAGACCGATGGCCAACGCCATCAAAAAAATCTGTACAGAAGACAGCCTGATACGATTATTCATACACCACAAACAATATTCAAACAATTACAGCACAGTGGCCTGCATAATCACAGGCTGATACCATCCAAACGGGCAACCGTATTGATATCCTTATCACCGCGGCCGGAAAGATTCACCAGAATCACTTCATCCGGACTCATTTTCGGTGCATTGGCCACAGCCCATGCCAGAGCGTGGCTAGATTCCAGCGCTGGTATGATTCCCTCTTGATGACAGAGCAGATGGAACGCTTCCATTGCTGCCTCATCACCCATAGCTTCATACTGAACACGACCAATATCATGCAGCAAGCTGTGTTCAGGACCGATTCCTGGATAATCCAGACCGGCAGAAACTGAATGCGTGGAAACCACCTGCCCGTTTTCATCCTGCATCAAATAACTGCGGAAGCCGTGTAAAACTCCTACCGGACTATGTGAGCTGATAGGCGCAGCATGCTGATGTCCAGTCAGACCCAGACCACCGGCCTCTACTCCCACCAGACGCGTTTCAGGGACATTAATATAAGGATAAAATAGCCCGATCGCATTCGAACCACCACCAACACAAGCTACAGCTACATCCGGCTGTCGCCCGATTGCTTCTTGCATCTGCTGCTTGGCCTCATTGCCAATCACGCACTGAAAATCGCGTACCATTTCTGGGTAGGGCATCGGACCGGCAGAAGTACCAATAATATAATAAGTATCATCTACCCGTGCCACCCACTCACGTAAAGCCTCATTCATGGCATCTTTCAGCGTGCATGAGCCTGAATCCACACCCACCACCTTTGCACCCAAAAGTTTCATCCGGTACACATTCGGTGCCTGACGCTGAATATCCTCTGTGCCCATAAACACTGTGCATTCCATGCCGAATCGTGCTGCCACTGTCGCTGATGCCACGCCATGCTGGCCAGCGCCGGTTTCGGCAATCACTCGCTTTTTACCCATGCGCTGTGCCAGTAAAGCCTGACCAATCGTATTGTTGATTTTGTGCGCACCGGTATGATTCAGGTCTTCCCGCTTCAAATAAATCTGTGCCCCACCCAGATGAGCAGTTAGGCGGCGGGCATAGTACACAGGACTGGGACGTCCCACATAATATTTCAAATCTTCATGGTATTGTGCCCAGAACGCCGGATCAGCCTTCGCTGCATAATAAGCCTGTTTTAACTCAGTTAGAGCCGTAATCAGTGTCTCTGATACAAACAGCCCGCCATGCTCACCATAAAATCCCTGTTCATCCGGATAATGATAATTTTCCATATTTTTTTCCATTGAGCAACTAAATACCTAGAGAATAAAACTATTCGGCCATATTAACATTTTTTAAATACATTATCCTGTAAACCGTCTAACCTACAGAATAATTGCACTCACAACTTTGCTTTCATCTGTCTATGTCGCAATTTCGGGTATCATAAAAAACAAACATAAATAATTACCAAAATGACGCCAATGCAGACTTGTGTTCTGAATAACCTGTTTCGCAGTATCAGAAACAAACGTCATCTAAGAAAGTTCGTTTATTCAATTATGATGAGTAATGAAAAAACCATCGTTAGATAAATTGATTGTAGCGACACGATAAAATCATATTTTTAGTAAATTACTTTTCGTATCTAGACATCAGAACCACTTTGAAAATCTTATACACTACCATTCACACATAACAACGAGCTTATTACATTGAAATTTTCCATCAAAATCTGAAATAAAACACAATACTCAGACAGACAGGTAAATATCGTTTTACTTTAGTACAATAGAAAAATTTAGCTTTAAAGCATCATCTATATAAGCTAATTTAACCAAAACTCCTTAATACTTTTCCGCGTAAAAGTCAAAATCAGCACAGATTTGGAAATCTTTGAAGCCCAAAATAAAAATTCCACGTTCGCAAAATTTATTTAAATAACTAATTGTTTTATAAAAAAATATTATCATACCGTACAAACAAAGGTATTATTAGCACCTAGAATCAACACCCCAAGTAGAAAAAGTACTAATTGCAGACATCAGATCCTGCATCTTTTGCTTATCCTTGACACCGGGTGACTGCTCCACACCACTGCACACATCAATAGCCAGAGCATTACTTTGTCTGATTGCAGAGACAATATTTTCCGGTTTCAAACCACCGGAAAGCACCCATGGCCGTGCCAGCATGGACGGCAAAATTTGCCAATCAAAACTCTGCCCAGTACCGCCATATTGTCCACTGACCGCAGCATCAAACAATAAAGCACGTGCATCCGTATGCACAGCAGCAGCCGTTTCAATATCAGCCCTGTTTTGTACCCGTACAGCCTTAATATATGGACGCTGGAATTGGCGACAGAATTCCGCATTTTCATCACCATGAAACTGAAGCACATCCAGCGGCACCTTCGCCAGTACATCCTCTATCTCAGCAGCCCGTGCATTCACAAACAGCCCAACCACCGTAACAAAAGGTGCTATTGCACGCACAATCGTCTGAGCCTGCGCAATTGTGACACAGCGCTTACTGCCAGCAAAAAATATCAACCCAATGGCATCTACCCCTAATTGTGCAGCAAACTGTGCATCTTCAACCCTCGTCATGCCACAAATTTTCGTACGAATGTTCATATTTCACCTTTTTTAACTGCCAGTTAGTGCCCCACCTAAATTAATCTAGATTCGGCCAAAGCCATAGCGGCAATGGCTGCGTATCCACATCCCATTGAGCGGGATAATCAACACCGGTAAGGTATAGCCCGTCCGGCATAAATGTTGGCGGAGCCAGTTGCCGGCTTTTTGCCGCCAGCAATTGTGCAAATCCAGACACACTTAGCTTACCCGCTCCCACATACACCAGCGCACCTACAATATTACGCACCATATTGTGGACAAATGCACTGCCATGGAAATCTATCGCCATCAATTCAGGACTACCACTGAGTCTCAGTGCATACAAAGTTTTTACTGGTGATTTAGCCTGACAGTCACTGGAGCGAAAGCTGGAAAAATCGTGTTCACCAACCAGCAATGCAGCTGCTTCACGCATCAATTCCATATTGAGAGGATAATGAGTCCAGCCGACTCGTCCACGCAGCTGCGGCATACGGACACGACTGGATTCAAGCATATAACGGTAACGCCGTCCGCAAGCATCAAACCGTGCATGAAATTCAGCAGCAACCATCTGAGCTTTAAGAATCCGGATATTCTTATCCATTGTCGTATTGCTTCCACGCAGCCATGCCTCCGCACTTCGTCTGGCATGCGTGTCGAAGTGTACAATCTGACCGGTAGCATGCACACCAGCATCAGTGCGCCCTGCCACCACCACCTCTACTTCTTCCGCCGCTACAGAGCTTATTGCTTTCTCCAACACCGACTGAATGGTATATAATCCGTCTGGCTGTTTCTGCCAGCCATGGAAAGCTGTACCATCATAAGCAATTGTTAATGCCCAGCGCTGCTTGTAGCCAATATCATCCTGCATATTTTCTGGACGCTTTACCACATTACCTACCATTCCTTTTCCAAATCCACATTAATACACACTGTTATGTGGCATTATTATCGCATAGCCATCATTTGCGTTCATATTTATAATGAGTTGCTTACCAAATAAACAGGTAAGATAAACAATTTGGCGGCCGGCACACTCATCCAAATCATTAGACAGATACTGATTGATGATAGTTTTCGTTTTTGCTACCAGACTTAGCAAAAAGCTGTTTACAGCCAATAGCAGTTGGATAACATACCAAAGATTTTGCAAATACATTTTTCAACACCAGCCGCATATAATCTATCTAAATACAGCATTTTTTATTGCTTCCAAAATATCGTCATATAAATCAAATCTAGATACAAACTCGAAATAAAAAGACTGAATCCTGATACAGGATTCAGTCTTTACCAAATACGAACTGTCATTTAGCATGTTCTGTACAGATTAGCCTCCTAGCTGTTGTAACAGATTCTGAGCTTCCGCCAAAACTGCGCCATTAGCTTCATCGACCAATTCTCGTAAAGTCTGGCGTGCAGTCACCGCATCATCCATCTCCAGATACATCTTAGCCAGCTCCAGCTTGGCCTGTAACGGAATTGCCTGCTGTTCAGGTGTCAATGGCTTATCAGTTTCTTCTTCCTCTTCGGCCGACTGCTCTAGCCAATCCTGTGCACCGTTGCCAGTTGCAAAAGAAGAAATTGGAGCTGGAGAAGGGGCAGCGCTACTTTCAATAGCTGTGGATTCTGCCTGATTATCATCCAGTGTAAAGTCCATGGACGAAACATCCACCACATCAGCATCAGTCGGTTGTGCTGAAGTAGATGGAGCAGCTTGTGAATCCTCATGCTCATCACTAATACTTAATGCATCCCAATCAATATCATTTGAAATCGCTTCATCTTCAGCAACAAACGCATGTTGATCCTGAGATGACAAAGCCTGATCAATTGTAGAGGATGTATCCTCTGCCACAGCAGCAGATTCGTTTTTGGACTCTTCATCAAACTTAAAGTCCTCGTCCCATTGCAAATCAGCCAGAGCATTAAGTGTATCCACTTCAGCTGCCGCCGGTTTAGATTCCGGCTCAACAACAGCAGGCTCCTCCTCTGGGCTGAAATTCATATCTAATGATGGCAAATCATCAGTATCTGTGGCTGTTTGCTCAGCCATCACCACATCAGAATGCGCAGCCGATTCATGCTCATCTTTACTAGCATCATCAGCCACCACCCATTCAAAATCCGCGCTGTCTGCTTCTTCTTTTTCCGGCTCAGTTACAGGAGATTCTTTAGAAGTCAGCACTTCCGGCTGTTCAGTTTCATCAATTTGATCCAGCCAAGATAAATCGTCGCCATTATCCATCTCTGCTACTGATGGGGCTGTTGTATCTGCAGGAGCAGCTGGCGTATCATCGGTGAAATTAAAATTCAGCCAGTCAATATCATCTTCTTCAGGCTTGTTTGCAGCAGCCTCAGGTTTTGATTCGGGAAGCTGAGTAGTAACGGCAGATTCGGAAACATTGTCAGCCGGCGCGTCAGCTTTCTCGGAGCTGTCAGAAGACTCATCATTCAGCCACGACCAATCATCTGCATCGGCTGACGCTGATGAGGCTGCCACTGCAGTAGATGCCTGATTAGTTGCAGCTGGCGATGCCGGTTCTGACTGTTGAAGTTTCGGTGGTTCATCATTGAATACCACATCATCATCGTCTTCATCATCAGATGAATAATATTCCTCAGCTTCCTCAGCATCGCGTTTTTTACGTCTCTGCCATATAAATGCGGCAATCAGCAGCACACCAGCGAGACCAACCAAAGCATAAGGCCACCAGGATGGCAACAACGATTCTTCTGGTGCAGGTTCTACAGGCTGTACAGGTGCTGGAGTTGGATTGACCTTAGGCTGCACTGGTTTCGCTTTCACCACAGAAGCAGCAGAAGCGGCTGGTGCAGATGCGGAGGCAGCAACAGCTTCAGTTTTACCTGCATCTTGCGTTTTAGCTACTTCTGGCTTAGTTGGAACTATAGGTTCTGAAGCAGCAGCCTTCTGAATTTTGTTTGCAGATACATCAGATTTGGTTGGAGTTGCGGCTGCAGTATTTTCAGCAGCCTTAGCATCTGGCGCAACAGATACAGGTGATTTACTCTGTGCAGTCACCGGCTGTTGAACCGTTTTAATTTTTACTTTAGATAATTTATACAGCTGGGTAGTAGAAGGAATATTCAGACTGATATTCCGATACATCAAATCCGGATTACCATTACGAAATGCCTGTGGATTGGCCACAAGCAGAGCATGCATTGTCTGCTCTACTGTCATATTCTGCGGCCGTACCTTACGTGCAACATCCATCAGTGTTTCATTATTGTCTACATTATATTTCACTACCGCATTGTCTGAAGCAAGCCTGTTTTGCAAAGCTGCAGTAGCCCGTGCAGCGGATTTGTTTCTAACAGAGTGTGCCTGCTTATGATGTTTACTGCCATTTCGAGCAGAAGCAGAGGAACCATGCCCATTTTCCGGCGGATCAAGTAATGCTGTATATTGCCTACCCTGACTACCTGAGACGAGGCTAAAAGACATCATCGGATCACTAATTGGCTTACTGGATCGCAAATGAATCACTGCATTCTGCCCTTGCGGTGTCACCCGCACCTGTAGCGGTGCGCCTGAAATTGTCGGCCGACCCTTTAAAGCGGCTCTGGCTTCATCACCAGTTACAACCACGCTACCTGAAAATGGCTCTCCCAAAGCAGAGTTAACCTGCAGGCTGCCAAGTCCTGCCCATGCAGGTGCACTGGCCGAAAAACATAAAGACAGTGCGATGATTTTTAAATTATATGCGTTCTTCAATCCCGTACCCTCACCGGTAATGCACCATTGCCATCAGGCTCGTGCCTATTCATTTGAAAATTTCTGCAAGTACTTAAAATGCAACTGGTGTTTAACGTTCACTAAACCTGTTTTTATATTATCTCACGCTATAATAGCTTTTGCGACCATTTAATGCCAAATCACCTTGACCTATTTTGCTCTTATAACATGCATAACTGTGGATATTTTCAGACGAAACATCATCCAAAAAACACTAAACCAATATACAACAATGGTTAAATTTTGTTTAATACCTTGCTTTAACAGGTGCCAAGTGTAAAAACTCAGGGTATCATGGAGATTATTTCACACCCTACAACAACAAACCTGAAAAAAGATATACAGTCCTGAATAATGAAAGCAGTATTCGAATTTCTGGTAGTTATTCTCTTCTTTGCTACCTATGCCTTAACCAAAAATATTATTCTGGCCACCGAGGTGGCTATCGCAGCCGGCTTGATTCAGGCCGCATGGTGTTTAATTAAATACCGGCGTCTGCAAACCATGCAGTGGGTAAGCCTGCTTTTGGTTGTAATACTGGGTGGCGCAACCATAATATTAAAAAACCCGCACTTCATAATGTGGAAGCCAACAATCCTTTTTTGGGTAATGGCTATAGGCCTGCTGATTTCACATCTATGCGGAAAAAACGTGCTAAAAAGCACAATTGGCAAAGAAATTAGCTTGCCAGCTCCGGCATGGCGTAAACTTACTTATGCTTGGGTAATATTTCTACTGGCACTGGGTACACTCAATTTGTGGGTTGCTTATTGCTTTACCGAAGCACAATGGGTTAATTTCAAACTTTTTGGCAGTACCACCATTTTAGTTCTGTTTACCATCGGACAGACGGTATATATTAGCCGATACATTAAAAAGGATGAGTTGTAATGCTGTTTATGCTGATGGCCACTGATGCCGACAATAGTCATGAAGCACGTATCAAGGCCAGACCCAGACATCTGGCTCGATTGCAAGAGCTACAAGCACAAAACCGTTTGGTTTTGGCCGGTCCTAATCCTCTGCCAGATGATGAAAGCCGTTTTTCTGGTAGTCTGGTCATTGCCGATTTTGAATCTTTAGATGAAGCACAGGCATGGGCGGAACAAGATCCTTATGTGGATGCAGGCGTCTATGAAGAAATACTGATTCGGCCTTTTAAAAAAGTTTTGCCTGATGACTGACATCCAAACAGCCATCCGTATGCGCCTGCAATCACTGAATCCGGTACAACTCAAACTGATTGACGACAGCCATCTGCATGCAGGGCATAAAGGTCATCATGGCGGGGGACATTATCGTTTGCTAGTGGTCAGCGATGCATTCAACGGTTTATCGCGTCTGGCTCGTCAGCGGAAAGTTCATCAGCTACTGAAAGATTTATTCAAGGCTAATACCATCCATGCCCTCAGCATCATGGCATGTACAAACAGCGAATATTTAACCAAGCAATAATCTATTTCTATCCACTTAAATGAGAGAGTTAACCATGAAAAAACAATTAATTGCTGCTGCCATTTTACTGGGACTAACCGGTATTGCTACTGCCCAGACGGTTGCGACCGTAAACGGAACCAAAATCGACAGTAAAGAGGTCGATAATCAGGTAGCCGTATTGGTTCAGGAAAGCCAGAACCAGATTCAGGATACACCCGAATTACGCAAGAGCATCACTGGCCGTCTGGTGACTCGTACCTTACTGATTCAGGCCGCCAAAAAGCAGAATCTTGATAAAGATCCAGAATATTTGAATGCATTGAATCAGGCAGAAGCAGAAGCTAAACGTCTTGGCGATGATAAAAAGCCTGGTTTCAAAGAAGAATGGGCTTTCTTTAAAGATAATCTGCTGACTCAGGCTTATCTGGCCAACGTTGCCAAAAATAACCCTGTAAAACCTGAAGATGTGCGCAATGCCTATAACGACATGGTGAAATATTACAGCGGCACTCAGGAAGTTCAGTTAGGTGAAATTATCACACGTGATGCAGACACGGCCAATAAAGCCATAGCTAAACTAAAAGAGAAAAAAAGCTTTGCGACCGTAGCCAAAGAGTTCACAATTGATCCGGCCGGCCGTGAAAACGGAGGTATTCCAAAAGGCTATGTTGCCATGAAAGACCTTCAAGAGAGTGCCACACCCGTTTATAACGCCATTAAAGATTTGAAAAAAGGTCAGTACACTCCTGCTCCGGTACAGGGTAACGGCAACATTTACGCTGTATTCTACGTAAACGACAAACGCAACCTAAAACTGCCAACCCAGAAAGAAATGGAACCAATCCTGTCACGCCGTCTGCAAAGTGCCACTCTGGCTCAGGCTATTGACCAGCTGTACAAGAATGCAAATATCAAATAATTATTTTTTCCGACTTTAATAAACGGATCAGATAACAAGGAATTTACGATATGAAAAAAAGCATTACCTGGCTGGCCGGCTTCAGTATCATGGCCGCTGGGCTCGCTTTTGCCGATGCACCCAAAATTGATTCACAGCGCATTAATGTCATGCTAAAACAGTATGAGCGTCAGATGCAGGCACAGCCGGGTGCTCCAGCGCCGAATAAAGCAGAGATTCAGAAAGAAATCACGTTGCGCCTGCAAACGGCCGATATATTGAAAGCAGAAGCCCTTAAGGCCGGTTTGGATAAACAACCAGACACACAGGCCGCTTGGCAGAACATGCAGGCTCAATTCTATGCAGCCCAGTATGTAGACCATCTGGCTGCCAGCATTGAAGTAAGCGACAGTGATTTGCGCCGGCAATATCAACAGGTGAGTCAGGAAATCAACTTACTGCCCATTGTTTTTCCAAGCGAACAAGCAGCTGAAGAAGGTTTAAGCAAACTGAAAAAAGGACTGGCTTACGAAACTTTGCTTAAACAGGTAAACCCAGAAGCACCACAAAGCAATTGGATGAACCCACAGCAACTGCCTCCTGAATTTGCCCAACTGGCCTCACAACTGAAAAGTGGTCAGATTTCACCTAATGTGATCACGATTGACGGACATTACATCCTGTTGAAACTAGCTGGTACGCGTCAGGCACCTGATGCTCCCGCATTTGACCAGATTAAAGAGCAGCTTCGCAATCAGGCCAAACAGGAAAAAGTATCCCAACAAATCAATCAAATTTTGAAAAACAATGGCATTAATCTAAACAATTAATAGCCTGAATATAAAAAACCGGTACTAAAGTACCGGTTTTTTATATTCAGCTCACCTAAAACGCGAGAAAACTTACTAGAAAATCATTCTGGCTGATATAGCATATCTACAAAAGGAATACCATCCGTAATATATGGCGCACCTTGAATTTTAAAACCATGTTGTTGATAAAATTTAAGAACCTGACGGCTCGACTCAATTTTAATCGGATAATCCGAATAGTGACTCTGTGCATAATGCAGGATCAGTTTAATCAGCTGGTCTCCTAAGCCGGTACCACGAAAATCCGAGCGGGTGACAAAGCGACTGAATGTAAAATGCACACCAGCTAAATACATTCTGGCATAAGCCAGAATTTGCCCGTCTCGTTTATAGTAAACATGTTTGGCCAACACATCCCAGTCATCCAACTCTTGATATATCCGCTGCTGCTCTACCATAAAAGTGTCAATACGCAATCGAGCAATGCGATAAAAATCTTGTGACGAAAGTTCATCTAATTTTTTGATACACCACATAAAACTTTCACACTCCTCTTAACCACAAAACTGATTGCATTTGGTACTGGTTTGTTACTAAAATCAAATAAGCATAGATTTAATACACTGTTTCTCAAAATATCTTGTAATTACATTATGCCGGCTTGCTATGCTTACACTTAAAACAAACTCAGTATAAAAACAATAAGACAAATAATCAAATAACAATCTTAATTCTGGCAAAAATAAAAATACTGCTTTAACCTAAACCAATATATAGAGAAACGGATTACCCAAAGTCAAACAAGGTAATCCGTAGCTAGGATAATAGAAGATTATTGTTTCGCCGCTTCTACTTGAATATTCAGCTTAACATAACGACTTGCCGGCATAACCTGCACATACTCATTAATTCCCCATTGAGTACGATCAATAACAGCTTCAAAATCACCGCCACAAACTTGAGATTGTGTCATCGGGCTTTTATAACAATTGAATTTAGTAGCACGCAAAACTACAGGGTGTGTTTGCCCTACCATTGTTAATTGGCCGCGCAAAGCCCTAACTTTTCCATTTTTATCGAAAATCCAGTTCTGCGAAACAAATCGCAGTGACGGATATTGTGCCGCATTAAAAAAAGCTTTACTTTGCAGATGTTGAGTAAATTCACTGCGGCCCGTATCCAGCTTAGCCAGTGGAAGAGTAATATCTACTGCACCGGTTTTAGCTTTCGCATCAAATTGCAACTCACCCTCTAGATTATAAAATCCCCCTACATTGCTGGAAGTGGCAAAATGATCTAAAGTGAATCGCGCGTTGGTATGCAAGGGATCAAGTTTATAAGTTGCAGCCATTGCTGGTACACTTATACCCAACAATGTGGCCATCAAAATACAGGTAAATCGGCTCATTATTTATTTCCTTTGTCCATTTGGCTAACAGATTAATGGTAGCCTGAATAAGCCTACGGACAAATCCCGCAGAGTAAATATATTTTTTCTTTTAAAGAAACAATTAAACATATTCAGGTCTGTTCTTAATCACAATTCCTTTCACTAATTTCTATCCAAAGCTTAAGCTACATTCATCTGTCAAAAACTGCCATAGATTCAAGATGTGCTGTTTGTGCAAATAAATTCATAATGCCGCCGGCACGGTACTGGTAACCACGTTTAACCAGTAAACCAGCATCACGTGCCAGCGTAGCCGGATCACAGGACACATACACAATCCGCTTAGGCAGAAACCGTTCTTCAAGCTCATTTAAAGCCAATATCAAAGCTTGAGCACCTGCCCGCGGCGGGTCGAGCAGCCATTTATGCGCATATCCAAACTTACGTAAACGTTGCCCATTCATTGCAAAGAGATCAGCCTGCTGAAAATGGGCTAAATGTTTCAGGCCATTATATTGGGCATTGGCACTGGCACGTCTGCACATGGCAGCCATCCCTTCCACACCCACTACTTCAGCCTGCATCCGAGCAATCGGTAGACTGAAATTACCCAATCCGCAGAACCAATCTATAATTCTTTCCCCGGCTTGCGGTTGTAGCGATTGTATGGCACGCTGAACCATTAAAGCATTAGTCAGCTGATTAACCTGCGTGAAATCTTCTGGCTGGTAAGGAATCACTGTCTGAAATTCAGGGAGATGATAGCTTAGTTTGTACATGTGCTTAGCAGTCTGCAACGCCGTGGTTCGGCCTGTTTGTAACCACCATTGCCATAGCTTTCCGGTTTGTTGCTGCAATTGCAGCAACAAAGAATCAATTTGTTTGCGCTGATTATGGTTTATGGCAGAAGCCTGCAATGTAAGAGCATTTACCTCATTGCCCTGATGCAGCATCACACCGGACACACTACCCTCCGGCCAGCTTTGCAATAATGTTTTAATCGGCTTTAATGCTTCTGACAACACTTCCGACAACACCATACATTCATCAATATCTACAATATTATGGCTGTGTCTGGCCTGAAAGCCCAGTTTCAGACGCCCAGCCTGATACACAGCGCGCAAACGTACCCGTTCACGATAACGCCATGGCAGTCCATATATTGGTGCCATCAGCTCGTCTGGTTGCACCTTTCCTAAACGCCGCATCTGATTCATCCACGCACGTTGTTTCAGAGCTACCTGAGTTGTAAACTCAATATGCTGGCTGTTACAGCCACCGCACCGTCCATAGTACACACAAGGTGGCTGTATACGTGCATTAGCAGCGCGTAGCAGTTTGCCAATTTTGCCCTCAGTGTAGGACTTTTTTTCCCGTACCGACTGCCACTGCACCACCTCACCCGGTAAAGCATCTTCAATAAATACAGCCTTACCGTTTACACGGGCAACACCGCGCCCTTCCTGATTCCAGTCAATAATATGTGCTGTCAACTGTTGTTCCAAACTGAACCCTCAAGCCAGAAAAAGACCGCAAATAATCTTAATTGTGTATATTTTCTCACATCACAGACAAATTACGTTATGATTATATTCATATTGCCATACCGGATTTTCAGAATAATGTTGAAACCTATACTTTATGCACTCACCACTTCCATCATATCTGCTAGTGCATATGCTGCCATCCCCATGCCAGATTATGCCGTACCTAGTAAGGGGCAGCAGGTCATACTGAATATTCCGCAGCTACGGCTGTTTTTGTTTCAAGATGGCAAGTTAATCAAAACCTATCCCATAACTGTCGGTAAAGCGAGCACACAAACACCGCTAGGTGAATACAAAATTGGTGCTAAAGTGGCCAATCCCACTTGGAGCGTACCACGTAGTATTCAAAAAGAAATGGCGGCCAGTGGAAAAGCGGTACAGAAATCAGTGCCGCCCGGCCCCAAAAATCCGCTTGGTCCGGTATTTGTCCGTCTTGGTGAACCCAGACTCGGTCTAGGCATTCATGGTACAAATGTACCCAGCAGTGTACCCGGCGTACGAAGTCATGGCTGTGTTCGGCTGCAAAGCCCCAACGCATTGGATTTTGCTGCAACTGTTCAAAGCGGTGCAGATGCAGCGGTAATCTATCAGCAAGTTTCAGTAAACATCGACGAACAGAACGATATTTGGATTGCGGTTTACCGAGACCCCTATAACAAACGCAATCTAAACAAAAAACTACTTAATCAGAGTATTAGTTCTTGGGCAAATCAGCATCAGCAACAGGTAGACCAAAAGCGTCTAGCTGCTGCCTTGATTAAACCGGCCAACACATTAATCTGTCTCACATGTACTGCCGGCAAAACTAAAGTCAGCGGTGCGCTCAGCTCGTTACAGTGGACTAGTGGTAAGGGTGAGCTGGTTGAACTAAAACACATCAACACTATAAACTCACAACCTAAACAGGAAATTGCTCCAGAAAGCAGCAACGTAGAAGTGGATGAGGATATGGATGATACATCCAAACAAGACATAACCCCGTTAAATCCCACCCTTACAGTACCAGAAAAAGTACATCCAGCTCCGGAAAAAAATATTCCAGTTAACAAAATTCCGGCCTCATCCGATCCGGGATTTGACGCATTGCTATAAGATATCAGCAACGAATTAATTGCACAGAAATTAAATTCGTGTCTGAAAATCGGGCAACAACTGCCACAATGCACTTTTTTCTGCCACCTTTAGCCGCTTAAGCCGAAATTCACATCTGGCTGCCGCGGCTTTATTTATACCCACGCACACCAGCCGCATCTGCACTGGAGTATGCATACGCGTATACTTTGCCCCTTTCCCCGAACAATGCGCCAGCCAGCGCAGCAAAGGCCGGTTTGAGATTCCACAGTAATACGCACCATTATCACAAAGCAGCATATACACTGACCAATCAGCGTGAAACTGTGGCAACGGGGGTAGAGCGGCCAGAATAGAAGCAGATAAATTCAATCGCAATACTCAATAAATTTAAATACAGTAGATAGTTAAAAATATCTTCAATAAATTTCATTAGCATTGTGAATAAAATTAGAGAAATCAATCACATTTAAAACTTAAACATAAGATTTGATCATTATCTTATGAATTAAATATTTCTAACTTACGTAAATTACATGAAAAAGCAATAAAATCCTATTTAAAAGCTTACATGTACCGCTTCATCCCCTAGTAAAGAATACAAGCTATCAAACAAAACAGCTTCTGGCCTAATCAGCCAGCTTTTATCTGCGCGCAGCTCGCCATAAGCATGTTGGTGGCGGCAGCAGAATTTTAGCGGTACATGCGCCTGTTCTCCGCAATAAGTCTTTAGCAAATCAGCTAGCTTTTGAATTGGCGCATCAGCAGCAATATATAATTGCAGACTGCGCGCATAACGCGCACTGGCCTGAGCCAAAGTAAATGCATCATCTGCGGTGATACGCAAACCATCACCGCCATTGTATTCATCTACCGCTACCTTACATTCCATTATCAGCACCTGATCCGCTTTGAGACTGGCGCCGTATTCTTCCAAGGCCTGCCCTGCTACCACCACCTCCTGCTTATCAGTGCCGTCTTCCAGCTGCACCACAGCAAACTTACCACGTTTTCCCATAATAT
Organism: Snodgrassella alvi; assembly: GCF_040741455.2. Taxonomy (NCBI): domain Bacteria; kingdom Pseudomonadati; phylum Pseudomonadota; class Betaproteobacteria; order Neisseriales; family Neisseriaceae; genus Snodgrassella; species Snodgrassella alvi. The sequence goes on from NZ_CP160328.2 coordinate 1,095,828, forward strand.
AGCGTACACCGGTAACAAATCCGGCTACCTTCTGTTTATTATTGGATGGTTTTAACGCAGAGAGCTTAGTACCCACCAGTGCACGCACCTTATCAGCATAAGGCTCGAAAGGGTGCCCAGAAAAATAAAAGCCCATGGCCTGTTTTTCTTCTGCCAGCTTCACAGCCAGAGACCATGGCGCCACTTCTTCCATCTGCAAGGGTTCTATCGCATCCTCCACCAGATCAAACAGCCCACCCTGATTGGCATTGGCTGCCACCTGTTCAGCATTTTCCATAGCCAATCCTATATTGGCCAGCAACTGAGCCCGATTCGGATTCAGTTCATCAAAGGCACCGGCACGCACCAGCGCTTCAATAGTGCGACGGTTGAGATGCTGGCGGTCAACCCGCTGACAAAAATCAAACAGGTCTGTAAATGGCCCGCCTGTTTCACGTGCTCGCACAATCGCTTCTACTGCACCCTCACCAGTGCCCTTAATCGCACCCAATGCATAGCGTATCTGTTTTTGATTGTTCGGAGTAAACCGATAAAAAGACTGATTAATACTGGGCGGCAAAAAGGTAATACCATTTTCAATGCCATCATCGACAAAGATTTTTAGCTGGTCAGTATTGGTCAACTCACTGGACATCGTACCAGCCAGATATTCCGCCAGATAATGGCATTTCAGCCATGCCGTCTGATACGACACCAGCGCATAAGCGGCCGCATGTGATTTATTGAAACCATAACCAGCGAATTTTTCCATATAATTGAAAATTTCGTTGGCAGTATGCTTATCAATGCCCTTTTCCGCGGCTCCGGCTTCAAAAATGGCGCGATGCTTCACCATTTCCTCAACCTTTTTCTTACCCATAGCTCGCCGCAATAAATCGGCGCCACCTAGTGTATACCCACCGCAGACCTGTGCCGCCTGCATCACCTGCTCCTGATACACCATTACACCGTAGGTAGAATTAAGCACCGGTTCCAGATTTGGATGCAAATATTCCACTTTTTCTTCACCGTGCATACGCCGGATAAAGTCCGGAATCAGATCCATCGGGCCCGGCCGATACAAGGCCACAAAAGCAATAATTTCCTCAAATTTAGTCGGACGCGCGGTTATCAGCATTTTTTTCATGCCCACCGACTCAAACTGGAAAACAGCGGTGGTATTACCCTTGGCAAAAATGCTGGCGTAAGTAGCCGCATCATCTAATGGAATATGATTAACATCAACTTTCTGGCCGGTCGTCTCCAGAATAAATTTCTGCGTCATTTCAATAATGGTTAAATTCCGCAATCCAAGAAAGTCGAATTTCACCAGCCCTATCTGCTCTACATCATCCTTATCAAACATGGAAACCGGCGATGCATCTTCACCACTGGCCTGATAAATCGGGCAGAAGTCGGCAATTTTACCCGGTGCCATCAACACCCCACCGGCATGCATACCCAACCCACGGGTCAAATCTTCCAGTTTTAACGCCAGCGTCATCAGTTCCTCAGCCTCTTCTTCGCGTAATAGCTGCTGTATCTGAGGTTCTGCTTCCATCGCCTTAGTTAAACTTAACGGCTTATTGGCCTCCACAGGTATTAGCTTGGATAAACGGTCACACAAACCAAACGGCAAATCCAATACCCTTCCCACATCGCGTACCACCGATTTGGACGACATCGTACCAAAAGTTACAATCTGGCTAACCGCAGGCACACCATATTTGTGCCGGACATACTGAATCACACGCCCACGGTTTTCCTGACAAAAGTCGATATCGAAGTCAGGCATCGATACCCGCTCCGGATTCAGAAAGCGTTCAAAGAGCAAGTTATAGCGCAGCGGATCCAAATCAGTAATCTTCAGCGAATACGCCACCAGTGAGCCCGCACCTGAACCACGCCCCGGTCCTACCGGACAACCATTCTGTTTAGCCCAATTAATGAAGTCCTGCACAATCAGAAAATAGCCTGGAAACTGCATCTGAATAATAATACCCAGCTCATAATCCAGCCGTTGCTGATATTCCGGCATTTTCTGAGCCCGCTCAGCCTCATCCGGATACAGAAACGCCATACGCTCACGCAACCCTTTATTACTAAGCTGCACCAGCAAATCATCCAGTGTCATTCCTTGTGGTGTCGGAAACAAAGGCAGATAGTGCTCGCCCAGTGTCAGCGTCAAATTACAACTTTGTGCAATTGCTACGGTATTAGTCAGCGCTTCCGGAATATCGGCAAACCGCTCAGCCATTTCCTCAGGCGTCACAAAATACTGACTTGGAACAAAATCATGCGGACGCCGTTTATCAGCTAAAACATAGCCGCTGGCAATACATACACGGGCTTCATGTGCCTGAAAGTCTGCTGCATCCATAAACTGCACCGGATGCGTCGCCACCACCGGTATCTGATGTGTAGCAGCCAGCGCAACGCTACCAGCCACCACTGCTTCCCATTCCGGCCGTTCAGGCAAACGCTGTACTTCCAGATAAAAACGTTCTCCAAACCATTGCTGATATTTAGCACACACCTGTGCAGCCAGCTCCGGCTTCTGCGACAGCAGAGCCTGACCGATTTCACCATACTGCGCCCCAGACAGACAGATCAGACCACTATTATCCCCATCAGCCAGCCATTGCTGGCGGATAACAGGCTGATTCGGATTGCGGTCTTCCCCTACATAAGCGTCAGTCAATAACTGATTCAAACGCAGATAACCACCATGATTCTTTACCACCAGCATCAGACGAAAAGGTTTATCCGGCTGCTCTGGATTTTCCACCCGCACATCCACTGCCATAATCGGCTTAATACCCGCATTGCGGCAGGCTTTGTAAAACTTCACCATGCCGAACACATTCATCAGATCACTGATACCGAGTGCCGGCAAACCGAGCTCACTGGCACGTTTCACCGCTTCTTTAATCCGCACAATGCCATCTTCAATAGAAAATTCGGTATGTAGCCGCAGCGGAATATAAGGAGAATTGTCAGACATAGCACTTTTCACGCCAGTACATTAACTGTCTGGCTCAAGAGAATTGAATTAAACACTCACCGTTCACATAGAAAGCGACAACAGATGTGAAACAAGGTGATAAAGCTTCAGCTAAAACAGCCGGTTTCAGGACATAACACAGCCACCATAATTCTACCTGATTTGCCACATCCTATCGCCGGTATGAAGACAATGATAATAGCGCAATCTCAAAAAAGATTGAAAAACGTACTTCTGAAACAGCGAAACATCTTAGCGCGGATTGACGTACTCATACTTAACCCAGTCAGACCAATATATTTTCAAAAAAAATGAAAATAGCAGTAAATAATGAATTTTATTATAAAAAAGCAGATTTTTATCGCAAATAACAACTTTTCATATGCAGCTATGACTGGTATTCCACCCGATCAAACGCGAAAGATTAATCCTGAACAATGTGATTTAGCAATACACATTTGGCAACAACTGAAAACAGGCTGCCTGAAATATCAGACAGCCTGTTCAAATGGGTTTCCCCCACATGTGCCGTTTTGGACGCTATCCGCTTGAACCTTGAGGACAAGGCTGGCAGTCTCGAATGGCTTCGGGTTCATTCACACAGAATGCTCACGCCCACCATTACCCAACCGCCAAAAAAGCGAATTATTGGTTCAAAGGAATATATGTCCTTGCGAACACAGCAGGGGAAGAAAAAGTTATTTTACCACAAGAGTGAGGGTACTTTCACACAGCTGAATCATATCCTGCATTTTACGCTCAAAATCACCGATTTCCAAATTACCATGTACCGTAAGCTTGAGTAAATCATGAGCTAAATTCAGCGCAGCCATAATCACGATTTTATCTGTTTCAACAATTCGTCCGGAACTTTGAATCGCAGCAATCTTTTCATTGAGCATTTTTACCGCCTGCATCAATGTTTCATGCTCACTTTTGGGCGTACCGATATTAAAAGGACGACCAAGAATTTCCACACGAACCTGTTGAATTTCATCCATTAGGATTCCTCCTGCGCCTTAGGCAAGCGTTTCAGCAATTGCTGTAATTCATCACTGGATGCCTTAATTACCGAAGTATAACGGTTTTTTTCAGCAATTAATCCATCAATCGTTGTCTGCATGCTTTCCTGCAAGTGTAATTTTTCCTGCTCGTGCTGGTTTCGTATCCGTTCACGTTCAGTCTGAAATTTTTCATTCTGCTGCTGCATTTCTTCTTTTACCGATGACAGTTGCTGTGTCAGCTGCTGCTTTTCAGCCAGAAGAGAATTAAAATGTATTACCAGCCGCTTAATGCAATCTTCCAGTTGTTCTAATTGATTTTCCATTCCCTACCCGCTTCCATCCTCAGAATACACAGCATGAATGCCTGAATTTCCATGCTGCCACTTTAAATTGTTATTCATTATTGAATTTGATTATTATTCCACCTTAGGTGAACGTTCCATTAGTATTTCAGCCATTTCCTGAACTTCTATGCAACCATCAAACAATTGCTTGAGAATACAGGCTACTGGCATATCCACCCCGAGCGAAGCAGCCTGTCGGCAAACTTCCTCGACAGTATATACACCTTCCGCCACATGTCCAAGTTCAGTAAGCGCTTCCGGCAGTGATTTGCCTTCTGCCAGCAGCAACCCTACTCTGCGATTGCGCGACAGCGAGCCGGTACAGGTCAGAATCAAATCTCCCATACCCGATAGTCCCATCAACGTCGCAGCCTGACCACCCAGCGCCTGATTCAGACGGGATATCTCCGCCATACCGCGCGTCATTAACGCAACACGCGCATTAATACCATAGTTCAATCCGTCAGCAATACCTGTTGCAATCGCCATGACATTCTTTACCGCACCGCCAACGGCCGCCCCAATCACATCTGCATTGGCATACAAACGCAAAACGGTATTATTCAAACTCGCCGCCAGCGCCTGAATCCAAACAAAATTTTCTGATGCCAGTGTTACCGCACAGGGCAGCTGCTGTGCCAGCTCCTGAGCAAAACTCGGGCCGGATAAAACACCGATACATGGATTCTTAGGCATCACCTCCGCCAGCACCTGCTGCGGCAGTAAACCGGTTTGCTGCTCGAATCCTTTGCAAGCTGCAATAATGGGCACATCACTCAAGCCAGCATCCACCAGCTTCTGCGCACTTTGCCGTAAAGCTGCCACCGGCGTAGCAATAATAATTAACTCGGCTGAGGCCAGCTCTGCCACAGCAGCTAAATTTTCCGGTAAATCAAAACCCGGTAGATAACGCTGATTCTGCCGCTGCTGCTGTAATTGCTGCACATGCTGTATATTATGGGTCCATAGCCATACTTTATGCGAATGCAGGGCAAAATGAATGGCCAGCGCAGTACCCCACGCTCCCGCACCCAGTACACCAATATTCATGACAAATATTCCCTATAACAAACTTCCGCCAAACCCTGGCCGGTTTAGAGCACTGCTGCACATCAATAATCACTGAAATATCTGGATTAAGGCTGCAACAGGCAGCACATTGTATCCAAAAAACCAAGCTCAAGCTGCAACATCTATAGCAAAAACTGGTAATCCACATTGAATATCAGCAAATTTATCTGATTGTCGCGCAAATTCTTTACCGTAGCCGACATTATTCTGCAGCTACCCAGATTACCGTCGGTCGGCTAATATAAAAACACAGGCTGCCTGTTAATCAGACAACCTGTGTGTACATTGCGGACTTCAAAAGCGCTTAATCTTCAAAACGCTTAAACGCCAGCGACCCATTGGTACCGCCAAAACCGAATGAATTGGAAATAGCTGCACGAATCGGCAAATCCCGTGCTTCATTAGCACAATAATCCAAATCACAGCCTGCCTCAATATCCTGCTCAAAAATATTAATCGTAGGCGGAGATTTCTGCGTGTGAATAGCCATTACAGTGTAAACGGCTTCCACACCACCAGCACCGCCCAACAGATGGCCGGTCATCGATTTAGTAGAATTCACCACTAGCTTTCTGGCCTGTTCGCCTAAAGCCAATTTTAATGCGTTGGTTTCATTCACATCACCCAGCGGAGTGGAGGTACCATGCGCATTTACATAATCAATATCTTCTGGATTCAGGCCACCATCTTTCAGAGCACGCGTCACCCCCAGAGCCGGACCCTCAGTATTCGGAGCAGTAATATGATATGCATCGGAGCTCATACCAAATCCAACCAGCTCAGCATAAATCGTGGCACCACGCTTACGGGCATGTTCATACTCTTCCAGCACCATTACACCAGCACCTTCACCCATCACAAAACCATCACGATCCTTGTCCCATGGTCTGGAGGCTGTGGCCGGATCATCATTGCGAGTAGATAGTGCTTTCATGGCAGCAAAACCACCCACACCCAACTCACAGATGGCACCTTCGGCACCGCCAGCAATCATAATATCCGCATCGCCATACTTAATCAGACGGGCAGAATCACCGATACTGTGCGCACCAGTAGTGCAGGCAGAAACCATACCGTAGCTTGGTCCCTGATAACCTTTTAAAATCGTAACATGGCCAGATATCAGATTAATCAGTGAGCTGGGAATGAAAAATGGATTGATTTTACGGGCACCCTGCTCCACTACAGTACGTGCAGTGGCCTCAATTGCCGGCAAGCCACCGATACCCGCACCAATATTTACCCCTACTCTGGTTTTATCCAAACCCGGAATATCATCCAGCCCTGCATCGGTTATTGCCTGAAGAGCAGCAGCCACACCATAATGGATGAAAGAATCCATCCGGCGTGCCTCTTTCGCACTGATGTACTGCGTTACATCAAAATTCTTAACTTCACCAGCAATCTGGCAAACTAAAGACGAAGCATCAAAATGGGTAATCGTGCCAATGCCGCTTTTACCTGCAAGTAAATTCTGCCATGCTGTGGTGATATCATTACCCACAGGAGATACTTGACCCAGGCCGGTAATGACTACTCGTTTTTTACTCATAATTTGCTCGTAAGAAAAAAACCTCTACCGAATCAGGCGATACTTGGCACCTTAGTTCGACAGAGGAATTTGAATTTGACCAACACTACACGGAATTAATTCAGGTGTGCGCCAACAAAGTCGATAGCTTGTTGCACAGTAGTGATTTTTTCAGCTTCTTCATCAGGAATTTCGCAACCGAATGCTTCTTCCAGAGCCATTACCAATTCAACGGTGTCCAGTGAGTCAGCACCCAAATCTTCCTGAAATGAAGATTCGTTTTTTACTTCAGCTTCGCTCACGCCTAATTGTTCTGCAACAATTTTTTTCACGCGTTGTTCGATATTGTTATCCATTGACTGATCTTTCTTTTCTTTGCCCGCTGCGATACGGACAGGGTTAATTGAATTAATCAACTTTTTAGTTGTTGATATTATTGTACCTAATAAAAATAGAGTTTACCATTCAAATTGTTTTTTGCCGTATTTTCTATGGTTTTCAGCGATTTTCAGCGCATTTTTACTTATCACCCTGCGCAGATTACACGACAAGCGGCAGCCATATTAGCACAGCCTGTTTTTTTGCCACAAGTTATTAGATTTAGATTGAATCATCGCCAGCAATCGTTTTATATAAAAAATTCATAATCAGCGCCAATTCTGCTGCAGTATTTTCCTGAGTCACACCCCCTGCATGCCCACCTGTGTCGGGTACAGCCAGCCACACTGGCTGTCTGAGTGAACGCAAACGTGCATAAAACTTCAGTGCATGGGCCGGATGTACACGGTCATCATGAAGATTAGTCGTAATTAAAGCAGGTGGGTAGTGTTGCAATTTGCCCAAATTATGATAGGGCGAAAGTTGAAGCAATGCATTTTTTTCAACTGAATCAACAGGATCACCATACTCATCTACCCATGAAGAACCGGCTGAAAGATAAGGATAGCGCAACATATCCGTAAGCGGCACCTCGCACACCATCGCCCCCATACACTGCGGTTGGCGGCAAAATGCAGCGGCCACCACAAGCCCGCCATTACTACCGCCCTGAATTGCTGTATGCATCGCACTGGCTCGCCCATGAGAATACAAATCATCTAGTACTGCCAATAAATCATCTACACTGACATGCTTATGAATACCGCGGGCTGCCTCATGCCATTGAGGTCCAAATTCACCACCACCACGAATATTTGCCAGTACAAATGCATAACCTTTTGCCAACCAGTACCGACCAATACTACCTAGATAATAGGGTAGCTGAGGCATACCAAAGCCACCATAAACATAAACAATAGTGGGCATTTCCTTATTCATATGTTTACCAACATGAAAATAAGGAATAAACGTCCCATCAGATGCAGCAGCACTGAACTGCTTCACCTGCATCCCTGCCGCATCAAACTGCTGCGGCTGTCGCCGCATCACACACAACTCTCCCAAATTTACATCAAGCGTATACAGTGTCAAAGGATCCAAAAAACTACTGATTGCCAGATAGACCACATCGCCGCCCCAAGGCTGGTCTGTAATTTCAAGCGCACCATCCGGCAGATTGGGCAATGAAACTTCCTGCCAGCCATTGCTACTAAATTGCCACGCCAGCAAACGACAGCTTACATTATCTAGTATCGACACCAATACAAACCGCCGTGTGGTTTCAATGCTTTCAATTGCCTGAGTGGCCTTAGGCTGAAAAATCACTTCAGTAGCACCCAGCTCACCTTTATGTAATTTCACTGCAACCAGACTACCGGCCGGATAACTTCGGTTCGCACGCTGCCAGCCACTGCGCAACTGCACCAGCAACTGCCCGTATAGATAGCCCATCAGTTCACAATCATCAGGCAGTCCCAGCGGTTTGGCACTTAAATCCGCCATAACTTGATAATATTGCTTGTGATAAAAGCCGCTTGCCGCCTCAATTAAATCAATCGGTGCGCCCTGACTATCTAAATAACGCCATGCATTCACCATCATGCCATCAGCTGGCATTTCTAGCACTGGCTGCGCCTGCGCAAAGGTTTGCCCGCGTTGCATCAGCCATACCTGCCGTGGATAGCCAGCCTGAGTCAGCTGCCGCTCATCCCATGCCGGACATATCCATACACTTTCTGTATCACGCCAGCTAATGATGCTTTTACTCAGAGGAAAATGAAAACCTCCCTCAACCACTTTGCCTTCGTTTAAATTAAACTCAATGGTATAGGCTGCATCAGCACCGCCGGCACTCAGACTGATAAGCACATGCTCGGGTGCCTGCACATAATGTGCCACACCCTGCAAATACACATCATCTCCAAGCAGTTCATCAAAATCGGCCACAGAAAACAAAATTTTCCATTCAGGCAAACCAGCACGATAACTGGCAGCAGAACATACCCGATACACACCTTTCGGAAATTCAGCCGATTGATAAAAATGATACATGCGTGCACGATGTTCCTGACAAAACGGTATTTGCTGCTCATCACGCAGTATTGTCACCATATCATCACGTACTGCTTCATACTCAGCATCTGTTGCAAACTCAGCCTGAGTCGCTGCATCCGCCTGCTGAATCAATGCCAGAGTGCGCTCATCGTTTAAGTCTTCTAAATAGGCAAAAGGATCAGTATTGGTCATCAGGATTTTTCCATAAACTAAGGTTCATTCCAAACAGGTGGACAGACAGACAATCTTTACAGTCTGATACCTCTGTATAAACATAATTGATCAACTCATCCTACCCAATCACGTTCGGATATATTCGCCATAAATAAAAAGGGCAGCCCCTATAGGCTGCCCTATCATCCAATTGAAATCAACAATACATATCAGCAATATTATTTTGCTAACTTGCATACCTAAATATGCTTGTTGTGTATTGTATGTTTCTAATATGGTGCCGACAACGAGAATCGAACTCGTACGACCTGAGGTCACCACCCCCTCAAGATGGCGTGTCTACCAATTTCACCATGTCGGCATGTAACTGTAAAAAAATTCCTATTCCGGTATCAGCGGCTTCTGTGCCGGCTTCACCGGTACCGCCGGTGCACTGGCAGCTGCTGACTTAGCCGGTACCACTACTTGCTGTTGCTTCACATTACTAAAATCCAAGCCGCTGTGGCGGTGCGTGGAAATATAGCCTAAAGCCAAGCAAGTAATAAAAAATATAGTGGCCGCAATCGCTGTGCTGCGGCTGAGAAAATTTGCATTGCCCGCAGCACCAAATACACCCTGAGCACTACCGGAACCAAATGCTGCGCCCGCATCCGCACCTTTGCCCTGCTGCATTAGCACCAGCACAATAACACTCAGCGCCGCGAAAATATTCACGATTAAAATAAGGGTTTTGAATGCTTCCATGATATCAACTTTTATCAAGCAGGCGCATATGCAGCCTGAATAATAGCGGCAAAACTGTCAGCCTGCAACGAGGCTCCGCCAACCAGCGCACCATCAACATGTGGCACAGCCAGAATTTCAGCCGCGTTGCCAGCGTTGACACTACCGCCATAAAGGACGCGGATTTTAACATCTTCACCACACAAAGACAAGATTTGCTGATAAATCAGCTGATGCATCGCAGTAATCTGCGTTACAGACGGCACTTTGCCGGTACCAATTGCCCACACTGGCTCATAAGCCACCACCACTTCTTTCATCCCCAGACTGGCCAGCACATCCAGCTGCGCACTTACTACTATCTGCTCCTGTCCTTGTTCACGTTCAGCCAGTGTTTCCCCCACACACAGTACCGGCAGCAGGCCTGCTGCCATGCTGTTTTGCAGCTTAATCAGCAATTCTTGATTATCTTCGTGAAAATACTGCCGCCGCTCAGAGTGTCCGATCAGCACAAACTGCGCACCCACATCTGCCAGCATTTGCGCACTAACTTCTCCAGTAAAAGCACCGTTTGCAGCAAAGCGGCTCACATCTTCTGCCCCTACCGCCAGCGATGTATCACGCGTGAATTCATTCACTCCGGCAAGATAGACATTCGGCACCGCCACACCACAGTAAACATGAGCCGCAGCTACATCTACTGGTTTCAGCATTGCTTGTAGCAGTTGCCGGTTTGCCGACTGACTGCCATTCATCTTCCAATTGCCGATTATCCATTTCTGCTGCCACATATTTTTTCCTTACTGACTATAGATTGGCCAACACTGAACAAAACAGTATATAAAGTATTCTTCATACATAATGCAAACTAAAAGAGCTTGCAAACGGCGGCATTGTAACGGAAAACCACTACTTGCGTTCTATTAATCAGTAAAAACCTACCGATTTCTCCCTGTGCATAGCCACACTGCGGAAGATAAACAATAGATCTCTTCCGACTTCAAAGCTAAACGTTGCAGTATCACGCATTATTTATCTGACAGACAAATAAAACCTGTGCTTTTTCAACATGTCGACATAACCTTACTCAATCACAATGAGCCTGCTCGTAGATATTCGTCTACACCGCAACTGCCTTTGCCCTATTGTCACAACGTAAATAGTTTTATAATCTTTCTGGGTCAAATTCATGTGGTGTACCCTATCCAACACCACATAACAATGTTTTTATAATACAAACCTACTTATTACTCACCCGCAGCTCGGGTAATCAGCCTTTCGGAGCAGACATGGATTTCAATACCGCCCGCTATAACATGGTTGAGCAGCAAATCCGTCCATGGGACGTATTAAATTTCGACTTACTAGATGTATTATCCGATATTCCGCGTGAACGCTTTGTTCTGCCACAGCAACAGGAAGTAGCCTATACAGATCAGGCTCTCGGACTGGCCAATGGTGGCAAAATGCTTGAACCAAAAGTAGTCGCACGTATGATTCAGGCATTACAACTCAACCTCACCGATACCGTAGTAGAAATTGGTACCGGTTCTGGCTACGCCACGGCCATACTGGCAAAAATGGCCGGAAAAGTCATCTCTGTAGATATAGATGCCGAACAACAGCAGCGTGCTCAGTTCGTTCTCAGCGACCTTGACTACACCAATATCAGCTACAAAACCTGCGACGGATTAGCAGACAAGCTACCTGGCGCTCCATTTAGTGCCATTTACGTAGGCGGCTCTCTGCCTACCCTGCCAGCCACCCTACTTGAGCAACTGGCTGAAGATGGCCGCATGGTAGCCATTATTGGTGAAGCGCCAGTAATGCGTGCCATACTGTTTGAGCGCCAGAACAATCAGCTTAAAGAAACCGTACTGTTCGAAACCGTAGCACCTGCATTACACAGTCTGGAAACACCGGCACCTAATCAATTCAGATTCTGATTCTATCGTTTTCTTAAAAAGCAGCACTTGTAGCCATTACGGCAACGGTGCTGCCTGTGCATTCTCAAATTCAAATATCGCAGTATACTAACTTCTACGCCATATCTAGCACTTAGCTTTCAGCCAGCAAATCAACAGTCCAATCAGTATGCATACATACACCAAACAATATGTTTAACTTCTCTTGCATATTGGCATCGGCCGCATCCGATCCATCCATCTGCCCGTCATCTTCGCTCTTTAAGTAATAAAAAATCAAAACCTAGTTAAAACAAAAACATAATTAGAAAAACTGATTGCATTAAATCACTTATTGCGATTTACTAGGCTATAGAACCAAAATCGGGAGCAATATCATGCCTTATCAGCACCGCAGTGATCTACCTGCATCAGTACGGCACGCTTTACCGGAACATGCGCAAGAAATATTCAAAGAAGCATTTAATCACGCCATAGCAGAATATCAGGATCCGAAAAAACGCCGCGATAATAGCGATGCAGAAACCATTGCCTTCCGAGTAGCATGGGCTGCTGTCGAAAAGGTTTATCATAAAGGCAATGATGGCAAATGGCAGCCTAAGTAAGCGCTCAATCAGCATACAACGAGACAGAATTCACGCAAAAATCCAGCTTTTTCGATACTGCCACTATAACCAAGCTAGCCAATAGTCTGAGCTACTGCCAGTTGTGCTGCATTGGCATATTCAGATAAACACAGGTATCATTTGATCCGGCTAACAAAGCAAATGCCTGCAGGCATACAGCCACATAATCAAATTAGATTAATATCCATACACATCACACAGAATCAATTTATTAATATGACCATTCAGACAATAAATGCAGCACAATTGCAGCAATGGCAGCAGCAAAAAAAAGATTTTGTCCTCCTTGACGTACGTGAAGACAGCGAAGTCCAGTATGCAGCTATTCCTGGGTATTTCCATATTCCAATGAATATGATTCCCTTGCGCCAAAACGAATTACCGGACGATAAACCAATCGTAATTTACTGCCATCATGGCATGCGCAGCATGCAAGTAGGATTGTATTTACAGAATACCGGCTTTGAAAATCTTTATAATCTCAAGGGCGGCATCGATGCATGGTCAAGAGAAGTAGACAGCAACATACCCACCTACTAATTCCAGATTCGTAGCCTCGAAATCATTGGCTTTCAAAAAAAAGGCTCGGTTTAATTGAACAATAGTTATCTATATGGAATAATAATTATTGTTGCCTTAATTTTAGCTTGCTATCTATTAACAACACGCCAGCCAGCGTAAGTATCGTATCGATAGTAGAAATTGCCTTGAAAGATTTATGTAAAATAACCACCGCTGTAATAATCGTAATAGGTGGTACCAGTTGTGCACTCAATTTAGCAAAAAATATCAAGATCAAATTTTGCTTACAGATAGTAAAAATTTCAGAACTGATTAGAAAAAATCTAGCAACAGTACAAATAGACACGTCCTGCATCAGCTTTAATCATAATATTACGAATAATTTAAACTAGACGCTATGTAGGCCGCTCCCTACTGATACACAGCCACAATCAAACCTGAATCCTTACAACCCTTACCAACGCATTAATTACAATACAGTACAGTTTTTCATGTAGCACTGTCTAAACACTGCGTGATTAAAACTTATATTTTGTTTGAAATTTTGTTTTAAACAAATGTACAGATATCAAAATTTAAGGGTTTCAGCCATCCTGAAACCCTTAAATGCTAACTTGGTGCACCCAACAGGGATCGAACCTGTGACCTCCGGCTTCGGAAACCGACACTCTTCCAACTGAGCTATAGGTGCAAATATACTAAAGAGGCCAGATTTTAGCTGAAATCAAGCAGCTTGGCAAAATCATTTACCAGCAAAAGCAATCAATCACACTAACAACCAATACTACTCAAAATAAACAATTGAAATTAATATTTTAATTTCAGCAATAATAACGACAATCCGAACACATCACGGATAATGGGTTATATAGAGACATTAAATGCCAACGCAAATAACCGTTACCTTGTCCACATGCGAATAGCGGCCGACACACTATCGTAGAATTGCTATTAAACATGCCCATATCTTCATCGGCTCATTTCCAGAAAACACAAATAAATATATGCATATTGCAAAATACGTTATTACCAGATGTCAGGGTACGATATGCCTTAATACTTTATTAACAATAAATATTTTGTCTGAATTGCCCAGAATGTTTCTAAACATCAAACAGGGACACAAACGGAAAATAGCAGACTGGTAATAGCAATGAGTAAGCGAAAGGCCTCCCAGCCAATGGTCAGTTTAAAAGGTACTCATGGCATTAGAAACAAATATAAACGTTTAATTGAGTTTTCAAGAACACCTAAGTAGCTATTATTGGAAATAATACATTGAATTTATTCGTTTTTTAAGTGCAAAACAAACAGCCGATGCTGGCGGATAAGTTTTCGTTTCTGGATATCTGCTCAGTAAATAATCTAACGGTAAATATCTAATTTTTAGTCAGCTCCTTAATTATTGAATATTTATAGCCAAATCATTTCCATACACTTTTACTGACATTAATCATACATAAAAGGACATATATAGCGGGGAATTGGCATACTTGAATATTTTGTGCTATGTTAATTGGATTTAGTTGATTAAATATTGTTTTTAAAATAATAAATATTCGCACAGACAGCAGTCAGGTCTGTTAACACAGGCCATTAAAATGAAGTATTCTGACTTAAGTACCTTTATCCGCCCCTTACCTAACACCGCGCTGGACGTGATTGGTGATGTTCATGGCGAGTGGGAAGCTTTACAGCAGTTATTACACTTTCTTGGCTACGATGATTACGGTCGCCATCAACACGGGCGTAAACTCGTTTTTGTTGGCGATTTGTGCGACCGTGGGCCAAACAGCCCTGCTGTTCTTGACTGGGTGATACAGGCCGCCGCCTCTGAAAACGCATTTACCATCATCGGTAATCATGAACTCAATTTATTAATTAACGATCCTAAAGACGGAGCTGGCTGGTATTTTGATAATCGGCCACAGGATGAAGCACGGTTCGCGCCATGGCAGCATTATCCCGCTGCCCAACGCAGGCAATTACAGGAAACCATCGCACAATGGCCATTAATTCTGCAACGGGACGATTTGCGCATCGTTCACGCTGCGTGGTTGCCGGAAAGTATTGATAAATTACTAGAATGCAGTGAAACTTCACTGGTAAAACAATATCATTACTGGGAAGACCGCTTTTTAGATGATTTCCGAAATACGCAATGGTACGAACCATACCAGCAGGAGCAGCGGCAATTAAATAAAGACTTGGAAAATGAGCACTATCCGATGACGTTTCAAGCAGGTACAGCCCATTATGATCTACTACGCAGCTGTCACAATCCAATACGTGCGCTCACCAGCGGCATTCAGGCCATCACACAACAGCCTTTTTATATCAACGGCCGCTGGCGCTTCACAGTACGTAAACCGTGGTGGCAGCAGTATACCGACCCTGTGGCGGTAATAATCGGCCATTACTGGCGCAGCTGGTATGGCACCGGCATAGCCGAACACCGCAAAGAACTGTTTCAGGAGCCTCCAACACACTGGCTGGGGCAGCAACGTCAGGTATTTTGCGTGGATTTTTCCATTGGTGCACGCTGGCGGGAACGCAAAAAAGCCATTGCTGTGACAGACAGCCAGATGCATCTGGCTGCACTGCGCTGGCCCGAAAATATAATTATGCTGAATAATGGTAAATATTATCATGGAGAGCGTTACCTCTGAATTCTCATGCCAGCAACGCATACAATTTGTTATAATAAAGACTTTTGCAACAAAACCCAGTATGCAAAAAGGATAAAAATATCCGGCATACGCTATTAAACCCTAAAATAGACAATCCATTCCGGTATGTCACACCGTACCTCCGGTGCGCGCCTGAAGTTGGCCGCAAGGTAGTGCAGTTCTGCTCAATTACAACATACCGGCGCATATAGTTACACATTATCAGAATGACAGACGCCAATTCCTCTCCCAACCAAGTTAAACGCCATCTGAAAACCCGCCATCTGTCAATGATTGCCATTGGCGGCAGTATTGGTACAGGCTTGTTTATGGCCAGTGGCAGTGCGATTCACGATGCCGGCCCTGGTGGCGCCTTACTGGCGTACATGGCCATCGGAATTATGGTGTATTTTCTCATGACCTCACTAGGCGAAATGGCCACTTACCTGCCTACTTCCGGTTCATTCTCCACTTATGCAGCCCGCTTTGTTGATCCGTCGCTGGGTTTTGCACTGGGCTGGAATTACTGGTTTAACTGGGTGATTACCGTTGCTGCAGACATCTCCATTGCCTCATTGGTGATTACCTACTGGGAACCATTGCGCTTTATGCCGGCATGGAGCTGGAGTTTGCTGTTCTTTGCTCTGGTGTTTCTGCTCAATATACTGTCTGTACGCGCCTATGGTGAATCTGAATACTGGTTTGCTCTGATTAAAGTAGTCACAGTAATCGTGTTTCTCGGCGTTGGCGTGCTGACCATCTTCGGCATTCTTGGCGGTCAATATGTCGGCCTGAGCAACTTCACCATTGGCGATGCACCGATACTCGGACATGGCTGGTCGGGTGGTTTCTTTACCGTACTCGGTGTATTCTTGATTGCCGGATTTTCATTTCAGGGCACCGAGCTCATCGGCATTACCGCCGGCGAATCAGAAAACCCGCAGGAAAGCATTCCCAAAGCCATCAAACAAGTGTTTTGGCGTATTTTGATTTTCTATATTCTAGCCATGTTAGTAATTGGCCTGCTGATTCCTTATAACAGTGATGCCTTACTCGGTGCTGACGTGGATCAGGTTGCCAAATCACCGTTTACACTGGTGTTTGAGCGCGCTGGGCTGGCTTTTGCCGCTGCCGTGATGAATACCGTTATTCTCACTTCCATCCTGTCTGCCGGTAATTCTGGCCTGTATGCTTCTACCCGTATGCTGTACGCTATGGGTAAAGACGGCATGGCACACCGGCGCTTTTCAGCAGTCAACCAGCGCGGCGTGCCCGTATTGGCTTTACTGGCTACAGCCGTTGTCGTATTGGCAATTTTTTTGCTGGAAAGTGTGGACGAAGGTGCCTACGAGTACATCGTAGCCGCTTCTGGTCTGACCGGTTTTATTGCCTGGCTAGGCATAGCCATCAGTCACTACCGTTTCCGCCGCGCCTTTGTACAGCAGGGTAACGACATCAATTCACTGGTTTATCGCGCTAAATGGTTTCCATTTGGCCCCATTCTGGCGCTATTACTGTGTATTCTGGTGATTATCGGACAAGACAGCCAATTATTACTACATGGTGATTTCAAATGGCAGCGTTTTGCTATTACCTATATGGGTCTCCCAGTATTTGCTGCCTTTTACCTGTATCACAAACTTCGCTACCGTACCCGCAAAGTACCACTGACACAGGTGAATCTAAGCAAACACCTTGATTAGGATTAATTTTCGCCCTAATCATCGTAGCCACAGGCAGCCTCATCTGGCTGCCTACTGCATTTTCCGCTAACATAAAGCCTATATCACACCCTAAACAGCTGTTAATCACCTATGCTCACCTATACACCCAGCAAACCCAGCTCACAAAGCATGAATAAAAAGCGTTCATGGCTTTGGTTGTTACTGGTATTCGTGTGGCTGTGGCCGGGGGTATTGCATCATGATTTATGGACACCAGGTGAACCTTATCTGTTCACCACCGCCAGCCAGTGGCACAAGGCACACTGGGCAGTTCCTACTATTTTTGGCGAAATAAACTGGGAAGCCTCCCCACTCTACATTTGGTTGTCTGCCCTATGCCAACATTTATTTAGCCCCAACCAAATGGACGCCTTTGAAGCCACGCGTCTAACCAATGTCATTTTGATTGTGTGTTCGTTTGCCTGCATCGGCGGTTCCGGACGCCAGTTTCTTGGCCGTGGCTACGGACGCATCACCATTCTCATATTACTCGGCTGTACCGGCATTCTAATACCAGCTCATTTTATCAACGACAGCATTATCCTATTTCTTGGTTCTGCCATGTGCTGGTATGGTTTTTCCCTGTCAGATCGTCGCATCATGATGGCCTGCATGATGCTGGGCGGTGGCTGGGCTGTACTGTCTCTGACCGGCAGCCTATTGTGGCCATTACTGCTGATGCTGGTAGCGTTCAGCTTGCTTTTTTACCCTCAGTGGCGTCGCCGTCGCTATTATCTAGTTTTACTGATATCCCTGCTCTGTGCCCTACCTCTAATGATAGTTTGGCCACTTGCTCTGCATCAGACCGCTGCCAATATTTTTAATCTGTGGTGGCAGTATCATGCTCTCGCCCCTTTTGGTGGTTTTCAACATCAAGAAGTACACTTCTCGCTTGGATACTATTTAAAAAATTTGCTTTGGTTTGCCTTTCCTGCATGGCCTCTGGCCATCTGGACTGCTACGCGCGGCAAGTTAAAAAAACAGCGCTGGGGCGTGCTTGCTATCGTATGGCTAAGTCTATGCCTACCAGTTTTTGCCTTGCTGCCGCTGCAATATCAGGATTTATTGGTAATCGTGCTGCCACCTATGGCCTTACTCGGAGCCGCCCAGCTGGATGCACTGCGTCGCGGAGCCATCGCCTTCCTCAACTGGTTTGGCATCATGGCTTTTGGTTTTCTGGCACTTTTCCTCTGGCTTGGCTTCATCGCCATGAATTATGGCTGGCCGGCCAAACTGGCTGCCCGTGCCGTTTATTTCAGTCCCTATTACCGCTACGATGTCAATTACTTTCCCTTGATTGTCGCTTGCGTGTTGACACCACTTTGGCTATGGGCCATTACCCGCCAGCATATCCGTGGCCGACAAGCAGTAACCAACTGGGCAGCCGGAGTTTTATTAGTATGGTCACTGCTATTGACCCTGTTTTTGCCTTGGCTGGATGCGGCCAAATCGGCACGGCCAGTGGTTCAGCAAATGGAAAACAGCCTGAGCAAACAGCAGTTACAGGCATTCAGCGATCGGCATGCCTGCATCAGTATCAATCACGACAATTTCAGTACCCGCATTGCCTGGCAGCAATATAGCTGGATACCCTTGCAGGCAGACAATCCTGAGTGTGAATACCGTTTAGTGACCCGCGACCCCAAAGCCGAACCTCCGCAACCATGGCACGAAATCTGGTCGGGAGCACGCCCGCGTGAAAAAAACAATATCATTGCCTTGTGGGCCAAAACCACCGCAACCAAGGAAAAATAATCATGAATACCCCAACTCAGGAACATACTCATCTTCCGGCTGCCCCAGCTAACGTTGATGCTAGCGAAATCGACAAATTCAGCCAGCTCGCGCACAAATGGTGGGATAAAAACAGTGAATTCAAACCATTGCACGACATTAATCCCTTACGTCTCGAATTTATCGACCGCTATGCTCGACTGGCCGGCAAAAAAATTCTGGATGTAGGCTGTGGAGGCGGTATTCTAAGCGAAGCCATGGCCAAAGCAGGCGCCAGCGGCGTGACTGGCATCGATTTAGCCGGAAAATCGCTCAAAATAGCCCAGTTGCACGCCATGCAGGAGCAAATCAGCAATGTAAGCTACCGTAAAGTCAGTGTAGAAGATTTAGCCGCAGAAATGCCGGCCAGCTTTGGTGCCGTTACCTGTATGGAAATGCTGGAACACGTTCCTGATCCTGGCAGCGTAGTCAGAGCTTGTGCCGAACTGACGGAACCCGGCGGAGTTGTTTGTTTCTCCACCATCAATCGCAACACAAAATCCTATTTGCAAGCCATCATTGCCGCCGAATACATTTTACAACTGATGCCCCGCGGCACCCATGATCACCACAAATTCATCACACCGGCCGAGCTGGCGCGTCTGTGCCGGCAGGCTGGTCTCGAATGGCTGGGCAGTAGCGGTTTCACATATAATCCGCTAACCAAACACTACCATCTTACCGAAAACCTAGACGTCAACTACATGATAGCCTGCCGTCGTCCGGCGAACTAACCATCTGCTTTAAAACCACAAAGCCGGTATCGACATGATACCGGCCACAGAATTATCTTCATTACATCAATAAAACAAACTCATTGCTTTACCAATGATTTCATCATCGGAATAGTCGACCAATCTATACTATCAAGCAAATTCTTAACAATCAGCCCAAGCTCCGTGTCACCCTCAATTTTTAACCGGCGATTAAAAAACAGCGTATCCGGGTCTTCCTGCCGTAACAACATCTTCATAAAATCAGCAGTATTTGCGCTCAGACACAAATCCACGTCAGTACTAACATCCGAGACCATAAACCGCTGCTCCGAAGCACTGAAAAATAGATTTAATCCCAAGTCAGCCACCTCAACCCGAAATAAACGTCCGGCTAGCAATGACATATCAGCAAGCAAAATTTCTCTTTTTAGCAGCTGATTCAACGTCTGTACCAGCAACCATGCCGGCGGTTTAGCCGGCAGCCTTTCCACCACATTTTTCAGCAATCCCGGCATTACTCTGTCAGGTATTTGCATACATCACCTCTTTGCATTGATTCATTCCTGCCTTACCCTGCCAGTAGCCATCTACCAGCGTACCACCGGCATACCCTTTGAGCTCAGACAAAGCCGTTTCTGTTTCTAGTACACCAGCCATCACCTGCTGATGTAGCCGTATCGTATCCACCATATGTTGTGCTTGTGGAGAAAGCCTAAAACGGTTTACCCCGATTGCCTGCAATTGCTGATATTGTGCCAGTAAAGAATGACAACCAGCAGACATCGTCTGTATACCATTAATCGTCAAAAAAGCCTGCTGCTCACGCGTGAGCAATGGTAAACCGTCTGCATGCTCCAAGCATTTAAATTCACAACTATCCTTTTTCAGATTGTAATGGCGCGCCGTAAAACAGCGAGAAGAATAGGCCAGCGGCATTCTCCCCCAGCCAAATACCTCACAGTTTACATCCGGTACCGCCGCAATCATCTGCTCCAGCCGACCGGCTGACAACTCAATTGAAGCCACCCAGCGTTTAGCGCCAAGCGACTGCATCAACGCCAGCGTTTGCTCGTTATAAATATTCAATGCCTGTCCGGCGACAAAAGGAATTCCTTTAGCATGCAACAACCGTACAGCAGCAAGGTCATTAGCCTCTACACAGAAATCTTCCTGCTCCACCAACTTACGCAAACGTTTTAAATCAGACTCACTTTCCAAAAGCACCTGTGAAGACAGCACCACTTCACAGCCACCAGCCGCCACATCGCGCGCCAAATCAATCCAGTCTGCTACTTTCAACTCCTGCCGGCGCGAGCATACCGTTTCACCCATATAAACCGTGGCTAGCGGTTCACCAATCAGCTGCTGATAAAATTCCACAATCTGCTGCTTGTGCCAAAAAAACAAAATCGGCCCTAGAGACAAAGCCAGCTTATCCCGTTGCATCACTCACACCCCTTCATCACTTCCACGGCCGGTTATACGCTCCAAGCGTCACCTGCTGTCCTTCAGAAACCTTAGCCAACGCCTGCTGCCACTGCGGCTGCACCGTAAACGATTCAGGACACTGTACCGCCAAATCAAGCGCCTGCCGCAATACCTTCGTTACCTGCGCCGTATATGCCGGACTGCGCTGCCGTCCCTCCACCTTAATCGCCGCCACACCCATGGCCAACAACTGCGGTAAAATCTCCAGCACATTCAGGCTTGTCGGCTCTTCCAATGCATAATAAGTTTCATCATTTACCTGAAAACGCCCTTTGCACAAAGTCGGATAACCAGCTGGCTCGTCTGCTGCATACTGATCAATTAGAATATTATTTAAGCGTGCGTTCATTCTTGCTGCCTGCTGCTCCCAGCGCACATATTTTGCCGGTGAGCACACCCCAAACGTATTTGGAGATTCACCCGTCACATAACTAGACAGTAAGCAGCGCCCCTCCACCATCACACATAAACTGCCAAAGCCAAATACCTCAATTTCTACTGAAGTATGCTTAATCACCTGCTCCACCTGCGGCAGTGTCAGCACTCTCGGCAACACTACCCTCCGGATACCAAACAGCTCTTGGGCCAGATTAATTGCTTCATAATTAGTTGCCGAACCCTGCACAGACATATGCAGCGCCAGTTGTGGATGCGTCTTGTGTGCATAATTCAGCAATCCAAAGTCCGCCAGAATCACCGCATCCACGCCAATTTCGGCAGCCGTATCCACCGCCTGCTGCCATTTTCTTACTTCTCCTGCCTGTGCATAGGTATTTATCGCCATCAACACCTTACGCCCACGCCGGTGCGCATATGTAATTCCCTCTACCGCAGACTTAGAGTCAAAATTCAGACCAGCAAAATTTCGCGCATTGGTTGCATCCTTCAGCCCCATATAGACCGTATCCGCGCCATGATCTATCGCCATCTTCAACGCCGGCAGATTACCAGCCGGACACACCAGCTCTGGAACCTTAACACCCATCCGTTCTCACCATCCCAATCAACAGTAATCCAATCAGCTACCCATAATCAGTCGCAAATACCCAGTCCGCCTTGCGCCTTCCCAGCAGCCCACAAAACACCGGATTAAAACATCTAAGCCAAACGGATTTATTGACACGAAACAAGCAAAAACAGAAAAAAATTGAACTTTAATACCAATTTAAAACAAAAAAACACAAAAAAGTCTAAATTAAACAATGCTAACATTTACATACATCTATCAACTTACCCCTGTTTAGCCAGCCAAAACCCAACTCTCAAAACCGTTACCCTCAAGAATATCTCCCCAGCTTTCTCACAACCTATTACCAATATCCATACCAATCAAAATCTACTCAATTCAAATTATTAAGTGCATAACAATCAAATTAATGACATAATTCACATAAAAATCATATAACTTAAATCAACCTAACATTAAATTACATGATTCAACCCAAACAAAGAAGATAACCACAACCTCATACTTAGATAATATCGCTAAAAATCTAGAAAATTAGCACTATCAAACAACGAATTAAAAGATTTTAAAGGGGTTTACACATGGCAGACACCTACTGGGCCGCCCGAGAAGGAGACATCCTTTTACATACTTCAATATGGGCTGACATAGCCGGCGCAGCAGTAGAACTTGCGTGCTATGGAGCAATAGGTCTTATTCCCGGTGGTTTTATAGTGTCTACACTTGTTGGTATCGCTGTCGCAGCTTCTGGACTTAATGACGTCATATCAGATTTATCTGAAGAGGTCAGTAATTTATTTCCCTTGGCTGAAGATGGCAAAATCAAAACCGGATCGCCCAATACCCGCACCAATGGCAAAGCTTCCGCCCGCGCCGCAGGTGCCATAGATCAAAGCATTGAACTAAGTGACAGCAGCGAAGAACCACAGCAGCCCGAAAGCTTTATCGATATTGCTTCAAATGCACTAAATGACTTTGTAGAGTTTGCTGAAAACCTTCCCATGCAACTATACAGGCCTACCGTAGCCTCACCTGATCCCAGAGCAAAACCCAGAGATGACGACAAAATACTTTGCTGCAAACATCCGCATCTGCCCGGCACAGATGAATATCTAGCCGAAGGATCCAGCAAAGTCTACATCAACAGCCAACCGGCCGTACGCAGCAACGACCGCAGCACCTGCGAAGCCAAAGTCACCGACGACCATGCCGGCGGCGTCAAAGTATCCAACAACGTACGCATCGGTGGCGAACCCATCGTCGTCCGTGAAATCAGAAGCGGCAAACATCCCGTTGCCCTAGCGGCTAGCATTTTTACAATACTCCTCAACCCTAAAAAAATTTGTAACAAATTTTTTTGCTTTGCCACTACTTCGGTTGCCGTCGGCTATCTATCTTCTAAAATTACGGCAGCCACAAGGATCGGCCACCCCGTCCACCTTCCCACCGGCGCCAAACTCCTCTTCGGCACCGAAGACCTCGACTTCACCCTTCCCGCCCATCTGCCTCTCCAATGGCAACGCTTCTACAGCAGCGTCGACACCCGCTCCCATAACATGTTCGGCGCCGGATGGAGCGTCAGCTTCGAAGTCGAAATCGAAATCTCCCCCCAGCCCGATGGCTCCTGTGCCGCCGTCTATATCAACGAACAAGGCCGCCGCCTCGAAATCGACCCCTTACAACCCGGCGAAGGCATGCGCGGCATCAACGAAAACCTCACCATCCGCCGTGGCCAGCACAACCGCTGGGTCATCGAAGACGACGACGGCCTTTACCGCCTCTTCGAGCCCGACCCCAACCAACCCCACCGCCTCTACCTCACCGCACTTCAAGATCGCAACGACAACCGCCTCCTTCTTTACCGCGACAGCCACAGCCGCATCATCGAAATCACCGACAACGACCGCAGCACCCGCCTCTCCCTGCACTATCAGCATCCCCAGCACCCACAACGCGTCACCACCATCAAACAGCAACTGGCCAATGGCCACAGCCGGGTACTGGCACAATACCAGTACACCGCACAGGGCGACCTCCAACACGTCATCGATGCCGAACAGCGGCACACCCGCACCTTTGCCTACGACACCGGCCGACGCCTCATCTACCACCGCCTGCCCACCGGCCTGCACTGCCACTACCAGTGGGATTACTTTGCCGATGCCGCCGAAACCGCCTGGCGCGTCACCCATCACTGGACCGAAGCAGATGGCCAGCGACAAGAAGACTATCACTTTCACTACGATATTGAGCAACGCCTCACCACCGTCAAAGACAGCCTGGGACGCATCAGCCAGCATTACTGGAACGAAGTCTACCAAATCACCCGCTACATCGACCCCCTTGGTCACACCACCGCATTTGAATGGAACGACAACCAACAACTCATCAGCGTCACCGACGCCCAAGGTGGACAATGGCGCTACAGCTATGACGAACAAGGACGCGAAACCGCCGAAACCGACCCACTGGGACGCACCACCCAGACCCAGTGGTTACCCCACTGGGCCTTACCCACCATCAGCGTCGACCCCGACGGCAGCACCTGGCGCTACTACTATGATGAACGCGGCAACCTGCTGACCGTCATCGACCCCTTAAAACAACGCACCCGCTACCAATACGACCAGCACGGCCAAATAACCAGAATCACCGATGCCAGAGGTGGGCACAAATACCTGCGCTGGAACCCGAACGGCCAGCTTATCCAACATACCGACTGCTCCGGCTCCCTGACCCAGCTTGGCTACGACCGCCATGGCAACCTGACCGACATCACCAACGCCATCGGCAACAGCAGCCGCTACCAGTACAACGCCGCCGGCGACCTTATCAGCGCCACCTTGCCCGATGGCCGCCAAGAACACTTCAGCGTCAATGCAGCAGGACAATTACTGACCTATACCGACCCCGCCGGCCACACCACCCATTACCATCGGGACCCGCGCGGACTGGTGCACCGACGCACCGATAGCGCCGGACGCAGCATCCGCTTTCACTATGATACCTATAGCCGGCTGACTACATTAACCAACGAAAACGGCGAGCATTACCAATTCACCTACGACGCCGGCGACCGCCTAACCGAACAGACCGATCTGGGCGGACGTAAACAAAAGCTGACTTACGATCAGCTGGATAACGTCAGTGCCGTTCACTTTGCTGCCGGCAGCCCCGCCGAAATCACCCACCGCTTCACACGCGATGCCATCGGCCGACTGATTGGCAAACACACCCCCGATGGCAACACCGCCTACCAGTACGACCCCGCCGACAACCTCATCAAAGTCGGCTACAAAAAAGCCGGCTTACCGACCGAGGCCGAAGCAGACATCATCACCTTTCGCTACGACATCATCGGCAACCTGCTGAGCGAAACCACCGCACAAGGCACCCTCAGCCATCAGTACGACCAACTGGGCAACCGCATCGCCACCACCTTGCCCGATGGCCGTACCCTCAACAACCTCTATTACGGTTCCGGCCATCTGCACCAAATCAACCTCGACGGCACCACCATCACCGACATCGAACGCGACCGCCTACATCGCGAAGTCCTGCGTAGCCAGGGACAACTGAACACCGAATTCAGATACGACCGCAACAGCCGCCTGCAACACAAACAGACCCGGCGTGGCCACAACACCATCCTGCCCGACATCCTTACCGACCGCCGCTACCAGTACGACAACCTCGACCGGCTGGTGAGTAAAAAACATACCCGGCAAGGACAGACCGATTACCACTATGACCGCACCGGCCGTATCGAAAGCTGCCGCAACCAGGCCTACTGGGAAACCCTGCAATACGATGCCGCTGCCAACCTGCTGGATAAAAGACGCAACGAAGACAGCAGTACCGACAACCAGAACCTGATACGCTTTAACCAGCTACTCCACTTTCGTGGCCTGCAATACACCTACGACGCACACGGCCGTACCCACAGCAAACAGACCGCCAGCGGTACTCAGTATTACCACTACGATGCCGAACACCGCCTGACCGAAGTGCGTATCGAAAAATTAAACTGTACCGAACGTTACGGCTATGTCTACGATGCCTTAGGCCGACGTATCGAAAAACACCAGATAGACCGGGCGGGCAAAGCCTGCAACCGTACCCGTTTCCTGTGGGACGGGCTGAGAATGATTCAGGAAACCCGTACTGACAGAAGCAAAAGCGTCTATATCTACACTGATGAAAGCGGCTATGAACCCTTAGCCAGAGTAGAGACCACCACCGGTACGGAACAGAAAGTGCTGTACTACCACACCGATGTCAACGGTGCCCCGGAAGAACTTACTGATGAAGACGGTCACATTGTATGGGCATGCAGTTATCAGCTGTGGGGCAAACCGATACAGGAAATCGAACACAGCCAGATACAACAGAACCTGAGGTATCAGGGGCAGTATTTAGACAGAGAAACGGGCTTACATTACAATACTTTCAGGTACTATGACCCGGATATAGGCAGATTCACGCAGCCGGACCCGATTGGGTTGCTGGGTGGGTTTAATTTGTATCAGTATGCGCCTAATGGGTTGATGTGGATCGATCCTTGGGGTTTATGGACATATAATACGATGCCGAAGATTGATGGGTTCCAAAAGCATCATATTATTCCACAGCAACTGAAAAATCATAATTTAATTAAAGCGGCTGGTATGAATATTCATTCGGTTAAAAATATAATGTATCTGCCTACTTCAGCTGATGCGCATGCTACTAGAACCATTCACAACGGCTCACACTTTGCATACACACGGGATATAGAAGCGCAAATGAGTGACATTTATGAAAGGGGTCAAAAGGAAAATTGGACACAAAAGCAATACAAACAAGCTTTAAATAAACTAATAAAAAAAGAAAGAATTAATTTACGTAGTGGAAAAACTATTTTAAATAAAAATTCAATTAGGCCTTCCAAAGGATGTTGATATGATTTATGAACTTATGATAGATAATTATCCTAATAGTTATTGGTTCCAATATGACTCAACTAAAGTTGATCTTTACGAATTGTTACAATGCAAGGAGATTCAATCAAATAAACCATTAATTTTTAAATTAGAAAAAAAGGTAAGTGAAAAGCGTTTACTATCTTATGATATTTATTTCAGTGATGGTCCTGAATTTATCTCGCCTAGACTTGCCAATTTACTTTCAAACAATCAAGATTTTTTACATGATGTCCAGCTAATAGAGGCAACTATAATTGTTAATGGTCGCAGCTATTCTGGTTATAAGGTTTTAAATATTCTTCGTTTAATATCATGTATTGATATGAATAAATCTGAATATGAACCAATATTAGATGATTATCCTGATGGACCCAAAAAATTTTATAAAATCGTCTTTAAAGAAAATATGAATGAGCAATTTTGTATGGCAAGGTGTAAAGAATCTATAGGGCGAATTGTGATTTCAGAGTCGTTACGACAGTTTTTTATAAAAAATAAAGTAAAAGGAATAGATTGATCCATATAATTTAATTTAGTAAACCTGGCTATTAGCAATAGTCAGGCAAGACATCTGATAAACGAAATGCCATCTGTGGGACGGGCTAAGCATGATTCAGGAAACCCGTACTGACAGAAGCAAAAGCGTCTATATCTACACTGATGAAAGCGGCTATGAACCTTTAGCCAGAGTAGAGACCACCACCGATACGGAACAAAAGGTGCTGTACTACCATACCGATGTCAATGGTGCCCAGAAGAACTCACTGATGAAGAAGGTCACATTAGCAACTGAAAGATCATGATTTACTTAAAGCGGCTGGCATGAATATTCATTCAATTAAAAATATAATTTATCTGCCTACTTCAGCTGATGCGCATTCTACTAGATCTGTCCACAATGGTTATCATAGTAAATATAACACAGAGATGAGGTTCAAAATGGATGCAATATTAGAAACTGGAAAAGAAAATAATTGGACCAAAAAAGAATATAAAAAAGCTTTGAACAAACTAATAACAACGGAAAGAGCTAATTTACGTAAAGGTAAAACCATTCTGAACAAAAAATGGTGCTAAAATTATGTATATATTTGAAATTTCAGATGATTATCCAGAAAATTTTTGGTTTCAATATAAAACAAGTATGGTTCCTAGTCTTAGTTTAAAAAAATGTAAAGAGCTTAAAATAAAAGAGTCTTTACTTTTTAAAATAGAAAAAAAATAAGCGTAAAAAAATTACTTTCTTTTGATTTTTATTATAGCGATGGTCCAGATTTCATTTCACCGAGACTAGCGAATTTACTATCTGATAATAAAGAATTTTTAAAAGATGTTCAACTTATTGATGCCAATATAATTGTCAACGATTGCATATATACCGGCTACAAAGTATTGAATATTCTTCGAATGATATCTTGTATAGATTTAAATAAATCTGATAGCGAACCTATAATAGATTACTTACCTGATGGTCCAAAATGGTTTAACAAAATTGTTTTCAAACAAGATGTTATTGAAGATTTTTATATAGCTAGATGCAAGGAGTCTCATGGACATATTGTAATGTCAGATAAGTTAAGGCAATTTTTTATTGAAAAAAATATCAAAGGAATCGATTTATATCTATAATCAAGTTTACTAAAAATTAATATTTTCCAAAAAGAGAGCAAAAGGATATTGCTAGTGCTATCACTATTATTGTCGCTTGCACACAAACGCAATACAGAGAAGCTTTAAATGAACTAATAAAAACAAAAAGAATGGATTTACGTACTGGAAAAACTATTTTAAATAAAAATTCAATTAGGCCTTCCAAAGGATGTTAATATGATTTATGAACTTATGATAGGTAATTATCCTGATAGTTATTGGTTCCAATATGACTCAACTGTAGTTGCCAGTTACGAATTTATAGAATGCAAGGAGATTCAATCAAATAAACCATTAGTTTTTAAATTAGAAAAAAAAGTAAGTGAAAAACGTTTGCTCTCTTATGATTTTTATTTCAGTGATGGTCCTGATTTTATCTCGCCTAGACTTGCCAATTTACTTTCAAACAATCAAGATTTTTTACATGATGTCCAGCTAATAGAGGCAACTATAACTGTTAATGGTCGCAGCTATTCTGGTTATAAGGTATTAAATATTCTGCGTTTAATATCTTGTATTGATATGAATAAATCTGAATATGTACCATTATTAGAGAGTTTGCCTGATGGACCCAAAAAATTTTTTGAAATTGTCTTTAAAGAAAATATAAAAGAGCAATTTTGTATGGCAAGGTGTGAAGAATCTGAAGGGATAATTGTGATTTCAGAGTCGTTACGACAGTTTTTTATAAAAAATAAAGTAAAAGGAATAGATTTATACACATAATCCAATTTAGTAAACCTGCCTATTAGCAATAGTCAGGAAAGACATCTGATAAACGAAACGCTATCTGTGGGACGGACTAAAAAGAATGATTCAGGAAACCCGTACCGACATAAGCTAAATTGTCTACAAACCACTGGCTAAGATAGAGACCATAACTAAGCTAATCCTATAGGCAAGAATAATTCATGGCGGCATGTATACTTAGCTGCTGCTGATAAGCAAAAATAAAATCAAACCTCAAGCCGTTAGAAAGAAATGTTAACTAAAACAACGTAGTCAGGAAAATGCAGAATACGGCGTCGATATAAAAGAGTGGCTATAATCACGAGCGTACTCCAGAAAAATCATTGGATGGCATTTTTTAAATATTTAATGATAAAAACGAATGAAGCGGAGTAGACCTAAATAAGGTTAACATCTTGTTTATCTATTCAGTAGCAGAACACAGACTCAAAGAATTATTGGTTATTCACAAGATTAAGCATGTGCGTAAAAATGTACGTCCACAACAGTCTAAAATAACTCCAATCACAGTTAGTCAGCCTGCTGTAGCTAAAATTAAACCTGAAAGTTTTTATTTCAAATGAATTATTTTTGCTTAGTTAAAAATTAATTACATTGTTATATTAAACTAGCTTTTAACTCAGTATTAACATATTGTTTTTTTTAATCTGAAAAGCGATAGGCTGTGCTACCCAAAACTGTTTCTAAAATATTAAATAAACCTTAGTGATTTATTTGATTATATAAAATCAACACAATAAACTGTTGCAAAAATATTCAATAAAAATTTTAAATTTGTAAACTTTTAATTTTTATAAGCAAATTGAAATTAGTTTTATTAAACCTTCCATTTCAGGCGATATGATCATATTGGTGTCGTTATATTCTAAGATGAAATCAATATGAAAAAAAATTACCAATCAAAATTCACTAAATCAAAAAAAGCCTCAGTAGCCACTTCTGATGTATTATCCCAAGCGTGCAGAGTAATCGCTCCCAGTATTTTTCCCGATGCCACATGGAATGAAGCGGAGGTAATCGGGGCAATGATATGGTTATGGAGCAAACATCCTGATTACAAAAACGCTGCTATTAACTCTGCCTTAGAAAATTTAATTCCCATTATCCGTTCGAAAAACTTCGCCTTAATCATCACTCAACAGCGCCCTATCGGCTATATCAACTGGGCATATTTGAACCACGAGGAAGAAATTCAGTATTTGAATCAATCAAAAGACTATCTAACTTTTGTCAATTGCATGCAACCAGATCAAGACAAAAATTTATGGATATTATCATTTTTCTGTCCATTTGGTTTGCATGATGCTTTACTAACTAAATCAATCTGTAAAAAAGTTCTGCATAATCATTTGTGTTATTTTGGCTACCATAAATCAAAACAACAAACTGTTGTAAAAAATATTCAATGTTAATTTTAAATTTGTAATATTCTGATTTTATTAAGTAAATAAAAAAATAGTTTTATAAATCCAATAATTATAAGCGATAAGATCATCTTAGTTTCACCCTTGACTAAGAGGAAATCAGTATGAACAAAATCTACCAAACAAAGTTTAATAAAATAACGGGTACAACGGTAGCCTGTTCAGAACTGGTACGTAGAGCGTGCAAAGTTACAGCTACTTTAACTGTTTTAGCCGTATCGACAACCGCATTTGCTCAGGATTGCATACCCAATGCAGACGGATCAATCTTAGTTGGCGGCGGTGGACCGAATGATGGATGTAATAACGTAAAGGCCGCAACGGTTAATCAAAGTGGTAACGCCGGTTTTTATATTTTGACTCGTAACCATCTACGTGAACCACTTAATGTTGGGGACACTACCTTAATAGCTAACATAAATGGTGATTATACGGCTTTGGGAAATCAATACTCTTATGGGTATTCTAATGCCGCCATTAATGCCGGTAACTTAGATTTTACCGTCAACAGCAATGGCAATTTATCCGGCATTGCCTCATATCACAATGTTGACATAACAGCTAAAAATGTAGAGTTAAATATTAATAATAATTACTCCCGCGGCGGTAACTCAAGTGGTTCTGTCTCCTCCTATGGTATTTTAGCTGGTTCGGCTGCAAATGCTGGCGAAAGAAAAACATTCAATGGTAAATACACCACCATAACAGTGGATAAATTAACCATGAATCAGACAGCCACAGGGGGTAAAACCCAGCCAATATTAAATAATGGTATTCGAGCAATTCAGGGCGCTTTCGATAATTCAGGAGACGGCTCTACTGGGCGCGTTATTGTCAACGATGATTTAGACATGACCTTAACCGGTAATCGATCTATCGGTATTTATGTTTCCGGAAATCAAACTAATCATAAAGCTGCTGAAGATACCGGAGTTGAAGGGCAACTGACCCCAATAGTGGTTTTAAATGGCAAAAACAACAAAATCATCATTAATCAGGGCAGTGACACGTCAACATTAAACTGGGACAGTAACGGCATAAAATTAGGTAAAACGCGTAATACAGGGGAAGGCCCGGGAATACTTGAATCCCATGGAAATTTAACAATTGATACAACAAACGCGAGAAGTGGTAATGGCATAAAAATGGTGCGTAATTCTCTATTTAAAGCCAATTATGAGAATAGCGCCTCCACTATTAAAACCAACGGTTATGCATTAGAAATTGGTACTCACGACGATGCAACCAAAGATGGTAAATACGAACAAGCAGCTGCTCATGGTGTTAGAGCCAGCTTTAAAGATGCCGTTTTCACCACCACCGGTACCAGTGCCGATCCGGTAATTGAGGGCTCAGTGGGCCGGAAAGATTTAATCTTTGTCGATCAGGGGCAGGTTGATACAAACTTATCTTTTTCAGGCGATAAAACCAACCTGACTGCTCATAATGAAGGATATATAGTTAATATCAGTGGCAACTACACAGGGCCTAACTATCAGTACTTTTCAAACACTTATGACAATAGCGGAAATGAGCAAGGGCACGAAGCATATGAAGCTTCTTCAGTAACCTTTAATGCCACAGGTAAAGGCAGTATGACTGGGCTAGTCACCAAAGGAACGGTCAAAACTGAAGAAAAACAAGTGCTGGATGAAAGTTACAAACCTATTCTTAACATCAATTTAGATAATGGTTTTACTTGGAACTTAAAGAAAAGTGGCACCAACAATACCGCAAAATTTGATACCCTGAATCTAACTCACGGCTCTATTTTAAATGCTGCTTTTGATGATGCAGGTGGTAATGAATTCATACTGCAAGGCAACGTGAATAATGATGAAAGTATCATCAATCTTGATAATGCTTCCCATGCTAAATACAATGATATGGTAACCATTGTGGGTAATTACTCCGCAATCAATAATGCAATGGTTAAAATGAATACGCTGTGGAATCAACCGGGTGATGCTGAAGGAAATAATTCTCAATCTGATGTATTAAAAATCACTGGTACGGCCACTGGTGTAACCCGTGTTATACCCTTGAATGCAGACGGCAATGAAAATGTAATTGACGGTAACGTGCAGCAAGTTAATAAAGTTATCAATACCGTACCAGTGGTATATGTTGGTACCAGCAGCAACCTAAATACCTATAGTAGCCAAAATGCCTTTACGGGCACTGCGCATACAACAGGAGCAACGGAAGTACAATTAGCCAAACGTTCAAGTACAGATGGTGATGTATATTACTGGACAATGCAGGCTAAAGAAGAAACAGGCGGCGAAAATGGAGGTGGTGGTAATAGCGGAGGAGGTGAGACCACCACACCCAAAAAGCCAACACCGATATATTCCCATGCCGTTGCCGGTTATGTCGTTATACCGCATATCAATCAGGAACAAGGATTTGCCAGTATAAGTACCCTGCATGAACGTCGCGGAGAACACCTGACTTCAGATTTAACAGATTGTGCAAATTGTGACAGCAAGACTGAAAATTTCATCAGTGGACAGACATGGGGGCGAGTATTGGGCAAACATCTGAAACAAGATGGTAAAAACCGTTTAAATGCTGATTCTGATATCGCAGGTTTTCAGATTGGACATGATTTTTTCAGCCAGTTGCATGAAAATGGTAGCCACAATCATATTGGCACTTACATCGCTTACAGTAGAGCTAGTACCGATTTTTCTGATCAATACCGTGCGGTAAATGGTGTCATCACAGGTGATAAATATACCGGTAAAGGTAAATCAGATGCCATTAGTCTGGGTATCACCAACACTTATTACAATAGTAATAACAGCTATATCGATCTAGTAGGCCAGTTGTCTTATCTGCATAATAAATACGAAGCACGTGATGGCATTAATCCCGATAACCAAAATGGCTGGGGTTTCGCAATTTCTGTAGAAGCGGGCCAACCATTTGGGCTGACAAAATCAGTAAATACACAAGGTAATTGGAAGATTGAACCACAAGCACAACTGATATACCAATATATCAATCTAAATAGTTTTAATGACCGTTACCGACATGTCGATCAAAACGGTCAGGATGCGCTACGCGGCCGTGTGGGCGTGCGTGTGGCTTATGATGGCTACACTGCCATTGCCAAACCAGCCACTTTTTATGCTCTAGGCAATGTATGGCATGATTTTCTAAATCCAAGTCGTGTAGACATTGGTAGAGATAATCTACGCGAAAAATTTGCCAAAACATGGGGAGAATTAGGTATAGGTCTTAAAATTGCGCTAAAGAATAATAGCTTTATTTATAGCGATGTCCGCTACGAGCATGATTTTGGTAGCACAAAACGCGAAGGATACCGCGGTAGCCTTTCTTTTGAGCACAAATGGAAGTGATGAGAACGAAAGAATGAGTGCTTAGAATTTTATTCTATTGCAAATATTTTCACTAATGTACAACGTGGTCAGGCTAGACGCTCAACCACGTTTTTTTCAGAAATAAATATGCTTGTTTAATCTAAAATGATGTAAGAAAAAGATATTCGTACCAATAAAAATTTATTAATGATTCTGCATAAACGCTTTCATCCTTAATTCATTAGTGGATTTTTATTTTAAAAAATACTCCAATAATATTTATTTTTATCTTTTTTCAAAAAACGCTTTGAATAATTTTAAAAATTTATACAATTAGGGTAATGTTTAATATTTAATATCCAATAGTGGATTTATTCTATTGGTATTCTCTTCAATTATCTGAAACAAATTTCAAACATTCTTTCCAAGCTATGCCACTTCTTTCTTGGCCGCATTAACTACCAGGGCTGCCGCTTTTTTGTTACTTTTACGTTTTCCGGCAGTCTGTTTAGGGCTATTTTTCCTTTCGTGGGATGTATTGCTTCTGGATACTGCTCTTTTGACAGATGATTTATTAGGTATTGAGCTGCCAATTCCACACTGCTCGCTCCTGCTGCCGCTACCGCTGCACCTAATACTGCATGTGCCACCGGATGGGCTGTGCTGCCTTCAGCATCTTTGCCTTTAAAGTATTGGCCTATCTGATACGAAACCACCGGACTGGCTGTGGCTGCCAATATGCCCCCTACGCTATTGGTTGGTGCGGCCAATCCTGCTCCGATGGCGTTCAGCAGTAAGTCGCCTATGTTCCATTGCGACAGTTCTTTTTCGTATTGTTCCCGCTCTGATAAGGTCAGGTTTTCGTCTTTCAGTTTTTCTTTCAGGCTATCCTTTTTGCTGTTTATCATTGCTGAGGTAGCCTGTATATTGGCGCTGAATTCCTGTGTGACTTCACGCTGTGTATCCAGCTCTTTCTGAACTTTGTCTTTGTCAAAGTTGTTGCTCAGGTAACCGGCTTTATCCGCATAGTTGTCGTGCCATGCAGAGATTTAGAAAGCAATTAAAGATATCTGTATCATACTAAGATCTTTTTAATGTTAAACTTTTCATAACGTTTATGATTTTTAGAATAAATTGCTAAAGTCAACTTTTTTTAATTGAAGCTCATAAAGCAATTTATTTATAAACTCTTTGCTTGCTACAACTATTTTGTATAGTTCAATATCTGAATAGACTTTTTCCATCCATATACTACCAAACTGCCAATAGCCTGTAATTTCCTTCTTAAAGAATAAGATTGGCCCTTCTTCATAATCCATAGAGTAATATTCAAAATCACCCTGTTGATCACAAATCCAATCATTCAATTTCTTTGCCAATTCAAGTAGTAATATCCCATTCTCATCAAAAACTGGGATATTATCTATTAAAATAAATAAATTACCTTCAATTTTAGAAAAAAGCTGAGGATTTGATGAAACTTCACCGATAAATAAATCGGTATAATCAATATTTATTGAGAATTTACTGGGAATGCGTTCCATATTTTTCTATCATTTCCTATTATTATTCGGATACTTGTTTGACCTTTTGTACCAATTGGTTTATTCATATCAACTACAACTCTGAAAGAACCATCGACATTATTAGGTATAAATTTAGCATTAGGAGAGTTTAATGCCTCTTTAACTAAGTTTTGAATATCAGACACATTATTTGTATTAAATTGAGCACTTCTATTAGCTATAGTGCCAACCATATGCTTATCTTTTGGTGTCCATGTAGTTACATTATTTTTTGCTGCATCAAATGCAGTTTTAGAAGCATTATCTAAAGCCCCCCAATTATTATTTGGAATAATGGCCTCTTGCTTACCAGTAGTCGCCGTCGTTCCCTTTCCAGCATTCCCACCCACTCCTTTTCTAATTTTATCTTCCTTTATTAGATTAGCCACATTTTCAGTTTGCTTAACCATTTCTGCTACATTTCCTGCTTCTTTCGCTTTTTCATAGGCTTTTTGTGCAGTATGCATTTTTTTAGCTGCATCACCAACAAGTGGCACTACTCCAATTGCGGCAAATACATAATCTCCAACCGTCTCTGCTTCATACAATCCCTTTATATCTCCTATTATTGGTATAAAATCTATTACATTGCTTATAATAAACTTAGCTGCATCCTTTTGAACTTCTTATCTTTTTCTTTGACATTCGCTTGGATTTAAGTTTTTACAAATTAATTTGATAAATTTTTCTTCATTTAGCTTTCTAGTTTTTTCAGGAGTTGTCCCAAAATAAGGCCAATCATTATTGTTTAGGTTATTATCCACAGCCGCATGCGCAGCCTGATTACCTTGCACTGCATCTGCCATACTTCCACCCGCTACCGCTCCCGTAGCCGCTCCTGCCAGTCCTGATATTGCTGATACAGTTGCCTTCTCTTCTGCCGTCAAATCCTTTGGTTCTTTGTCATACAGCCATTTCGATACCACTGAACCTATAGCCTCTGATCCTCCTGCCGCCAATGCTCCTGCCAATGCATCATTCCCTCCTGCTGCCGCTACCGCTGCACCTAATACTGCATGTGCCACCAGATGGGCTGTGCTGCCTTCAGCATCTTTGCCTTTAAAGTATTGGCCTATCTGATACGAAACCACCGGACTGGCTGTGGCTGCCAATATGCCCCTACGCTATTGGTTGGTGCGGCCAATCCTGCTCCGATAGCATTCAGCAGTAAGCCGCCTGTGTTCCATTGCGACAGTTCTTTTTCGTATTGTTCCCGTTCTGATAAGGTCAGGTTTTCGTCTTTCAGTTTTTCTTTCAGGCTATACCTTTTTTAGCTTAGTTTTTTCTATATCAACATAGCTGCCTACAGTTCTTCTGCAGATTCTTTTGCCTGTAAGTCTCCATGTACGGCTTTATCTAATAATTCGTAAAATTATATTTGATACAAAATAACTAAATGGACTTTAGCCACCATTACTTAATGGAATATTTTTTATATTATTTTTTATTTTAAGATTAAAAAGTATCTACAATTCCATTAGTTATTTGGCTTTGGTATTTAAATAAATCTTTTAAAAATGGAATATTAAAACCGTTAGCAAACAAATATTCAACAACATCATCTGGCAAATAAGATGTTTTAGGTATATTTTTGTATTTCAATTTTGAATAACATAATTGATTCAAACTACTTTCTTTATTGGGATTATTGAATAATACAAAATCTTTATAGCATAATTTTTTTGAATTATATATATCTTGGCAATTAATATTTAAAACTATTTTTTGGGGATTATATTTAATTCCCAAATGCAATGTTTTATCTTGTATTTCTATCCTTTTTAGATAGTTATCTTTAAAATTTAGTATTATAAAAAATTATTTTTATTTTTTTTATAGTTCCATAGTAATATCCATCCAAATATTCATCATTTTTATCGAAATTTAACATTGTTATTACACTTTTACTTTTTGAAACTTCACAAACATTTTTTGGATTTTTTATGAAATCTATTATTTCATCATGTTCATTTGCTAACGCAATAGACGCAAATAAATAAAATATCAAAAAAAAATTTTTTCATTAATCTAAACCCTACAATTTTCATAAAGTATCCTCTCAACAAAAACATATAGGTTTAAAATGTTATTCCAATAGGTCTTGTGGGTATCTTATTACCTTTGGAATCTTCTACATAATCAAAATATATTTTGCAAATAATTAAATTCTGTCAATATACCAACATTATACTCTGGATTATAGATCAGAATCATGAAAAAATTTTACTAGTACCAATATTTCCAGAGATATAATTATTTACTAATTAATTAATACCAGTAGATTATTTGTATCATCATGTTGGTACAAATAAATAATTTTAGAAGTAAATTAAAAGTATTTAAAAATCTAATAACCCATGATTTTTTAAATTTTTATATTTAATTAATTGATTTATAAAATCAATATTAAATCCGTTTATTAAAAGATAATTACTAAATTTATTACCTAAATAATAAGAAGGTCTAATATTGGGATTACGATTATTATTAGAACATAAATATTTTAAATCATCATAATAATTATTATTATAAGAAAAGATATGGTTCAAATTACATAAATTTTTATCGTTTGTTAAATCAGAAGTTATAGATAGCATTGAACAAGAAAAATTTAAAATCTTAGTATTACCTCTTAATCCAAGAGATAACGTGTTGTCATATACCTCTAATGATTCAAAATAATTTTTATTTAAAACTAATTTTATAGAATAATTTTTGTTACCATCCTTCATTATTCCATAAAAAGTTCCGTCATTAAGATTAGAGTTCTTGTTAAGATTTAAAGGTGTAATATAAGTATTTTTTTTGGAACTAGGACATACATTATTTGATGAGTATTCTATAAATGCTGGAATTTTGTTTGAAACTGTAATTAGTTTAGAGTTTACCCCTTTTGCATTTATAACAGGATTACAGCTTAATATATAAATTGATAATAAGCTGCTTAAAATTTTTTTATACATATTTTTTGTCTCCTATAAAAAATCATAGTTGCAATTTATACTATTTTCTATATTGTATATTTATTGGTCTTAACGGCAATCCTTGTTTTTAGTAGTTGGGACCAGAGAAAAATAATATAGCAATTCTTTACTTCCATAGGGAATATCACGTATTCCTACATATTTACCGTTAAATTTCCCGATATATGAATACTCAAGTCCTTGCGCATATGTTCCTCCAGGAAATTTTTCATTTAGATAATCTAACTCTGCTTGCAATCCTTTATGATGTACTAATTGAAATATGGGCTTATTACCATTAATTATATTTAACTTTTCTTTTTCATAGTTATCTATACTTTCTCTTTCTTTTATATAAAGTTAATTTCTTTCTCATAATTATCAAGCAAATCATCATCAGGAAGAGCGACATTAATTACCTCTCCATTTGATAATTTTTTTAAATGTTCAATAACGTTATTTAGATCACTCATTGATACTCCTATTATTTAAAATCATTTGCTCTATTTTTCCAATAATTAGAGCGCCATTTGTTAAACTGATTACGATTTATTCCCGAAAGAAATAGTGTTTGGATTAATATGAATATTTGAATGATTTTCCTTATGAAACGATTGTGTAATTTCTGATATAGTACCATCTTGTCTTTGAGTCATATTTTGTACTACTGTTTTTTTCAGCGTTTCATTTATTTTTCTTTCCTGTGCATTAAGCTTGCTTTCTCCTTTACTGTTAATTAAGGTATTATTCTCTACTGCATTTTGCCCAAGCTCTCCCGCTATCTGCGCATTGCTCAGTGATCCTCCGCTTAGTCCCCCTGCTACTGTCCTTATCGCTGACGATAGGTCTTTTATGCTTCCTTTTACGTTTTCCTGCAGATGGTAGATTTCCCGCTACAATGTGGGAATTATTCAGGAAATAAATATGAGCAAACAACTAGATAAAATAAGTAAATTTTTAAGCTATATTTTGAGACATCAACCAGAAGCTATTGGAATCACAATAGATTCTGATGGTTGGGTCAATATCGATAGTCTAATCATGCAAGCTAATCAACATGGAGAACCTCTAACTAGAGAGTTGATTGAGCAAATTGTTAAAACAAGTGATAAAAAACGTTTTACGATTTCGGATGATGGTCTAAAAATACGTGCAGCACAAGGACATTCAACTCAACAAGTAAAAATTAACCATGTAGAACAAATACCTCCAGAGTTTTTATATCATGGCACTGCAACCCGATTTATTGATTCCATTAAAAAACAAGGATTAGTTGCTGGTAGTCGTCATTATGTTCATTTATCTGGTGATGAGAAGACAGCTAATAAAGTCGGAGAAAGACATGGGAAACCGATAGTATTAAAAGTAAAAACCTTGCAGATGTATCAACAAGGTTTTAAATTTTATTTGGCTGATAACGGTGTTTGGTTAACTAATACTGTTCCTAATACTTTTTTAATATTTGATTAAATCTTATCTAATTCAGCCATTTCAGCTTTATATTGGGCTGATTCTTCTTTGGCTTGTTTTAACCATTCATCAAAATTACAAACACTACCTCTGTTTTCCCATCCAGAAGAAGCAAAAGCATGAACAAAGTATACTTTAGGATTTCCTGATTTATCCGAGCCATCAAAACAAACAATATCATCAGTATTAGACGCCTTGGCAAATGGTATCAATTTTCTAGTTGGATATTGTTTTTTTAATTCAAATAACCATTGTTTAGCAAAATTTTCAAATTCATATAAAAACCACCATGGCTCTAAATCAAGAACGTCTTGTTTAGAACAAATTTTTAAAAAAGACAAAGGATATTTAAACCCTTCAGGTAATTCTTCTTTCGAATACAAGTAATGAGCCATATTTATTATTCTTTAGGTTTACCACTAATGCGAGGGGGAGCATTTGAACCAAATGGATTATTTTTACTAAATCCACCTGACTGTTTATTAAGCCTTCCAGTTATTGCTTTTCTCCAAGTTATAGGTATAAACCCTTTTTTGGGATCAGAAAATCTATTTACTTCAGATGGTGAAAGCTTATCATTAAAATTTCTATCATTAGCTTTAATATCTATACCAGCTTCTCTAGCTGCTGCTATTCTTGTGTTATCCATACTTGTAAATTTGCCGTCAGGCATTTTAATTACATCAACTGGATCTCTTTTCCAACCATTAGTTTTCAAGTTTGTAACAAGATCGTCATAAGTATATTTCATATCAGTTCCTCGTTCTACTTTATTATAAGAAACCGTATTCTGTAAGAATCTAATTTTATTAGGATTTAGATTAGATATATTATTGACTGCCCCCTTTCCGGCATTCCCACCCACTCCTTTTCTAATTTTATCTTCCTTTATTAGATTAGCCACATTTTCTTTTTGCTTAACCATTTCTGCTACATTTCCTGCCTCTATCGCTTTTTCATAGGCTTTTTGTGCAGTATGCATTTTTTTAGCCAAATCACCAACAAGTGGCACTACTCCAATTGTGGCAAATACATAATCCCCAACCGTCTCTGCTTCATACAATCCCTTTATATCTCCTATTATTGGTATAAAATCTATTACATTGCTTATAATAAACTTAGCTCCATACTTTTGAACTTCTTCTCTTTTTCTTTGACATTCGCTTGAATTTAAGTTTTTACAAATTAATTTGATAAATTTTTCTTCATTCAGCTTTATAGTTTTTTCAGGAGTTGTTCCAAAATAAGGCCAATCATTATTGTTTAGGTTATTGTCCACAGCCGTATGCGCAGCCTGATTACCCTGTGCTGCATTTACCATACTGTCGCTCCTGTCGCTGCAGCGATCAGGCCTGCTATGGCTGAAATTGTGGCTTTTTCATCAGCGGTTAAATCCACTGTTTTTTTGCCATATAGACATTGTGACAGTATTGGAGTAATTGCCTCTGCCCCAGCTGTCGCCAAGTCTCCAGCAAGGCCATCATTTCCTCCGGCTGCGGCTACTGCTATTCCTAACATGGCATTATGTGCTGTTTCATGACCGGCGGTTAACTCATCTTTAACTCCTGTAATCTGGTTTTTATGAGCCTAAATTTTGATGTACTGTCCAATTTGATACGAAAGTACTATGCTGGCCGTAGCGCAGATAATGCCTCTTAATTAATCGTCAGGTACGCAATCATCAAATCCGAACCCTTTTATTCTACAAAATGGTAATCCTCTTTGTCTTTTTTCTTCATAAATAATTACTCTATTAATAAAATCAGTATTAAATCCATTTGCCAGCATATAGTTTCCAAAGAGTCGTCCAATATATTTGGTTTTTAGAATAGATGGTGGTACCGGATTTGTCGTACACAAATTACTTATATCTTTAATATTCACCTGTTTTACTGAAAATATATTATCTTTATGACAATCTTTCTTATCTGAGTACAAATCTGTACATGAAGCCTTAAGCAATCTTAAAAGTTCATCTGGTGAGTAATATCCCGGTTTAAAAATGGTAATAACATTGTTATTAATAATATCTATATAATCAAAATAATTATTTTTAAAATTTATTTTGATCGTATAACTTCGATGATTATCTCTCATTATGCCATAATAGATTCCATCTAAATCTTTATTTTTATTAGATACGTTTAAATCAGTAATGTAATGGAAGTCACCATTTATTTTCGAACATATATTAGCTGTAGCGTTGTCTTTATAAAGTATAGCTTCTGTAACTAAGTCATGTGCCAAGACATTTTCTGCATAAACAAATATCAACATCATTGTAAAAACATAAATTCTTTTCATTTTTGCTCTCCAATTAGGCTTTATTTTTAAATTCAGTTTCGTTTTGTGTTTTTATCCTCGATAACTGTGGCAATCGGCTTTAGGGGATATTCATATTTTTTTGTACTATCCTGTTCATAAGTATAGTATGTTTTTACAACTTTATCTCCAAAATCATGTGTGAACTGAATGACATCCATTCCTTTCCATTTGGTTACAAAAGGTTTTGTTTCTTTGTCAGGATGAATTACGTTATCTGGGTATTTCTCTTTCAGATATTGATACTCTGCATTTCTCGCTAGATTATGAGATGGCATGAAGATATTTTCTTTTTTATATTCATTTTTTATAGTACCATCATCATTAAATATCTCAGATTTAATTTGCTCATAATTTTCTGTTTCAAATCTTTCTTTTGTTAAATGTAGTATAAATAAATACAATGCTTCAGTATCTGAATTATCAAAAAATTCCTTTGTGACATTTACATCACCAGTAGAATAATCATCAACTGTCGTGTGATTTTTAACTATATATTTTGGATCAGAAATCAATCTTAAATATATATCCTCATTCTTATTGATTGCATCTATTATTGTTTTATTCGCCACATCTGTGGGGTTTAGAGTACCTCCTTTAGGGTTATCCGATACTAATACAGGTGGATTTTGAGTATCATCATAATGATAACCATCAATTACGATTCTATTCTTTTCGTCTATTTTATACTTATACTGTTTTTGTGCTTTATTTAATAAATCCAGATAACGTTTTTTAGCGGCTTTGTCACCGGTGACTATCAGCCGATTATTATCCACAGCCGCATGCGCAGCCTGATTACCCTGCGCTGCATCTGCCATACTTCCACCCGCTACCGCTCCCGTAGCCGCTCCTGCCAGTCCTGATATTGCTGATACAGTTGCTTTCTCTTCTGCCGTTAAATCCTTTGGTTCTTTGTCATACAGCCATTTCGATACCACTGGACCTATCGCCTCTGATCCTCCTGCCGCCAATGCTCCTGCCAATGCATCATTCCCTCCTGCTGCCGCTACCGCTGCACCTAATACTGCAT
The DNA here is from genome assembly GCF_040741455.2 of Snodgrassella alvi. Taxonomy (NCBI): domain Bacteria; kingdom Pseudomonadati; phylum Pseudomonadota; class Betaproteobacteria; order Neisseriales; family Neisseriaceae; genus Snodgrassella; species Snodgrassella alvi. The sequence continues at coordinate 1,139,971 of NZ_CP160328.2, forward strand.
GTGCCACCAGATGAGCTGTGCTGCCTTCAGCTTCTTTGCCTTTAAAGTATTGGCCTATCTGATAGGAAACCACCGGACTGGCTGTGGCTGCCAATATGCCCCCTACGCTATTGGTTGGTGCGGCCAATCCTGCTCCGATGGCATTCAGCAGTAAGCCGCCTGTGTTCCATTGCGACAGTTCTTTTTCGTATTGTTCCCGCTCTGATAAGGTCAGGTTTTCGTCTTTCAGTTTTTCTTTCAGGCTATCCTTTTTGCTGTTTATCATTGCTGAGGTAGCCTGTATATTGGCGCTGAATTCCTGTGTGACTTCACGCTGTGTATCCAGCTCTTTCTGAACTTTGTCTTTGTCAAAGTTGTTGCTCAGGTAGCCGGCTTTATCCGCATAGTTGTCGCTGCTGGTATCGGTATGAATTCCAGCTATGGTTTCGGCTACACTTTTTCCGGTTTTCTGCTGCTGGGCAGCAGCATCTGTAATGATGATGTTGCCAGTATTGATGCCGCTGTGGGTGGTACTGCTGCTATGGCCACTATCGTGTCCGAAGCCAAGGGACTTGCTGGCACCCGTTTCCCCCTGATTAGCCAGGTTAATCTTGTCATTACTAGTAGGCTGTTTTTGTCCCAGTGTTGATCCACTAACGCTGCCACTGGCACCGATACCAATACTGCTACCACTGTAATCACTATGATTATGAATATCACTACTGGTCAGGCTGCCGGTAATTACTTGGTTTTTGCCTGCCGCTTCGGCTGCTGCTGTAGAGGTGATGATGGCACCTTTGAGGTCGGTATTACCTTTGATGTTGAGCTGGTAGCCGTTGTCACCGGCAATGATGCCGCTTTGTTCTGTTACAGCAGCATAATCGGCTTTGATTTTGCTTTTACTGAAGCTGGCAGAGGCAGAGGCGCCATAGCCTACGGTGACCTGCCCGCTGATATTCTGCTGTTTGCTGTTGTATTTGGCGGTGTCCTGCAAGCTTTCGATATTTAGTTCGGCTGCATCAATCTGTACGCCTTTACCTGCTACCTGTGCGCCTTTGATGTTGGTGGCTCCGCCGCTGGTGAGGCTGGTGTTGCCGCTGCTGCTTCCGATATGGCTGTTGCGGTAGCTGGTTTCGTCGCCATTGCCATGTCCTTTGCCGGCATTCACTCCGGCAGTAATACCTAACTTTGGACCACCTGAACCAATGCCGATGGTGGCACCGGCATTCCAGCCACTGGATTTGTTGCTGCTGCGCTCGCTGTGGTTTTGTTCGGCCGCCAGCAGGTTGATTTCGTTGTCTGCCTGTAAGTGTGTACCTTGTTTGCCATTGACATCTGAGCCAATGATGTTGATGTTGGAATCCTGTCCGGCTCCGGTTGCCAGTAGGTTGACTTCACCACCGGCATTAATCTGGCTGGCGGCGGCGACGCTGTCGCGGCTGTGGGTTTCACTGCGGCTTTTTTGCTGGCCTACGGTGATGCTGACGCTGACATTGGTGGCGTTTTGTGGATTGTTGGCCAGGTCGGCGGCGGCATTGCCGGCTTTATACAAGTCTACGCCGGCATTGAAGGCTGCCATGGCGTTGACGCGCGCGTTTTTGCTTTCGCCTATGCGATTTACGGCGGTGCTGGCTGTTTGGATGGCATTGACTATGGGTACGTTGACGGCTACGGTAAGGCCGCTTTTTTCGAAGGTATGGATGTTGTCTCGGCTGTACTGGTCTTCGGCTGCGTTGATGTCTATCTGTTTGGCTATGATGTTTACGTTACCTTGCGGGGAGGAAACGCTGCTGCCGGTTTGGGTATAGTGGTTGCCGGCTACAATGGTGGTGTCTCCGTTGAGGCTGCCAACGCTGCTGCCGCTGTGGATGGTGCGGCGGCTGGTGGTGTCATCGGTTTCTTTCTGTTTCCCGATGCTAAAGCCGATGCCGCCACTACCCATTAGGCCGGATTTGGTTTCTTTGTGGTATTCCTGATCTTGATACTGGTTGGACGCCGCTGTGATGTTAACATCCTGGCCGGCTTTCAGCACTGTGCCATTATCGGAGATGATGTTGCTGCCACGGATGTTAATATCTTGATCACTACTGATGCTGACTTTGGCGCCGGTGATATTGCTGCCTACAGCTTCATCATAGTTGGCCCGCGATTGGTCAAGACTGGTTTTTTTGGACATTAGGCCGCTGGATTTGATGTAGACGGAGTGGTCTAGCTCGGTCTGTTGACGCCCTTCTATGATATTGACACCGTTTTTGCCGTGCAGGCTGACGTTGCCGTTTTCGCTGTTGATGTCGCCCTGCCGGATGTTGAACTGGTCTGCAGCCTGTATTTGTATATCACCGGCAGCACTGATGCTGGTGCCGTTTTCGTTTTGATAGTGGTTTATCCAGTGGTTTTTGTCGCTGCTGCTGCCGTCTGTCATGTCGCGGCGGGTAGTAACGGTATTGAGGTCGATGCTACCGGCACTGCTGCTGAGCTGTGTAGTGCCATTATCTGCATTGTTGACGATGCTGGCGCCACGGGTAGTGATGCCGTGGGTACCGGCTACGCTGAGAACAGCGTCTTTGTCTCCGGTGACATACAGCCCAGCGGTGCGGTCGATAACGGTACCACCGTTGCGTTCATCGCCATAGCTGGCTGTGGTGGTGTTGAGGTTGATTTTATCGGCCTTGAGGCTGAGTAGGTCCTTACCTACTGCGGATCCGCCGTTGAAATTGATGCTGTCATTGGCGGTAAGGGCTACTTTGCTGCCGCTAAGCATGCCACTATTGTCAATATTCTGTGCCCCCAGACTGAGGATGTTCTGGCCGGCAATGCTGCCCTGATTGTTGATGTTGCCACTGTTTTGCAGGTTGATGTTGTGCGCACTGATTAGTGCGCCGGCTGTGGTCACGTCGTTATCACGTACTTTCAGGTAGATTTTGGGTACGAGTACGGTCTGCTGGCTGCCATCGGCTAGGGTGACGGTCTGGTTGACCAGCCACACCATGTCGCTGGTAAGCTGTGCCATTTGCTCGGCACTTAATGCGACACCGGGGGTGATGTGAAACTGCTGTGCAAAGCTGATGCCGGCATTCATGAGTGCTTTGTACTGCTCTTCGTCATTACTGTAGCCTTCCAGCCGGCGGTAGCCGGTAAGCTGTGCTATCTGTTCGTTTATCAGTTTTTGTTCGTAATAGCCATCACCCAGCCGTTTTTGCATTCTGTCTGGGTTCTGCCCTAATGCGCTGAGCATGTAGTCGCTGCCGAGCCATTTTTTCATGTTGGTGAACGCTGGATCGGTTTCAACCAAATAGCCGCTGTTGGTGGGATTGATGTGGTACAGGCTGCTGTTGGGCAAGTTGGTATTGAAGCGGCTGAGACTTTGGATGCTTTGGTTGTGGTTTTCTGTCTGTGTCTGCGCTTTATCCTGTGGTTGCAGCTGATTGCCTGTTTTTGCCTGTTCGGCTTTGCCTTGATTGGCACTGATGCCGGCATGTTGCTGTACAACGCTTACTGGTGTGTCAAATTCATGGCTGGTTATGATGGTTTCGTTATATGGCTTTTCGCCTGTTTTTTTAATTTTACCGGAGCCCAGTTTGGGATTTTTATATTTGTATCCGCCCTGTTGACCATGATTTTCAACCCGCTGCTGGCCTTTGGTTTCTTGGTTTTCCAGATTGAGGCTGTCACCACCGGTCAGATTGCCACCGATGATGATACGGCTGTTGTTATTGACCCAGTGTTCGCCACTGATGGTTAGGTCGCCGCCGATGATGATTTCTGCTGGCTGGCTTTCGGTGACACGCTGTTTGTAGGTATCACTTTTATAGTCCCACCATTTTACGTCTTTAGCTGAGTATTTTTTCCATTTTTTATTGGTGCCGTCATTGAATTTGAAACTGAGTTCTTTTTTTCCTTTTTTGAATTTTCCATCCACACCATCTACCCAGATTGCTGGATTGCCTTTTTCTTGTATCTGGAAGATTTTTTTACTGTTGTCGAGATATTCTTCTACAGCAAAATGATTATTCAGATTCTGTAGTTGCCGTACGGCGATGTTGCCATTTCCCTGCGCTTCGATGCGCGCGCTGCTGTTGAGCAGATTATCTGCCATGCCCACAGCCTGATGCTGTTGGTTTAGGCTGCCACCGATGGCGATGTCACCCTCGCTGGAAAGCAGGGCGTGTTCTTTGTTAACGATATCAGTTGCACCAATGTCCAGCCGCTGGCGTGCGGCTATCACTGCTGCTTTGGTTTCGGTGCCGCTGGTTTCTTCCTGATTGTATAAATCATGGCTGCCAATGGCGACATGGTTGCCATAGATGCGGCCGGTGCCGATGTTGTTGATGCTGTTTCCGGACTGTACTAGTGTGGTGCCGTTGCTGTTTATCAGGCCACGGTTGGTGATTTTGCTTTGTGCCTGTAATTCGGTTTGATTGTTGCTCTGAATGGTGCCGCTGGCCTGATTGTCGATATCGGCTGCCTGCAGACGCACGCTGTCGCCGCCACTAAGGGTATGGCTGTTGCTGATCGTCCCTTGGCTGCTGATAGTCAGGTTGTGACCGGCGGTGATGTCTGCATCGACGCTGAAGTTATCTGTTAATGCGATTTCTGCATCGTGGCCGGCGGCAATGGTGCCCGGGTTATTCAGATTTTGTGCTTGCAGGGTAAGATTCTGGCCGGCAATGATTTGTCCGTTCTGGCTGTTATCTATTTGCAAGGCGTTACCGCTGATATAAACGTCTTTTTGCGAGCTAATCTGTCCCTGCTGGTTGTTCAGGCTTTGGTTGATGCTGGTGCGCGTTTCTCCATTGGCACGTATGGCTCCGTGGTTGTTATTTAGTGTGTCAGCATTAATTTTTATGTTTTCTGCGTCTACTGTGCCTTGTTGGTTATTGAATCCGCTGCTGTGAATTTCTGCTTGCTGTGCAGCACTGATTTTACCCGCTGTGTTATCGATATTACCGGCTTGAATGGTGAGCTGACCATTGCTGCCTATCTGGCCGGTATGGTTATTAAGCTGATTGGTTACGGTAAGCTGCTGGGCGTTGACGCTGCGAATAGCCCCCAGCTGATTATTTATGCTATCCGCTTTCAGTTGCAGACTGTCACTATCGATGGCGCCACTATTGTTATTTAGGTTGGCCGTTTGTATTTCAGCAGTTCCTCCACTCCATAGCTGCCCGCCTTTGCTATTGTCAATTTGCCCACTACTGTGTAGCTGCAGTTGTTTCTGTGCCGCTATGACGCCGCTATCACTGTTGTCGGTGTTCTCTGCCTCTATGGCTATTTGTTCCGTCGACTGGATCCGGCCTTTGCGGTTGTCCAGTTCTTTGCCTGTGTACTGGAACGGTCCTCTGCTGCTGATTTCACCACTGCGGTTATCCAGCCGGCCTGTGCTGATGCGGGCTTCGCCGGTGTTGAGTTTTCCTTGCTGGTTGTCGAGCAGTTCGCCGCTTACTTGTAATTTGTTTAGGTTGAGGGTGCCACGGTTGGTCAGGCCGTTATGTGCGTTCAGGTCGATGCCACCATTGGCAATTATTTGGCCGTTGTCGTTGAGAATTTCTTGTTCGCTGATGATTTGGCCGCTGGCAAATTGTTTGGGGGTGCCCGCCGCTGCTTCGGTCTGGCCTGCGCCTGTGGCAATGGTCGGTACGGGGGTATCCTGGTTTTCTGCCGGTTTCTGCGGCCTGGCTGGCTGTTCTGTTGTGGCTGATTCGCTGCTGTTGCTGGTTGGGGGTTCTGATGGTGCATAACCGATCAGGCTGTTGCTGCTGTTATTCAGTTTATTCAGATCCAGTTTCAGGCTTTGCTGGCCGCTCTGGATGATTTTGCCCTGCTGGTTGTAGATGCTGCCGCTGCTGATGTCGAGCCGGCCGCCGTTGATTTCGCCCTGATTGCTCAGTTGCTGCCGGTTGCGGATGTTTAATTCGTCGGCACTGGTGATTAAACCGCTGTTGTCTAGCTGCTGGCTTTGTAATTGCATTTTGCCTTGGCTCGACAGGGTGCCGCTGTTGCGGATGCTGTCTGCATGTATGGCTGCTGTGGCCTCTTCTGCGGCGCTACTGTTTTTATCTGCGGCAACGATGCTGCCGCTGTTGCTCAGTCTGCCATCGGTACTGATGCTGACGCCTCCGGCTCCGGCAAAGATTTGGCCGGCATTGTTGATGCCGACGCCTTTGTCGTTGCTGATTAGTACGATTTTGCCGGCATACATGCCACCTAGGCTGCTGCTGTCTATGGCTATGCTTTGTTTGTCCGATATATTGTTGTTTACGTTGGCGGTGATCTGCCCTTGGGCATTGATGTCATTACTGCCGGTACTGATGTTGAGTTTATTTGCCCAGATGCCGGCATTGATTTGCGCTGCTTTGGTCAGGATGTTGGTGTAATCACTGCCGCTTGTGTCCAGACCCTGTCCGTTGATGCTGATGTTGCCTCCCCGTACCTGAAAGCCGTCCAGGCTGCCGTTATTGAGTACGGGTCTGCCGGTGGTTAGGGTGACGCCGGCAGCATTGATAAAGCCGCCGCCATTGACGCTGATACCGGACGGGTTGGCCATGATGACTTCGGCTCGTCGGCCGGCTACTTCGATGTAGCCGTTGAGCCGGCTGGGATTGCTGCTGTTGATTTGGTTGACGATGATGCCGGCTTCGCCTTTGGCCAGCCATGGGTTGCCTTGTATCCACCCAGCCTGTTTGGTCTGGGTGCTTTTACGGCTGTTGTTGAGGATGGCTCCTTGTTTGTTGACGTCTAATTGCCGGTACTGGTTGATGGATACGCCGCCTTTGCTCGGGGTCTGGATGTTGATTTGCGGGATGCCGTTGGCGGTTTGGAGGATGGTGGGTTGCTGGTTTTTGGGAGCAGACGGGTCGGCATGGATGTCTGCGGCTATGGCAGAGTGATTAATGAGTACGCATAGACCTAATCCGAGTAGGATGGAGCTGGTTAATACGGGTAGTCTAGCCAGTAGGCTGCTGAAGATGGTGCCGCCGCTTTGATTACGGTCTGCGGTGCTTTTGCCTTCACGGATGGTGTTTTCGGCTACGGCAACCAGAATTCCTCTTTTTTTGTTGAATATGACTTTGTATCTGTTTTTATTCATGATTTTTCCTGTTATTCGGCCGTACAGCCTGGGCTAACGGCGTTCTGATATGTGTGGTTTGATTGTGTTATATGGAATAGTTGAGGCTGAAGCCAACGGTGGTATTGGCGGTACGGAAGTACTGGGGTTTATATATTGGTTTGCCGGCAAAGATGTCGTAATACCACTGGCCGCCGGCTTTCATCTGGCCTTTGAAGCCGATAACGGCACCAGCTAGTGTTTTACCCAGCTGCATTTCGGTGGCGGGACCGGCAACGTGGCCGATATCCAGCCCCAGATATACCTGATGGGTACCTAGATATTGCCAGCTGAGGTTGTTGTTCCAGTACCAGCCTCGTTCTCCCATGAGGGTGACTTCGCCGTCAAATCCGCGCACGGTATAACGGCCACCGATGGAAAGCTGGTCTTGGGTAATTAAGGGGGTTTTGTTCCACTGGCTGTGAAGGGAGCTGTCGAAGCTGAGGCGTTGTCTGCCCAGGGTGAATGGCTGCGTGTAGCCGATGTCGGCTGTGATGATTTTCATGCGCGATGTGCCTTCGCCAAATTCTTCTTCGGGTGCCCGCAGGCTGTGATCGGCACCGGTACCACGGCGGTAACCTAATCCGATGTTGACGGTGCCATTACCTATGTATTCTTGATGATTTAGGTTGACTGCCCAGCCGGCAGTATGCCGTTGCTGTACTTCGATTTCGGCATCGTTTACGTAATTATGGGATTGCCGACGCCATAATTTGGCGGTGATGTCGGTTTTGCGGTGGCTGTCGCGATACAGCAGCCGCGTTAGTCCGATGTCGCTGTTGTCGCTTTTGCCGTTGTAGTCGTAGTTTTCGTTGTATCCGGCTACGGCCTGATGATAACGGTAATGGTTGCGGTTATACGCTATCAGCCAGTTGCCATAAGGTATTGAGTAATGCAGTGCATAGCCACGGGTACCGCTGCCGGTACGGTTGCCATCGCTGTCCATTTGACTGTCTTTGCTGCCTAAATCATGGTTGTAGTTGATATAAAATAAATCACTTAGTCCTAATGGATTATCTGCTGATAATGTGACGCCTCCCTGATAACGCCCTGTGGAATGGCTGCCGGAATCGTCTGCGTTAAAACTTATACGAAAGGGAATGGTTCGTTGTGACCAGCTGATGACGATGTCGCTTTCGTTCGGTGCTTCAGCCGGTACTATCTGGATATCAGCTTCGGCGGTGGGAACGCGACGCAGGTTTTCTAGTCCCTGCTCTAGCTGCCGCAGATTCAGGATGTCTCCGGCTCTGGCTGGAAATTCGTTCTGGATGCGGCGAATACGCTCTACGTGGGTGGTTGCTGCATTGTCTAAATTGTAACGGATGGTATGGATTCGCCCCGGAATGACGCTGAGCTGTAAGGTGCCGCTGGTAAGATCCTGTGGTGTGGCTAAAATACGGGTGGTGGTGTAGCCACGTTCGATGACGGCATTCTGTGCCAAGGTCATGATCTGGTTGATGGCTTTGCTGCCTAGGCACATGCCTGCGGTAAACTGGCTCTGGCTCTGGCGCTGCGCTTTTTTTAGGGCAAACTGGAAGCGGCTGGCTTCTTCTCCTGTTAGGGTGATACTGTTGATGGCAAAACACGGGGTTTCGTTGGTATTCAGTTTGTCTGTCTGTGTTGGGTTTTCTTCTTGTGGCTGTAAACGAATATTTACTTCGGGCTGCATTTGCTGCTGAAACTGCTGCTGACGCTGCTGTTCGCGAATGATTTGCTGTTGCTGTTGACGGTCCAGCTGGGAAGCTACTTCTGATACCGGCGAGGCGTAAGCAGTTGCCATTCCATTGCTCAGCAGCCATACCAGCATGACAATTTTTTTTAAACGCATTTCATTTAATGCTTATTGAATGTTAAAGTTAGTTAATTTTAAAGTTAGATTACGATAATTACAACTGAGTTGATTATTATCAGATAATGAAATGGAACATCATATCAAGAAAAATAGTGTTTATATTTTAAGCAATTTAAGTACAAAAAATATCATTATCATGATATATCTATTTGATTTTAATATAAATCTAAAATCGAATTACTGATATTGAATATATTCCTAAATCAGTATAAATTGAAAATTAATAAACTCTATATTAGCATTTTATTGCGATTATCAATACTTATTAATGATAAATTGCTATTTTATGTATTTATTTGGTATTTCTATTTAAATAATATAAATACCAATATAAGTTAAAGGTTTTTAATTAGTAGACAATAATATTTTTGTTTAGAATCAATATTCTAAGATAACTTACACATATTTTGCTGCTTATCGCATTTTTTGAGAAAGTTAAGCTACTTTTCTGAATAATTAAATAAGATATTGCATCTCTGTCACTCATTAAAAGAAAGCCGGATTGATAACCAATCCGGCCGGATAATTTTTCTTCTCATTCACTGCAAATATTTAGCATTTCATTTAATAAAAAACTTTGAAGCGTTCGGTATCGTCTATAAAGGTTTTCTCAGGGAAAGGTGCTTCATTGGAACCGAAGGGCATCATTGCGCGTAGTTTCCAACTATCGGGTATTTGCCATTCTTTGGCGGCAGCTGCATCTGGCAACGGGTTATAATGTTGCAGGCTGGCTCCGATTCCGGCATTGGCCAATGCTGTCCATACCGCAAACTGAGCTATACCGCTACCCTGGTCTGACCAAATGGGGAACTGCTCAGCATAACTCGGATATTGCTGTTGCAGGCCGGCAATGGTTTGCAGATCTTCGTAAAACAATATGGTACCAATACCTGCGGCAAAGCCATTGATTTTGGCTTCGGTAGGCGCAAATTTGTCGGCAGGTACGATGGCACGCAACTCATTCATAACGATATGCCAAAACTTTTCACTTTGCTGATTAAATAGAACCACAACGCGTGAACTTTGTGAATTAAAAGCAGATGGTGACAGCTTTACAGCTTGTTCTATCAGTGCTGTGATTTCTTCCTGCTCCTGAGTAATATTCTTGCCAAGTGCATACTGGGTACGACGTTTCTCAATGGCTTCAATCAATGCATTGCTCATTTTAGTTCCTTTATCATTCTGTAATTAAATTATGAATTGCGAAACAACATCTATTACCATGTTAACGGAAAAAAAACAGTATTCCCACCCCTCTCGGCGAATACAATTTAAATTTAAATGATGGTAAAAAATAATTTTATTACTTATAAAACAATAAATAGCATTTAAAAACAATATTAATATGCCTGGAAAACAGTGTTTTAAAGTGCTGGTTACTCAGCATTTCTTATCAGGAATTGATTTATTTATGCTGATTGGTGCAACTGAATGATATGAATAAACAAACTGTTTTTACATTATTTTTTTTATAGAAATATAATTTCATCCAATATAGGGCGATTATCGGATGAAACAGTCTGATTTAATAAAGCAGTAAATGGCGCAATACAGCAGTAATACCGACACTTAAAATAACGGTGGGCAATAGAGAAAATCGCCACGCCAGCAGTAGGGTGATGATTACTGCTAATAGATTGGCTGGCTGAGTTGTAGCAAAAGCCGGTGCAATCACCGCGATCAGTACACAGCCAGGAATGGATTCCAGTACGCGAGTGAGACGGGGACTCAGTTTTCGTCTACGTAGTAATAGATAGCCACTTATTCTTGTAATGTACGTTACTGCCGCCATGGCCAAAATGGTACATAAAGCCGATAAATCAATCATACGCCGCCATAATAAATGCCAGTGCCAGACCTGCCAGTGTACCCAGCAATACATACCAAGCACCTGGCAGCAAATTGTAAGTAACGATCGCTACTAACAAACTTACTACCCATGGGATAGCAGCTTTAATCCCTTTCCACATGCCCTTGATTAAAACCAGAAAGACGGCAACAAAGGCCATATCAAAACCATAATGGGAGACATCGCCAATAAGCGGTCCTATCAGAGCACCTAAGGTAGTGAAACCCACCCAGGACAGATACAGGCCAATACCACTAGCGAGAAAAAAGTAATAACTGAATGTCTGCGCAGGAGATTTTTTAATATCGGTAACTGTCAGTGCCCAGCTTTCATCACACATAAAAAAGAGGGAGGCTAGTACTTTACGTTTACTCAATGCGCTTAGGTACGGTGTAAGTGCTGCACTCATAAGAATATGACGGCTATTGACGAGTAAAGTCATCAGAGCAATGAGGAGCAGATGTGGCGGAGATGTCCATAAATTAACGGCAACGAATTCAGAACCACCAGCAAAGTTCAGAGCAGTAAGCAGAGATATTTCGCCTGTGCTCATGCCCTTCTGGATAGCCTGTGCGCCCAATACCATTGCGAATGGAATAAAGCTGAGCATAAGAGGCAGAGCGGTAATAAGCCCCCTTTTGATTTCCTGTGCTGGAGAGGGTACGCTAGCTGAAGACACTTATCAAAAATTCCGATTTAACACAATAAATTAGAGCCAGAATAAATTTTTCTTCACGCCAAAAACCGATTTCAGAACAGTAAATGGCATATCTTTACAGATAATAATGAAAGCAACATTATAATTGATAAATGTAAGCTTATTCAATAATAATCTAAGTAGATACAACAGTGAAATAATAAAAAATAGCTTGAATTGATTGAGTCTCAACAGCGCTGCCATGCCGGTGAAACAGGTATTAGGTTAGCCCAAGCTTCTTGCTCATGCGGCGAATAATTTTTAGTTTATTTTTTGAATGACTAATTAACTATTTTTATTATTTGGGTCAAAACAAAATATTTAGCACCAAGTCAGTAATGATACTGATATTAAACTATGATTTAGCTCTCGATTTGCCTTCATTCAAAACTAATACCCATAGCTTCTATTTGGCAAGTTTTAGCCGTTATTTAGCCTAAGAGACTGTTGCAGAATTAATTTCCACTTTATCGATTATCTGATATCGGAAAATCCGAGACAATATCATATAAATTAATAATTATTTTCAGCAATTGGAAAACAAATCTCTCTTAGATTGATTAGAGAGATTACATTTTTTCTCTACTGGATTTTTTAAAAGCAAGAGCTGTGTTTTATTTAAACGGACTAAATAGAATACAGTGAGTTAATGATTACAATATAAATAGCTGATTTTATATCAGGACTTTTTATCCAGTCTACCAGATAGACAGAATAAAGAAGTCCTGTTTTATACGTTAATTACTGATAAAAATGCACAATATCAATTAAATCTGAACGCGACATATCTCCGGGGTTGTTTCCTTGTTCTCCTTCAGGAATCGGAATGCCCATCTTTTTGAAATGCTCTACCCAGTAAACTGGAAATTCGCCGGTTTCCTTAGATTTGAAGGTCATGGCGCGCAATGGAAATACTTCTTTACCATGATTGGCTTCTTTGAAAATCTGGTAGATTAATTCGGAGCAGTAATATTGGTCGTTGTGAATATTAAAGGCATTATCGTATGGTTTACCCACTTTTTGTCTGGCCGATGTAATGGCAGCTGGTATCAAAGGCTGATATTGGGCTTTAAGGCGGCCAACCACAGCACGCGGTACACATTGTTGATTTTTCGGATGCAAATAGGTTTGCACTGGTGTAATTCTGACTTTAGGCGGAGTGGCCTCAATGATGCTAGTCTGACCGTTTTTTTTCTGCCAGACGATGCCAACATGGGTAAAGTTATAGCCATCAAGCCCACTGGTAGCCGCTTTGATTGCGCTGTTCATACCGCCATCGCATTCTTCTATAAATATTAGGTCGCCGTTTTGCAGATGAAAAGGTTTCTGTGCATAGGCATTCAGGCTGAACAACAGGAAAACTACAGCGGTAAACCATGTTCGGATAAGTTTTTTACTCATGTCTGCATTTTAGAATAATTGGTAAATAATGGTTAATGATACAGTATTTATTTAGCTCAGTAAGAATTTACATGCTGGATTGAAATAAATTAAGCTGTGTCAGTCAACGCTTTTGCCACGCTTGCGCTGAAAAATGCGGTAGCTGGCAGCAAAGGCGGCGATGGCGGCTCCAATCAGCGCACCTCCGATAAACATAGAAACCAGATCAACAGTTTTGCCTACGTCCAGACTGTCTAATACTTGTTTGGCACTCAGTTTCTGGCTAGCCGGACTACTCATACCTTCAATCATATGGCGGTTATTACATTTGGGCAGCAAAGCCTGCTGGTCAGCTAACTGTGGATAAGTTTGTCTCACTTCAGTTTCGCACTGCTGAATTTGTGCTGGTGTTACCAGATTAAACCAGCCCCCAATATAAAGACCACCAGCCAGCAGACAGGCACCTACTACGCCTACCAGTACAGCAGAACCTCGTTTTTGCTCAGCGGCTGTTGCAGTAGTGTTTTTTTTGGCAGATTGTTGTTCAGCTTGACGTTTGATTTGTCGGGTTTTATTACTCACTTGCGCTTATTCCATGGCGACCAATTTAAGTTTTTAATCCGGCTATAATCCAAGTGGCTGTATCGTGCAGCCAGTTTAGTTTCGGTTTGAATAGCAGGATTACCAAAGATTTTGAGGTTGAATCATACCTGAAGCTGCTTCAATTCGGTTAATTGTTGTAATGCTTCAGATAAATCAGACGGGTACTTATGCCACTATTGTCATCAGTGTTGCAGAAATTTCAGCTTAACACCGGCTTTGGTTTTAGCCAGCATTTCACTAACGTTCTCACCCAGATGTAATGCCAGCCCGATGGTAAGCATGTCGATAACCATTAGCTGCAACAGGCGTGAAATCATGGGAGTGTATTTTTCACTGTCTTCAGGAGTAACCACGCTTATAACGCAGTCGCAGACCTGCGCTACCGGTGAACCGGCACGGGTAAGGCCGATAATTCGGGCACCATTGCCTTTGGCAATTTTAATGGCGTCTAATAAATCACGTGAAGAACCGGAATGGGAAATCACCACCAGCACATCCTGCGGTGACAATACAGCTGCTGCCATCAGTTGTACATGACTGTCGGTATACGCCACGGTGGAAAGACCAAAGCGAAACAATTTGTGCTGTGCATCCATAGCCACGATACCGGAATTGCCAGCACCATAAAATTCGATGCGCCGTGCTGTAGCCATCATTCTGACAGCGGTATCCAGTTCGGAAGCGTTCAGAGATTTGCGGCTACCGAGTACAGTAGCGGCCGTATTGGCGATGACTTTGTTCAGCACATCCTGCATGGAATCAGTGCTGTTGAGTTCTTCATGCACATAAGGCATGCCTTCGTGGCCAATGCTAGCAGAGAGATTAAGCTTAAATTCGGGTAGACCGCTGTAACCCATGCTGCGGCAAAAACGGATGACGGTAGGCTGGCTGACACGTGCTTCTTTAGCAATATTAGCCACGGCTGCATGCACAAACCATTTGGTTTGTGCCAATACGCATTCGGCTACGCGTTTTTCAGCCGCTGATAACTCGGGCAGCTTTTGGCTGATTTTGGTTAACATACTACTCTCCTGTTTTGTGTCGCAACAAAACAGGAAAAGAATAATGTGTAATGATTACGTTCACAATAAATACCTGCTGATTTCTCTTGTATTACGCGTTTATCCTAACGATACGCTTAAACAATTGCAATATCTGCACTGCAATTTAGCATTCTGGCAACGACAGGTAAATCAGAACCGATTTATTGTGATTAATGACTTTATGGAAATTTTAAGCTACTGGTATGGCTTGTCTTTGCTTTTCAGCAGCGGAACTGACCCAATGCGTTGAAAATTATCTCCAGTAGACGCTGGTTATCGACGTGTTCCATTACATTGATTGGACTATGTTTCACTTCAGGCATGCCTACAGTGAGTCGCAGTGTGCCCTCTTTCCAGCGCCGGCTGCTGGCACGGGTACAGTCGCGGGTGGTGGATACATCTACAATATAAGGTGACGAGGTAGCAACATTACTGTCTATCAGTTTGGCAACGCATAATACGTCGTGAATCCAGCAACCAGCCAGATGGCGTGTTTGAATGGAATAGTCCATCCACGGACGTGAGGTGCGGACGATAAAGTCAGTAAGCGGATTAGCAAATTTTTCTAGTCTATCCAGATCCTGATGTGTGAGCATAGTCTGTGTGGTGGCATCCAATGGTGCCAGGGTGATATTGGCTCCACTTTCAATCACAATTTTGGCGGCTTCAGGGTCAACGGCAAAATTGGTATCTTTCAAATAGCCTTCTACTTTAAAAACACCACCCATGATAACAATTTCGGCCACAGAACGGGCGAAATCGGGATAAAGCTGAATTGTGTGAGCGATATTGGTTAACGGACCGATTGCCACCACAGTAATTTCACCAGGATTGCTGCACACAAGCTCGCCAATCGCCTGTGCTGCATGTGGTGCACTGTTATCATTGAGTGGCAGTACTGGAGGTAAACTATCCCACAGTGACAGCAATCCTTGTTTACGTACATTATTATCCAGCTGTTCGCGCCAGGGAGCAGCAGGCTCTATCAGTGCCTGTGCGGCACCTTTAACGACAGGAATACTCTGATTTAGTTCCCGCATCAGTTGGCGAGCGACCTGATAGCCGGTGTCGCGCGGAGTATTACCGGCTACGATGGTAATGAGTTCGAGTTTGATTGAGTCTGCAGCCAGTGCCAGTGCCAATGCCAAACCATCATCTACATTTGCGCCTGCAATGCCATTACCCGGATCACAGTCAATCACGATGCGCTTCATAAGGATTACCTATGCCTCAATTGCAACGGAGTCAGTAGCTCTGACTCCGTTATAGATGTTTCAATCAGATTGAATAAGCTCTAAATGGCGTCTTCCACTGCATTCAGATCGCGACCACGAGTTTCAGGAGCGAAGAATGTAGTGATAAAGCCAATACCAGCCATTAAAACAAAGTATATGGCAATCGGCCACCAAGTTTTATAATGATCAAACAAGGCTGAAGCAACTAAGGCTGCGGTACCGCCAGATAGAATACCACCCAGTTCTTTGGCTAATGCCATTTTGGAATAGCGGTTGCGCACGCCAAACAATTCTACGCCATAGGCTGCCTGCACACCAAAAATACCCAATGAAGCCAGACACATACCCACAACAATAATGCTAGCTACGATAAAAGGGTCCCGCGTTTCCAAAAACATATAAGCTGGCACGGCATACAGCATCAGCAGAAAGCAGAACCAGCGATAAACGATACGGCGTCCATAGCGGTCAGACAACCAACCAGCAAAAGGAATCACAAAGAATCCTAACAATGAGGCAACAAATACCGCAGTGGTAGCCACAGTTTTATTGACATGCAGTATTTTAACTACATAGCCGATTACGAATCCTTGCGCGAGGTAAGATGGGCCATTTTCGCCGATTCGCAAGCCTAGCATCACAAAAAATGCTTTATTACGTGCCAGGAATGAAGTTTTGGCAGCTGGTGCTGGTTTGGCATTAGTAGTTTGTGAATCAGATTGTTTTGATTCGTTCTGTTCCTGCTCAAATACGGGTGTTTCGCGTACATGGCGGCGGATAAGTGTGGCAGCAACCGCAATCAGGGCACTGAGAATAAACGGAATACGCCAGCCCCAGCTATTCACATCTTCTGGATCAAGCATTAACACCAATAACCATACCGCAGACGCCACCAATGTGCCACTGTTGGAACCAATGCCAATAATAGAAGCAATCAGGCCGCGGTGTCTGGGCGGAGCATATTCTCCGAGCATAACTGTAGCACCAGAAAGCTCGGCACCGGCACCAAAGCCTTGCACAAAACGCAATATCACCAGCATCAGAGGTGCCCATAGGCCGATAGTGGCATAGCTGGGAATAAAACCAATCAGAGTGGTGGAAATGCCCATCAGAGCGATGGTGGTGACCAGTACAAATTTTCTTCCTTTGCGGTCACCCATGCGCCCGAAGAAAACGGCACCAATTGGGCGTGCAATAAAGCCTACTGAATAAGTGGCAAAACTTGAAAGCAAAGCAATTGTCTGGGTTAATTCTGGAAAAAACACATCTCCAAATACTAGGCCTGCGGCGAGGCCGTATAAAGCAAAATCCACATATTCCATGGTGGTACCAAGCCAGCAGGAAAGTGTTGCCTTAATAAATTCCCGTCGTCCTTCAGGTGTGGCTAAACGTTGTTCAGCTGCGCTCTTCTTATGGCTGTCAACTGACGATTGTAAGTCACTCATTCAAATATCCTATGGTTACAAATCAGGGTGTTACTAGTTAAAACAAAAAGACTAAAACAAAATTTCCAGCACAAACTTGCTGCCAAAATAAGCCAGCATTAGGCTGACAAATGACACAATGACCCACCATGCCACTTTTTTTCCGCGCCAAGCCTGTGTATGGTGTCGTAGCAGGATAACCAAATAGATTAGCCACGACAGCACGCCAAACACCGTTTTATGGGTTAAGCGTGCCGGCTCGCCAAACACGGCCTCGGAAAACACCGTGCCACTAACTGCCGCAATAGTCAGCAGCACAAATCCTGCTTGCAGACCCTGAAACATTAATTTCTCAATGGACAGCAATGGCGGCAGAAAAGATTGCTGAGGTACTGTTTTGCGTCGATGCAGATAATGGTTACGCACCAGCATCAGCACCGCCAGCAATGTGGTGATGCCAAATAGGGCATACGCCAACAATGCCGACAAAACATGTATCATGAATGCGCTATTATGCATGGGATAAGCAGTAGGCTGACCAGGCAGCAGCCAGGCCAACAGCAGCACCGCTGCCGAACAAGGAAACAGCGCCAGCTGCAATCCCTGTAAACGATAGCGAAAACTACCCACCCAATACAGCAGCACCATTAACCAGGTAATCAGATTGAGTGCGTGACCAAATCCCACCAACAGTACCCGTTGCTGCAACATTGGCTGCCATACTGTAAAAGTATGCAGCAGCAATACTGACAGCAACAAGAGCTGCTCACCTCGCAACGGATAGGGCACAGCAGTATGACGTTGCCAACACCGCCAGGCCAGCACCGAAAGTGCGGCATAGGCAAAAATAAGCACCAGCAGCAATAAGCTCATGATTTTTCCGCAGCAATAGCGCGCCAAAATTTGGCGCGCGTAGTGTAAAATAGGCATTTATTTATTGTGATGCCTGCTCAGAAACTGGGCAGGCATCACAACAGGTTGCCATTTTATAACCAAATTGCTTCTTATCCTACCCATTTACTGTGTGAATTGACCAGAAACAGGCAATTTTCACCCGACAGATACAGGCTGCTTACAATTAGCCGGAGATGGTTCCGATGTTAGATAATCTATCAGATCGCTTTAGTAAAATTGCGAAAACCCTGCGCGGACAAGCGCGTTTGAGTGAAGACAATATCAAAGATGCTTTGCGTGAAGTACGCATGGCATTATTAGAAGCCGATGTTGCCCTGCCAGTTGTAAAAACATTTATGGCTTCAGTAAAAGAACGTGCGGTGGGCCAAGAAGTCATTGGCAGCCTGACACCCGGACAAGCATTTATCGGGGTGGTAAATGATGCACTCACCGAGCTGATGGGCACACAGAACAGCAGTCTGAATCTGGCAGCAGTGCCTCCGGCAGTGATTCTGATGGCCGGTTTACAGGGGGCCGGTAAAACCACCACTGTCGGTAAGCTGGCACGCTTGCTGAAAAATGACCAGAAGAAAAAAGTGCTGGTGGTTTCTGCAGACGTGTACCGGCCAGCTGCGATTGAGCAATTAAAATTACTGGCTCAGCAGGTTGAAGTGGACTTTTTTCCGTCACACGAAGGTGAACAACCAGTAAACATAGCCTTAAATGCATTGGATCACGCTAAAAAGCATTTTTATGATGTGCTGATGGTGGATACCGCCGGCCGGCTGGCTATCGACCAGAAAATGATGGATGAAATCCAACAGATTCATGCCGCAATTCATCCGGTGGAAACTTTGTTTGTGGTTGATGCCATGCAGGGTCAGGACGCGGTAAATACGGCTCAGGCATTTAATGATACTCTACCCCTGACTGGTGTAGTGTTAACCAAAATGGACGGTGATGCCCGTGGCGGTGCGGCGCTGTCGGTACGCCATGTAACCGGTAAGCCGATTAAATTTATCGGTGTAGGCGAAAAAATCAATGGTCTTGAACCATTCTATCCTGACCGCCTAGCCTCGCGCATTCTGGGGATGGGTGATGTACTGTCTTTGATTGAAGACGTGCAGAAAGGCATTGATGAAAAAACCGCGCAGCAGATGGCAAAAAAGCTGCACAAAGGCAAAGGTTTTGACCTGAATGACTTTAAAGCACAGATTCAGCAGATGCGCAAAATGGGCGGTATTGAATCGATTATGTCCAAACTGCCAGGTGACATGGGACAAATGGCCAAGCAGGTTCCAGAAGGCACCGCTGAAAAAGCCATGGGTCGAGTGGAGGCAATTATTAATTCGATGACGGCCAAAGAGCGTGCCAACCCTCAGTTGATTAAGGCCAGCCGCAAACGCCGTATTGCCAATGGCTCCGGTGTCAGTGTGCAGGAAGTGAATAAAATGCTTCGCCAGTTTGAACAATCGCAGAAAATGATGAAATCATTTACCAAAGGCGGCATGGGCAAGCTAATGCGCCTAGCTAAAGGCATGAAAGGTATTATGCCGCAATAATTTCTCCTCCTAACGCACTGCCTGAATTTTAATTCAGGCAGTTTTTTTATCTGACACTGTACATTATTATGCATTTAGTCTAAAATAATCATGACAATTAAATTTGTCTTGATTACTTCAATATAACATAAGGAGTACAATGATGCGTAAATTTAATGATAAAGGCTTTTTTTGAGCCAACCAGCAAACGCCGCAAAGGCTACCCGTCTGAAACCAGTGTAAAGCGTGGTCTGGTGCGGATTGTGCATGGCGATAAAGTTCTGCATGAAAAGCTCGGGCGCAATGACCGTTGCCCGTGCGGTTCTGGCCGCAGCTTTTAGGAAATGTTGCCTGAAATCAGGCTGCTTTCGATGGCAGTAACAGACATGATTATTACCGTTGATTATCCTCAGATAAACGGACACATTATTTAATCACCCTTTAAAAACTTTCCCCTGAATAAGCCTGTAAATCACTATTATTCAGGGGGAATTATTTATACTTAGACTCAGACATAAATTTTTGTTTTTAGCTATTTCTAGATTTTTAATCATCTGTTCTAAGCCATTTGCACTATGGCTACTTCACTAGCCAATTAATACATTAGGAAAATATTACTCCTTATGTTCACACCTTAAGCTGTAATACTTTAGACATTAATGAAATTAATTTAATTACTGCTTGTACCATTCTTAAACTAAAACAACTATAAACATGGTTTCAACTTAGTTCTGCCACTATCTCTAGAATGACAAAAAAAATAGAAATAACATGTTATCAACAGTACCAGAAAGCAACGAGCCCACAATCACGACATACTATAAACTACATGCACAGATATATGCTCCTACCTCTTCTCAGCCAAAATATGTCACCTTTTCCGGTACAATGTTCAACAAAATTTATTTTTAACCACAAACTTAATTTCCTTCCCAGCTACGTCGGCTTAATGCTGGCACATATGCCCTAAAAAACAACTTATTGAGGCTGTGTTAATATTTTATTTGATGTCAGCATCAGATAAATATTTTGACACTAAAATACCTTTTTTGCTTGCTGCTCTAATTGTGCTGGCCAGCCTGTATTCAGCGCATAGGCTTGTAAGGCATACTGTCCTAGTTAGAAAAGCTTATAGAAGTAACGAAGCATATGGCTAAATATTATTCTATTAAAATTTAGAAGCTAATTGTTTCTGTTCACAATCTGATAAAAGTGCATCGTCTTAAACCATGCTTCTACGCATGGGTTATAATCAGACTCTTATTTTTTGATTTTTTGCTACTCATTAACCATGTTAAACACCCAATATTCTCCCAGTGAAATTGAAACCCGCTTGTATCAGCAATGGGAAGAACGCGGCTATTTTGCCCCGTCAATGGATTTAAGCAAACCGTCGTTCTCTATTCAGCTCCCTCCGCCGAACGTAACTGGTACGCTGCATATGGGGCATGCATTCAACCAGACCATTATGGACGGACTCACCCGTTATCACCGCATGAAAGGTGAAAATGTGTGCTGGATTCCTGGCTCAGACCATGCTGGTATTGCAACGCAAATAGTGGTGGAACGACAGCTGGCTGTGGAAAATATTTCCCGTCATGAGTTGGGTAGAGAAGCATTTATCGCCAAAATATGGGACTGGAAAAAATTTTCCGGCGGTACCATGGCCGAACAAATGCGCCGTGTAGGATGTTCTGTAGACTGGAGCCGTGAGTATTTCACCATGGATGATGAGCGTGCAAAAGTCGTGACCGATGTATTTGTACGGCTGTTTGAACAGGGGCTGATTTACCGTGGTAAAAGGCTGGTGAACTGGGATCCAGTATTGGGTACTGCGGTATCTGATTTGGAAGTGGAAAATATCGAAGAAAACGGTCACATGTGGCACATCCGTTATCCGCTGGCTGATGATCCAGATAATGGCTTGATTGTGGCCACTACCCGCCCAGAAACTTTGCTCGGTGATGTAGCAGTAGCCGTCCATCCTGACGATGAACGCTATGCTGGCTTTATCGGGAAACAACTAATATTGCCTTTATCCGGCCGTACTATTCCAGTGATTGCCGATGAATATGTGGATAAAGAATTTGGTACCGGCTGTGTGAAAATCACACCAGCACACGACTTCAATGACTATGAAGTAGGTAAGCGCCATCATACGGCACTGATTAATGTCCTCAGTCTGGATGCGAAAATTCTGTCACAAGCAGAAGTATTTGATTTTCAAGGGCAAGCACAGGCTGGCATCAACCTGCCGTCGCAATATGCTGGCCTAGACCGCTTTGCTGCGCGCAAACAAATGGTGGCCGACTTGGAAGCAGAAGGTCTACTTCTTAAGGTTGAAGAACACAAACTGATGACGCCTAAGGGTGACCGTACCGGCAGTGTGATTGAACCGATGCTGACCAACCAATGGTTCGTGGCCATGACGCGTAGCGCCAACAACGATGTAGCGCATCCAGAACCAGAATCGGAATTTAAAGGCAAATCCTTAACCGAAAAATGTATTCATGCAGTGGAAAGCGGACAAATACGCTTTATTCCAGAAAACTGGGTCAACACCTATAACCAATGGATGAATAACATTCAGGATTGGTGTATCTCACGCCAACTATGGTGGGGACATCAGATACCGGCATGGTATGACCAGAATGGCCGCGTGTATGTGGCACGCAATGCTGCCGAAGCACAGGCACAGGCCGGTACGGATGCGGTATTAACACGTGATGAAGATGTGCTGGATACATGGTTTTCTTCGGCACTGGTGCCTTTCTCTACGCTGGGCTGGCCGGAAGACACACCTGAATTAAAGGCGTTCCTGCCCTCTCAGGTGCTGGTAACCGGCTATGAAATCATTTTCTTCTGGGTAGCACGCATGATTATGATGACTACTCACTTTACCGGTAAAGTGCCGTTTCACGATGTGTATATTCACGGTATCGTGCGCGACAATGAAGGCAAGAAAATGTCCAAATCCGAAGGTAATGTCATTGATCCGGTGGATTTGATTGATGGTATCGATTTGGAAAACCTGCTCGTGAAACGCACCACTGGTTTACGCCGGCCGGAAAAAGCACCTCAGGTCATTAAAGCGACTCAAAAGCTGTTTCCAGACGGCATACCGGTATTTGGTGCCGACGCATTGCGCTTTACTATGGCAAGCTATGCTAGTCTTGGCCGCAGTATCAACTTTGATTTCAAACGCGCTGAAGGCTATCGCAATTTCTGCAATAAATTGTGGAATGCCAGCCGCTTTGTGCTAATGAATATTGAAAACCACGATTGCGGACAGGACGAAAATCTGCCGTTAAGCTACAGTTTTGTGGATAAATGGTTGCTGACTCGTTTGCAACAAACCATTTCTGCCGTTAGCGAAGAATTAGATACATATCGCTTCGACATGGCGGCACAAACTTTATATGAATTTATCTGGAATGAATACTGTGACTGGTACGTGGAGTTAGCTAAAACTCAACTTCAGCGCGGTGACGAAGCACAGCAGCGTGCTACACGACGCACCCTGGTACGGGTACTGGAAACAGTATTGCGCTTATTGCATCCGATTATGCCGTTTATTACAGAAGAGCTATGGCAAACCATCGCACCATTGGCTAATGCTAAAAACACCGACAGCATTATGCTGGCAGATTGGCCACAACCTGACAGTAGCTTGATTAACAGCGAAGCTGTAGACCAGATGCATTATTTGCAGGAACTGGTTAATTCCGTTCGCAATCTACGCGGCGAAATGGGGCTGGCGATGAGTGTGAAAGTGCCACTGTTACTTGAAAGTGCTGCTGATTTAAGCACGTTACTACCCTATTTGCCACTGATGGCACGTCTGAGTGAAGCCACACAGGTGGCACATCTGCCAGAAAGTGACGATGCACCCGTAGCAGTGTGTCAGGGCGCACGCCTCATGCTGAAAGTGGAAGTCGATAAAGCAGCTGAAACAGCACGCCTGCAAAAAGAAGCTGAAAAACTTCAGAAAAACATCGACAAGATAGCCGCCAAACTGGCCAAACCAGGCTATACCGATAAGGCACCGGCACATCTGGTTGAAAAAGACCGCAGTGAGCTGGCGCAATTGCAGGACAGAATGGCCAAAATCCACTTACAATTGCAAAAATATCGTTAATTAAATTATTTATATTCTTACGATAGCCACCAGTCCGGCAGCATAATTAGCATAAATGGGTATCCGCCACAATGTGCTTATACTGTAAATCTGGTGGCTTCTTCATAGCTGTTGTGAATAGTGCATAATTTCAAAATCAGAATATTTAATTATTAAACAATCCATTAAACAACTACAATGTCTTTATTTTGTATTTGATTTACACATAATTATTCAATTTTATAATAATCTTCTGTAAAATTCCTGAACAATGTCTTATACCTTGGTTCATTATTCATACGCCATATGAACTAGATATACTGAAAGATTGGAGCAAACAGATGGCAAACACATCTAAATACTCATCCCTCAACATCATTTTGATTCAGACTCGTGAAGCATTACTTTCCCATTTCCGCCCCATGCTGAACGATATCGGAATTACAGATCAGCAATGGCGTATTATCCGCTTACTGGCAGAAAATGGTATTATGGACTTTCAGGAGCTGGCTAGACAGGCATGCATTCTGCGCCCCAGCCTCACCGGTATCCTGACACGACTGGAAAGGCTCAATTATGTTGTACGCCTGAAACCGTCCAACGACCAGCGCAGGGTGTTTCTGAAGCTAACGCCAGTAGGCGAGAAACTGTATGAAGATTTCTGTGTAGCGGTAGATGCCCGTTATAAAGTGTTGGAGCAGCGTTTTACTCAGGAAAAACTACAGCAACTGGGTACTCTGCTGAAAGAATTTACTAATATCGCTGTTGATAAAGAAGAAAAAGAACCCTGACAACATGAACCAATCACCTTCAGCCATGGCTTTACTGTATCGCGAAGCCATGTCGAAAGTTGCCGCAGCAGTGCATGTCATCACCACAGAAGGGGAAGCCGGACGCTATGGTATTACCCTCACCGCAGTCGCTTCGGTAACCGACTCTCCCCCTACACTATTACTCTGCATCAATCGCAATGCTCGTATTCAACCGATTTTGCGCGCCAACGGACAATTATGCGTAAATGTTCTGGCAGCCTCTCAGCAAGATGTGGCGGAACATTTTGCAGGTATGACCTCAATTCCGGCTCATGAGCGGTTTTTGCAACACGATTGGCAGAATCACCAGCATACAACCCAGCCACAATTGGTGGGGGCACTGGCTCATCTGCATGGCCGTATTATTGACAGCCATGATATGGGCAGTCACAGTGTATTTTATGTGGCCATTGAGTACATCAATGTTAATGAACAGGACAATCAGGGTTTGCTGTATTTTCAGCGCCAGTTTACGCAAACCGCTGTACCGGTATGTGAGGCAGGCTGCGTCTAAGCAGATATTTCACACTTTTGCTGCATTAAAGAGCGCGTCTGATAAACAATAACGGACTGCCCCTTATCGGAACAGTCCGTTTTCACTAGCAGATAAATTTATTTTACAATCTGTACTAGCTCACCAGCAGCATAACGGTTAGCCATTTTTTCCAGCGACACCGGTTTAATCTGTCCAGCGTGGCCAGCAGCACCAAAAGCCACATAACGATCAATACACACCTGTTTCATTGCTTTAATGGTTTCGGTGAAGTATTTGCGCGGGTCAAATTCTGCCGGATGAGTAGCCAGAAAACGGCGGATGGCACCGGTGCTGGCCAAACGCAAATCGGTGTCAATATTGACCTTGCGCACACCGTATTTAATCCCTTCGACAATCTCTTCTACCGGCACACCATACGTTTCCGGAATCTTGCCGCCATACTCATTAATCACCTGCAACCATTCCTGTGGCACTGAGCTGGAACCATGCATCACCAGATGGGTATTGGGCAGGCGTTCGTGGATTTCACGGATGCGGTCGATACGCAAAACATCGCCTGTCGGTTTGCGGGTGAATTTATAAGCGCCGTGGCTGGTACCGATGGCAATTGCCAGTGCATCCACACCGGTATCCTGGACAAAACGTGCCGCTTCATCCACACTGGTCAGCATCTGTTCATGGCTGAGCTTGCCTGCGGCGCCGACCCCATCTTCTTCACCGGCATCGCCGGTTTCCAGATTACCCAGACAACCGATTTCTCCCTCAACCGAAACCCCGCACGCATGCGCCATATATACAGTTTTACGCGTCACATCTACATTGTATTCATAAGTAGAAGGTGTTTTAGCATCGCTCAACAAAGAACCATCCATCATTACAGATGAAAATCCCAGCTGAATAGAACGCTGGCACACTTCCGGAGAAGCGCCATGATCCTGATGCATCACTACCGGAATATGCGGAAATTCTTCTACAGCTGCCAAAATCAGATGGCGCAAAAATGGTGCACCGGCATATTTACGCGCACCGGCGCTGGCCTGCACAATCACCGGAGCGTTAACTTCATCGGCCGCTTCCATAATCGCACGCATTTGTTCAAGATTATTGACATTAAACGCCGGCAAGCCATAGCTGTTTTCAGCAGCATGGTCGAGCAGTTGGCGCATAGAAACTAAAGCCATGAGGTTCTCCGTGTGTACTTGGCAATAATGGATAAAAATTCGGCGCAATTATACCACCTTGCGCTTGGTTTGTAGGCATCACATGCAGAGTTGTGTCAGCGTGTGCATATGGTCTGAAAGAAAGAGTCAGTGAAAAAAAACGATTTGATCTTGTAGCACAGTTAAAGGTAGTTGGTCTCCCCGATTCACCGTCCGATGCAGCGGTAACCACCAGCGTAATAATCCATATTGCGGATGCAGCAATTGTACATCGTAAGCTCTGGCGGTCAGACAAACGTCAGTTACCTGTACCTGCACACCGTTTTCAAGGTCATAACACAAAGCCTGCTGCGGAATATAGAAATGGTCTGTCACATTATCACAGCCCAACAGACGTGCTGCCCATGCATCTGTTGGTCGCGCTAGCAGTGTTGCTGCATTGCCTTCCTGCACCCAGCGTCCTTGCCGCAACAGGCAGATACGGTCGGCCAGCGCAAATGCTTCCTGCGGGCTGTGAGTGACCAATACAGCCGGACATTGCTGCTGGCGCAATAGGCGTAAGGTTAATTGCTGCAAACTACCTCGCAAGGTTGTATCCAATGCAGAGAAAGGCTCATCCAGCAGCAAAGCCCGCGGTTGCAAAATCAGTGCCCTTATGAGTGCTACTCGTTGCTGCTCCCCTCCAGACAACAACTCAACTGACTGCATTGCCATGTCAGCCAAACCCACTTCAGCCAGAAACTCTTGCGCCTGCTGCTTTGCCTGTGCCTTGCTAACCCCATGCATGCGCAAACCAAAAGCCACGTTTTGCCATACATTCAGATGCGGTAATAAAGCGTAGTCCTGAAACATGAGCCCGATACGGCGCTGCTCTGCCGGCAAAAACGTAATATCCGCTTCATCAATCAGGATTTGTCCGTTATCCGGCTGCACCAGACCGGCTGCCATATTCAGCAACGTTGATTTACCACTGCCGCTCTCACCCAGTACCGCTACCAGCTCACCATCAGCTACGTGCAGGCTTAAATCAGCAGCCACTATTTTGCGGCCAAATTGTTTGTTAACCTGCTGCCAACTCAGCATAAGTGTTGTTCCTTTTTGCTCTTACTCCATTCCAGCAACCCAAAAAAAAGCATAGCCAGCAACATCAGCAGCAAGGTCAGCACCATTGCTTTGTCATAATTATCCCGGCCGGCCGTACTTAGATAATGGTAAATCAGGGTAGTTAGGGTCTGCCATTCTGGCCGTGATAGAAAAAGTGTGGCTGCGAATTCACCCACACAGGTTGCTGCCGCCAGTGCCAGCCCCCGCTGCAAGGCCGGCCGTAACAAAGGCAAAATCACATACAGCATCACCTGCCAGCTACTGGCACCCAACGTACGCGCAGCCTGTATATAACTGAGTGGTAAGCTGTCCCATGCGGACAGTACATCTTTGGTAATAAACGGATAGGCAAGCAATGCATATGTACATATCAACATGGTCAGCGAAGCCGTCCATTCCGGATAGCATAACAACAGCCCGAACGACACACATACAGGTGAGACCATGAACGGTAAAAAAGTCAGACTACGTACCCATGTCCAGCGATGAGCCAGCGCTGCATGTGTCATACCCAGCAGCAGTGCCAGTAGCATGGCCATTACAGTAAATCGTACCGTATTAAACAGTGCCTGCCATGTACTACCATCCAACAGCACTAACCAAGAGCTGCCAGCAAGTACGGCACGCCAAGCAACAGCCATAAGCGGCAGTACACAGCAACCTAGCAGTAGCAACAAAGCCAGTAACAGCGCCCATTTCTGCCATCTGATTGGTATCCGTGGTGGCAGCATTCGTACCATATTGGCCTGTGTGCTCAACCGGCTTACAAGCGCATATACCATACCCGATACTAACGTACTCGCCAGCACCCACAGTACCAGCACACCGGCCTGCGCCATATCCAGCTCATAGGCAATCAGCTGATAAATCTGTACTTCCAGCGTAATGTAATGCTCACCGCCTAGCAATAAGGCTAGACCAAAACCCGAAAAACAATATAAAAACACCATGCACATACCGCCAGCTAGCCATGGCAGCAACTGCGGCAACTCCACTTGAATAAAGCGCTGCCACACACTGCTACCAAGCGTTTGCGCTGCATAAAGACGCGATGCCGGCACTTGACATAAGCCTTGATAGACTGCACGCACCATTACTGGTAAATTAAAAAACACATTGCCGTACAATAACAACCAAGGCGTACCCTCCCAGCCACGCCAAAGCAAACCCTGTGAACCAAATAGCGCCAAAATTCCTACACCGGCCACAAGTGTTGGCATTACAAACGGAAGCATGACCAACCGCAGTACCAGATTGCGGCCAGCAAACTGCCACCGCGTAATCGCCCATGCCACCGGCACGCCCAACAGCAAAGTCAGCAAACTACTACCGGCAGCCTGCAAAGTTGTCCACCCAAGCAGACGGCGCATATATTCGTCCTGCCACACCATGTGGAAACTGGTTGCATTAGTTTGTTGCAGCATCGCCCCCAGAGGCAACACTACTACAGCCAGCAAAAACCCCAGCGGCAGTAATAACAGCAAGTAAGGCAGCTTTTCTCCCACTCTGCCGGCGCCGACTTTCAGGCTGTTCAGCTTCATATGCACTGTTTTATTACCTTTACCTTAACGCTTACCAAAATCAAACAGGGCATTAGCATGCCCCGTTTAATTAAGTTCTGTCTGATGTCACACAGACCTAACTGCAGGCCTGACCTCTTAGCGTTGCACTACCTTTACCCATTGTTTCACCCAGCTTTGCTGTTTGGCTGCCATATCTGCCATCGTTGGCTGCACAACTTTAGTGGGAATACTGATGTGTGCGTATACCGGTGGCAATGACACCCCCTTCACGGCCGGATAAACCCACATAGATGTCGGTATGGCACTTTGCACCTGATTACTTTGCAGATACTGCACCAATTTTGCCGCCAATGCCGGCTGGCTAGCATGATTCAATACCGCCGCACCTTCTATTTGGCGGAATACCGCTCCTTTAAAGCGCAGATCTCCGGTTGGTGGCGTAGTATATTTCCCTTTACCGTAATATACTTCAGCTACGGGACTGGAAGCATAGCTTACGACAAGCGGTCGGCTGCCACCATTCAGCGTGAAATCAGTGTAATAGGCTTCACTCCAGCCCTTAGTCACTTTGACACCATTTTGACGCATTTTTGCCCACCACTGCCATGTAGCCTGCTCCCCTAGACCGCCGATATTCGCCAGCAAAAACCCCAATCCCACCGTTGATGTAGCAGGGCTCGGCATCACCAGCAAATCTTTGTAAGCCGGACTGGCAAGATCTTCTAAAGACCGCGGCAAGGGTTTTTTATGTTTCTGAAACCAAGCCTTATCATAATTAATGGTAATGTAGCCGTAATCGATGGCCAGTGCCTGAGGTAAATCAACATTCACTGCACGGCTGGCCGGCTGAGTGGTGGCAAAGAGCTGATATTGTTGCGCCTTGCTGATATTGCTGTTGTCTAGACCATATACGGCATCGGCAATCGGTTTGCC
This sequence comes from Snodgrassella alvi, assembly GCF_040741455.2. Taxonomy (NCBI): domain Bacteria; kingdom Pseudomonadati; phylum Pseudomonadota; class Betaproteobacteria; order Neisseriales; family Neisseriaceae; genus Snodgrassella; species Snodgrassella alvi. Next base: position 1,169,718 of record NZ_CP160328.2, read on the forward strand.
GCGGGTAAGAATGAGCTTATTCAGCATCTCATTACCGCTGCCCACCTTGATTAAGGTTAACTTAACCTGATTTTGCTGCTCAAATCCGGCTAGAACATTTTTCGGTAAAGCAAAAGAATCATGTACCGCGAGACGCACCTCAGTCTGTGCCTGTGCCCATACCGCAACCAGCATGCACAATGTACCGATTAACCACTTACCCGCTTTCATTCCAGCCTCCAGTTGTTAAAATTATCTATATCGTGCCTGCAATCATACCTGTTTTACGCGTATATAGTAAAAACCTGACGCCATCTTACAAACCATGACAACTCATTACTGGATTTTCGACCTAGACAACACCTTGCATTATGCAGATGCCGGCATCTTCAACGTCATTAATCAGAATATGACACACTTTCTGGCTTCTCAACTGCACATTGATCAAATTGCCGCTTCACAACTACGCCAGCAATATTGGGACGATTACGGTGCTACACTTATTGGAATCGGCCTGCATCATCCTGAAATTAATCTGCACGAATTTCTGCTTGCCTGCCACCCACTTGAAAAGCTTCTGCCTTTGCTTAAACCCATGCCTGAGCTATCACAGACACTGACCTATCTACATGGGCACAAGATAGTTTTTTCCAATGGTCCCAGCCACTATGTACAGGCACTAATCAAAGCAATGGGAATCCAGCAATATTTTCATGCAGTAATTGGAACGGATAATGTAGAAATGCACTGTAAACCCCATCCCCATGCATATCACAGCCTATGTCGGCAGCTACATATTCATCCTCAGCAATGCATTATGGTTGATGACAGCCCAGCCAATCTGCACACTGCACATATGCTGGGCATGCGTACTGTATGGTATGGTCCACAGAGTTATCCAAGAGCAAATATTGATGCTGCAGTTACTGATATGGCAGGCCTGCGCGACATTGCGCTTACCTTATTGTGAAAGCTATACGTCAGCACACAAATTCTCTACAATAACAGACTACAAATCACCAACCACAAAGGATGACACCATGCGTGCGGGAATCTGCTTGATATGCACAATACTGGCACTCAGCGGCTGTACATGGGAAACTTATCAGGATGCCACCGGCCAGACCAGATTGCGCCAGAAATACGAACCGGGTACACGCGTGGTGTATCAGGATGGCACTTATTCCCACAACATGCTGTACAACAAAATGCGCCCCGAACCACATGCTATGAAACCCGGGGTGGGCGACGTTAATGAAAAACTGCCGGCTCACACCAAGTGGGATCAGCCAGAAAGCAGTGCTGAATAAACTGCGTTTAAACACACAGGGCTGCCGGAATCAGACTTGATTACCTGCAGCCCCTTTTCACATCCATACACATATAGATATATGGCTACTTCATCCCTTAATATCGTTATCCTCGCTGCTGGTAAAGGCACCCGCATGTATTCACGTCTGCCTAAAGTTCTGCATGAAATAGGCGGCATCAGCATGTTGGAACGGGTGATCCACACAGCACAGAGTCTGAACCCTGATAGCATAAGCGTGGTTATCGGCCATGGTAAAGAGCTAGTAAGGCAACGCATTCAGGCGAACGTACACTGGGTCGAACAGGACCAACAGCTTGGCACTGGCCATGCAGTTAAAATGGCGTTACCCAATCTGGCTGACAGCGGACGTACCCTGATACTCTATGGCGACGTGCCCTTAATAGACCAGCAGACATTAGCGGATTTACTCAGTATCGCTGGTGAAGATGTCGCTCTACTTACCGACGTTCTCGACAACCCCACCGGCTATGGCCGCATCATCCGCCAGCAAGGCAACGTAGTCGCCATTGTTGAAGAAAAAGATGCCAGCGCTGCCGAAAAAGCCATTTGCGAAACCAACACCGGCATCTTTGTTTTGCCCAACCGCAAACTGGCTCAATGGCTCAATGCCTTGCAAAACCACAACGCTCAGCAGGAATACTACCTAACCGACGTAATCGCACGAGCACAACACGATAAAATCCCTGTACACCCTCTACAGGTACGTGCCTCATGGCTAGCGGCGGGTGTCAACAATAAGCTTCAACTGGCGCAGCTAGAAAGGATTTTGCAACAGCAACAGGCCAACGCCCTGCTTCAGGCCGGCGTAACCCTGCGTGATCCGGCACGCTTCGACTTACGTGGCCAGTTAAAACACGGACAGGACGTCATCATCGATGTAAACGTCGTACTTGAAGGCAACATAGAACTGGGCGACAACGTCAGCATTGGTGCCAACTGCGTCATAAAAAACGCCACCATTGGCGCAGGTACTGTAATCCAACCCAACTCGCACCTAGATAACTGCATTATCGGCAGCAACGCGCAAATTGGTCCGTTTGCTCGTCTGCGACCACAGGCACAGATTGGTGATGCCGTACACATCGGCAACTTTGTTGAAGTCAAAAACAGCACCATTGGCTATGGCAGCAAAGCTAACCACCTTACCTATCTGGGCGATGCCACCATTGGCGAACAAACCAATATCGGTGCCGGCACCATCACTTGCAACTACGACGGCGTCAATAAATACCGTACTGTCATCGGCAACCAAGTACGCATCGGTTCTGGCAACATGCTGGTAGCGCCAATCACCATTGGCGACCGTGCCACCACCGGTGCCGGCAGTACTTTGAGCAGAAACTGCCCGCCAGATAAGCTCACTCTGGCCCGCAGCCGGCAAACTACCTTGAACGAATGGAAGCGCCCTGAAAAAAAACCACAGGAATAATCCTGCCATCATTGTCAGCCTCAGCACATTTCGCTTAGCCAGATGTGCTGAGAAACTAGCGCTACCACCTATCTTCCTTTTTGCACCTTTCCCAAAACTGACTAAAAATCTGTATATATCCTTACACAAGCAGCAGTAAATTCAACACATCGGAATTATAATCTGCAAAAACATCACATACACCAGCGCTTTCTTGACATTACTGTTTAACAACAGCGACTCCCTTAGCAAACCTTGCATGCAAATTAACAAGCAAAAGTAATATCATGCACAATAAAAATGATTCCCAATAAAAACAATAAACCAAATCTACCACCTAAGGTTTAGCGCAGTGTCAACACTAACTCTCGATCAACTACCGTTCGGGCAACCGGCAGTTATTACCCGACTGTTGCCCGAATCTATGCCATTTCGCCGCCGCTTGTTAGCCATGGGCATCACTCCCGGCAGCCACGTTACTGTTATCCGTACCGCCCCCATGGGCGACCCTCTGGAAATCAAAACCCGTGGTTTTTACCTGTGCCTGCGCCGCAGCGAAGCACAGGCTATTGGCGTAGTTGAGGCTGAGTAATGAAAATAGCATTAATCGGCAACCCCAACAGCGGCAAAAGCACATTATTTAACGCCCTTACCGGCTCTCGCCAGCAAGTAGGCAACTGGCCAGGTGTTACTGTAGAGCGCAAAATTGGCAGTACCCAGATAAATGGGCAGTCAGTAGAAATCGTCGACCTGCCCGGTACTTATGCCATCGAAAACCTCGACATGGCAGCCTCACAGGACGAAATGATCGCGCGCGAGTTTGTGCTCAACGAACCTGACACCCTAATTATCAATATAATCGATGCTACCAACCTGCAACGCAGCCTGTACCTTACCTTTCAGCTGCTTGATCTGAAAAAGCCAATGCTGGTCGTACTCAACATGATGGATGCCCTGCAGAACATGGGCGAAAACATCAATATCAGTACCCTTACCCAGCAGCTTGGCTGCCCTGTTATAGCCATATCTGCAGCGAAAAAGATGGGTTTAATACAATTGCAGCAAGCAATCAGCAAAGCTTTCAGCCAGCCTGTAGCTGCTGACCCGCAACTGGACACCCTCGGAAAAAAACAAAGTGATATCATCCGCCACTATCTGTCGCAACTGCCGGCAGACAGTGTAGTAAACCAAATCGATCAATGGTCATTAATTGAACTGCTGCTGAAACAAAGTTCTATTTCTCTTAGCAGTGACGAAGAGCACATTGTTCAGCAATGTCGTGACGAACTATCTAGTTGGTGTAACTATGAAATCGACATCGCACTGGCTAGCTCTCGTTACGATGCCATTGACCAGCTAAGTCGTACGGTTATCGAAAAACCACGTGAAGCAAACCAGTCTCTATCCGACAAAATCGACCGTTTTACCCTAGGTCGATATACCGGCATACCGTTTTTTCTGTTTGTCATGTACCTTATGTTTATGCTGGCAGTAAAATTCGGCTCCGTATTCATCGACTTTTTCGATGTTCTTTTTGGCACAATATTTGTTGATGGCTTTTCTACCTTACTTACCCATATTGGTTCACCAGAATGGCTGATAGCTATACTGGCTAACGGCATCGGTAGCGGCATCCAAACTGTAGCCACCTTTATCCCTGTCATTGCCGCCATGTTTCTGTGCCTGTCGTTTCTCGAGGATTCCGGCTATCTGGCACGAGCAGCTATGGTTGTAGACAGAGGCATGCGTGCCATCGGTTTACCGGGAAAAGCGTTCGTGCCCATGCTCGTTGGTTTCGGCTGCGGTGTGCCAGCCATTATGGGCACACGCACCCTAGACTGCGCACGTGACCGTCTGATGTCCATCAGCATGATTCCGTTTATGTCTTGTGGCGCCAGATTACCCGTCTATACCTTATTTGCCGTTATCTTCTTTCCTAATAATGCTTCCAGTGTCGTATTTATCTTGTATTTACTCGGTATCGGTGTCGCCATCTTTACCGGTCTGATACTCAAACACACTTTGCTACCGGGTGATACCACACCATTTATCATGGAAATGCCTGCCTATCGTCTACCAACACTACGCGGCATGCTCTACCTCACATGGTCACGCTTAAAAGGGTTTATTTTCCGTGCCGGACAGGCCATCGTGCTGATGGTTACCATTCTTAGCCTGCTCAACTCCCTTGGTAGCGACGGTTCATTTGGCCACCCCGATAGCAGCCAGTCTGTACTATCTGTAGCCAGCCAAAAAATCACCCCCGTATTTACCCCAATGGGTATCAGCGAACAAAACTGGCCAGCCACCGTTGGCATCTTCACCGGCATCTTTGCCAAAGAGGCCGTTATCGCCACGCTTAATTCCCTTTACTCAATGAAAGCAGAAGAAGACGGTGGCGAGGAAGAATTCAACCTGCAAGCAGGCATCATCAAAGCTTTAAAAACCATTCCTGCCAACCTTAGCGAAATGGCCGGCTCATTTCTTGACCCGCTTGGCTTCAGAGCCCTTGACGAAAATACAGCCAGCGTCCAGCAGGACATGGACATCAGCAGCCGTACCATAACTAAACTTGAAAGTTCCTTTGGTGGCAGCGCCGCTGCCATGGCATATTTGATATTCATTTTGCTCTACACCCCCTGTGCCGCTGCGCTTGGTACCATCTACCGCGAAGCCGGCTGGCGCTGGATGCTATTTGTTGCTGGCTGGACATTCCTCACTGGCTGGAGCTGTGCCACCGTCTACTACCAGTATCACCAGCTCAGCCGTTCGGCCAGTGCCTCCTACTGGATTGGTAGTGTAGCTATTTTACTGATCCTCGTAATCTGTGCCATGAAAATCATCGGTAGCCGGCGCCAGACCTGTCAGATAGCCATGAAAACCTGTCCACATAGCAAAGGCAGCTGCTGCCACTGACCAGATGCACATTTTTACCAGCCGCTAAAACAGATTTACCCAAACAGATAGTGATATCTGCCCTATCGTCACTATCTGTTTGTATTCAAATACCTAACCAACAGGAACCATAACAGCACAGGATAGACAAAATATGCTCATCACTGCCATTCGCGATTACCTTATCAGCATCGGACAGGCCAGCCTGCAAGATTTAGCACGCCATTTCCAAGTACAGGAAAGCGCTATGGAACAAATGCTCAGCTTTTGGCTGCGTAAAGGAACCATACGCCAAATTAGTCTTACTCAGCCCGGATGTAGTCCAAACCAATGCAGCAACTGCTTCGCCTGTCCCGATGGTGCCAAAAAAATTTATCAGGTCATCAGCAGCCCCCGCAAAACCATCCCCATCACCTCCGCACAACACAGCATCTAAACAAGCCAGATTCAGTCAAAATTGATTAGCAAAGTGACAGCATAAATCAATACCAGCAACATACCGCATGTAAATACAACCGCCGTCGATCAGCGTATAAAAATCAATATTATTGATAAATAAAAATAAATTTTTCTAAATCATCAACACAACCCAACCACATCCCTACCAAATAAACAAACACTCAGCTGCCTGCATCAGCAAACATTACTGTGCAAAACGCCTATTTCCATTACAATCGTCTTCTTAAACAATTGAAAACAGCATAAACAGGCATGGCACTGCGCACCAAATAGACAACAACCGCTGCATTCATCTCTCATGCACAACAGCCGCGGCCAGTCTTACCCTTCACACGCGCAGCCACACCAGCAACCAGCCTGTAGCAAAAGGATAAAACATGTGTGGCATAGTTGGCGCCATTCGCGCTCAGAATAACGTAGTAGAATTTTTAACCAGCGGTCTGGAACGGCTGGAATATCGCGGTTATGACTCCTCTGGTATTGCCGTCTGGACACCCAATGGCATAGAGCGCGTACGTCGCGTCGGCCGCGTTAAACTGATGGAAGAAGCCGCACAAGCTGCAGGTCTAAAAGGCAGCCTTGGCATCGGCCATACCCGATGGGCAACACACGGCGGTGTTACCGAACCCAATGCCCATCCCCATATTTCCAATAATCTGATAGCCATCGTCCATAACGGCATCATCGAAAACTTTGAAAGCGAACGCAACCGCCTTGAAGCACTGGGCTATCAGTTCACCTCACAAACCGATACAGAAGTGATTGCCCACAGCATTCATTACGAATACACCCACAGCAGCATTGGCAACCTATTTCAAGCGGTACAGCACGCCTGCCAGCGTTTTCAAGGAGCTTACGCCATTGGCGTTATCGCTCGCGATAATCCCGAAAAACTGGTAGCCGCACGCATGGGCTGCCCGCTGTTAGTGGCACTGGGCGAAAACGAAAGCTTTATCGCCTCGGATGTATCCGCTGTAATTGCCTATACACGCCGCGTGGTATTCTTGGAAGATGGCGATATCGTACAGTTATCCACAGACGGCATCGACCTGCTGCTCGATAAACACCAGCAACCGGTAGAGCGCGAAATCAAAATGTCCGAACTATCACTCGCTTCGCTCGAACTTGGCCTGTACAGCCACTTTATGCAGAAAGAAATCCACGAACAGCCCAAAGCCATCACCGACACCGCCGAAGTATTTTTAGTTGGCGGCTTCGAACCGGCCAACTTCGGCATTAATGCTGCCGCCATCTTTGAGCGCATTCGCAGCATCAAAATTCTTGCCTGCGGCACCTCCTACTACGCCGCCCTAACCGCACGCTACTGGCTCGAAGCCATCGCCCAGATACCCACCGATGTGGAAATTGCCAGCGAATACCGCTACCGCAAAGTGATTGCTGACCCCGAACAACTGGTGATTACTATTTCCCAGTCCGGCGAAACCCTCGACACCATGGAGGCGCTCAAATATGCCCAATCACTGGGCATGCAGCATAGCCTGTCCATCTGCAACGTAATGGAATCTGCGCTGCCGCGCGAAAGCGAGCTGGTACTGTATACCCGTGCCGGTGCCGAAATCGGCGTTGCTTCCACTAAAGCCTTCACCACCCAGCTAGTGGCCTTGTTTGGTTTGGCGGTTACCCTAGGCAAAATGCGCGGACTGGTTACCCCTGAGGAAGAAGAGCAATACACCAGCGAACTGCGTTTGCTACCGGGCAGCGTCCAGCATGTACTTAATCTGGAACCGCAAATCGCCGGCTGGGCAAACCAGTTTGCTGCCAAAAACAACGCCCTGTTTCTTGGCCGCGGCATCCACTACCCCATCGCCCTTGAAGGTGCACTGAAACTGAAAGAAATCACCTATATTCATGCAGAGGCTTATCCTGCCGGCGAACTCAAACACGGGCCATTGGCACTGGTAGACCAGAATATGCCGGTAGTGGTTATCGCGCCCAACGACAGCTTACTTGAGAAAGTCAAAGCCAATATGCAGGAAGTTGCAGCACGCGGCGGCGAACTGTTTGTATTTACCGATTTAGACAGCGAATTCACCGCCGGCGAAGGTGTACATGTTATTCGCACACCACGACATATGGGTGTACTGTCGCCAATTGTTCACACCATACCGGTACAGCTACTGGCGTATCACACCGCACTGGCACGCGGCACGGATGTGGATAAACCGCGCAATTTAGCAAAATCAGTGACGGTGGAATAAAGCAGATTTAATCTGAAGAGTTTTTTTAAATTTCAGCTTAACATTAAAATAAATTCCCTACTTTTAATACATAGTAGGGAATTTATTTTTGATATATCCTTCAGACAGCAGATTTTAAGCCAATTATGCCAATATACTTTATATACTAAATAAAATCTGATTTTCAAATATGATTTCTTTTTATTTACAAATCTGTACAATTGATTAATTACTGTAAAAGATGTTTTTTTATATATTAGGGATCAGTTTTATTTTTGGGATTGCACTTAATGCATAAATTAGATACCAACCGCAATGACAATTACCAGACTCTCACGGTTTTTGTGGCTGCTTTTGTGACTTATCTTTTTGTATATGGCTTTGAGCTAACACATTTCAGTCTGTCCATAGATGAGGAGTTTGATAATAATATTGCTCATACGATAGCGATTGGACGCTGGGGACATGCGTTACTAAAAGCAACTATTTATCCTGAACCCTTTATTCCCTTTTATACTGAAATTCTGACTTTTATTTTATTGGCTGTTTCGTGTGTAGTAATTGTTAAGACTTTTGCACTGAAGTTTAATCAAGCACTTTTTTTTGCGGTTTTATATGCTTCTTCGGCTCAGTTTGCTTATCAGCTCCAATTTCTGAATCAATGTGATACGGTGGCTACAGCTATTTTAATATCGGCTGTGGCTGTGTATCTGATTGTCAAAAATGATTCTTTTTTTTGCTCCTTGTGTTTGCCAGCATTGCTGCTGGGCTATGCAGTGGCGATATATCAGTCAATTATCTTTTTTTCTTATTCCCTGCTACTGGCTTATCTCATGCTGGATACGGTTCGGGGAGCGTCAGACATTAAACACATTAAACTTTTTTTTAAGCTATTGATTTCCTCTGTAATCGGGTTAATTCTGTATGTAGTTTTGGGAAAGCTGATTCTGTACATTTACCATCTTCAATCTGAATCTTATTTATTAGATATTGTGGTTTGGTTTAGTGAGTCGCCACAGCTGGCTTTAAAGAAAGTAAGCCGCTGCATAGAGCATTATTTCACGCTGAAAGCACCTTCAGGGTTAAATACATTTGCTATGGCAGTATTGTTATTATTGCTGCCGCTATTTTATCCGTTGAAGAGCAAAGCCAGATATGGCTTGTATGTATTTCTAAGTATTATCACGCTGTTTTGTATGAATATAGTGGTTGGTAAGGATTTACCGGCACGTACGATGACAAGCTTTGGTATCTTTTTTGCTTCTTCAGGTCTGATTGCCTTTGTTGTTGTACGCAAAAACAGATATTTATGGGCGATAGTATTTTTTTCTTTTCTGTATGGAATAGCCACAGTCAGCAATCTTTTTTATGCTGACTATAAGGCCTATAAAAAAGATTACCGAATAGCTTCGTCTATTGCATACGATATGGATAAAGTTTTAAAAAGTTCGGGTGAAGCACCAGTAAGAGTTTATTTTTTTGGAGCACCAGAGATTAAGCGAGTAAACCTACCAAAATATGCAGATATGTTTGGTGCGTCGTTTCTAAACTGGGACCATGGTAATACAGTAAGAATAGCGGCATTTATGAATAAATCAGAAATTGCCAATATTACTCCGGCTTCGTATGAAGATATTAAAGCTGATCTGCCTACAATTTATGCTGCACCAGCGTGGCCACAGCAAGGAAGTATTCTGCAATTAAAAGATGTAGTTGTGGTTAAATTGGGGCAGGAGGTAGGTTATTGCCCAACTGGTGTAAAAGAGAATACTCAGCCAAAACAATGTCAATAAATTTTATAAGCTATTCTGTCGTTACAGTTATTTAAAATGGTGGTATTAACCTTCTAACTACATGTTGTGCAGTCAGAAAAATGTGGTGCTGACTTTTGCAAATAAAGAATGTTTTAATGAAGATTGATTAAAACAGATCTCTATCGGGGTGATTTTCAGGCAAGTTCAATGTTTAGACGCAGTATCGGTTAGTTGGTGATTGAATCCGGTTGAACATTTTTACAAAACTGTTCTTGCTGGAGCATATGCTTTTTTTCTTCCAGCTACAGGTTCGATCAATCTCTTGAAGGCACTTATTTTTTTCAGCCGGCAAAATGCTGGCAATTTTATGTCTGTTGATGTGTGTCAATAAAGCGGAAGTTGTAGCATTTTGCTGGCTTAAAACCATTGCCAAATGAGAATAATTATTATTTAATCCTGACACTTTGATTTGATGTCTGTGTTATGAACTCTTTGGATTTAAGCCGTTTTTACGCCGCCTCTACTGAGCTGCCGTTTCAGGATAGATGGGCGGTGATGCCATTACGTGCCAGTTTGCCTTTAGCTGCTGAAAAGATAGAAAAGCAATGGACTTTATTGCAGCAATCGCCAATATCTGGCAATAAAAGGCTGATTTATATTCATATTCCTTTTTGTGAAACGCATTGTCAGTTTTGTGGTTTTTACCAGAATCTGCTGCGCAAATTTGATACGGATAAGTATATAACGACTTTACTAGCTGAGATTGCTCTGGAAATGAATAATCCAGTAATGCAGTCTGCACCGATTCACGCTGTTTATTTTGGGGGCGGTACACCATCTGCTCTACCCGCAGGTCAACTGGCGCAGGTTATCAGCTTACTCAGACAATCTTTGCCACTGGCACCAGATTGTGAAATTACGATTGAGGGGCGAATTTCCGATTTTGATGAGGCACGTACAGAAAGTTATATTGCCGCTGGTGCGAATCGGTTTTCTATCGGTGTACAAACTTTTGATACAGCTATCCGGCAGAAGCTGGGACGTTTATCCAGCCGTGAGCAGATTGTTGAGACATTTGAGCGTATTGGGCGGCTAGACAGTGTAGCACTGGTGTGTGATTTGATGTTCGGTTTGCCGGGGCAAACTGTGCAAAGCTGGCAGACTGATCTGGAGCTGGCAGCCGCTTTGCCGCTGGACGGGTTAGATTTGTATGCATTGAATCTGCTGCCAACTACGCCTTTGGCTAGAAGAGTAGATAAAGGACAGCTTGAATTACCGGCCGTGGCAGCTAAATGTGAATTTTATTTACAAGGTGAGGCGTTTTTACGCCAGCAGGGATGGATGCAATTAAGTAACAGCCATTGGGCAAAAACCACGCGTGAACGAAATTTATATAACCTGTTAATTAAGCAGGGAGCAGATTTTTTTGCTTTTGGTTCCGGCGCAGGTGGGCGTTTAAATGGGCATTCGTTTATGCTGCATCGTGATCTGGCTGAATACTATGCACAGATGCAGTCAGGTAAAAAGCCTTTGATGATGCTAACGGATAAATCATTGTTGGGTAGCTGGTTACATCAGCTTCAGGCGGGGATTGAAGTGGGACGGGTGAATTTACCCGCGCTAACGTCTCAGGCGGAATTGTTGGAACCGCTGCTTATGCAGTGGCAGCAGGCTGGTCTGCTGGTCAATGAAAGGGGCTACGCGCGTTTAACGCCGTCTGGCCGTTTTTGGTCAAGTAATCTGTTGCAAGCATTGCAGCAGTTACTGCTGGCTTTAAATAATCCTGAACATCTTGAGTGGCAGGAAAAAATGATGCAACGCCACCCAACCGGCAAACCAATACAGCGTTTTGCCACAACTTCGTGACAAAAATACGTTTAGTGCAATTGACTTGATTAAGGGAAAACGATGACAAAACATCCAGAAAACAATAATCTGCAACTTCATATGCGCAGCAATCCAGAAGGTACACTGGAACAGATTGCTCAACAGTATCAGGTGACACTGGCTGAGGTGATTAAAGCAATACCGGATGTGGTGATAATTGCTGGCAGCCACTTTGATGCAGTGTGGCAGGATGTGCAATCATGGGGAGAAATTACTTTTCTGGTGCATACGGCAGATATTATTGCGGAATTTTCGGGTTTACTACCAGCAGGTAAATATGGTGCCGGTTATTTCAATCTGCAACATCAGCAAGGATTCGGCGGCCATATTCGCGCAGAAAACTGTGCGCAGATTGCTTTTGTAGAACGCAGTTTTATGCAAATGGCTACGGCGTCGATTATTTTTCTCAATCAGCATGGTGACGCAATGTTTAAAATTTTTGTGGGGCGAGATGAGCAGCGGCAGCTGAAAGCGGAGCAATTAAATAAGTTCCGCAGTCTGGCACAGCTTTTTGCCACCACACAGGAGCAATGATGAAAACATTACTGTTGTTCGGGGTAAGCCAAAAAATGGGCACAGCTTATCAGGTATTGCAGCAGGCTTTACAACAGACCGGTCACTGGCGCTGTGTGGCACTGGTACGGGATGAGGATTTTGCCCGCCAGTTACAACAGCAAGGAGTGGAAACAATAGTTGGAGATGCCACGAATGAATCCAGTGTGCGCGAAGTGTGCAAGCTAGCTGGTCAGGATACTGTGATTGTATCTACCCTGGGTGGTTCGGCAGGCGCGCACTATCTGGCACAGCGGTTGATTATGGATACGGCAGAGCTATGTGGTATCGGTCAGATGCTGCTGGTGACATCATTGGGCTGTGGTGATACTTGGGCAACAATGTCAGAGCGTGCGAAAAAAGCTTTCGGACATGCAGTGCGAGAAAAATCTCTGGCTGAGGTGTGGCTGCAAACCAGTACGCTAAATTATGAGATTTTGCGTCCGGGTGGTCTGGCGCAAGGTGAAGCTACTGGCACTGGCAAGTGTTTTTATCAGCAGCAGGTACAGGGTTATATTCATAGAGCAGAGTTAGCGCGGATAATTTTACAAAGAATCAGTGCGGATAAGCTTGATAACCGTGTGTATGCTGTAGTTGATCCGGGGCTTGATACTGTGGATAACTAAGCTGTAATAACGGTTTGTGGATAATTAAATGATCCACATATAAAAACCGCCAGTCTACAATGCTTTGTTTAGGCACTTAGATTGGCGGTATTTCAATCGTTCAGAGTATCAGGCTTTTTTAACAAAGCATGCTTTGAGCATGATTTTCATTCCGTCTACTTTACAGTCTATCTCGTGGTCACCTTCAACCAGACGGATTCCTTTGGCTTTGGCACCTTTTTTCAATACGGTGCTACTGCCTTTGAGCTTGAGGTCTTTAATCAGAATCACATCATCACCGTTGGCTAACGGATTGCCGTTACTGTCTTTGACATCTAGCTCCTGTGTGGCTGGTGTACTATTAGCATCCCATTCATGCCCGCATTCGAGGCAAACAGTAAAATTGCCATCAAAGTAATTTTGTTCACTAGCGCATTGCGGGCAAATCGGCGTTGTTTCAGACATGGTCAGATCTCTATATGGTTTAAAGCGGGGATTGTACCGAAATCTACTGCAAGCACCACATTTTTATGTGTAACTTACGCGCTTTTTCAGCCGTTAGTATCCGGATGCTGAAATTAATTCCTATTTTGATACTGCTGCGCCGTTTTTTCAGAACGTTTAAACACCAGCTCATGTTCATTCGATTCTTTTGCGCAATACTGATAACCATGGTCGCTGAATTCATGCAGCATTTTAGACGACTCAAGTTTGTTTCGCACAATGAAGCGAGTCATCAAACCCATCGCTTCTTTATCATAGGCGTTGACATTCATGTATTTACCGGCTTTTTCATCAAGAAATACAGGTTTAATTACTTTGGCTTTCAGTTTATCGCTATTAATTACTTTGAAATAATTGTCAAAGGCTAAGTCGATGATGGTATCGGTTTCAATCTGATTCAGATGGTTGGTAAGAATGTCATGCCAGAAATGATACAAATTGATTCCCTTTGGATTTTCCAGTCGCACATTCATACTCAGACGATACGGTTGGATTAAATCCAGTGGCCGCAGTAAACCATAAAGGCCAGAAAGAATGGATACTCTTTTCTGCATGTAGTCTAGTTCGTGCAATGATAATTCACTGACGCGCATGCTATTGTAAATATCACCGCCATAGGCAAAGATAGCCTGTAAAGCATTATCGAGGGTAAAAGGCGGCTTCCAATCGCGAAAGCGTTGCTGATTCACTTCAGCCAGATGCGGGCTAATGTGCATAATTTCTTCTAATTGTTTGAGGCTAAGTTTGCGGCAAATCTGTACCAGCTGCTCACTCTGTGTCAGAAATTGCGGCTGGCTATAAGTGTCGCTCAGGCGCGGATTAGCAAAGTCCTGAGTGGTGGGTGCGGCGATTATGGTTAGCATACTGCCTCCTGTCTATTTGCTGGCACGCTTTAAAAAGCTAATTATTATCAGCATAATGGTACACATGAAGTTGATTACCTACTTTAGCTGAAAAATGATTGAAGCAGGATAAGTTGGCCGACTTTTACCACAATGCTACATTTATATTACATTTCAGTAATTTATCTGTCTCATCTTTTAAACACTTCTGTTTGGATGACTGTTGGCCCAATGTTATTCAGACAAAATATTTGTGAAAAAATTATCTTAAAATAAAAAAAGGGGCTGCTTTTTGTCCAGCAGCCCCTTTAGTTTTCAAACAAATTTAGAATTCAGCGTCGATGTCTGCAATACTTACCAGTTTAGCATTCACGAATTCTTTTAAGCCTAAATCAAGCAATTCGCGTCCAAAGCCGGAGCGTTTCACGCCACCAAACGGCAAATCAGCTTTAACCATGGTGGGATGATTAATAAAGACCATACCCGTATCAATCTGCTGAGCCAGTCTGGCACCGCGTTCTTCATCAGACGTAAAGATAGAACCACCTAAGCCATATGGGGTATCGTTGGCGATTTCAATGGCATGAGCTGCATCTTTGGCGCGGTAGATAGAAGAAACCGGACCAAAAAATTCCCAGTGACGTGCCGGATTATCCGGCTGAATATTGGTCAGGATAACCGGTCGGAAAAAACAGCCTTGAGCCGGCATATCCAATGTAATTTCTTCAGCATGAGCGCCCAGTTTTACCGCTTCATCCAATTGTTGTTGCAAACCAGTCACCGCAGAACGAGAAGATAGCGGTGCCAGTGTGGTAGCGGCATCCATCGGGTCACCCATGCGCAGCTGACGCACTCCTTCGCGGTACAGATTCAGGAAACGATCGTAAACACCTTCTTCTACAATAATGCGTTTGGCACTCACACACACCTGCCCTGCATTCCAGTGACGGCCAAATACAGCCCATTTGGCTGCTTTTTCGATATCGGCATCATTCAGAACGATAAATGCATCGGCGCCACCAAGCTCAAGAGTACATTTTTTTAATGCTGCTCCAGCCTGTGCAGCCACAATAGCACCAGCACCTTCTGAACCTGTTAAGGCTACACCACGCACGCGCGGGTCGGCAATGATTTTTGCCAGTTGTGCATGCGTTGGGTACAGGTTCTGAAACGCACCATCCAGTAAACCAGCCTGTAGCAGCATGGCAGCCATTTTGGCGGCACATTGCGGCACATTGGACGCATGTTTCAGCACAACCACATTACCGGCAGCAAGCTGCGGGGCTGCAATACGGGCAATCTGATAATATGGGAAATTCCACGGCTCAACTGCCAAAATAATACCTTGTGGAGCAAACTCAATGCGAGCACGGTTGCCCTTATTAGAAGTAACTGGCAACACTTCCGGCTGAAGCTGACGCTCAGCATGAACAGCATAATACTCAAAAATCTGCGCAGAAAGCTCGGTTTCAGCTTTAGCTTCGCTAAACAGTTTACCCATTTCCAATGTCAGTAACTGGGCATATTCATCAATATTGGCTCGAAGAATATCAGCAGCATTCTGTAAAACACGCGCACGCTGGGCAAACGTAGTGTTTTTCCACTGTTTAAAAGCAGCATCTGCATGATTCAAAGCAGTTTCCAGTTCAACATCGGTGGTATCAGAAAATGCTTTTACCTGTTGCTCGGTGTAGGGATTGGTACTTGCGTACGCCATATATTTACCTTTCATTTATAAAAGTTACACCACGTTTGCTGCCCTTAAGCATACAAATGAATGGCTGCAGTTCGGGCAGGTTTTGAGACAATCTTTTGTGTTTAACTATCTGGAAATGGTTGTGTGCCTGATGTGAATGCTACCGCGCTTCTGTACACCAATATTTCAGATGAAATCAGGCGAGGTATTCTTTTCATACCTGAAACGTTTCAGACATGATTATGTATTTAATTCAGTTTAACAATTATTTACTGCGTTATCAAGTATGCAACTAAACTGTGCAATATAGTCTTTCATCTGAGTCTGCAAAGGGTCGTTTCTGGATCAATTACCGGATTGTAAAGAATTTTATACCCAAGCATTGATAGTTTACTGTCAGGCAATAATCCTCATTTTTATTTCCTGAATCACACTTGCGATAGTAGCGCCACCCGCTTAAGCTGTTTTGGCAATCAATCATAAGGAACAGACACATGAGTAAACTAGCTATTTTGGTATTTTCCGGTTATGGCCATACACTTAAAATTGCTCAGGCAGCTGCAGCCGATACCGATGCTGTACTGGTAGAAATCGATGCCAATGGCGAGCTGGATGATGATCAGTGGCAGCAATTGCATCAGGCCAAAGGTATCATCTTTGCTGCACCTACCTATATGGGCAATGTACCTTGGCAGTTTAAGAAAGTAGCCGACGCCACTTCCGGCCTGTGGGCAGAGCGTGCATGGCAAAATAAAGTGTTTGGCGGCTTCACCAACAGTGCCAGTTTTAGTGGCGACAAACAAGTAACCCTAATCTGGATGCAGACACTGGCAGCACAGCATGGCGGCATCTGGGTGAGTCTCGGACTACTGCCGGCCAACTCCAAAGAAGCAGCGCGCAATGATGTAAATGTACTCGGAGGTTCCATCGGAGCAATGGTTCAGACACCAGCCGATGCCAGTGTCGATGAGATTCCAGCCGGCGATATCGAAACTGTAAAAATCTACGTAGCTCGAGTAAGTGAAATTGTAGACAAATTGGCCTGAGCATTTCATTCTGTTTTTAGCTTACTTACAGAGTATCAGCCCGCCAGCTATTATTGTGTGTATTAACATTCAAAATAAGCTGAAGCGGGCTGTTGTGAAAAATTCCTTTGTCGTCTACAGATTATGCGGCTGCTTTCTGGTTTTCCACCATGAAGCCAGAATCGCCAGCAGTAAAGCAGTAAATACCACAGCCAGTGAAGCAAAAGAAGGAATGTGCCACCATTTTGCCACCAGCATTTTGGCACCGATAAAAGTCAGGACCACTGCCAACCCATATTTGAGATAAACAAATTTTTCAACCACATTGGCCAATAAAAAATACATCGCACGCAAACCAAGCACCGCGAAAATATTCGAAGTAAACACAATAAACGGATCAGTGGTCACAGCAAAGACAGCTGGTATACTGTCTACAGCAAAAACCACATCACTCAATTCAATCACTACCAATGTAAGCAATAATGGCGTGGCCATGCGCTGACCGTTTTCGATGGTAAAAAATTTCTCACGGTTAAATTGCTCACTGACGCGCATATGGCGGTGCAGCCAACCTATCAGTGGGTTATCAGCCAAACTTTTATTCTTATCTTTTTCCGGCAGCATCAGCTTAATCCCGCTATAAAGCAGGAATATACCAAACAGATACAGCACCCACTCAAAGCGGCTGACCAGAACTGCACCCAAAGCCACCATCACAGCACGTAGGACAATTGCCCCCAATACTCCGTACAATAACACTCGGTGTTGATACTCTGCCGGCACCTTAAAATAACTAAATATCAGCACGAAGACAAAAATATTGTCCACCGATAAAGATTTTTCCAGCACATAGCCAGTAAGAAAATCCATCACCGAATCAGCAGCCACCTCACTGCCCAGCATCGGATTATGCAGCAGCTCAAAATAGAGCCAGACAGCAAAACCAAGTGAAACAGTAATCCAGACGCATGTCCACAGCAGCGCTTCTTTAGTGCTAACGCGATGTACGCCTTCTTTTTTCAGCGTGAGCATATCTATCGCTATCATTACAATTATGATGACGATAAATACGCCATAAAATAAAGGTGTGCCCACTGAATTCAAATGAGGCTGCATAAATTCTTTCTTTTTAATATTTTTATCATTCAATTCCCGTTGCTAGAAGCCACTCTTCTAAACAAAATAAGAAACGAGCCAGTATTAAACAATAACATAGATACAACTACTACTGGCAACAGTTGTGCATATACAAACACTCTTCCGGTTCCAATTAAACGGATAATTCATTGCAATAACGATCAAAGCAGAAAATCTGGGGCTGACTGATACATGCATTATGAAATAAAACCGCGTTTTAAAAATTATCCCAAAACAGCGACAATAAAGCCCACTCCTACCACGGAGAACGATTTAAGCTCATTTCAGCACATTTCAATTATTATCAACCTTCCTCAATACCAAGCATAATGCTGAAAGTTTCAGAATACAAAATCATCGCTACATTAATATGGAAAAATAAAACTGGGATGACAGTTCTAACACTACAATCTTCGGATATCAGCCGTCATTTTTTACTTTTGGTTAAATTCAGATTGTCTTTCATTTCACTGATCACATACTTATAATTGAAAGAGCCCTTTCTTTATTAATATCAATTAATTCAGTATAAGAGCAACTTTAGAAAGCAGATATTGCTTGGTTTAGCTTATTTAATTAACTTGCACGTTACTCAGAGCAAAATTGTTTTCAGATTGTACTGTTTCACTGCTAGCCTGACGGCCAGATACAGATTTAGAATAGTCACATATTTACCCTATTTAATTAAATTTAAAAATAATATTTTAATTATTTCTTCTTTTATATTACAAAAATTATTCAAAATGAAAACTTAGTACAAACATCAACTTTCCTAAGCTGTATTTGATTTTACCAACCAATCAATGTTTACTTGCTTTGAATTTCAGATTCTTAAACGTTTCAGCACAACTTACCTGCCCAAATAAATATATGCAAGCGAAAAAGTTAATTTTTAATAAAAAAGGGAATGTTTGTATTTATATTATTGACTTTAAAAATGTTTTTATTATGTTTTACGGTAGATTTAAACTTTTATTTTGCGAAAAAGATAAAATGAAAAACTTTTACGATGATAATATGATATTTGCGCAACGCATTTATGAAATAGTAGAACTTCTTGGCAACCCTAATACTGTTGCAAAAAAAGCAGGTGTAACAGCATCATCAGTATTTAGATGGCTGCGAGGTGAATCCGACCCATCCAGAACAAATTTAATTAGGTTAGCAGATGCTGCTAATGTCAATATTGCCTGGCTTGCTACCGGAGAGGGTCAAAAATTCAAGGATAAAGAACAACTTGATACCAAAGATACAACAGATAGACACCTAGCAGTTAACGAAGCAGGAAAACTGGTAAATATAAAAGATTTTGTTTTTATTCCTGAATATGATATGAAAATTGGTGAAAACTACGGTTATATGACCAATGATGATGACCCCGTTTTAACTCTTGCTTTTCGCCGAGAATGGGTAACAGACTATTTGCACGCAAATCCACTAGACTTATCAGTAATGACGGTTAGGGGGGATTCAATGGCAGATATTTTGCTTGATGGTGACAAATTGTTAGTTAATCATGCTAAAAATAAACCTGCTACAGGTCTATATGTTTTAAAAATTGGTGATGAATTAATAGTAAAGCGCACTCAATTACTTCCAGATAACAAATTATCAGTAAAATCACAAAATCAGGCTTATGATCCTTTTATAATCGATTTAAAGAGTGACTTAGAAAATAAAATTGAAATTATTGGACGAATTGAGTGGTTTTGTCGTCAAATTTAAAACAGTACAGTATTTGATTTAAAAAGCTATAAATACTGTTTTAAAAGTGCTAAAGAATGTGCAATTTTTGCATATTTTGGTCTAAAAGAAAATCTTAATATTTTTTGTTATTGAACGGCTAAAATGCCCGTATTTCGGATATTTTAGCCATTTTTTTTGAGTATCTCCCTTAGTCTAAAAGAAAGCACTACCCCACATAAAAACCTTATAAACATGAAAAATTAAAAAACAAACTAAACAATAAAGAACTAAAGTTAAACAACAGCACTGAAAAAGCATACTCTCAATTTGGCAGGAACCTTTTCATCATCAAATATTTCAAGCTCATAAAAAATAAAATTTTCCGCCCAACCAGCATTAAATATCGTATATTTATTTCCATCCCACATTACCAGAACATTTACCTACGCAGAAACAGTATAAAAGCAGTCTAACCTACTGAGCCGAAATATTAATAAAGGAGAAAACGGATGAAAACAATGTCTGTAGCAGCGCAATGGCATCAATTATGCAACCACAACTACTGTGTCCGCTTTACCGATGTGATTCTCCGCAGCTACGGTCAGGTCATGCTCCAAAACAATGCATTATCTGGACTGATTTTTCTGCTAGGGGTACTGATGGGGGGATGCTTTACGGGCAAACCAATTATAGGAATAGCCAGTTTAGTGGCCGTAATCAGCGCCAACATCATGGCCTATGTGTATAAGCTTAATGAAAAAGCATGGCAGCAAGGTATCTATGGCTTCAATGCCTGTCTGACAGGCATTGCATTGGCTACGTTTTGTGAAAATTCACCCTATTTATGGTTCACTATCGTACTGGCATCCATACTTTCGGTCTTCATTACCAAAGCCTTAAGCACAATATTACAGCAATGGTATTTACCCTGTCTGACCATGCCCTTCATCCTGATTACATGGATATTCCTGTTGGCAATTCCTTCTTTTTCAGCGCTGTCACGAGTACAGGCAGATACCACTACCGCACAAATCACCAGCTTCACACTGTTGCACCTGCTGCCAAACAGCATTCTTGGCATTGCTGAAGTATTTTTATTCAACAGTATACTGGTAGGAATAACATTTTTAATCGCTCTGGCTGTTAATTCCCTCCGAATCACCCTATATGCCA
The DNA here is from genome assembly GCF_040741455.2 of Snodgrassella alvi. Lineage (NCBI taxonomy): Bacteria > Pseudomonadati > Pseudomonadota > Betaproteobacteria > Neisseriales > Neisseriaceae > Snodgrassella > Snodgrassella alvi. Next base: position 1,190,851 of record NZ_CP160328.2, read on the forward strand.
TAATCGGTTCAATCCTTGCCATCGGCATCGCCCTACTGTACGGAGGTCAACTTGAGCTTATTACACTGGGGCTTTATTCATTCAATGCGGTATTAACTGCTATTACATTGATTACCTTCAGCAATTCACCAGACAGTAAAACCAATTTCTATATTTTACTGGCTATAATTCTCACCGTATTTACTCAGTCTGCCCTTACTACTCTTCTGAAACCCTATTCACTTCCGGTACTGACCATGCCTTTTGTACTGGTCAGCTGGTTATGGCTGCTGATTAACCAGACACTAAATCAACGCTAGTTAAATGCAAAAATAAAAACATTCTTTTATGATAAAAAGATTCATTAGTAAAAATGATTTTGAGGGTAAAAATAAAACACCTAGTACTCTGCATAAGTATATTCATACTAGTGTAGATCCGGTAAATAAATTCGATCCAAGCGGATATATGGGGTTGGGCGATGTTATGACATGGCTTAATATCCAATTAAATTTGAATTTATTTAATACAGCCTAAAGAATACTTAACGTATACCATAAAATTAATGCTGTTTTAGATGTACTCTTTACTGTTCGAATGATTGGTGTTGTTGGAGGAAATATGCTCTATTGGAAAATACAATTGTCAGTGCAGTAGCATACAAGGGATTTGATTTTTCTGATGCAGGTACTCAATTTATAAGGTATGAAACATAAGCATTAACTTATAGGAGAACCAAGGTTGGGAGCTGGATATATATCAAAAATTGAACGTTAAATATTTGAAATCATATATATTATATAAATCAACAATGTTACCTCAGGCACAATCTCAGTTTCGTTTAGATAAAGTCAATGGACATCCTGTAAAACTATCATTTGGTTTTGGTGGACCAGGAAAAAATGAAACAGGAGCTATTTTTGGTACAGGTGTGGAAATGTCTGGAGATCGTCAATTATTCAGGATTAACTATGATTTTAAAGGAAAAATGATGCTTATAGCGGAGCAATAGGTTTTAAAATAGAAAAGATTAAAGTGCTTTGAGATAAAGATTTTCCATATCATATGGTTTATAAATGGGAGCGAGGAAATAATAAAAAGAAATTTAGATGATAGTGAAATAACACTACGGAAATAGTATTCATATTATGCGCTTAGTGCACTGCAAAAAATATTACTTAGTGTAACTGAAAATGGTGCGGCAAATGTAGAACAGGCTTAACTACATGAGCAAATTCAGCGATAGGCTGCTTTTCGTTGGTCAGGAATTTCTGTAATAGTACAATCCATACCATAAATTAAGGAGTAGAAAAATGCTGCACGAACCGAAAGCAAAGGGATGTCATTTATATATACTACCTGACGATTCTGTGATTATACAAGGATTCTTTCATGATAATTACGGTCCTGGTCTTGTCCATTCTCACGTCAGAGCGTGTATTTCAAAAGAGCTGATACCGGTATTGTTAGGTAAACTTGTATTAAAGATAACCAATACTTCTAAGTTTATTGACGTTCAAGAATGGGTAAAAGATGAAGATTCATATAACAAGGCCTTTTTAAGCTTTGCTGGCTATAAAAATTTTAGAAGGCTGGAAAAAGAGACTGCCTGTGTGATAATTAAATTGGCGAATAATGTGATCACGATTACGCCAACAGAGTATGACCGTAAAGATGGCGGATTTTCACACCTTGTCGATAAAGAGGTAACGTGCTCTCCCGATGCAGAGAGTATTTATGAGCATTTAATTCCGTTGCTCAAACGCAGTAACTATGAGCATTTAGCCTCTTAACAGCAATACAATAGCTAGTATTCAAGTTACCTTGATTAAAAAAAGATATAAATTAATGGATTCGATTTTTAATCGTTCTAAATAATTTGGTATACAGCACATGGTGTCAGTAGCTATATTTGGGCAAATACAGCATTTCGCCTTCAGGTCACAGGATTGATAAATGTTAAAAATTTTTAAAGCATTAGCATCTAAGCATAAGGAACCGAAAAGAAAGGGATGTAGTTTATACGTATTACCTGATAACTCTGTAATTATACAAGGCTATTCTTATGAGAATCACAGTCCTGGTTTTGTGAACTCTCGTGATATAGTGCGTATTTCAGAAGAGCTGATACCTGTATTGTTAGGTGAACTTGTATTAACGATAACCAATACCACTAAGTTTATTGACCTTAAAGAATGGGTAAAAGATCACGATTCATATACCAAGGCCTTTTTGAGCTTTGCTGGCTATAAGAACTATAGAAGGTTGGAAAAAGAGGCTGCTTATGTCTTTATTGAATTGGAGAATAATGTGATCACGATTACGCCAACAGAATATGGCCTTTACGGTAGAGGTGGATTTGGATTCCTTGTCAATAAAGAGGTAACGTGCTCTCCTGACGCAGAGAGTATTTATGAGCATTTGATTCCGTTGCTCAAACGCAGTAACTATGAGCATTTAGCCTCTTAACAGCAATACAATAGCCAGTAGTTAGGTTGCCTTAATTAAAAAATCCTCAGAAATTTCATATTTCTGAGGATTTTTGCGTAAATAAAAGGGATATAAAATAGATGGATTCGATTTTTAATTGTTCAAAATAAATTGATATACAGCACATGGTGTCAGTAGCTATACTTGGGCAAATACAGCATTTCGTTTTCAGGTCAAAGGATAGTAAATGTTAAAAATTTTTAAAGCATTAGCATCTAAGGACAAGGAACCGAAAACAAAAAGATGTAATTTGTATATATTACCCGATAATTCTTTTATTATACAAGGATTTTTTTATGAGAATTACAGTCCTGGGTTTGTTCATTCTCACGTCAGGGCGCGTATTTCAGAAGAGCTGATACCAGTATTGCTAGGTGAACTTGTATTAACGATAACCAATACCACTAAGTTTATTGACCTTAAAGAATGGGCAAAAGATCACGATTCATATTCCAAGGCCTTTCTGAGCTTTGCTGGCTATAAAAATTTTAGAAGGCTGGAAAAAGAGACTGTCTGTGTGATAATTAAATTGGCGAATAATGTGATCACGATTACGCCAACAGAGTATGACCGTAAAGATGGCGGATTTTCACACCTTGTCGATAAAGAGGTAACGTGCTCTCCCGATGCAGAGAGTATTTATGAACATTTGATTCCTTTGCTCAAACGCAGTAACTATGAACATTTAGCCTCTTAACTGCAATACAATAGCCAGTAGTTAGGTTGCCTTAATTAAAAAAATCCTCAGAAATTTCATATTTCTGAGGATTTTTGCGTAAATAAAACGGATATAAAATAGATAGATTTGATTTTTTGATCGTATGAGTAAAGTGAGTAAAGAAATTTGAAAAAAAATTTTGATAATATCCCATCGGATAAAAGGCAAATTAATTTACTATTAAAAAAGACTGCCATAATGGCAGTCTTTTTGGGTGCAATATCTTGCAAACAAGATTAACGTTTGAACATATTGCCGTATTTCTGATTGAATTTGTCCACGCGACCAGTAGAGTCAACGATTTTCTGTTTACCGGTATAGAACGGATGACAAGCAGAGCATACTTCAATATTGAAAGTATCTTTTTCCATTGCAGATTTAGTTACAAAAGTATTACCGCAGGAGCAAGTCACAGTTACGTCGTGGTAGTTAGGTTGAATGCTGTTATTCATAGTATCGTCCTTAGTTAAGCGGGCACAGGGGATGTGCCTGTACCTCTTGAAACGGATGTCTGGAATCGGGCGATTATACTCGCATGAGTAAAATTTTCAAGTAAATCAGCACACAGAACAGCCATATTACACAGATGACCTGTGAAAAAGATGCACTTATTACCAGATTCAAAACATACCATACATTAAAAGTATAATACTGCTGTCAAGCCCCTGATTCAGAATAGATCCATAGTCTCTTTAATATCTGTTTTAGATAAAGAAAAAATCAGGCACGGCGCCAGCTTGTACCATTAGCACCATCTTCCAACACAATACCGGCAGCCGTTAGCTCATCGCGAATACGGTCTGATTCTGCCCAGTTGCGTTCTGCACGCGCCTGCTGCCGTGCAGCAATCATCGCTTCAATGGTGGCATTATCAAGACCTTGTACGCCTTCACCCACTTCATTCTGCAAAAACGCCTCCGGATCACGCTGTAACAAACCCAGCAGACCACCCAGCCCTTTTAAGCACCCTGCCAATTGCGCATTATGAGTTTTATTAATTTCATTGGCCAGTTCGAATAGAACGGCAACAGCTTCCACTGTAGCAAAATCATCATTCATTGCAGCATAGAACCGGCGCGTATAATCATTTAAATCCGCATTAACTTCAACATCTGCGGCTGTTGTGTTTTTCAATGCTGTATACAAACGCGTCAAACTGCCTCTGGCATCATCAAGATGTGCGTCAGAATAATTTAAAGGACTGCGATAATGGGCACGCAAAATGAAAAAACGCACCACCTCTGCATCGTATTTTTGCAACACTTCGCGGATAGTGAAGAAGTTTCCAAGGGATTTAGACATTTTTTCATTATCCACACGAATAAACCCATTATGTAGCCAATATTTTACATGGCTAGCAAAGTGATTTTTTTCCGTGCAACAACCTTGTTTTTCTGCACCGCAGCTCTGAGCAATCTCATTTTCATGGTGAGGAAACTGTAAATCAGCTCCACCACCGTGGATATCAAAATTCTCACCCAACAAAGCTTTGCTCATAGCCGAACACTCAATATGCCAGCCCGGCCGACCACGTCCCCACGGGCTGTCCCACGCCGGTTCATGGGGTTTGGCCGCTTTCCACAACACAAAATCCAAGGGATCACGCTTGTAGCCATCCACATCCACTCGTTCACCAGCGCGCAAATCATCCAAACTCTTACCGCTCAGCTGGCCATAGTCAGGAAACTCACGTACCGCATAAAATACATCACCATTCTCAGCCAAATAAGCTTTACCATTTGCCATGATCTCTTCAATCATGGCAATCATCTGTCCAATATACTGTGTGGCTCTCGGCTCATGGTTTGGTGGCAGCACACCTAAAGCAGCCGCATCCTCATGCATAGCCAGAATATAATAATCAGTCAGTTCAGAAATACTGATGCCGCGCTCATTTGCCCGATTAATAATCTTATCGTCTATATCAGTAATATTACGCACATAATCAAGCTCATAGCCCAGCTCACGTATCCAGCGCGCCACCATATCAAACACAATCATCACCCGTGCATGCCCCAGATGGCAATAATCATAAACGGTCATGCCACACACATACATACGCACCTGTGGTGGATTAATCGGTGTAAATTTCTGTTTGTTTCTAGTTAAGGTGTTATACAAGCTGAGCATGTCTGGTTCCAAAGTGACTGATAGTAGCCCTGAATACAGGTAATTTAATTGAATGAGGCTAAACTGGCCGTTTTCAAGGGCGAACGAGCCTCAAACACGTTTAAATAAGACTAAATTGTAATATAGCGCAGTAAACTTGTCGCTTAAACCAGCATTGCTACAAAATAAATTACAGATATGCAAACCGGACAGAATATTTTCAGTTTGCGCACCTCCTCCCTCCCTCACTTGCTTTTCTGCTATAGATAGCATAAAACATACATGTGAAAACCATAATCAAATTTTAAGAGAAGGAGTAAGTATGACCATCATGAAACCATTGGCTGCACTCGCTGCCGCCACTACCTTAGCCCTGACTGGCTGTGTTACCGATCCTAGTACCGGCCAAACCCATGCCAGCAAAACCGCTGTTTACGGCCTAAGTGGAGCTGCCGTGTGCGGAATCGTTGGTGCAATTACCCACAATAGCCGAGGTGCACGTAATGCTGCTCTGGGCTGTGGTGCTATCGGTGCTGGCATCGGCGCTTATATGGATTACCAAGAAAAACTATTGCGTCAAAAACTGGCTAATACAAATGTTGAAGTACAGCGCGAAGGTGACCAGATTAAACTCACCATGCCAGAAAACATCACATTTGCAACTAATAGCTCTGAATTAAGCAGCGCCGCCACATCTTCCCTATCTTCTGTAGCTGAGATTCTGGCTAAATATGTGGATACCAATATCACCATCGCTGGTTATACCGACAGCACCGGTAATGACAATATCAATAGGCCATTATCACAACGTCGCGCTGAGTCTGTTTCCACATTCCTGAGCGCCCGTGGCGTCGCCAGCAATCGTATTAGCGCAGTAGGCTACGGTTCTGCCAATCCAATCGCCAGCAATGCCACAGTGGAAGGACGTGCCAAAAATCGCCGTGTAGAAATTCGTGTTAACCCTGTTCAACAAACAGCTACCACCACTACACAACAAACCACTACCTACGTACAGTAACGACTAAAAGGCGTGATAGACAATATATCGTTTCATTCAGTCTGTCACGCCTTAAATTTACAAGTTTTTCAAAATGATATTCATTTACAATATTAAATGTGTTAGTATTTAATAACATTTATTAACTATTGAAATGAATAATTATGCAAAATCCAACAAATAATAACACTTTCAACTCTTCTTCAGGCAATCTTGCGCCAGTTATGTCTATTGGGGACTGGCTCATTATGTTTATTGTATTTTGCATACCCATTGTCAATCTGATCATGGTTTTAGTCTGGGCTTTTAGTGGCAACGGCAATCCTAACCGCTCTAATTTTTGCAAAGCATACCTGATAGTCATGGCAATAACAGTAATTCTATATATAATTGTACTAGCCATTTTCGGAAGCATAATCGCTAATTCACCGCATCAGTTTTAATGCTCAAAGCAATGATGATTAAGTTTGATAACTTAATCACAATTAAGCCAAGCTATCCATCATTTAATCCGTAATAAAATATGCGCAATAATCACCAAGCACTTCAGACAGAAGTGCTTGTTTTAAAATAAAATATGATAGTATTAATAATAATACTAACGTAAAAAAGAGATATTAAAAATAAAAAATTCATAGCTCAATTTGGAGGAGTTAATCCAGCCAAAAGCAAATTTGAGCAGATATAACGACCATCATTGCAATACTAAAGTCGGATAGACTTACTAAATTCCGACAATCTTAATTTACTGTAATTACCCGAACAAGTTACTATTCATACCAATCTCATTTTTCTCCTAAAAGAATAAAACATAAATATGCAAATTGATTATTAATAAATAAAAATCTGAATACAAAAAACATTTATCGCGATTCTCAAGCCAAAAAACCGATAACGGTCAGTGATGCATTCCATTAAAAATTAAATTTAATTCCCTACCATAAGTATTTTTGTTTATTTTTTATCATCTAGAAATCAGGTACCTGCTTTACATTTAATACACATCAGCTTATAAAAAAAGTAAGCATATTTTCTACATAAACTAATTTCTGAAAATACCTGAACGAATATCATAAATGTGCACCAATGCTTACAGTAGAAAATATAAGAGCAGCTTCAAACTATTTATATAGACAAACACATTATTAATTAACTCTTACACCAGCGATAAGTATCTGAAGCACTTAGCAAATAAAAAGCACTTCAAACTGAAGTGCTTTTTACTAACAAGCTATACTTATACATCCAATGAGCGATGCAGTTTCGCCTGCCGTTCAATACGTTTATTAATAAACCATTGTTGTGCTAGCGTCAAAATATTGTTCGTCAGCCAGTACAGTACCAGACCGGCAGGGAAAAAGAAGAACATCACAGAAAACGCTACCGGCATGATTTTCATCATTTTAGCCTGCATCGGATCCGTAGGAGGCGGATTCATAAAGGTTTGCAAATACATGGTCAGTGCCATCAATACCGGCAAAATGTAATAAGGATCCTGACGTCCCAAATCGGTAATCCAGCCAATCCATGGAGCACCACGCAATTCTACCGAAGCAAACAGTGCCCAGTACAAACCGATGAAAACCGGTATCTGCAACAGCATAGGCAGGCAGCCGCCAACAGGATTGATTTTTTCCTTTTTGTACAACGACATCATTTCTTGCTGCATACGCATGCGGTCATCGCCATACTGGTCTTTCAATGCCTGCAAGCGAGGTGCTACAGCACGCATCTTAGCCATGGACTTATATGAAGCATGAGTAAGCGGGAAAAGAATAGCTTTTACTGTAAGCGTCAGCAGAATAATTGCCCAGCCCCAGTTCTGTACCAGTCCATGCCACCAGTTTAACAGCCAAAATAACGGTGAAGAAAACAGCGATACCTTGCCATAATCTTTAATCATCTGCAGATGATCAGCTACCTTAGTAATCACTGAATAAATCTGCGGACCAGAATATAAAGAAATGCCGAAGCTAGCACTGGAATTAGCGGGAATATCTTTTACTGGTACACGCACGCCTGCCGAATATAAGCCATCACTACGTTTGCGAATATCAATTTTGCAATCATCATTGCTGCCACAAACACTGCTGCCCTCTTTCGGCTGCAGAATCCACGTAGTCATAAAGTAGTGCTGGGTCATACCAATCCAGCCGGTATTGGTTTTACGCTGATAGTCTGCTCGGTCACGACCGGAAGCATAATCGCTGTCCAGATCTTTAAAAGCCACTTTTTCAAATTTACCATTGGGCGTATACAGCACCGGACCAGTATAGGTGTGATCAAAATAGCCAGTACCTTCCGGCTCCTTGTCATCACGCAAAACCCGATAGGCCACATCCATTTGCAGCGGCTGTGCATTGTGATTGGCAATTTCATAGCGAAGGCCAATCAAATAACTACCTTTAGTAAAGGTATAAATCTTACTTACCTGCACACCGTTCTGTTCTGCTGCTGTCAAACGCACATCCAGCTTGTCGCCATTAAGTGTGTATTGTTTTTGCGGCGCAGTAAAAATCAGATTTTTAAACTGATAATCACCCTGACGGTTTAATAATACCGACTGGGCAATGTACTGATGGCCATCCGCACCATTATCCAGCAGCACAAATGGCTTACTGGCATCACTGGTAGCTTTGTATTTAGTCAGTGTAAGCTGGCGCAAATCGCCAGTTTTTTCATCAATAACCGCCTTAACAGTATCCGTAGTGACCGTAACTGGCTCAGTTTTACTTAATGCACCCTCAGCTCCCACGCCAGTGGAAACTGCATTGCTCGTAGATGATGTTTGTTGTGCCGCTGGATGATTTTCGGGTTGTGGGTATAATTTTTCCCAACCCAGCAAAATGGCCATGGT